>JAVBKC010000137.1:0-37810 GCA_031554255.1 Niveibacterium sp.
ATCTTCGGCGGCCAGTGGGTGGCCGCCGATCCGGCCTGGGCGCACGCCTTCACCTTCACCGGCACGCAGCTCTGCTGGCTGCTGATCGGCTACGGCTTCATCGCCTCCATCCTGCCGGTCTGGCTGCTGCTCGCGCCGCGCGACTATCTGTCTACTTTCCTCAAGATCGGCACCATCGTCGGCCTTGCCATCGGCATTTTGTTCGTTGCGCCGCATCTGAAGATGCCGGCGTTCACGCGTTTCATCGACGGCACGGGGCCGGTCTGGTCGGGCAACCTGTTCCCGTTCCTCTTCATCACGATCGCTTGCGGCGCCGTCTCCGGTTTCCATGCGCTGATCTCCTCGGGCACGACGCCGAAGCTGATCGAAAACGAATCGCACATGCCGTTCATCGGGTACGGCGGTATGCTGATGGAATCCTTCGTCGCGATCATGGCGCTCGTCGCTGCGGCCTGCGTTGAGCCGGGCGTCTACTTCGCAATGAACAGTCCGCTGGCCGTGCTCGGCAAGACGGCCGAAACCGCCGCGCAGACGATCTCGCAATGGGGTTTTATCGTCACACCCGAGATGCTGACGCAGACCGCGCAGGACGTTGGCGAGAAGACGATCATCGCGCGCGCAGGCGGAGCGCCGACGCTCGCGGTCGGCATGGCGCACATCCTGTCGGGCGCGATCGGCGGCAAGGCGATGATGGCCTTCTGGTATCACTTTGCGATTCTGTTCGAGGCGCTCTTCATCCTGACCGCCGTGGATGCGGGCACGCGCGCCGGCCGCTTCATGCTCCAGGATCTGCTCGGCACCTTCGTGCCGGCCTTGAAACGCACCGAATCGCTGGTTGCAAACCTGATTGCTACCGGGCTATGCGTGGCGGCCTGGGGCTACTTCCTCTACCAGGGCGTGGTCGATCCGCTCGGCGGCATCAACACGCTGTGGCCGCTGTTCGGCGTGGCGAACCAGATGCTCGCTGCAGTGGCGCTGACGCTGGCGACCGTCGTGCTGTTCAAGATGAAGCGCGAACGTTATGCCTGGGTCACGGTGGCGCCGACGATCTGGCTGCTCGCCTGCACGCTCACGGCCGGCTGGCAGAAGATCTTCAGCGAGAACCCGAAGGTGGGCTTTCTTGCGCATGCGGCCAAGTTCGGTTCCGCGGCCGAGCGCGGCGAAATACTCGCGCCGGCCAAGAGCATCGAGCAGATGCAGCAGGTCATCTTCAACGACTACGTCGATGCGAGCCTGGCGGGCATCTTCATCTTCGTCGTGCTGTCGGTGCTGATCTTCGGCGTGCGCGCTGCGCTGCGGGCACGCGCCACCACGCACGCGACGGCGAAGGAATCGGCTTTCGAGCCGATGCCGGCGCGCGTTTAAGGCTTGCCGTGTTCAAGGACCTGGCCCGTATGGGCAAGTATCTGGGGCAGACAGCCCGCCTGATGGTGGGCTTGCCCGACTACGACACTTATGTTCAACACATGCGAACCGTTCATCCGGAGCGCGAGCCGATGAGCTACGAAGAATTCTTCCGCGAGCGTCAGGCCGCGCGTTTCGAAGGCAACCGCAACGGTAGATGTTGTTGAGGCGGACCGGGATGTCCGCGTAAGCGCGGATGGCGTGCGCAGCGCACGCCATCCGCCGATTTTTCCCGGGACATTTTTTTAAAGGTTCATGATGGACGCAGCGATCCCGGTCACGCTTCTCACCGGTTTTCTCGGCGCCGGCAAAACCACCTTGCTCAACGGTCTTTTGGCTGCACCGCACGGGCAGCGGATCGCCGTGATCGAGAACGAATTCGGCCCCGTCGGCATCGACGGCGATCTCGTCGCGCCGGGCGCGGCCACGCTCGTCGAACTCTCGAATGGCTGCATCTGTTGCAGCGTACGCGGCGAATTGTCGGCTGCGCTGCTCGATTTGCACGCACGCCGCGCGCGCGGCGAAATTGCCTTCGATCACCTGATTATCGAATGCACGGGGCTGGCCGATCCGGGGCCCCTGGTTCAGCTCTTTTTTTGGGAAGACGCGTTGCGCGAGCGCTTCATGCTCGACGGCGTGCTCGCGCTCGTCGATGCGCCTCACATCATGGGGCAGCTCGACCGCGAACGCGTCGCTGCCGCGCAGATCGCATTCGCCGACCGGCTGCTCGTGAGCAAAAGCGATCTTGTCGATGGCGCCACGCTGGCGGCGGTCCACGCGCGACTTGCCGCGATCAACGCGCGCGCGCCGATTGCCAATGTGCTGCATGGCGCGGCCGACTGGCGAGAGTTGCTTGCGATAGGCGGCTTTTCGCTCGACGAACGCGGCCTTGCGCCCGCCCGCCTACGCGCTACCGAGTCCGCCGACAAGGACGCTTTCGGACGACCAAAGCGTTCCTGGGACGACGCGATCGTCTCGCGCGTGCTTGCAACCGAAGGCGCGCTCGATCTCGATGCGGTTTCGGGTTTCGTCGAAGCGCTGATCGAAGGCAGCGGAGACGATCTGTTGCGCTACAAGGGAATCCTGTTCATCGCCAACGAGCCGCGCCGCCTGATCTTTCAGGGCGTACACCGGATCGCCGGCTTCGACTATGGCCGCGCCTGGGGCACTGAGACGCCGACGAGCCGCATCGTTCTGATCGGTCGCGGCCTTTCTGCGCCGGCCTTGCAAGCAGCGTTCGAAGCCTGCGTGATCGAGCCGGAGTTGGCGTGATTTTAATCGCCCCTCAAAGCCCTTCCGTCCGCCAGCCCTTGGCAAGGAACAGGTCGAGATAATCGTCGGGTACGAAGAGCCGGTCTTCCGGATTCGCGATCTCGTGGTAGCGCTGCGGATGCAGCAGCGCATCGCTCTTGCGCGATAGGTCGATCAGCCAGCGATCCGGCACGCGACGCTGCGATAGGTAGCGCATTTCGAATGGATGCAGGCGCAGCGGGTCGTCGAAATCGAACACGCCGATGCCGGCTTCGCGGTTGGCCTGGAACCAGGCGCGCGAGCGCGCGAGCTTGCCGTCGTTCTCGGCGATCTGGGCCAGCATTCCCGGCGCCGGCACGGCGGCGCGCAGGTTCGGCGCATGGCGGAACGGTGAGATGTTGGGCCAGATGTAGTAGGGCAGGGCGAGGCTCTTGAGCATCATCCGGTGGTTGTAGCTCGGCGGATGCCAGTCGGCGTCCTCGATGCCGATCCAGCCGAGCAGGCGGCCGTAGGCGTCCATCATTTCACGTTCAAATAACACCTTGAAACGGAAGTCCTGCGGTTTCTTGCCGGTTGCCGCAAGATCGGCGGCGATTTCGGCCGCGAGTCCGCGTGAGGCGGCGAGCGCGTGACGATGGTGGTTGGCACCGCAACCGTTACCTATCCGCGCGAGCAGATGCTCGCAGAGCGATGGCGCGAGCGGCAGCGGGGGCAGATGCGCGGCGAACGGATCGGCGAGGAAGGCTTCCCAGGCCGGATGATCCGTCGCCACGAAGGTTTCGCTGCCGGGCAGCGGTAGCGCAAGTTCCGGCGCATCGACGCCGAGCAGGCAAAGCCCGACATTGCCCTCGATGCGTCCGACTATCGTGTCGCCATCGGTGGTGTTACCGGCCGGGTCCACATTGTGCTGCCTGCCAAGACCGAAGAGGCCGTAGTTCTTGCCTGCGCGATGTTCGAACGCCTTGTCCATTCCATGCTCCTGTTTGCCTACTATTTACCTTAGTAAATCGCTGACCGCCGCGCGCGGAGACGATCTGAATCAAGTCCAGGAGAGAAACCGTCGAGCAAGCCCATTAATTTCGCCTGCCGCACGGGAAATTTGACTGTCATGGATTTGCCGAGAGACGGTATCTTGCACGCTGCGACCTCGCGCGGAGTGGCCCATGCCGAAACCGGAATCTGCCGTGCAGCAATTCCGCCTGGGTGTGGCGGTGTTTCTCGTTTTGCTGGCCGGTGCGGCGAGGGCGGGGGACTGGGATTTTGGCCTCGGCATCGCTTCCGACGTTCTGATCCGCGGCGTTGCGCTCAATAGTCACGCTGTCGTGCCTCATGCCGCGGTCGATTATTACGATACGCAAGGCTGGTTTCTCGGCCTTGCGGCCGATCTGGTTGATCCTGACGAATACCACCCGGAGTCGGCTCAGTTGCTGGCGCGCGCGGGCTATGCTTGGTCGCCGTTGCAGGACTGGAGCGCCCAGCTCGGTTATCTGCACTACGCGTATCCGGCCAGCGATTATCTGCGCGACTATGCCTACGATGAGTTTTCCGCGAGTCTTGCCTGGCGCGACATGCTCGCCTTCACCGTGTCGCTGTCGCCGAACACGAAATTCGGCTGGACGCCTCGTGCGCCGACGGCGGCTTGCGATCTGACGGCCCGTTATCCCGTCTCCGAATATGTGGGCTTGGTCGCGGGTATCGGTTATCGCGATCTTCATCGACTGTTCGATACGGGCTATACCTATGGCAACGCCGGCGTCGAGCTGCGTCTGGCCAAAGTCCAGTTCGGTCTTGCCTATATTGCAACGAGCGCCGACGCAAAGCGCTTGTTCGGCAGCAAGGCCGCGAACCGTTGGAGCGGCAGCGCGATCTGGCATTTTTAAGCAAAAACCACATCGCGCCGCAACGTTTCCAAGCCGCGTCGGTACTTACTCTCGTCATCCCTCGTGCGGGTACGCCATGCTCAAGCCGAAGCCTTCGACGCACCCTTTGGAGCCACCTGCGCACGCGCCAGGGCTGGACGAATCCGCGCTGATCCGGGCAATTGCCGGCGGGGAGCGCGTCGCGCTCGAAACGCTGTATCGGCATTACCGTTTGCGCCTCGGCCGTTTTCTCGCGCGGCAGACGCGGCGCCAGGACGTGATCGATGAGGTCGTCAACGACACATTCTGGATCGTCTGGCGCCAGGCCGACGGCTTTCGCGGCGATTCGCGCGTATCGACCTGGATCATGGGCATCGCCTATCGCTGCATGCTCAAAAGCCTGCGCGACCGCGGCGACCCCGGCGCGGGGGAAGTCTCGCTCGACGAGAAGAGCCAGCCGGCCTGCGAGCCGTTCGTCGAACACGAACAGGCGGACTGGGTGGCCAAGGGGCTCGCGCGCTTGCCGCCCGAACAGCGTCTGACTTTGGAACTGGCCTATGGCCTGGGCCATTCGCTCGACGAGATCGCCGCGATCATGGTCTGCCCGCTCAGTACCGTGAAGGCGCGGATGTTTCATGCGCGGATCAAGCTGCGCAATCTGCTGCCGGCACTTTCCGAAGTGCCCCGGATGCTGCGGCAGGAGACGCTCCGGCCCTGCATTGGCGAGGGGAAGGCGTATGGCGATGAAGATTGAGTGCCGTTCCGAATCGATACATCGCCGGGTCTGGGATGCCATTCCGTGGCTCGTCAATGGCACAGCGGAGCAAGCCCTGCGCAGCGCAGCCGATGCGCACCTTGAGCAGTGCGAGGATTGTCGCGAGGAATTGAGCCGCCAACAGCGCTTGCAGTCGGCAATCCTGGGCGATGCTTGGAAGGATTCGGGTTCCGATGCCGGGTTCGCGCTGCTACGGGCCCGCATCGAAGCGGTCGAGGAAGTATCGCGGCAGGCTGCGCCGCAATCGGGTTTTCGCGCGCGTCGTAGTTCGCGCCTGTTTGTCGGCGCGCTCGCGGCGACCGTCGTCATAGAAGGCGTGGGCATCGCGTTGCTGGGCTTAGGATTGATCGCGCGCGACGCGCCGACCGCGCACTTTCGCACGCTATCCGATGCACGCACGGATGCGCGCCACGGCGAAATCCGCATCGTGCTGGCGCCTGAATTGCGGATCGGGGAACTGGCGCAATTGCTGGCAAACCTGCAGCTCGAAGTCGTTGGCGGCCCGAACGAAGCGGGGGCTTATACGCTGGCGCCGCGTCCGGCCGCGCGCGCGCGCGAAGACCGGCTTGCCCGTCTGCGCGCAACAGTTGGCGTGAGGATGGTCGAGCCCATCGCCGACGCGCAAAGCGTTCGATGAAAGCGAGCCGCGCCTGCGTGGTCGGTATGCTGTGGTTGCTTGCCGCCTGCGCAAGCATGCCCGGCGTACGTACGGACGCGCCTTCGCGTGCGCTTGTCGAGCCGAGCCGGTATCTGGTTATCGCCGTTGCCAATCCTGCCATGCCGATTGCAATGCAGGCCGGCGCTACGCCCGGCGTCTACGTCATGCGCATGCCCTACACGGCGGGCAGCGTCGCGCAGACGAACATCCGCGACATCGAGCAGCAGTACGCTCTGCGCGAAGCGGCCGCTTGGCCGATCCGCAGCCTCGGGCTGCATTGCGTGCTTGCCGAATTGCCGCGCGATGTTTCGGGCGAGGCCGTGCTGGCCGCGCTGCGTAATGACAAACGGATCGAAATTGCGCAAGCCCTGCAAAGCTTCAAGACCTTTGCGGAAGGCTACAACGACCCTTACGCGATGCTGCAACGCGGTTTCGTCGAACTCGATACAGTTGCTGCACACAAGTTCACGCGCGGCGCCGGTGTGCGCGTCGTGCTGGTCGATACTGGCGCCGACGTTCGCCATCCGGATCTGCGAACGAGCATCGCGACGACGCGCAATTTTGTCGACAGCGATGCTGCGCGCTTCGAAAAGGATAGACATGGCACGGCCCTGGCCGGAGTGATCGCCGCCGTAGCGAACAATGGCGAGGGGATTGTCGGCGTCGCGCCCGAGGCGCGTCTTACGGTGCTGAAGGCGTGCTGGCAGACGGGGGCGAGTAGCGCCGCCGAATGCAATTCGTTCACGCTGGCGCAGGCGCTGGAAGCGGCGATGGCAATGGATGCGCAGATCATCAACCTGAGCCTCGGCGGGCCGCCCGACGCTTTGCTCTCGCGCCTGCTTGCCCGCGCGCTGGCACAGCAGCGCATTGTCATTGCGGCCGTTCCGCCCGACGGCAGGTTGGACGGCTTCCCGCTCGGCGTACCGGGTGTCATTGCCGTCGCCCGGGCCGACTGGCCAAGCCTGGGCCAGCGTATGCTGGCCGCGCCCGGGCAGGACATCCTGACGCTCGCGCCCGCCGCGCATTACGATTACGACAGCGGCTCCTCGTTCTCTGCCGCGCATGCCAGCGCGGCGGCTGCCTTGTTGCTTGCCGCCAATCCGCGGCTCGATGCCGCGCGGATTTTCGCGATCCTCAAACGCAGCATGCATACGACCCAAAGCGGAGAGAGCATCGACGCCTGCGTGGCGCTGGCGTCCTTGGGTAATGGCAGCGGCTGCGCTGCGGGCGCGACGGCAGCGCGCGCAAGCGCGAATACAGGGTGGGCTGCGCTGCGCTGACTTTTCCCGCGCATCCCGGTAACTTTCCGCGACTATCCCCGCACCTACCGTCGCAGAAGACGTTTCTGCGCTGCGTTTATGCGCGGGGGCCGGCTCGCCCGACGCGCAAGGAGAATCGGGCATGAAGCGCTTTGGCATGCGGTGGGGCTCGGTCGCGGGGGGACTCGTTCTTTTGGGACTCGTGGCCTGCGGTGGCGGTGGCGGCGATGGTGGCGGTTATTCGATGACGCCGCCATCCGCGCCGCCGGTCGTGGGCGCTTCCTACAAGGCGGCAGTCGTCGTATCGGACGGCAGCGCGTCCGCTGCTTACACGGATGTACGCCTGAAAAACACTTGGGGTATCGCGTTCAATCCGAATGGCTTCGTATGGGTTACGAATAACCATTCGGGAACTTCGACGCTTTACGACGGTAACGGCGTGCCGCAGTCGCTCGTCGTTACTGTGCCGGGCGATCCCACTGGCATTGTCTATAACGGCGGAGGAGGCTTTCTTGTCACGGGCGCTGCGGCCAGCGGTAGTGCCTTGTTCATCTTCGCGGGCGAGGGCGGCGTGATTAGCGGCTGGTCGCCGAGCGCCGACATGACTCACGCGATTGCGGCGGTCGATAACAGCGCTTCCGGCGCAATTTACAAAGGATTGGCGATTGCGAGCAAGGGCGGCGTGAATTTCATTTACGCGACCGACTTTCACAATAACAAGATAGATGTCTTCGATTCGAACTATGCCCCGGCGACACCCGCCGGCGGTTTCAAGGATGCGGCGATCCCGGCGGGATTCGCGCCATTCGGCATCCAGGCGATCGGAGGGAAGCTCTACGTGACCTACGCGATGCAGGACGCCAACGCGCAAGACGATGTGCACGGCGCCGGCCTCGGTGCGGTCGCCGTATTCGATGCCGACGGCAACCTGCTGCAACACCTCATTGCGGGGGGCGTGCTCGATGCGCCCTGGGGCATTGCGATGGCGCCGGCGAATTTCGGCGACTTCAGCAATAGGTTGCTGATCGCCAATTTCGGCGACGGAAAGATCAACGCCTTCGATCCGGCCACCGGCGCGCTGAGCGGTACGCTCAGCCAGGATGGTACGCCGCTCGCGCTCGATGGTCTCTGGGGCATTGCCTTCGGCAACGGCCTCAACAGCCAGCCGACCAACACGCTGTTTTATGCGGCAGGACCGAACGACGAAGCGAACGGCGTCTACGGTCGTATCGATCTGCAATAAGGGTTTTGCATCTCTCGCATCGCGTGGCGTCTCTCTCTCCTTCGCGCCACGCTTTTTCCTTGCGGGCAGGGCTGTTACGCGCTGCCTGCAAGTGTTTTTTTGCCTCGCGGCAACGCCTCCTTGCGCGCGTAATTCATCGTTCTGAAAATTTTCCGCTTCGATCAGGCGCGCTTGTGCTGCGCTGCAAAATCGAAATCCCTTGCACCGTCCCATGTCTTTTCTATAATCGGGCACACGTTTGCGCAAACGTTTGCCCGATTGCAGACAAAAACGCGCTCGCGGGCAGAAAACCGTAGAACGCATCAGCAGGATTCGAACCGCATAGGAGGATTCAATGAACACTCGCCGTATCGCGTTGCAGTCTTTGTCCTTGCTCGCCGCCAGTCTCGCCCTGTCCTCGGCGCCGGTTTTCGCGGCCGACGCCAAGCCCAAGGTTGCGCTGGTCATGAAGTCGCTCGCCAACGAGTTTTTCCAGACCATGCAGGACGGCGCCCGTGCACACCAGAAGAAGCACGCTGCCGAATACGATCTGATCGCCAACGGCATCAAGGACGAAACCGATACCGCGGCGCAGATCAAGATCATCCAGCAGATGCTCGTCGAGCACGTTAATGCAATCGTGCTGGCACCGGCCGATTCCAAGGCGCTCGTGCCGGTCGTCAAGGAGGCGGTAGACAAGGGCGTGCTGGTGATCAATATCGACAACAAACTCGATGACGCGGCGCTCAAGGACAAGGGCATCGTCGTACCCTTCGTCGGACCCGACAACCGCAAGGGGGCGAAACTCGTCGGCGATTTCCTCGCCAAGCAGATCAAGGCGGGCGACAAGGTCGGCATCCTCGAAGGCGTGTCGACGACGACGAATGCGCAGCACCGCACCGCAGGTTTTCAGGATGCGATGAAGGCTGCCGGCGCGAATGTGGTCGGCGTGCAGTCCGGCCAGTGGGAACTGGAGAAAGGCAATACCGTGGCCTCGGCAATGCTGCGCGAACATCCGGATCTGAAGGCTTTGCTCTGCGGTAACGACAATATGGCGCTCGGTGCGGTCGCTGCGGTGAAGACGGCCGGCAAGGCGGGGCAGGTCAAGGTCGTCGGCTACGACAATATTTCGGCGATCAAGCCGATGCTGCAGGACGGCCGCGTGCTCGCCACGGCCGATCAGTTCGCGGCGCAGCAGGCGGTGTTCGGTATCGAAACCGCGCTCGAAGCCATCAAGGGCAAGAAGTCGCAAAAGGATCTGCCTGGCGTCGTGCAAACGCCGGTCAAGCTGATCACGAAGTAAGCGCGCTGCAAAACATCGGGGCGGTGCCTGGCGCGCCGCCCCGGTTTCCCCCAAGGATAGATATGGTCTCCGCGCCGCTTCTTCATTGCGACAATCTTGGCAAACATTACGCCGCGCCGGTGCTGGCCGAGGTCGGTTTGACGCTGGCGTACGGCGAAGTGCTGGCGCTGACGGGCGAGAACGGCGCGGGTAAGAGCACGCTGTCGAAAATCGTCGCGGGCCTGATCGTGCCGACCACGGGCAGCATGATGCTCGCGGGCAAGCCTTATGCGCCGACATCGCGCCAGGATGCCGAGCGGCAGGGCGTGCGTATGGTGTTGCAGGAACTCGGCCTCGTTGCCACGCTGTCGGTGGCTGAGAATCTTTGCCTCGGCCGGCTGCCCAACCGTGCCGGCTTTATTCGCGACGCTGCGCTGGCAGACGAGGCCGCGCAGCTCATGGCGCGTATTGGGCTTAGCGACATCGATCCGCGCACACCGGTTGGCCAACTCGGCGTCGGGCATCAGCAGATGGTGGAGATCGCGCGCAACCTCGCGGGCGAGTGCCGGCTGTTGATTCTCGACGAACCGACCGCGACCTTGACGAGTCGCGAGATCGAGCACTTGTTCCGTCAGATCGCCGCACTTAAGGCGCGCGGCGTCGGCATTGTTTATATCTCGCACCGGCTCGACGAACTGCGCGAAGTTGCCGACCGCGTGATGGTGCTGCGCGACGGTCGCCATATCGCTACGCGGCCGATGGCCGGGCTTGCGCAGGACGAAATCGTGCGCCTGATGGTCGGCCGCGATGTGCTGCAGAACGAAGACAGGCCGGCTCGCCCGGCTGGCGCCGTAGCGCTCGAAGTGCGCGGGCTGTCGCGCGGGTCCTGTGTACGCGAGGTGAGCCTTGCGCTCCGGCACGGCGAAATCCTCGGACTTGCCGGCTTGGTCGGGGCAGGGCGCACCGAGCTTTTACGCTTGATCTACGGCGCGGATCGCAAGGACGGTGGTGAAATCCTGCTAGGCGGCAAAGCCGTGCGGATGGGTTCGCCAATGCAGGCCGTGCGCCGTGGCATCGGGCTTGTCACCGAAGACCGCAAGGCTCAGGGCCTCTTGCTGCCGTTGGCGATCCGTATCAACGCCACGCTCGCCAAGGTCGCCAGCGTGGCGCGCAAGGGCTTCCTGCAAACGCGCATGGAAGGCGAACAGGTCGAACGCTGGCGGACCACGCTCGGCATTCGCAGCCACTCGGTGGAACAGGCGGTCGGCGAACTATCGGGCGGCAATCAGCAGAAAGTAGTTTTCGCACGCTGGCTGCATCGCGATTGCGACGTGCTGCTGCTCGACGAGCCGACGCGCGGTGTGGACGTCGGCGCGCGCGCCGACATTTATGCACAGATGGACCGCCTCGCCGCAGCCGGCAAGGCGCAGTTGATAGTGTCGAGCGACCTGCGCGAGCTGATGGCCGTGTGCGACCGCATCGCGGTCATGAGCGCGGGCCGCCTCGTGCGCATCTTCGAGCGTGGCCAATGGAGCGAACAAGCTTTGCTCGAAGCGGCCTTCAGCGCCTTTGCCAGCTCCCCCTCCCAATCCGTACAACCCTTGCCGGCCTGAACCCGAATGTCATCGACGCCAATACACAACCAAGCGCCATTGCGCAAACCCAGCCTGCTCGCCGGCGCGCTCGGCAACTACATCGGTCTGATCGTGGCGCTCGTGCTGATGGTCGCGCTATTCTCGTCGCTGAGCCAATACTTCTTCTCGGTCGGCACCTTCATTACGATTGCCAACGATATTCCGGCGATCCTGGTTACGGCCGTCGGCATGACCTTCGTGCTGATCATCGCCGGCATCGACCTATCGGTCGGCTCGGTCATGGCGCTCGCGGGTGCGGCGGCCGGCATTGCGATGCTAGGCTGGCACTTGCCCTTGTTCCCGGCCACGCTGATTGCGATGGGTACCGGGCTTATCGCGGGTCTGCTCAATGGCGTGATCTCGGTCGGCTGGCGTCTGCCGTCGTTCATCGTGACGCTGGGCATGCTCGAAGTTGCGCGCGGCTCGGCCTACATCGCGACCGATTCGCGTACGCAATACATCGGCAGCGCGATCGACTGGCTCTCGGCGCCCCTATTCGGCGGCATTTCGCCGGCCTTCGTGATTGCCCTGTTGATCGTCGCCGCCGCCCAGCTCGTGCTGACGCGCTCGGTGTTCGGCCGCTATATGGTCGGCATCGGTACCAACGAGGAGGCGATGCGGCTGGCGGGCGTCGATCCACGGCCGATCAAGATCGCCGTCTTTGCGATTGCCGGCTTGCTCGCAGGGCTGGCCGGCGTGTTCCAGTCCTCGCGCCTCGAAGCGGCCGACCCGAACGCCGGCATCGGCGCCGAACTCGTCGTGATCGCCTCGGTCGTGATCGGCGGCACCAGCCTCATGGGCGGGCGCGGATCGGTGGTCAATACCTTCTTCGGCGTGCTGGTGATCTCGGTGCTCGAAGCCGGGCTCGCGCAGATCGGCGCGAGCGAGCCGACCAAGCGCATCATCACCGGTGGCGTGATTATCCTTGCTGTCGTGCTCGACATGTATCGCGAACGGCGTAACCGTCAGGGCTGAGCGGCACGCCAAATGGCCAATATCAAGGATGTTGCGCTGCGTGCCAAGGTGTCGGTGACCACGGTGTCGCATGTAGTCAACGGCACGCGTTTTGTCAGCGAGGCGGCGCGCGCGCGCGTCGAGGAAGCGATAGGCGCGCTCGCTTACGTGCCGAGCGCCGTGGCGCGCAGCCTCAAGCACAACACGACGCGCAGCTTCGGCATGCTGATTCCGAACAACTCGAATCCCTACTTCGCCGAGATCATCCGCGGCGTCGAAGAGCGCTGCTATGCGGCCGGCTACAACCTGATCCTCTGCAACTCGAACGACGACGCAGGCCGCCAGGCCAACTATCTGAAAGTGCTGACCGAAAAGCGTATCGACGGCTTGATTTTCGTCGCCTCGGGCAGCGAATCCGAGGTCGCGGCCATGCTGGCGGACGTGCGCATGCCGCTCGTGCTGCTCGACCGAGAGGTAGACTCGCTCGCCAGCGATCTGGTCGAGGTAGATCATAAGGCGGGCGGCGAGATGGCGACGCGCCATCTGATTGCGCTTGGCCATCCGAATGTCGTCTGCATTAGCGGCCCGCCTGGTTTATCGCCGAGTTCGCAACGGCGCGCGGGCTGGAAGCGTGCGCTCGCGGCGGCCGGCATCGCGCGCCATGAGGGCGACTTGGTACGCGGCGACTTCACGCCGCGCGGCGGCTATCTTGCGATGCAGGCGCTGCTCAAACGCCCCCTGCGTCCGAGCGCCGTATTCGCCTGCAACGACCTGATGGCGATAGGCGCCCTGGCCGCCGCGCGCGAGGCCGGCGTCGATGTGCCCGGCGCGCTGTCCCTCGTCGGTTTCGATGACATCGAACTTGCCGCGTTCGCCAACCCGGGCCTCACGACGATTGCGCAGCCTAAAGTCCGCATCGGCACGCTGGCCGCCGAACTGCTGCTCGAACGCGTGGAGACCGCACGCAGCGAACCCAGGCGGATCATTCTCGATCCGGAGCTAGTCTGCCGCGCTTCGACCGCGCTATGGCAAAGCGAAACACGACCCCAGAACAAGGTGCGGGCATGAGTGGAACGATAAAGTTGCGCGGCGGCCGGCCGGTCGTCGTTGTCGGCAGTCTCAATATGGATCTGGTGATGCGCGCTGCGCGCGTGCCGGCGGCCGGCGAAACGCTGACCGGCCGCCACTTCGCGACGCTGCCTGGTGGCAAGGGCGCGAATCAGGCGCTTGCCTGCGCGCGGCTCGGCGCGCCGGTCGCCATGATAGGGCGCGTAGGCAGCGACGCCTTCGGTGCGATCTTGCGCGGTGGGCTGGCGCAGGACGGCATCGATGTCTCGTCGGTGCGCGAGCAGGCGAACGAGGTCAGCGGCGTCGCCATGATCCTCGTCGAAGATTCGGGGCAAAACCGGATCATGCTCGCACCCGGCGCGAACGCCAGACTGACAAATGCGGATCTCGATGCCGAAGCTGCGCGCATCGCGGCGGCGGCGCTGCTCGTGCTCCAGCTCGAAGTGCCGCTGGCGGTAGTAGTGCATGCGATGACGCTCGCCAAAGCGGCCGGCGTTCCCGTCCTGCTCAATCCCGCGCCGGCAGGTCCGATTCCCGACGAACTTTGGCCCGCTGTTGATTTCTTGGTGCCGAACGAAAGCGAGGCGAGCGCGCTGACCGGGCTTGCCGTGACGAATCCACAGAGCGCGTTTGCCGCTGCGCGGATGCTGCGGGAAAAAGGCGTGGCTCATGTGCTCATCACGCTAGGCGCGCAAGGCGTAGTGATCGTCGATGCGGCGGGCGAGCGCCATCTACCCGCGCAGCATGTCGTGGCCGTGGACACGACGGCTGCCGGCGATACTTTCATCGGCGGGCTCGTCGCAGGTCTTGTCGAAGGCATGAGTCTGGACGAAGCAGCGGCGCTCGGTCAGGCGGCCAGCGCGATTTGCGTGACGCGCGCCGGTGCGCAGCCATCGATTCCGTATCGCCGCGAATTGTCCATTTAAGCCGAGGTCGCCGCCATGAAACGCACACCACTGCTGCATTCCGAACTCTCTGCCCTGATCGCAAAGCTGGGTCACGGCGACATGCTCGTCATCGGCGACGCAGGACTGCCGATTCCCGACGGGCCGCAGCGCATCGATCTTGCGCTGACCGCCAACGTACCGCGCTTCCTCGACGTGCTGCGCGTGGTACTCAGCGAAATGCAGGTCGAAGGCGCGGTCGTGGCCGACGAACTGCAAGGCCGCAACCCGGCCGTCGCCAGCGGGCTCGCCGAGCTGCTTGGCGCGACGCCGATCGCCAGTCTGCCGCACGAGAAATTCAAGGCGCTCTGCTCGCATGCCCGCGCCATCGTGCGCAGCGGCGAATTCAGCCCCTATGCGAACGTGATCTTGCGCGCCGGCGTAGTTTTCTGATTCTTGCGCGCTACTCTTGACGCTTGATACTGTCAACAAGTAAAACATAATCCTTGCCGCAACAAAGCTTGTAAAATAGGCGAGGCTTCGGATCAGCGGTATTTTCTGATGATTTTTCGCCACTTTCTTGGAGTCATGAATGGTGAACGCAGTGGGATCGACGACCTTTGCCAACCCGGCATATACCAAAAACTCATCGGCTGGATTAGCTTCTCAACTGGCTAAATTCCAGACACAGTTGTCCGACTGCGTGAATTGCGCAACCAGCAAAACCCCAGAAGGTAAAGAGAAAATAAAAGAAATATCGGAAAAAATTGCCAGTGTCAAACAAAAAATGGATGCGGCCAACCAGAAAAAATCCGCCGCGAATGGCAATGAAAACCAAGCTGTAAATACAGATCAAGCTGTCGCCGCTCAGGCAGACAAAAGCGCAGCAAATAAATCCAAATCCATATCGGCTGTCGCCTCGTCCGGGCAGTTTGTAGACGAATACGCTTAAGATCTCGCGCAAGGTTCGGTGTTTTCGCTGCGCGGTTCGCGCAGAGTTTCGAGCCTTGCCGGGAGCCGCTACGCCACGCAATGTGGCGCAGCGTGGATTACCAGCCATTGCGCCGAAGTTTTCTGCTCCCGCGTCGATCCGTACGGCGCGGGTCGGCGAGCGGCTTACGCTATTTTGTGCGTCTGCTTTAAAGCCACCTTTAGCAACACGATAGACGCGCCAAGAAGAATGAGATCCTTGATCAGGAAGCTCGTCGCGCCGCCCATCGCGGGAAAGCCTCCTGCTTCGGCCTTCCATGCGCCTGGCGTCGAGGCGATCAGCGTAAGGGTCGTCGCGAAAGTTACTACCGAACCCAATGCTCCGATGATCCCAACGCGCGCAAACCACGCGCCAAGGACGATCAACGCGCCGATGCCCCATTCGGCAACGCCCAGTGCATAACTGGCGCCTTGTTTGCCAAAGGCGTCGAGCATCCATCCAAGGACAGGACTACGGGCGAGCAGCGGAAAGAGGCCCTCTGCTTCGTACGCGAACCACTTCGTGTAGCCGAAGAAGAAGAAAATTACGACCATCCCCCAGCGAAGAAACGAAATATCCCAAGACGATTGTGTAAAGCGATTTAGGGCTTTGTCGAGCGAAGACATCGAAGAAAATCCTGAAGAGTTGATCGGTCTTGAGCGCATCGAAATGACTCAAGAAACAGAATCTCTTTATCCATAAATTTGCTTTATTCGACAATGGATGAATGTGGAATTGATGATTTTGTGTGTTAAATAATTCCCATTAAATAAAAAAATACGAAAACTCTTGTGTCGTGAAAACCGGGCTAGTACCGGATACGTATTCTGCGTATTTTTATTTCTGCCGAATATCATCTATCGCTGTTTTGGTAATGCGCGGTTCGCGCTGCATTGCCGCATTGACAAGCCAAAAAACAGAATGCTAAATTTCGCGCCTTTGAATGGAACCGGTTCCAGTTTGGTCGGAAATTTTATTGCACGGTAAGGCGCCTCGAAAACCCTGATTTCTAAGCGAGACAAGGTTTGACACGAAAAATTGCGACACAGCATATGTTTGATATGTAAGGAGTAATTTTTCGCGAACCACTCAGTATCGCGACGAAAGCAGGAGTTTTTCGAGGTGTCCCGTAGCGAGAACAACGTGAGCGGCGCTCAGAGGCAGTCAAACGCATGCGATGGAGGTATGACATGGACAAGGTTTCGCGATTCGTTCCGCAAGCATTATTTCCGGCAGCGGATTCTGCGTTCTGGCAGCCGCAATTTCTGATTGGCACGGCGACCGCCGCCTATCAGATCGAAGGCGCAGCGCGCGAAGATGGCCGTATTGCTTCGATATGGGATACGTATTCTCATACTCCCGGCATGGTCCTCAACGGCGATAACGGCGATGTCGCCTGCGATCATTATCATCGTTGGGAATCCGATCTCGATCTTGTAGCCGCTCTTGGCTTGCAGGCTTATCGGCTTTCTATTGCGTGGCCGCGCGTGATGGACGAAAAGGGTCGTCCGAATGCAAAGGGTCTGGATTTCTATAAACGCCTGCTCGACGGGCTGGGCGCGCGCGGTATCGAGCGCTTCGTCACGCTCTACCATTGGGATCTGCCGCAGCACATCGAAGACCGTGGCGGTTGGGCGAGTCGCGAGAGCGCTTATCGCTTCGCCGAATACGCGGATTTCGTCAGCCGCGAACTTGCCGGCCGCGTGACGGCCTGGAGCACGCTCAACGAGCCGTGGTGCTCGGCGATGCTCGGTTATGGCGTCGCTCGCCATGCGCCGGGGCGCGCCGTGCTGCGACAGGCGATGCAGGCGATGCATCATCTATTGCTTGGTCACGGCATGGCGATAACGGCTTTGCGCGCGAACGATGCGGGCGCGCTCGCCGGCATCGTCTGCAACGTGGGCCATGCGCGCGCGAATACCGACTCGGCCGCCGACTGTCGCGCGGCCGAACTGTTCGAGATCCAGCACAACGCGTGGCCGTTCGATCCGCTGTTCAAAGGGCGCTATCCGGCCGCGCTATTCGACGAACTTTGGCCCGGCACCGAGCCGCTGATCCTTGCCGGCGATATGGAGACGATCGCGACGAAAATCGATTACATCGGCATCAACTACTATTTTCGCAGTAACGTCGAGAGCGACGGCGCGCATGGCTTCCGGGAAGTGGAATTGCCCGGTGTCGAGCGAACCCAGATGGGCTGGGAGGTCTATGCGGATGGTCTGCGCGATCTTTTGATCGGCTTTAAGCGCGATTATCCGAATTTCCCGCCGGTCTATATCACCGAGAACGGTATGGCTTCGGATGATGAAGTCATCGATGGCGAAGTCGACGACGCGCAGCGTATCAGCTACCTGAAGCGTCATTTCGACGCAGTGGACGAGGCGATGAAGGCCGGCGTGGATGTGTGCGGCTATTTCATCTGGTCGCTCCTCGACAACTTCGAATGGGCCTATGGCTACGAGCGCCGCTTCGGAATTTTTCACGTCGACTACAAAACGCAGATGCGTACCGCAAAGAATAGCGCCAAGGCCGTGAAGGCTTTCATCGAAGCACGCAAGCAAAAGGCATGAAGATAGGAGGATTGCAGTTTTAAGTCCGGGGCGGCCGCGCCTCGCAACAAAAGGGACCCAAGTCCCAACAGAGGAGACATGCATGTTCAATACCAGGAAGACCCTCGTGGCAAGCCTCCTTGCGTTCGGCGCTGCTACTGGCGCGCAAGCGGCGGGCACCAAGGCCGAAGTGATCCACTGGTGGACATCGGGCGGCGAATCGGCTGCGATCAAGGAATTCGCCAAGGCTTACAACGCCGCCGGCGGCGAATGGGTAGACAGCGCGGTGGCGGGGGGCGAGCAGGCGCGCGCCGCGGCCATCAACCGCATCGTCGGCGGCAACCCGCCGGCGGCAGCGCAGTTCAATACTTCGCAGCAGTTTCACGACGTGATCGGCGAAGGCCTGCTGAACAATGTCGATGACGTTGCGGCCAAGGAAAAATGGGATCAGATCCTGCCCGGTCCGGTCCTCACGAGCATCAAGGTGAATGGCCACTTCTACGCTGCCCCGGTGAATATTCATATGCCGGCATGGTTCTGGTATTCGAAGGCTGCGTTTGCCAAGGCTGGTATCAAGGACGAGCCGAAAAGCATGGACGAACTCTTCGCCGACCTCGACAAACTCAAGGCGGCCGGTCTTGTGCCGCTCGCGCTCGGCGGCCAGGGCTGGCAGGAAAAAATTACCTTCGATGCAATTTTCGCGCACTCGGGCGGCCGCGATCTGTATTTGAAGGTTTATCGCGACAAGGATGTCGGTGCCGTCAATTCGCCGGCTTTCAAGAAGGTCCTTACCGACTTCAAGCGCCTGCATAACTATGTCGATCAGGGCTCGCCGGGTCGTAACTGGAACGATGCGACCGCGATGGTCATCGCAGGCAAGGCCGGCGTACAGATCATGGGCGACTGGGCCAAGGGCGAATTCGCCACGGCCAAGCAGGTCGCGGGCAAGGAATTCGGCTGCTTCCCGGGTTTCGGTCCGAAGTCGCCGTACATCGTTGCCGGCGATGTGTTCGTCTTTCCCAAGACCGACAATGCCGAAATCGTGAAGGCCCAGAAACTGCTTGCCACCGTCATGACTTCGCCAGCAGCCCAGGTTGCATTCAATAACAAGAAGGGTTCGATTCCGATTCGCACCGATATCAACATGGGCGAACTCGATGCCTGCGCGAAGCAGGGTGTGGAAATCATGAAGGATAAATCGCGCCAGTTGCCCAATCCGGAAATGCTGGTTGCGCCCGATATGAACGGCCAATTGCAGGACATCATCTCCAAGTTCTGGAATAACAACCAGTCGATAGACGAAGTTCAAAAGGCGTTCGCCGCCGCGATCAAGAGCTGATTGTTCCAGTCCGCGCCGGCCGCCGTGAGGTCTTGGCGGTCGGCGCCGCTGCCGTTCTCCGGAGTTTCCCCATGTCCAAAACCAGGCGCAGCCTGCGCCAGGGCAGCGTCGTTTACACGGCGCTGCTGCCCATGTTGCTGACGGTGATTTTCGCGTACCTGGGCACGATCTTCTGGTCGCTCAGAATCTCGATGACTGCTTCGCGCACGTTTCCGTCGGACAAGTTTGTCGGCTTTGCGCAGTACGTGCGGTTATTCAATACGGAACGCTGGCAGGTTTCGGTCGAGCATCTCGTGTTGTTCGGCGTGCTTTTCATCGCCGCTTGTCTCGTGATCGGTTTTCTACTCGCGGTATTCATCGATCAGAACGTCAGGGGCGAGGGCCTCTTGCGTGCGATTTTCCTTTATCCCTATGCAATGTCCTTCGTGGCGACCGGCCTGATCTGGCAGTGGATGCTCAATCCCGGTCTGGGTATCCAGGCGGTCGTGCGCAAGTTGGGTTTTGCGCAATTCCAGTTCGACTGGATCGTTACGCAGGATCGCGTGATGTACACGATTGTCATCGCGAGTGTCTGGCAGGCTTCGGGTCTCGTCATGGCCTTGCTGCTTGCAGGCCTGCGTGGCGTCGACGACGAAATCTGGAAAGCGGCGCGTATCGACGGCATTCCGCGCTGGCGCGTATATATGTCGATTGTCGTACCCATGCTCGCGCCCTCGTTCGCGACGGCCTTCGTGCTGTTGTGGGTTGCGGTGATCAAGCTCTACGACGCGGTTGTCGCGATGACGCAGGGCGGGCCGGGCGACGCGAGCGAAGTGCCGGCCAAATTCATCATGGATTATTTGTTCGGCCGCGCGAACATCGGGTTGGCCTCGGCCGGCTCGATCGTGATGCTGCTCTCGGTGCTCGCATTGCTGGCGCCCTTCATGTATGCACGCAGCCGCGCGAAGGAAAAATGATGCAATCGAAAGCCAAAGGCGCCAGACGCCCGCATATGAGCATCGCGCGGATCGGCATTTATGCCTTCCTCGTCAGCGCCGCGATTTTCTTTCTGATGCCGCTTTACGTGATGCTCGTGACTTCGTTCAAGACGATGGACGAAATCCGCCTTGGCAATCTATTCGCGCCGCCTATCCATTTCACTTTCGAACCCTGGGTTACCGCCTGGTCCTCGGCCTGTACGGGTCTTGCCTGCGACGGCATTCGCGGCGGTTTCTGGAATTCGCTGAAGATCGTCATACCGAGCACGCTGCTCTCTATCTTCTTTGGCGCGCTCAATGGCTACGCGTTGTCGTTCTGGCGCGCGCGCGGCGCGAATCTGCTGTTCGGCGTGCTGATGCTCGGCGCATTCATTCCGGTGCAGGTGATGATGTTCCCGCTTGTGCGCGTGCTCGCGTCGGCGGGGCTATTCAGTTCGCTACCCGGCATCGTGCTGATTCATACGATGTTCGGCATGCCGGTGATGACATTGTTGTTTCGCAATTACTACGCGACGATTCCGCTCGAACTTTTCAAGGCGGCGCGCATCGACGGCGGTGGCTTCTGGCGCATCTTCCTGCAACTGATGATTCCGATGTCGACGCCGATCATCATCGTCGCGGTCATCATGCAGGTCACCGGTATCTGGAACGACTACATTCTCGGCCTCGTTTTCGCTGGCCGCGAGAATCTGCCGATGACCGTGCAACTGAACAACGTGATCAACACGACGACCGGCGAGCGCTCCTACAACGTCAACATGGCGGCGACGATCCTGACTTCGCTCGTGCCGCTGACGATCTATCTGATTTCCGGACGCTGGTTCGTGCGGGGTATTGCCGCCGGCGCGGTCAAGGGTTAATAGAGCAACCCCCACGCTCACTACGTTCGCTGCCCCCCGAGGGGGCGCCAGCCTCCTTGAGGCGGCTCTGCGGAGGCTGAAATATGTCAAAAGTATCCATCCGGAAGCTTCAGATTACGCTGAGCGGCATGAATATCATTCCCGCGCTCGATCTGGACGTACGCGAAGGCGAATTCCTCGTCCTGCTTGGGCCATCCGGCTGCGGCAAATCGACGCTTTTGCACAGCATCGCCGGCCTGATCGACGTGAGCGACGGGCGCATCGAGATCGGCGGCGAGGACATGACCTGGGCCGATCCAAAGGATAGGCATATCGGCATGGTCTTTCAGTCCTATGCCTTGTACCCGACGATGACGGTCGAGCGGAACATGTCCTTCGGCTTGCGGATCAACGGCACGCCGGCCGCCGACATCGACAAGCGCGTCAAGCGCGCGGCCGAAATCCTGCATCTCGAACCCTTGCTCGAACGCAAACCTTCGCAGTTGTCGGGCGGTCAGCGCCAGCGCGTGGCGATAGGCCGCGCGCTGGTGCGCGAAGCGCGCGTTTTTCTGTTCGACGAGCCGCTGTCGAACCTCGACGCCAAGCTGCGTGCCGAGCTGCGCCGCGAGATTAAGCAACTGCATAAGAACCTGCGCTCGACGATGATCTACGTTACGCACGACCAGATCGAAGCCATGACGCTGGCAAGCCGGATCGCGGTCATGAAGGAGGGGCGGATTCAGCAGATCGGCGCGCCGGCCGAAGTTTATGCCCGACCGGCCAACCGTTTCGTCGCGGGCTTTCTCGGCTCGCCCGGCATGAACTTCATCGAAGGCAGGCTGGATTCCGCCGAGGGACGGATGTATTTCGAGGCAGAGGGCTTGCGGCTCGACGTCAGTGGCTACGATTTTGCCGTGCGGCCGGAAGCCGGCATGCCGGCGACGCTCGGCGTGCGGCCCGAACATATCCACGCGCGGCAGGGCGGTGGTTTCGAGGCGCTTGTCGTGCTCGTCGAGCCGATGGGCAATCATCAGGTGCTGTGGCTGGAAAGGGCCGGGACGCAACTGGCTGTCATGCTCGCCGAAGACGAAACCGTAGTGGTCGATTCGCATATCGGTTTCGCTATCGATGCTGACAGGATATCCTTGTTCGAGCGCGATTCCGGCGTGCGTCTTTAGAGCGCCGTAAACAGGTTTTCATGACAACAATCAAGGATGTGGCGCGGCTTGCCGGCGTGGGTGTCGGCACCGTTTCGCGCGTGATTTCGGGTAAGGGGCCGGTGTCGGCCGCCAGCGCGGCCAAGGTGCGTTGCGCAATTGCGGCGCTAGATTTTCGCCCGTCGCATATTGCGCGTTCGCTCGCCATGCGGTCCCCCGGCACGTTAGGCGTCTTCGTGCCCGATTTCGGCGGCGCTTACTATGCCGAGATGCTACGTGTGACCGACAGGGTGCTGCGCGAGGTCGACCGCCACATGATTGTTGTCAATGGCCGTGGCCACGGCGGGCCGCGCGAGCAGGCGATCGAGGCCGTCGAATTTTTGATGCAACGCGAGTGCGATGGCCTGCTTGTTGTGAGCCATCATCTGCGCGATGAAGATTTCGTCGCGATCTCGCGCCGGCAGCCCAAGCTTGCCACGCTCAATCGCACGGTGTCCGAACTCGGCGCTGGATGCTTCGCGATCGATCACCGCCAGGGCGGGCGGCTCGCGGCGCGAGCGCTGCTCGAACGCGGCCATAGGAAGATCGCCGTCATCGAGGGTCCCGAATGGGCAATCGACAACCGGCAACGGATGGAAGGTTTTTTTGCCGTCCTGAATGAAGCTGGCATTGCGTCTGGGGCGGTACTGCGCGTCGGCGGCGATTTCTCGCTGGCGAGCGGTCAGCCGGCTGCGCAGACCTTGCTTGCGCTCGGCAAGCCGTTCACCGGGCTTTTCGTGGCCAACGACGAAATGGCGTTGTCGGCGCTTTATTGCTTGCAAAACGCCGGTCTGCGCGTGCCCGAGGATGTTTCGGTCGTCGCGTACGACGATATCGAAGCGGCGGCCTATACCTCGCCGCGACTCTCCACCATCCATATCCCCTCGGGCGAGCTCGTGCTCGCCGCGCTGAACTGGCTGCTCGGCGTTTGCTACGGAATGGAGCGGCCGGTTCAACGCGAATTCGCCGTCGGCCTGACGCTGCGCGAATCGCTTCGTTCCATCGCCTGATCCGTGACGATAGCCCCGCATTTTTCAAACTGCTTGGGTGATGAAATTCCGCTTGCCAGCCCCATATTCGGAGAACTCGGCTAGACGCCGTCTGTCCAGTTCAATAGTGGCGGCGGATCGGCCCACGCCTTAAATGAAAGGATGCGTCATGCAACTCGTTTGCCAGTATTGCGGGACAAGCAACCGCATTCCCGCTGCGCGCTTGGCTGAACGACCCGTCTGCGGTCAGTGCGCGAAGCCGTTATTTGGCGACAAGCCGGTGGTGCTCGACGAAACCAATTTCGATGCCGTGGTCAAGAGCGGCCTGCCCGTGCTGGTCGATTTCTGGGCGTCCTGGTGCGGCCCCTGCCGCATGATGGCGCCGATGTTCGAAGCCGCAGCAAAGACGCTTGCCGGCGAAACCGTGCTCGCCAAGGTCGATACCGAAGCCAATCCGCAGCTTGCCAGCCGTTTCGGCATACGCAGCATTCCGACCTTGCTGTTATTGCAGGACGGGCGCGAACTTGCGCGCGAGGCAGGCGCGCGACCGGCCGACGATATCGTGCGGTTGGCCAGACAAGGCCGGACTGCCTGATTCCGGCGCATGAGTCGATAGGCCGGGAGGTCGCGCCTGGCGGGCGCCGTTGCAATGCCATCTGCGGGAGGATTCGATGCCGAGCATCTTGCCGGGAGTCGTTTCTGAGCAACGCGAACAGGTGTCTGCGGTTCGTTGGCTTGTCCGGCTTCGCAGCGGTGAACGGCCGCTGACATGGAGCACATCATGAGCGCGCAAGCCCCCCGGCGGGCCTGGCAGCTTCCGCTGCACTGGATCACGGCTGTGGGCTCCAGCCTCCTGCTCGTCACGACGGTCGCCCTGCTCGGATGGGCGGCCTATCGAGGATCGCAGAGCGCGCTGCTTTCGGTTACCGACGATGCGGTTTCCTTTGTCTCGGGAAATCTGGAACAGCGCTTGTTGCGCGTGCTGCAACCGGCCGAAAACCAGTTGCGCCTGCTCGCCTACTCGCGGCTGGCGACGGCGCGGAACCCGACGGAGCGGCTCGAAGCGTTGCCGGAACTGGCCGAGGCGCTCGAAGGTAATCCTCTGATCGATGCACTCTACGCTGGCTATCCGAACGGCGAATTCATCTTGTTCCGGCCCTTGCGAAACAACATCGTCAGGAAGCGTTTCGAGGCCCCGTCCAACGCGGTGACACTGGTGCAGACGATTTCGCTCGCCGGCGACGAGGGCATGCGAGGCGAGTACCGCTACTACGACGCCCTGCAACGCTTGCTGGAGGTGCGCGTGCGGCCCGACTATCGCTACGATCCGCGCACGCGGCCGTGGTTTCGCGAAGCGATGGCGCAGGACGGCATGGTATTGACCGAACCCTATGTGTTCTTCACGACCCAGGTCGTCGGCGCCACGCTGACGCGCCGCAGTTTCAACCGCGCAGCGGTGATCGGCATGGACGCAACGCTGGAAAGCCTGGTCAGCCAATTGGGCCGGCTGCGCGTAACGCCTTCGACCGAAATTGCACTGATCGATGTGCACAAGCGCGTACTTGCATACAGCGATGCCTCGCGCGTTGTCGTGCACACACAGGGCGGCAAGGTGCGCCTTGCGCAAATCGAAGAGCTGGGCGTGCCGATTTTGAACCGTGCGGCGGATGTGCCGCCGGCCGGTGGCGGTTCGAAATCGGTCGAAGCGGCAGGGCGCGGTTGGCGCGTGCTGTCGCGCCGCATGGGTGGCAGCGACCGCTATCCGCTCAACGTGATCATGGCGATTCCCGAGGACGAACTCTTCGCGCATGCTCGCCAGATTCTGCGCAGCCAGGCGCTGATTGCGCTCGCCGTGCTCGTACTGTCGATGCCATTGGGTTGGTGGCTCACGCAACGCCTGACGCGGCCGCTGCAACGACTCGTCGAGGACGCGAAAGCCGTCGAAGCCTTCGATTTCGCGCCGCGTCCGCAAGTGCGTTCGCATATCGCCGAGGTCGACCGCTTGGGCCGGGCAACGCAGCGCATGAGCGCGACGATCGCAAGCTTTCTCGATACGAGCATCGCGTTGGGTTCCGAGCGGCGCATCGAGCGCCTGATCGACACCGTGCTGCGCAACGCGCTGGATGTCGTCGCGGCGAAGGCTGGCGCGGTCTATCTTGTCGAAGGTTCGGCGCTCGTGCGCGCGCATGCCCAGACGCATGCGGCGGATGTGCCCGTGGATTTTGCCGAGCGCTACGACTGGGACGAGGATCTGGATGCAACCGCAGTTCAAGCCTGGCGCGAGCAGGATCTTTTCAGTAGCGGCAACGAAGTGGCAACAGCCTTGCAGACGCGTGACGGCGCGCTTGTCGGCGTCATGCTGATCGTGCTCGACCCGGCACGACCGCTCGTGCGCGCTGGCGCGCAGATCGATCCGCGCGCCGGTTTTATCCGCGCGCTGTCCGCGCAAGCCGCCGTGGCAATCGAAACGCGCAGACTCATCGAGCAGCAGAAGGCGCTCCTCGAATCCTTCATTCGGCTGATTGCCGCCGCAATCGACGCCAAATCGCACTACACGGGTGGCCACTGCCAGCGCGTACCCGAACTGGCCAAGCTGCTCGCCAATGCGGCGCACGAATCCGAATCCGGACAATTCGCGCCGTTCCGCCTGTCGGAAGAGGATCGCGAGGCACTGCATATTGGCGCTTGGCTACACGATTGCGGCAAAGTCACGACACCCGAACACGTGGTCGACAAGGCGACCAAACTGGAGGCGATCTGCGACCGCATACACGAGGTGCGCATGCGCTTCGAAGTGCTCAAGCGCGATGCCGAGATCGCCTCGCTGCGCGCCCGCCTTGCCGGCGCGGACGCGAGCCAGGTGGAAGCCACGCTTGTGCAGGCATGGCGCGAACTCGACGAGGAATTCGCCTTTGTCGCCGAATGCAATCTTGGCGGCGAAACGATGGACCCGGCGCGCATCGAACGCCTTAAAAGCATTGCGGCGCGGACCTGGCAACGCACGCTCGACGACCGCCTCGGCATCTCCTGGGAAGCCGCGCAACGCTGCAAGGCCACTCCCGCCGCAGCGCTTCCGGCAACGGAAAACCTGCTCGCCGACAAACCCGAACACCGAATCGAACGGCCCGCGAATGAGCGCTTCGACGCCGACAACAAATGGGGCTTCCGGATGGAGGTGCCCGAGTTCAAGGCCAACCTCGGCGAGCTTTACAACCTCTCGACGCTGCGCGGCACGCTGACGGCCGAGGATCGCTACATCATCAACCACCACATCGTTCAGACCATCGTCATGCTCGATACATTGCCGTTCCCGCGCGAACTGGCCAACGTGCCCGAGATCGCCGGCGGCCATCACGAGCGGATGGACGGCAAGGGCTATCCCAAGCGCCTGATCGGCGAAGAGATGAGCGTACTTGCACGCGTCATGGCGATCGCCGACGTGTTCGAAGCGCTGACCGCCAGCGACCGCCCCTACAAACGGCCGAATACGCTGTCGCAGGCGGTCAGGATCATGGCGCAGATGGCGGGGGGCCAACATCTGGACCGCGATCTGTTCCGCCTGTTCCTCGAAAGCGGAACTCACCGGACTTACGCCGAGCGATTTCTTGCCGCCGAGCAATGCGACGAAGTGGATGTACCGGCCGCGTTGGCAGCGGCAGGTTGCTGAAAGGGCCGATACGGCCGATGAGTTCTCCCCAGATTCTGGGGATCAGCCTGTGGATGACTCGCTGGCTTGTTGCTCAAGTCCATGATCCGAAACGGGAAAACCCTGGTGCTCGAATATTGAGCAGCGGGGTTTGTTTTAAGCTGCCGTGGTGTGTGGGTTGGGTCCGTTCGCAATAGGGCGCTGTACCTGCACGACAGGCGCTTGCCGCAGGGCCTCGCCAAGCATGTCGAGAAAAACCCGCGTCTTTGCCGGCAACAGGCGGCGACCGGGTAGCACGGCCCATGCGGTGGCCGGCTCCATGTCCCATTCGGGCAGGATGCGCAGCAGACGGCCGCTGGCAAGATAGGGCGCCGCGAAGCGCTCGGTCAGCATCGCGATGCCGCCGCCGGCGAGTGCAATATGCATCAGCAGGCCGACCGAGTTCGCTTTAAGGCGATCTTCAAGGGCGATTTCTATCTGCTCGCCCGCGCGCGCCAAGCGCCAGGGCAGCGTGTTGCCATTGCGTGCGCGGATCTGCAAACAGGCGTGCGCGGTCAGTTCCTCGGGCTGCGTCGGCTGGCCGTATTGCGCGATGTAGCTCGGCGCGGCGTACAGGCAGGTGCGAATTTCGCAGAGCTTGCGTGCGACCAGCGTGGCATCGTCGGCGAGCTTGCCCATGCGGATCGCCAGATCGAAACCCTCGCCGAGCAGGTCGACGCGGCGCGGCGAGAGATCCAGATCGAGCGTAACGCCCGGATAGCGCCGCACGAATGCCGCAAGCATGGCGGGCAGCAGGATTTCGGCGAAGTCGTTCGGCATCGATACGCGCAGGCGGCCGCTCGGTTCGACCTGGCGATGCTGGGCCAGCGCACCGGCCGCTTCGACCTCCTCTACGAGCCGGCGCGCATGGTCGAGCAAGGTTTCGCCGAACTCGGTCAGCGCGAGCCGGCGCGTGCTGCGCAGGAAAAGCCGCTCGCCGAGTTGGGCCTCAAGGCCCGCTATGCGGCGTGACACGGTGGACTTGGGCAAGCCGGCACGCTCCGCGCCACGGCTGAAGCTGCCGGTTTCCGCGACGCGGGCGAAAAGTATCAGATCGTTGGCTTCGAGCTTCATCGGTGAATATTCGATTGTTTTATGTATGGAACAATCTTATTCGTTTTGATGGCTTCCGCAATTCTGATGGAAAAAATACAGTCCGCTTACCCGATTAGCCAACACGAATAAGGATACGGACATGAATATTCTCCAGGTCAATTCCAGCGCGCGCGCTCAAGGCTCTCAGTCGACCGAGATCGCCAACCGGATCGTCGCGCGTCTAAAGGCACAGAATCCGGCGGCGCAGCTCGTGTTGCGCGATCTTTCGACGCAGCCGCATCCGGTGCTCGACGAAGCGGCGCTCGGCGCGCTGTTTACGCCGGCCGCGCAACGCACGGCCGCGCAGAATGCCCGTATCGCGCTCGACGATGCGCTGATCGCCGAAGTCCAGGCGGCCGATGTGCTTGTGCTCGGCGTGCCGATGTACAACTTCGGCGTGTCGGCCCAGCTCAAAAACTGGATCGACGCGATCGCACGCGTCAAGGTGACGTTTCAGTACACCGAGAACGGCCCCGAGGGTTTGCTCAAGGGCAAGAAGGTGTACGTGGCGTTCGCGCGCGGCGGTAAATATCGTGGTACGCCGACCGATACGCAGTTGCCCTATTTGAAGACCGTGCTGGGTTTCCTGGGCATGACCGATGTGCAGCCGGTGTTCGCCGAGGGCCTGGCGATGGGACCGGAAGCCGTGGCGACGGCGTTTGCCACGGCCCAGGCGGAGATCGAAGCGCTGGTCTGAGCGAACCTGCGCCAACACAAGTCGCGCCGCCTCCTATAATGCGGCGCGCATTATAGGAGCCAACATGATGAATACGAATGCCGAGATCGAATGCGTGCTGCATTCGCGCGCAGTCGAACGCCAGATTAGCGGCGTGGCGACCTCGGACGGGGCTGGCGTCAAGCTGACCCGGGTCTTGGCGCAGCCCTTGCAGCGGCGGCTCGATCCGTTCCTGATGCTGGACGCCTTTGGGTCCGAGCACGCCGACGATTACATCGCGGGGTTTCCGGATCATCCGCACCGGGGGTTCGAGACGATCACCTACATGCTCGCCGGCCGCATGCGCCATCGCGATAGCGCGGGTCACGAGGGCTTGCTCGAAAACGGCGGCGTGCAGTGGATGACGGCCGGTCGCGGCGTGATTCATTCCGAGATGCCCGAGCAGGAAGAAGGCCGTTTGGAAGGCTTTCAGCTCTGGCTGAACCTTGCGGCGAAGGACAAACTGCGCGAGGCGTGGTACCGCGACATTCCCAGCGCCGCGATCCCGCAAATCACCACCGAGGAAGGCGCAATGGTGCGCGTGATCGCGGGCAAGTCGCATGGCATTAGCGGCGCGATGCAGCGCGATACGACCGAGCCCTTGTATCTCGATGTGCACCTTACGCCCGGCAGCCGCTTCGCGCAGACGATTGCCGGCGGGCATAACGCCTTCATCTACGTTTATCGTGGCGAGGTGGCAGTCGGCGCGCAGCAGGAGCGCGTGGCCGAACGCCGCATGGCGATCCTCGCCAACGAAGCGGATGCCGATGGCGTGACGCTCGCGGCCTGCGGAGATGCCCGGTTGATCCTGATCGCCGGTAAACCGTTGGGCGAGCCCATCGTCCAGTACGGCCCCTTCGTGATGAACACGCGCGAAGAGATCGAAAAAGCGCTGTCCGACTATCGCGACGGCCGTTTTTTCGCTTGATATACATACACCCGCCCGAATGGGCGGGTGTTGCCTGGCGCTTATGCCGAGGTCTTTACGTTCGCTTCGATCCAGGCCGCAAAACTTGCGGCGAAGCCGGTAAGAAAATTCCGCGTACCGTCATTCTGTAGCTTGCCATCGGCGTCGAAGAGCGCGGCCGCATTGCCGATGTAAGCCTCGGGCTGTTGCATCACCGGAACGTTGAGAAAGACCAGCGACTGGCGCAGATGGTGGTTGGCGCCAAAGCCGCCAATGGCCCCGACCGAGCAACTGATCACGGCGCCCGGCTTGCCGTCCCAGGCGCTTTTGCCGTAGGGGCGCGAGGCGATGTCGAGGGCGTTCTTCAGCACGCCCGGCACCGAACGGTTGTATTCGGGCGTCACGAAGAGCAACGCATCGGCGGCCTTGATTTTTGCGCGCAGATCCAGCCAGTCGGTCGGTGGATCGTCATCGAGATCCTGGTTGTAAAGCGAGAGATGGCCGATGTCGACAATCTCCAGACGCAGCGCGGCGGGGGCCAGCTCCGCGAGGGCCGCCGCGATCTTGCGATTGAACGACTCTTTCCGCAGGCTACCTACGAGTACAGCGACATTGCGTACCTGACTCATGACGGGATCCTTTCCGGGCAAGCAGATCGGGTGAGAAAAAACACGGCTTAGGGTCGCTCTAGGACAAAGCCGCGTCGCGATGCATGGTATAGAGTTCGGGGCGTCGCAGGGTAGACGCACCGGGCAGTCCCCGACACGAAGAGAGCAATCCGGTGTATCCAGGGGGAGTATGCATGATGCGTTTCATCCAGCACGGACCCGAATTCGGACCCGAATCGATGCGGGTTGTCGAAGGGCCCGTGCCCATACCCGCGCCAGGCGAAGTCCTGATCGAAAACCATTGGGTCGGTATCAACCGGCCCGATTTGTTCCAGCGCGCGGGCACTTATCCGCCGCCGCCCGGAGCCTCGCCGGTGCTGGGGCTGGAAGCTGCGGGGCGGATTGTCGAAGTGGGCGCGGGCGTCGTCGACTGGCGTGTTGGTGACCTCGTTACGGCGCTGACGCCAGGCGGCGCTTATGCCGAATATTGTGTCGCGCCGGCCGGCCACGTCCTGCCGCTGCCATCCGGCATCGGCCTGCGCGAAGCGGCCAGCCTGCCCGAATGCTGGTTCACCGTGTGGGCCAATGTCGCGCGGATCGGCAGGCTTACGGCCGGCGAGCGTCTGCTCGTTCATGGCGGATCGAGCGGTATCGGACTGGCGGCGATCCAGCTCGGAAAACTGCTTGGCGCGACGGTTTATGCAACAGCGGGTAACGCCGAGAAGTGCGAGGCCTGCCGCGTATATGGCGCCGATATCGCGATCAACTATCGCGAAGCGGATTTCGTGGATATCGTGAAGCGCGCGGGCGGCGCCGATGTCGTGCTCGACATGGTCGGCGGCGGCTACATTCCGCGCAACGTCTCGCTGCTGCGGCCCGATGGCAGGCTAGTGATGATTGCTTTCCTCGCCGGCGGCTCGGCCGAACTCGATTTCCGGCAAATCATGCTCAAGCGGCTCACGCTCAGCGGTTCCACGATGCGCCCGCGTACGCTTGAAGAAAAAACGGTTTTTCGCGACGCCTTGCGCGAGCACGTATGGCCCGCTTTTGCGGACGGTCGCCTGCGTACTTGCGTCGGCGCGGAGTTCGGCTTCGCGCAGGCGGCGGACGCGCACCGCCTGATGGAAAGCAGCAGCCACATCGGCAAGATCGTGTTGAGGATCAAAGGCAACTGATGCGGGCGTTTCGCTGTAATAAATTTATTGTCATGATCCATCCTAGAAGTTTCCGCCAGCTCGGACTGATCTGGCCCTTGCTTTGCGTTGCAGCGTTGCAAGCGTTGTTGTTGGTTGCGAGTCTCGATCTGCTGGCCTCCCTGCGCGCCGGCGTCGATGCGCAAGGGCTATGGGACAAGGCGCGGCTGATGGCGACTTATCGCCTGAGTCGTTATCTGGATACCCAGGACGCAGGCGACTACCAGCGCTTTCTCGCAGCGCTCGCGACACCGCTCGGCGACCGCGACGCGCGGCTGGCGCTGGAGGCGCCGGTCATCGACACAACCGCCGTATATGCTGGAATCATCGCCGGTGGCAGCCACCCGGGCGATGCGGCCAGGGTGAGCAGGTTGTTCCGATACTTCGGCAATATCGATCCTGTCTGCCGCGCGATACGGATCTGGCGCGAAACCGATGGCCCCTTGCTCGATCTGCGCGCGCTCGGTCAATCGGTTCATGGCGGCATCGAGGCGGGACGCGCGAGCCGCGAACAATTCAGACTCTGGCAAAACCAGCTCGACGCAATCGACGCACGGCTTTTGCCGATGTCGGACGCGTTCTCTCGGGCGCTGCGCGACAGCGCCCGTGGGGCCACGCGCTGGCTTGTCGTGCTGAATCTGGGTCTGGGCGTCTGTCTTGTCCTGACGGGACTTGTCGTCGCGCGCAAGCTCAGGCGGCAGCGACAAGATGCCGAAACCGCGCTGGCGAGCGAAAAGGAGCGCGCGGAAATCACGCTGGCATCGATTGGCGAAGCCGTGCTCACGATCGACGAACTCGGCTGTATCCGCTACATGAATCCGGCGGGCGAGCAATTGACGGCCTGGTCGAGCGAAGCGGCGCTGCACACACCGCTAGGCGAGATTTTTCATCTGCGCGATAGCAAGAATGCGCCGATCGAAGGCGCACAACTTGTCCAATTGCTGCTTGAGGGCCAATCCCACGCGTCGGGGGCGCTGGAACTCGAACGCCGCGATGCGACGCGCGTCGCGGTGTCGCTCGTGGCGGCGCCGATTCGCCGCCGGGGCCTGACAACCGGCGCGGTCCTCGTCTTTCACGATATGACGCGCGAACATCAATTCGTTGCCGACCTCTCCTGGCAGGCAACCCACGATGCGCTCACCGGGCTTGTCAACCGGCGCGAATTCGACACGCGCCTGCGGCGGGGGCTGGAGCGGATCGCCGAGCAGGGCGGATCGCACGCGCTGCTGTACCTGGATATCGACCAGTTCAAACTCGTCAACGACACCACCGGCCATGCAGCGGGCGACGAATTGCTCTGCCAGGCGGCGCGGCATCTGAAGTACTGTCTGCGCGAGCGCGATACGCTGGCGCGCCTGGGCGGCGACGAATTCGGCATCCTGCTGGAGCACTGCACGCCGGACGCGGCGTTGCTGGTCGCGGAGAAACTGCGCTGCGCAATCGAGACACTGCATTTCTCGGCGGGCGGCCCCAAGGTTACGACAAGCGCCTCGGTCGGGCTGGTCTGCATCGAACCGATGCAATTCCAGCCGGAAGAAGCGATGCGGGCAGCCGATCTTGCCTGCTATCTTGCCAAGGAAAAGGGACGCAATCGCGTGCAGGTCTATAGCGCCGAGAACGCCGACCTTTCGCGGCGCTTCAAGGAAATGCTGCGCGTTCAGCAGCTCCAGGAGGCGCTGCGGGAGAACCGTTTCCGACTCTATGCGCAAAGTGTCGTACCGGTTCGTCCGGACCGCGCGAACGAAGGTTCGCATGTCGAGCTTCTACTCAGAATGATTGACGATTCCGGACAGATAGTCTCGCCCGGCGAGTTCATTCCCGCCGCCGAGCGCTTCGGGATGATGCCGCAGATCGATCGTTGGGTCGTACAAAAAGCCTTTGCGATGCTGGTCGAACGCAGACGGCAGGGGCGCGAGCCGATGGCCTTCTGTGCGATCAATCTTTCCGGCGCGACGATAGGCGAGCGGGAATTCCTGACCTTCCTGCGCACCGAGCTGGCGCGTCACGAACTCGATCCGAGCACGCTGTGTTTCGAAGTGACCGAAACCGTGGCGATCGCCAATTTCAGCGAGGCCAACAGCTTCATCGGAGAACTGCAAGCCTTGGGCTGCCGCTTCGCGCTCGACGATTTCGGCGCCGGAATGTCGTCTTTCGCCTACCTGCGGCAATTGCCCGTCGACTACGTGAAGATCGACGGCAGCTTCGTCAAAGACATGCTGCGCGACCCGATCAATTACGCAATGGTCGAAATGATCTGCGACATGGCGCATCTGATGGGCAAACGAACGATTGCCGAATTCGTCGAGAGCGCCGAAATTTTTAGGGCACTCGGCGGCATTGGCGTCGACTACGCCCAAGGTTATGCCATAGGCAAGCCAGAGCCGTTCGACGCCTACATCGGGGTGAAAGCGCGGGCGGCCCTTGGCGTGTACTAAAACTTGATATAGCTGCTCACCCGGTTCGGGTCAGCGTTTCGCGCAGCGCGCAGGCGAGCCTCGTCGCTTCGCGCGCGTCCTCCAGGCTCAATGGCGAGGGCTGGTTTGTCGCTACTGCCTCGACGAAGGCGCGCGCTTCGAGTACGAAGGCTTCGCCAAAGCGCGCGAAGAAATCCGCCTGGCCTTCGCGATGGCAGGCGCCGCCGTGCTGCGCGACGAGCGGCAGCCGGCCCAGGTCGTGGCCGATTGCGAGCGCGCCGCGCGTGCCGGAGAGATCCATCGTGGCGGTATAGCCTTTATGCGAGGTGCGCGAGACGTGGAAGCTCGCGATGACGCCGCCGGCGAATTCGATAGTGGCGACTGCGGTGTCGACATCATTGCATTCGGCCAATGCCGGATACATGCGGTGCGTGCCGGCAGCGGTCACGCGCAGGGGCTTTGCGCCGCACAGCATCCAGCGCACGAGGTCGATATCGTGGATGCAGCAATCCAGAAAGATGCCGCCCGAACCCGGTGCGAATTTGAGGAAGAAGCCGTGCGGGTCGATAGGGTCGTGCGAGGTGCAATGGATGTGGAATACATCGCCGAGCGCGCCTTCCTGCAACAGGCGTTTGGCCTCTGCGTAGGCGGGATCGAAGCGGCGCATGAAACCTATCATTGCGACCTGTTGCGGGCGCGCGCGCGCTGCTGCGATGACGCGCTCGCAATCCTTTACTTCTAGCGCGAGCGGTTTTTCGCAGAACAGATGCTTACCTGCTTCGAGTACCGCGAGCGATTGCTCGGCATGCAGCGAAGTCGGTGTGACGAGCCAGACCGCGTCGAGCCCGTCGTGGCGCAGCAGGGCGGGCAGGTCGGCATAGGTCTCGATGCCGGGAAAGCGTTCGCGCGCCCATTCGCATTCGGCTGCGAGCGGGCTCGCGGCGGCGACAAGTGCTGCGCCGGGTACGCGCAAAGCCAGATTCTCGGCATGACGCTGGCCTAAGCGGCCGAGGCCTGCGATGCCGATGCGTAGTGGCGTGGCCATGTCAGGCATCCAGCCGCACGACGCACGCTTCGCGCCAGGAGCGCGTTGCCGCTTCGGCCAGTTCCAGCGCCTTGACGCCGTCATCGATGCCGACGCGTAGTTTCTCCGCGCCCGCGAGTACCGCGACGAAGTGTTCGAGTTCGGCGGCATAGGCGTGCTGATAGCGCTGGAGGAAGAAGTGTTCGGGCTTGTCGCAGCTCACGGCGGCGTTGTTCCAGAGCATGACCTCGGTCGGCCGGTGATTGCCGGCCTGTAAAAGTCCTTTGGCGCCGAGCACCTCGAAACGCTGATCGTAGCCGTAGGCGGCGCGGCGGCTCGTGTGGATCTGGCAGAGGCGGCCGCTTTGCGTGCGCAGCGTGACGGCGGTGGTGTCCACGTCGTCCGCTTCGCGCGCGATGGCGGGGTCGACGAGGCAGGAGCCGGTCGCATACACGCTTTCGGCTTCCTCGCCGAGAACCCAGCGGAACACGTCGAAGTCGTGGATCAGCATGTCGCGGAAGATGCCGCCCGAGCGCTTGAGGTAATCGACGGGCGGCGCGCCGGGGTCGCGGCTGATGATGGACAGCGCTTCGGGCGTGCCGATTTCGCCGGCGTCTAGGCGCGCCTTGAGCGCCGCGAAGCTTGGGTCGAAGCGGCGCTGGAAGCCGATCTGGCAGACCCTGCCGGCGGCAGCGACGGCTTTTGCGCATTCGCGCGCACGCGCGAGATCGAGGTCCACCGGTTTTTCGCAGAAGATCTGCTTACCTGCGGCGGCGCTGCGCAGGATCAGTTCGGCGTGGGTGTCGGTGCTCGCTGCTATGAGTACCGCGTTTATGCTTTTGTCGTCGAAAATCTCGGCGAGGGGGAGGACGCGGCAGCCGAGGCGGCCGGCAAGCGCGCTAGCTGCCTCTGGCAATGCATCGTTGATGCCGGCGAGGTCTAGCGCAGGATGCCGCGCGGCGTTGGCGGCGTGGATCTGGCCGATGCGGCCGGCGCCGATGATGGCGATTCTAATGCTCATGTTCGGTGGTCTCCTCCGGTGCTGCCGGGTTTAATTCGAGGCGATAGGCCAGCGCGATGAAAAGCGCCTGTGCAAGGCTGATCGTGTTCGACAAGGCGCGAAATCCGTAGGCTTCGCTCTCGCGCACGCCGAGCACGATTTGCGCTTGCCGCGCGATGGGCGAGAGGCCGCTGTCGGTCAGCGCAAGCACGCGGGCGCCATGCGCGTGGGCGATATGGATTGCGCTGCGGGTTTCCGTGCCATAGGGCGTCATGCTGACGGCCAGCAGCACGTCGCCCGCGCGCAGACCTTGCAACTGTTCGCGCGCCATGCCGCCGACGCCGTCGAGCAGCACGATGCGTTTTTTCGTGTGCTGCAAGGCATAGCCTAAGTAGGCGGCGACCGGAAACATCCGGCGCACGCCGGTGACATAGATGTGCTCGGCCTCTTGCAAGAGATCGACGGCTGCTTCGAAAACCGCGTCGTCGAACGAATGCTGCATGTCGGAAAGGCCCGCCTGGCAGCTTGCGATGAAGCCGCGTGCGAGTTCGGCGCTCTTCATCTTGGCCGGGTGATGTTCGATGACCGAACGGATGCGCTGTTCGTAGCTTGGCGCGCTGTTGGCATAGGCGTCGCGGAACAGCGCTTGCAGTTCCGAATAGCCCGAAAAACCGAAGCGCTGGGCGAAGCGCACGACGGCCGAAGGCTGCACCTCGCAGGCGTCGGCGACGTCCTGGATGCGGGCGACGACCATCTGCTGCCGGTTGGTTTCGATGTAGCCGGCGATCAGCTTGAGCTGGCGCGACAAGCTTTCGTAGTCGCGGGTGATCCGCTGCATGAGTTCGTCGACGCTGGTGTCCTGGGTCATTTTGCGTGTCTTTCGCGTTTGAGCCCATTCTAGGATGGAATTAAAAAAACGAAAATATTTTTCATCAGAAAAATTTTTCGGAAATTAATTTGCAAATTGAAAAATAGCCTACTAAGCTGGATTCACGTACGGAGGGGGCAACGGCGAGACGACCGACCCGGGCGTACGGAACATCCCAACGAGGAGGGCTATATGAAGAAAAAGCTGTGGTGCGTAGCGCTCGCCGCGCTGCTGTTGACTGGCGCCGTCGGCGCGGCCGATAGGTATGTGCTGGTCAGCCATGCGCCGGATTCCGATTCCTGGTGGAACACGATCAAGAACGCGATCAAGCAGGCCGGCGAGGACTTCGGCGTCGAGGTCGATTACCGCAATCCCTCGTCGGGCGATCTGGCCGATATGTCGCGCCTGATCGAGCAGGCCGCCGCGCGCAACTATGACGGTGTGATCACGACGATTGCCGACTTCGACGTGCTCAAAAGCTCGCTCGGCAAGGTCACGGCCAAGAAGATTCCGCTCATCACGATCAACTCGGGTACCACGGCGCAGAGCGAGCAGCTCGGCGCGATCATGCATGTCGGTCAGCCCGAGTATGACGCTGGCAAGCTTGCCGGCGAGAAGGCAGCCGGCGCCGGCGTCAAGAGTTTTCTCTGCGTCAATCACTACGCGACCAATCCGGCTTCGTTCGAGCGCTGCCGTGGTTTTGCCGATGCGCTGAAGGTCGATTTCAAGGCCGCCACGCTCGATGTTGGCGACGATCCGACGACGATAGAAAGCCGTGTCAGCGCGTATCTGCGCAACAACCCGAACACCGGCGCGGTGCTCGCGCTGGGCCCGACCTCGGCCAGCCCAGCCTTGAAAGCGCTGGCCAAGATGGGGCTCGCCAACAAGATTTACTTCTGCACCTTCGATCTCTCGAACGACATCTCCAAAGGCATCAAGGACGGCACGGTCAAGTTCGCAATCGATCAGCAACCCTATTTGCAGGGTTATATCCCGGTCGCCGTCTTCGCGACGATGAAGCAGCTCAAAACGAACGATCTGTCCAAGGTCGAAGCCGCACTCAAGCTCAATCCGAAGTTCCAGGGGCGCTTGAAGGAGTACGGGTTGGAACCGGTGTATGGCCCTCGTCATATCAGCTCCGGGCCGGGTTTCGTCACGACGGCCAATCTTGGTCTTGTCGAAAAGTACGCCG
>JAVBKC010000103.1:0-22612 GCA_031554255.1 Niveibacterium sp.
CGGCGGTTTGCGCTATCTCGAACACTACGAATTTACGCTGGTCCGCAAGGCGCTCCAGGAACGCGAAGTCCTGCTGCGCGCAGCGCCCCATATCATCTGGCCGCTGCGTTTCGTGATGCCGCACGACGCGGGCCAGCGTCCGGCCTGGATGATCCGGGCCGGGCTCTTCCTCTACGACCATCTTGCGCGGCGCGAACTCTTGCCGGGCTCCAAGGCGATCCACCTGCGCCGTCATGTGGCCGGTCAGCCGCTCAAGCCCTACCTCGAACGCGGTTTCGTCTATTCGGACGCTTGGGTGCAGGACGCAAGGCTCGTCGTACTCAATGCGATGGACGCCGCCGCGCGCGGCGCGACGATCCGCACGCAAACCGCGCTTGTCGACGCGGCGCGCGGCCCCGTGCAATGGACGCTTGCGCTAGCGGCAGCGGCAGCGGGGCGCGCGCCGGAAAGCGTGGCAGCGCGTGCGGTCGTCAACGCGGCCGGCCCCTGGGTCGCAAGCCTGCTTGGCGACGTGCTGCACGCGGGTAGCGAGAAGGCGGTGCGGCTCGTCAAGGGTAGCCATATCGTCGTGCGCCGGATCTTCGATCACGCCTACGCCTATATTTTCCAGAACCCGGACGGGCGGATCATTTTTGCGATCCCGTTCGAGGACGAATACACGTTGATCGGCACGACCGACATCGAGTACGCCGGCGATCCGGCCAAGGTCGCAATCGACGCCGCCGAGGTTTCCTACCTCTGCGCGATGGCGAGCCGTTACTTCATTGCACCGCTGAAACCCGAGGACGTGGTCTGGAGCTATTCGGGCGTGCGGCCGTTGCTCGACGACGAGGCCGCCAACGCCGCGCGCGTTACGCGCGACTATTCGCTCGAACTCGATACGCGCGCGGCGCCCTTGCTCTCGGTCTTCGGCGGCAAGCTCACGACGTATCGCAAGCTCGCCGAGGAGGCGATGGACAAACTCGCGCCGCTGCTTGGCGGCACCAAGGCGACCTGGACCGCCACAGTGCCCTTGCCCGGCGGCGATCTGCCGCAGGCCGACTTCGAATTGTTCTTTCGCACGGTCAAACAGCGCTATCCGTGGCTGCCGGCCGCGCTCGCCTGGCGCTATGCGCGCAACTACGGCAGCCGGATCTCGCTCTTGCTCGATTCGGCCAAAGGCTCCGCCGCATTGGGCGACGAGATCTTCGCAGGCATGTACGAAGCCGAGGCGCATTACCTCGTCCGCCACGAATTCGCGCGCACGGCCGACGACATCCTGTGGCGGCGGACCCGCCTCGGACTCGGCGCGCCGCCTGGCGCGCGAGAGCGCCTGCAAGGCTGGATCGCCGCGCGCGAGCCGGCAAGCGTAGAGGCGGCATAGAACGACCGATTGGCACATCAACGAAGGGAACCGCTCGAATGAGCGTGGAATTAAAAGGCGTATCGCTCGTCATCAACCGCGAATCTTGGCTTGCGGACGTCGATCTTGCGCTCGCAGCCGGCGAGATCAACGTCCTGATCGGGCCGACGCGCGCCGGCAAGACGACGCTCTTGCGCGTGCTCGCCGGGCTCGACCGCCCGGACAAGGGCTGCGTGATCGCCGACGGTCGGGACGTGACGGGCGTTTCCGTGCGCCGGCGCAATCTCGCGATGGTTTATCAGCAGTTCATCAATTACCCGTCGCAAACCGTCTTCGAGAACATCGCTTCGCCGTTGCGCATTGCGGGCAAACTTAACGAGCCGGAAATCGATGCGCGCGTGCGCGACGTTGCTGCGCGCCTGCATATCGAACAACTCCTCAAACGCCTGCCGGCCGAACTCTCCGGCGGCCAGCAGCAACGCACCGCGATCGCGCGCGCGCTGGCCAAGGGCGCAAGCCTGTTATTGCTCGACGAACCGCTGGTCAATCTCGACTACAAGCTGCGCGAGGAACTGCGCGTGGAATTGCGTGAACTCTTCAAAGGATCGGGCACAACGGTCGTTTATGCAACGACGGAGCCGCAGGAAGCGCTCTTGCTCGGCGGCCATGTCGTCGTGATGAACGAGGGCAGGGTGGTGCAGCACGGCCCGACGCTCGATGTCTTCCACAATCCGCATTCGATGCGCGTCGCCGAGATCTTTTCCGATCCGCCGATGAATCTCTTGCCGGCCGAAATCGAAATCGGCACGCATAGCGCGCGGCTCGCCAGCGGCTTGCGCTTGCCGCTGGGCGCGCATCTTGCAAATTTGCCTGCGGGGCCGCTACGGCTGGGCCTGCGGCCCAACCATCTGCGTCTTGATGCGCGCGGCAGCGACGACCATGTGCTAGCGGTGGAAGTGGAACTTGCCGAGATCAGCGGCTCCGACACCTTCGTCCACGCGCATTGCGGCGAAATCGCACTCGTTGCGCAACTGCCGGGCGTGCATCGTTTTGCGATTGGCGAAGGGATCGCGTTGCATGTGAATCCGCACGAATTCTTTGCATTCGACATGGGCGGCGGGTTGCTCGCAGCGCCCAACCGTGGCGTCGTGGCAAACCTTGCCACACGCGCTTGCGCTTGAGGGCCCAAGGATGGCGCGCATCGAACTCATGGATCTTGCCCACAGCTACAAGGCTTCGCCCAGGAACGACGCCGACTATGCATTGAGGCCGCTCGACATAAGTTGGCGCGACGGCGGTGCCTACGCGCTGCTTGGCCCCTCGGGCTGCGGCAAGACCACGCTGCTTAACGTCATGTCGGGCCTGCTGCACCCCTCACAGGGCCGCGTGCTCTTCGACGGGCACGACGTGACCGCGCTGCCGCCACGGCAGCGCAACATCGCGCAGGTTTTCCAGTTCCCGGTCATCTACGACACGATGAGCGTGTTCGACAACCTCGCGTTTCCGCTGCGCAACCGTGGCCTCAAGGAGGCCGAGGTGAGGCCGCGCGTGCACGAGATCGCCGAGATCCTGGAATTGTCGGGCGATCTCAAACGCCGCGCGGCGGGACTTTCGGCCGAGGTGAAGCAGACCATCTCGCTGGGGCGCGGGCTCGTGCGCAAGGATGTCGCGGCGGTGCTCTTCGACGAACCATTGACGGTCATCGATCCGCATCTGAAGTGGCTCTTGCGGCGCAAGTTGAAGCGCATCCATCAGCAACTGAAGCTCTCGCTGATCTACGTGACGCACGATCAAGTCGAGGCGATGACCTTTGCCGACGAGGTGGTCGTGATGTTCGATGGCCAGGTCGTGCAGAGCGGCACGCCGCAGGAATTGTTCGAAGCGCCGGCCCATACCTTCGTCGGCTATTTCATCGGCAGCCCCGGCATGAATCTCTTGCCGTGCCAGCTCGACGGCGACGGCGTGCGGATTGCGGAGCACCGTCTTCAGCTCGCACCGGAACAAGCGTCGAGACTACGCGGCGCCGGTCAGAAGCTCACCCTCGGCATCCGGCCCGAATTCGTACGCTGCGCGCGCGTAGAGGTGCCGGGCAGCGTACCGGTTGCGGTGGCTTCGATAGACGACCTGGGCACGCACAAGATTCTCACCGGCCGTTTTGCCGGCCAGACGTTGCGGGCCAAACTCGAAGAGCACGAAACGCCTGTGGGCGAGCGTGTCTGGTTGCAGTTTCCGCCGCAGCACACGCTGTTCTACGCCAACGACAGGAGGTTGGCATGAACAAGATTCGCGACAACCGCGCCTGGCTACTCGTGCTGCCGGTCGTGCTCTGTGTGGCCTTCTCGGCGCTGCTGCCGCTGATGACGGTTGTCAATTACGCGTTCCAGGACATCATTCCGCCCGACAAGCACGTCTGGGTCGGCACCGAGTGGTTCCGCGAAGTGCTGCGCGACGAAGAGCTGCACGACGCGTTCGTGCGCCAGCTTATTTTTTCGAGCTGCGTTTTGCTAGTCGAGATTCCGCTTGGGATCGTGCTGTCGCTCGCATTGCCGCACGCCGGCTGGCGCGCGTCCGCCGCGCTCGTGCTGATCGCACTACCCTTGCTGATTCCGTTCAACGTCGTCGGCACGATCTGGCAGGTCTTCGGCCGTACCGACATCGGCTTAGGCGGCATGGTGCTCGCGCAACTGGGCGTCGACTACAACTACGCCGAGCATCCGCATGACGCGTGGTTCACCGTGCTCGTGATGGATGTCTGGCACTGGACGCCGCTCGTGGCGCTGCTCTGTTACGCGGCGCTGCGCGCGATTCCGCACGCCTACTACCAGGCCGCGCAGATCGACGGCGCTTCGCGCTGGTCGGTGTTCCGCTATATCGAGTTGCCGAAAATGCGCGGTGTGCTGACGATTGCATTGCTGCTGCGCTTCATGGACAGCTTCATGATCTACACCGAGCCCTTCGTGCTGACTGGCGGCGGGCCGGGCACAGCCACCTCGTTCCTCTCCGAATACCTGACACAAAAAGCCGTCGGCCAATTCGATCTCGGTCCGGCTGCGGCGTTCTCGCTCGTGTATTTCCTTGTCATTTTATTGTTCTGTTGGCTCTTCTACAATTTCATCCAGAACATCGGCCGCGATGCGCAGCCGCCGGAGGCCTGACATGAAACAGCCCTCGCTGTCCCTCGCAGCGCCTGCCGCCGCTGCGCGCCTGCGGGCGCCGGCCTGGCAACGCGTCCATGTCCGCACGCTCCTCTTGATCGCCTATCTCGTCCTCGCGATGCTGCCGGTCTATTGGATGCTCAACATGTCGTTCAAGACCAACGAGGAAATCACCGGGAGCTTCTCGCTATTGCCGCAAGCTTTCACGTTGGCCAATTACCGCACGATCTTCAGCGACGCCTCGTGGTACTCGGGCTATATCAACTCGCTGATCTACGTGCTGATCAACACGCTGTTGTCGGTCACGGTTTCGCTGCCTGCGGCCTACGCGTTCTCGCGCTACCAATTCATCGGCGACAAGCATTTGTTCTTCTGGCTGCTGACCAACCGCATGGCGCCGCCAGCGGTGTTCCTGCTGCCGTTCTTCCAGCTCTATTCGACGATCGGCCTGATGGATACGCACCTTGGCGTTGCGCTTGCGCACATGCTGTTCAACGTGCCGCTTGCCGTGTGGATTCTGGAAGGCTTCATGGCGGGCGTACCGCGCGAGATCGACGAAACCGCCTATATCGACGGCTATTCGTTCCCGCGCTTTTTCGTGCGCATCTTCATTCCGCTGATCCGCGCCGGCATCGGCGTGACCGCCTTTTTCTGCTTCATGTTCAGTTGGGTCGAACTGCTGCTCGCGCGCACGCTGACCTCGGTCGATGCCAAACCCATCGTCGCGATCATGACGCGCACGGTCAGCGCGGCCGGGATGGACTGGGGCGTGCTCGCCGCAGCCGGCGCGCTGACGCTGGTGCCCGGCGCAATCGTGATCTGGTTCGTTCGCAATTACATCGCCAAGGGTTTCGCGATGGGCCGCGTTTGATCGCGCAAGGGAGGTACGACATGTTCGAGTGGATGGTTTGGACAACGCCGACAGCGATCTTCTTCACCTGCGTACTCATGATGATGGTCGGCATGACGGTATGGGAAAGCGTGAGCCCGAATGTCGCGCGGCGCGGTTTTCTGCCGCTTGTGACCACGCGCGGCGACCGGCTTTTCATTGGCCTCTTGACGGCCGCCTATATCAACCTCGCCTGGGCGGGGCTGACCGATGCCGACCAGTGGGGCGGGGCGAGCATCGGTTTTGTCGTACTTGCAGTCGTAATGCGCTGGGGGTGATTCGTCCGAACCAGTGCGCGGATTCGTCGCGGCCCAAGTCCCTCGGCTGCGAAGCGGCATTTTGCGGGACACCAACAAGAGGAGTCAGGCGCATGAAACTGAAAACAATCACCGCCGCGACGCTGTTTGCATTGGCGGCGCAGCAGGCTCTTGCAGACACCAAGGCCGCCGAAAAATGGGTGGACAGCGAATTCAAACCGAGCACGCTGTCGCGGCAGCAACAGATGGACGAAATGAAGTGGTTCATCGACACGGCAGCCAAGCTCAAGGCCAAGGGCGTAAGCGAAGTGCATGTCGTGTCGGAAACGATAGACACGCATGTCTATGAATCGAAGACGCTCGCGAAGGCTTTTACCGAGATCACCGGCATCAAGGTGGTGCACGATCTGATCCAGGAAGGCGATCTGGTCGAAAAGATCCAGACCTCGCTTCAGTCCGGCAAGAGCATCTATGACGGGTGGGTCAACGATTCGGACCTGATCGGCACCCACATGCGCTACGGCCAGACCGTGGTGCTGTCCGACTACATGGCCGGGCCGGGCAAGGAATACACCTCGCCGACGCTCGATCTGAACGACTTCATCGGCCTGCGTTTTACGACCAGCCCGGACGGCAAGATCTACCAGTTGCCCGATCAGCAGTTCGCCAACCTCTACTGGTTCCGCGCCGACTGGTTTGATCGGCCCGATCTGAAGAAAAAGTTCATGGACAAGTACGGCTACGCGCTTGGCGTGCCGGTCAACTGGAGCGCCTACGAAGACATCGCCAACTTCTTCACCAACGACGTGAAGGAGATCGATGGCGTGAAAGTCTATGGTCATATGGATTACGGCAAGAAAGACCCCTCGCTGGGCTGGCGCTTCACCGATGCCTGGCTTTCGATGGCGGGTGCGGCCGACAAGGGTATCCCTAACGGCCTGCCGGTCGACGAATGGGGCATTCGCGTCGCCGATGACAAATGCACGCCGGTCGGCGCTTCGGTGGCGCGCGGCGGCGCAACCAATTCGCCCGCAGCCGTCTATGCGCTGACCAAATACATCGAGTGGATGAAGAAGTACGCGCCGCCCCAGGCAATCGGCATGACCTTCTCCGAAGCCGGGCCGGTGCCGGCGCAGGGCAACATCGCGCAGCAAATCTTCTGGTACACCGCCTTCACCGCGCCGCTCTCCAAGCCCGGCCTGTCGGTTGTCAACAAGGACGGCACGCCGAAGTGGCGCATGGCGCCGAGTCCGCACGGCCCGTACTGGAAGGACGGCATGCAAAATGGCTATCAGGACGTGGGCTCCTGGACCTTCCTCAAGGGTACCGAGCCGAACCGGATGGCCGCCGCCTGGCTTTATGGGCAGTTCGTGACCTCGAAAACCGTTTCGCTCAAGAAGACGATCGTGGGTCTCACGCCGATCCGCGAATCGGATATTCAGAGCGCGGCAATGACGGATCTTGCGCCCAAGCTCGGCGGCTTCGTCGAGTTCTATCGCAGCCCGGCGCGCGTGGCCTGGACGCCCACCGGGACCAACGTACCCGACTACCCGAAGCTCGCGCAGCTCTGGTGGAAGAACGTCGCGGTCGCCGTAACCGGCGAAAAAACGCCGCAGGCCGCGATGGACAATCTTGCCAACGAAATGGACAAGGTCATGGAGCGCCTGCAGCGAGCCGGCATGAAGACCTGTCCGCCCAAGCTCAACGCCAAGGGCGATCCGGCGAAATGGCTCACCGACAACGGCGCGCCGTGGAAGAAAGTCGACGAACGCCCGAAGGGCGAAACCGTGCCATACGACCAGTTGCTTGCCGCCTGGAAAGCCGGACGCGTGCGCTGATTGCGTGGGTCCTGGATGCGGGTGCGGCTGGAAGGCCGCGCCCGTTTTTTTTGTAGGATTTGCTCCAGTAGACCCGGGAGGGATTCATGGCTTATTTGCTCGCGCTGGACCAGGGTACGACAAGTTCGCGCGCGATCGTTTTCGATGCTGACGGCGCAATCGTCGCGATGGCGCAGCAGGAATTCCCCCAGATCTACCCCGCCTCGGGCTGGGTCGAGCACGATCCCGAGGCGATCTGGCGCAGCCAGCTCGCTACCGCGCGCCAGGCGCTTGCGAAAGCCGGGCTCGCGGCGCGCGACATCGCCGGGCTCGGCATCACGAACCAGCGCGAAACCACGCTGGTCTGGGACCGTGCGACGGGCAGGGCGATCCACAACGCAATCGTCTGGCAGGACCGCCGCACGACCGAGGTCTGCGCCGCGCTGAAGGCCGGCGGCCACGAGCCGCTGTTCCGCGAACGCACCGGCCTCTTGCTCGACCCGTATTTCTCGGGCACCAAGCTCGCGTGGATACTCGATGCCGTACCCGGTGCGCGGGCACGTGCCGAACGCGGTGAACTGGCCTTTGGCACCGTCGACGCCTGGCTCGTCTGGCGGCTGACCGGGGGTCGCGTGCACGCGACCGACGTCAGCAACGCTGCACGCACACTGATGTTCGACATCCGCAGCAATACATGGAGCGACGAATTGCTGGCGCTGCTCGACGTGCCGCGCGCGGTGCTGCCCGAAGTGCTGCCTTCGGCCGCGGATTTCGGCTCTACCAGCATCGAGCATTTCGGCGCTCCGATCAGGATTGGCGGCGTTGCCGGCGATCAGCAAGCGGCGCTTTTCGGCCAGGGCTGTAACAAGCCGGGCATGATCAAGAACACCTATGGCACCGGCTGCTTCATGCTGATGCACACCGGCAGCGAGATGAAGCCCTCGGCCAACGGCCTGCTCACGACGGCTGCGGCACAGCCCGACACAAGCCCCGCCTATGCGCTCGAAGGCAGCGTATTCGTCGCCGGCGCAGTCGTTCAGTGGCTGCGCGATGGACTCGGGCTGATCCGCAGTTCGGACGAAATCGAACCACTCGCCGCCAGCGTGCCCGATGCAGGCGGCGTATTGCTCGTGCCGGCCTTCGTCGGTCTCGGCTCGCCATACTGGGACCCGCACGCGCGCGGCGCGATGTTCGGCCTCACGCGCGGCGCCACGCGCGCGCATATCGCGCGCGCCGCGCTCGATGCAATCGCCTTCCAGTCGGCCGAACTCATCGAAGCGATGCAGTCGGACGCCGGTTTCTCGGTCGAATCCCTGCGCGTCGACGGCGGCGCGACCGTCGACAACCTTCTGATGCAGATCCAGGCCGACCTCCTGGGCGTACCCGTCGTGCGCCCGTGCGTGGCCGAAACCACGGCGCTAGGGGCCGCCTATCTTGCCGGCCTGACGACCGGCGTCTGGCAAGGAACCGACGAAATCGCCAAACAATGGCGCGTGGAGCGCGTCTTCAGCCCATCGATTTCGCGCGACGAGGCGACGGCTCGCATTGCGCAGTGGAAGCGGGCTGTCGCACGCAGCCGGGATTGGGTGGAAACACCTGGAACGTGAAGCCTGCGAGGGCAGCATCAGGAGCGACGGCTTACTGCTGCGCAAAGAAGCCTTCGGAGTGAATCAGCTCGGGCTTTGCGCCTAGCGTCCCGGCCGTGGTCACGCAGGTTTTGACGAACGCCGGGCTGCCCGCAGCGAAGATCGAATGCTTCGACAGATCCTGAAACAGCTGCGGCAGAATCGTGTCTACCCGCCCTGAGAGATAGCCCTCCCGCTGCTCGCGGGTGAGCGTGATCTTGTAGTCGAAATTGCGGTGCTTGGTCCGCCACCAGATCATCATGCCTTCGCTTAAGACGTCGGCCTGCGTGCGCGCCGAGAAGATCAGCGTGACCGGGCGTCGGTAGCCGCGCCGCAGCGCCGCTTCGGCCAGCGCGAGAATCGGCGCGAGCCCGGTGCCCGCGACGAGGCAGAGCACCGGCGTATCGGCCGAGGGATCGCCGATGAAGCTGCCGTAAGCGCCCGACACCTTGATGCTTTCTCCGATACCGAGCCTGTCATGCACCCAGTTGCTTGTTGTACCACCTTCGGCGCACGCTACCTGTAGCACGATCTCGCCGTCGGGGCGGGGAGCGTTCGAGATCGAATAGGCGCGCGCGGGAATATCGCTGCGCGGATCGCCCAGCCTTACGTACTGGCCTGGCCAATAGCGGATCGGCTGACCGACCGGGCGTAGCCGCAGTTCGACGACGCGGCGGGAGACCGGCCGCTTGTCGACGACGACGAAGAGCGCGTTTTCGCGCGGCGCAAAGAGCTTGGGGCGAGCGTCTTCGGTGCCCCATTCGATTACGAGTTCCTCGGAAATCGGCTTGGCCATGCACATGAGGCCGTAGCCTTGCTTGCGCTCTTCTGGCGATAGCGCCATGTCGAGCACGATGCCTTGATCGAACTGGCCCGACATCACTTTGACCTTGCACTCGCCGCAGGCGCCAGCCCGGCAGTTGTTGGGCAGGGCATAGCCTGCCTTTTCTAGCGCCATCAGAACGGTATCGCCGACCGTACACTCGACCGACTTGCCGGAAGGCTGGATAACGATGCGGGCCATGATGCTTCCTGTTGCATGAAAGTTTGTGATGGCAGACGGCCTTTCCGTGGCAATCCGCCCGTTGCTGCTCGATGCGGGTGAAGACTCCGGCATGAATGCCAGGGCTTGTGCTGCAACGCGTGGTCAGAACACCGGGATGATGTCTTCCATCGCGATGTCGCTGATCTCCTCGCCGCTGATGCCGACTTCGGGAATTGCGGGGAAGGCAATGTTGTAGCGGTCGAGCACGCCCTTGAGGTTGAGCATCGCGTTGCGCCAGTTTTCGAGCTTGGCCTCGTAGGTCGGAATGCCAAAGCCGGCGCCGCGGGCGACTTCTTCCGCCTCGCGCTGGGTGGCGATGAAGTCGGCGGGCAGGTCCCAGAATTCCATCGGCGGCTCGAACAAAACGGCCGACAGGAACAGGTAGCCGGCGCGGATCTGTTTTGTGACGACGGATTTGAGTTCGTCTTTGAGGCCCGGGTAGTCGCGTTCCATGACGGCCATGCAGATTGCCATGTGACGGCCTTCGTCGCGGCCGATGTTCTTGAAGCCTTCCTTGAACACGGGCTCGCGCGAGTTTTCGAACATTTGCTTGAAGATCGTCGCGGCGGCGATTTCGCCCATCAGGAAGGAACTGAACAGCACGGCGAGGTCGTACTTCGGCACGGCTTGCTTGTAGCCGCTCCAGTAGCGGCCACCGTTGAAGTACAGCCAATGCACATTCTTCTGCAGGCGGCGGCCCAGTTCGCTCTTGGGTTCGTAAGTCAGCGGATCGGGATGGCCAAGCATCGTCGTGATGGCCAGGCCGCACATGATCTCGTGGTTCTGTTCGTCGCGCGTGACCGAGAAGAAGCACTTGCGTACCGGATCTTCTTCGTGGACCTCGTAGGTCTTCACCAGGGCTTCGGCGAAGACGGGTGGGGCGGACGCGTCGAAGACCGACAACAAGCACCACCAGTAGGCGATCGATTCGCGTTCTTCCCAGGTGTAGCTGTTCACGTCGAGCGTGTCCCACGGCAGCTTCTCCGGTTCCCAGTTCTCGCGTAACGCGGCCTCCCAGACTTCTTGCAGCTTCTGGGATTGCGCGTTCCAGGAGAGCGGATAGACATTCGGCTGCGGCGTGGCTGGCGGCAACTCCATCTTGTCGGCGAAACGTTCCTTATGGCTGGACATGCTTACTCCTCGTTGGCGGCTTATAGGTGGGATCGGCAAACGCCTGGTCTGCCATTTTTATAATGATACAAAAAACAAATTTAAATCAAGAAAAATGTATCAAATAAAAACGGGTCGATTGTTTTGAAATTTGACTAAATTGGTAAAAAAGATAATTTTCAGTGTTATGTGTTATGTATGTTATTGAAAATAAACAAATTACTGTATTCATAATGTGTTTCTTTCGTTCACTGCGAGGAGCGTGTTTATAATGTTAAATGATACTAATTATTGACAGTATTTTTTGTAAATTGTACCGTTTGCTCCAGAAGGCACGATGATGGAGACAAGCGAATGACGCATACCCTGTTCGAGAAACATCGCAACACGCTTGACGACGCGCTCGCCGCGATCGCTAGCCGCGCTTACTGGTCGGCCTACCCGGAAATGCCGAGTCCCAGGCTTTATGGCGAAAATGCCTTCAACGACGGCAAGCAAGCCTTCGAGGCCCATCTCGGGAAGCGATTCGAACTCGGCCAGCCGGGGGAGGGCGAATGGTTGGCGGATGAAAAGTCGCCTTACGGCGTGGCGCTTGCCGTGAGCTATCCGGTTTGCGACCCGGAAGCGCTGATCGGAGCCGGCCGCACGGCGATGAAGGCCTGGCAGGCGCTGGGCCCCACCGGACGTACCGGCGTCTGTCTTGAGATCCTCGACCGTCTGAACAAGCAAAGTTTCGAAATCGCCCACGCGGTCATGCTGACGACGGGGCAGGGCTGGATGATGGCCTTCCAGGCCGGTGCGCCGCATGCGCAGGATCGCGGGCTCGAAGCGCTGGCCTACGCCTGGCGCGAACAATCCTTCGTGCCGGCCGGGGCGATGTGGGAAAAGCCGCAAGGCAAAAACCCGCCGTTGATCATGAAGAAGTACTTCGAGATCGTCGGCCGTGGCATCGGCCTCGTTATCGGCTGCAGCACCTTCCCGACCTGGAACACCTATCCGGGCCTGTTTGCCGCGCTCTCTACCGGCAATGCGGTCATCGTCAAACCGCATGGCAATGCGATCCTGCCGGCCGCAATCACGGTGCGCACGATCCGCGCGGTATTGGCCGAAAACGGCATAGCCCCCGATTTGGTCACACTCTGCGTGACGGCCAAGAACACCGTCACGCAGGCGCTCGCGACGCATCCGGCAGTCAAGTCGATAGATTTCACCGGCAGCAACGCCGTTGGTCAGTGGCTCATCGACAACTGCCGGCAGGCGCAGGTCTATGCGGAATTGGCGGGCGTCAACAACATCGTCGTCGACTCGACCGACTCCTATAAAGCTATGCTCGGCAATCTGGCCTTCACGCTGTCGCTTTACTCGGGCCAGATGTGCACGACCACGCAGGCGATCTTCGTGCCCGCAGGCGGTATAGAAACCGACGAAGGCCATAAATCCTTCGACGAGGTTTGTAACGATCTGGCGCAAGCCATCGAGGGTTTTCTCGCTAAGCCCGAGGTTGCCCATGCGGTGCTCGGCGCCATTGGATCGGCCGACACCTTGGCCCGTATCAAAGCTGCCAACGACGGCGCGCTGGGCCGTGTCGTACTCGCCTCGACCAAGCTCGAAAATCCAGCTTTCCCGGACGCCGAGGTCCGCACGCCGCTACTGCTCGCCTGCGATGCGTGCGACGAAGACGCCTACATGGAGGAGCGTTTCGGCCCGATCAGCTTTGTCGTCAAGGTTGCCGACACGACAGCGGCAATCGCATTGTCCGAAGCGCTCGTGCGCGAACACGGCGCGCTGACGGTCGGCGTGTATTCGACGCGGCAGGAGGTGATAGCCGCGATGACAGAAGCTACCTGGAACGCGAAGGTTGCGCTGTCGATAAACCTCACCGGCGGCGTCTTCGTCAACCAGTCGACCGCGTTCTCCGACTATCACGGCACCGGCGGTAACCCTGCGGCCAACGCGGCCTACGCCGATTCTGCCTTCGTCGCCAACCGCTTTTGCGTCGTGCAGCGGCGTTGTCACGTTTGAGGCCGCACATGGCGTTTGAACATATCGGTTTCGATGTCGCGAACGCTGTCGCGCGCATCACGCTAAATCGCCCCGCGAAGATGAACAGCTTCAATGCGTCGATGCTCCAGGAGTTGCGCGACGCACTCGATTGCATCCAGGCCGACCATGAAGTCCGCGTGCTCGTGCTCACTGGCGCGGGGCGCGGTTTTTGCGCGGGCCAAGATTTGAATGACGAAGCTGTACGCTTCACGCCCGGCCAGACGCCGCCCGATCTCGGCGATGTCGTCGAGCGGCATTACAAGCCGCTGATTCTGCGCTTGGCGAGCCTGCGCGTGCCGACACTCGCTGCGGTCAATGGCGTGGCCGCAGGGGCGGGCGCAAGTCTGGCGCTGGCCTGCGATATCGTCGTTGCGAGCAAATCGGCATCCTTCGTCCAGGCGTTTTCGCGGATTGGACTGGTTCCTGATTCGGGTGCTACCTGGATGCTGCCGCAGCGCGTTGGCATGGCGCGCGCAATGGGCCTTACCCTGCTGGCCGAAAAGCTGCCGGCCGACAAGGCTGCGGAATGGGGCTTGATTTGGGCTGCCGTGGACGACGCTCACTTCTCCGCGAGGATAGCTGTGCTTGCCAAACATCTAGCGCAGCTGCCGACCCAGGCGCTCGTGCGTACGCGTCAGGCGCTGCACGCCGCGTCTGGCCACACGCTGGAGCAGCAGCTCTCGCTGGAAGCGGGTTTTATGCGCGAACTCGGTTGTAGTGCCGATTACGTCGAAGGCGTAAGCGCTTTTCTCGCCAAGCGGGCACCGACGTTTGGCGGCGCATGAGTATGAGCGAAGCACTCGATAGCTCGGCTCTAGTCGCTATCGTCGGCGCCGGTGCGATGGGGGCGGGCATTGCCCAGGTGGCGACCGCCGCCGGGCATAAAGTGATTCTGTTCGACAAACGGCCCGGCGCGGCCGAGGTGGCGATCGATGGCATCCGCGCCCAGTTCGACCGACTGACCGCCAAGCACAAGATGACGCCGGAGGCCGCCAGCGCTGCGACCGCGCGCCTTGCGGCGGCCGCGCAGCTCTGCGATCTGGCCGAGGCCACGCTTGTCATCGAAGCCATCGTCGAGCAGCTAGAGCCTAAGCAGCAACTTTTTCGCGAACTCGAAGCCGTCGTCGCTGCCGACTGCCTGTTCGGCACTAATACGTCGTCGATCTCGGTGAGCGCGATTGGCTCGGTGCTGAAGACGCCCGGCCGTCTGGCCGGCCTGCATTTCTTCAATCCCGCTCCGCTGATGGCGCTCGTCGAGGTCGTCGCGGGGCTCGCCACCGAACGCCGCACGACCGACATGCTGTTCGCGACGGCCCTGGCCTGGGGCAAGACGCCGGTGCATGCGCGCGCCACGCCAGGCTTCATTGTCAATCGCATCGCGCGGCCGTACTACGCCGAGGCTTTGCGTTTGCTCGGCGAAAGGGTGGCCGACTGCGCCACGCTCGATGCGGTCATGCGAGAGGCTGGCGGTTTTCGCATGGGGCCGTTCGAGCTGATGGACATGATCGGCAACGACGTGAATCTTGCGGTAACGAAATCGGTGTGGAGTGCCTTCTACAACGACCCGCGCTTCACGCCCTCGCTGATCCAGCAGGATCTCGTCGACGCAGGTTTCTACGGCAGAAAATGCGGACGCGGTTTCTACGACTACCGTAAAGACTGCATGCCGCAGACCCCGCGAACCGAGATTGCGCACGCGCGACCTCATGCAATCTCCGTATTCGGCGAATCGGCCGCAGCGCGCGCACTTGCCGCACGGCTGGCAGCGCGCGGAATCTCTTGCTGGCGCGAGGTGGCGGCCGACGCGCGTATCGCGCAGGCGGACGGCGCCGCGATCTATCTGACCGACGGCCGCACGGCGACGCAGCGCGCCAGCGAGCTTGGCGAGAAGGACGTAGTGCTGATCGATCTCGTGCTCGACTATGCCAGCGCAGCGCGGATCGCCATGGCGCCGGCTGCGCAGTGTTCCATCGCGGCGGTGAGCGCCGCGATCGGATTGCTGCAGGCCGCGGGCTTCGCGGTTTCGCGCCTTGGCGACGCACCGGGGCTGGCGGTGATGCGCACTGTCGCGATGCTCGCCAACGAGGCGGCCGACGCGGTGGCCCAGGATGTCTGCGACGCCCTGGGCGCCGACACCGCCATGCGCCTTGGTGTCAACTATCCGCGTGGGCCGCTCGCCTGGGCCGAGGAAATTGGCGTTGCCGTCGTCGCGAGCGTGCTGCGCAATCTCGCAAGTTTCTATGGCGAGGACCGCTACCGCGTCTCGCCCCTCATCCAGCAACGCGTTTTTGCGGAAAGGACGATCCATGAACGCTGAACACCCAGATCCTGTGCAAGCCCAAAGGATCGCCGAAGCAACGACCGATGCGATGTGGATACGCGACCGTGCCGCGCGTGCGCTTGGCATACAGATCGGGTTTGTCGGACCTGGCTACGCGACGCTTTCGATGAAGGTCAGGGATGACATGGTCAATGGCCATCGTATTTGCCACGGCGGCTTGATTTTCTCGCTTGCCGACACGGCGTTCGCCTATGCGTGCAATAGCTACAACCACAACACCGTTGCTTCTGCATGCCATATCGATTTCGTGGCCCCCGGCAGGGAGAACGACACGCTCGTGGCCGAAGCTGTCGAGCGTTCCTTGGCGGGCCGTACCGGCGTGTACGACGTGATTGTGCGTGACGGCGCGGGCAGGACGATCGCCCTGTTCAGGGGCAAGAGTTACCGGATCGCTGGTGAAGTCATTGCGAGCCTGATCGGATAGGGCAAGCACGATTGATACCGCAAAGGGCAGCTCAAAAAGCCCTGGGTTCCCCACGACAAGACAGGAGACAAGCATGCCCGTCAAACATCCGGCACCCGGTGATCTGGAGCCGATCGAAACCGCTAGCCGCGATGAAATCGCGGCGCTTCAGCTCGAACGATTGCGCTGGAGCTTGCGCCATGCCTACGAAAATGTGCCGCACACCCGCAGGAAATTCGATGAGAAGGGCGTGCATCCTGGCGATTTGGAAACACTTGCCGATCTGGCGAAGTTTCCCTTCACCACCAAGCACGATCTGCGCGACAACTACCCGTTCGGCATGTTCGCGGTGCCGCGCGGGCAGGTGGCGCGCGTGCATGTTTCCTCGGGAACGACGGGCAGGCCGACCGTCGTTGGCTACACCAGGCGGGACATCGATACCTGGGCCACCGTCGTGGCACGCTCGATCCGCGCTGCCGGAGGCCGTGCCGGCGATATCTGCCACATCGCTTACGGCTATGGTCTGTTTACCGGCGGCATGGGCGCGCATTACGGCGCGGAAAAGCTCGGCTGTACCGTGGTTCCGATGTCGGGTGGCCAGACCGAAAAGCAGGTTCAGTTGATTCAGGATTTCCGGCCCGACATCATCATGGTCACGCCCTCTTATTGCCTTGTCATCGCAGAGGAATTCGAACGGCTAGGCATCAAACCCGAAGAGATCTCGCTGAGTGTCGGCATCTTCGGAGCCGAGCCGTGGGGCCAGGGTATGCGCGCCGAGATCGAACGCAAGCTCGGTATCGATGCGGTCGACATTTACGGCCTGTCCGAAGTCATGGGGCCGGGCGTGGCGAGCGAATGCGTCGAAGCCAAGGATGGTCCGGTGATCTGGGAAGACCATTTCTATCCCGAGATCATCGATCCTGCAAGCGGCGAGGTGTTGCCCGATGGCGAAAAGGGCGAACTGGTCTTCACTTCGCTCACCAAGGAAGCGATGCCGGTGGTGCGCTACCGCACGCGCGATCTCACGCGCCTCTTGCCGCCGACTTCGCGTGCCTTCCGCCGCATGGACAAGGTTACCGGCCGCTCGGACGACATGCTGATCGTGCGCGGCGTCAACGTGTTTCCGACGCAGATCGAGGAACAGATCCTGCGCGACCCGCGCCTGACCGGCAATTACCAAATCGTGTTGAGCCGCGAAGGGCTGATGGACGACATGGAAGTTCGCTGCGAATTGCAGCGCGATGTGTCCGGCACGCTAGGCAAAGTCTCGATCGGAGAGATTGGCAAGCGCTTGCAGCATCACATCAAGACGATCATCGGCATCTCGACCAAGGTGTCGGTCATGGAGTTCGACTCGCTGCCGCGCACGCAGACCGGCAAGGCCAGGCGCGTGTTCGACCAGCGTCCGCAGCAACTCTAAAAAGGCGAAACCATGAATGAGGCATTTATTTGCGACGCGATCCGCACTCCCATCGGCCGCTATGGCGGCGCGCTCGCCGACCTGCGCGCGGACGACCTGGGTGCGCTGCCGATCAAGGCACTGGTCGCGCGTAATCCGGGGGTGGATTGGGCGGCAGTCGACGACATTGTCTATGGTTGTGCCAACCAGGCTGGCGAGGACAACCGTAACGTTGCGCGCATGTGCGGTCTGCTTGCAGGGTTACCGGTCGAGGTGCCGGGCACCACGGTCAACCGGCTGTGCGGTTCGGGCATGGATGCAATCGGCATTGCCGCGCGCGCGATCAAGGCGGATGAGGCCGCACTGATGATCGCAGGCGGCGTCGAAAGCATGTCGCGTGCGCCCTTCGTCATGGGCAAGGCCGAAACTGCGTTCTCACGCAATGCGCAGATCTTCGACACGACGATAGGTTGGCGCTTCGTCAATCCCTTGATGAAGAAGCTGTACGACACGCATTCGATGCCGCAGACGGCCGACAACGTAGCCGCCGACTTCGGTGTCTCGCGCGCCGATCAGGATGCTGTCGCGCTGCGTTCGCAGCAGCGCTGGGCCGCAGCGCATGCGGCCGGGCGCTTTGCCGACGAACTCGTGCCGGTGCAAATTCCGCGCAAAAAGGGCGAAGCAGCCGTTTTCGCGATCGACGAGCATCCGCGACCCGACGCCACGCTTGAAGCGCTCGCGCAACTTGTGGGCATCAACGGCCCTGGATCGACGGTGACGGCCGGTAACGCGTCAGGTGTCAATGACGGCGCCTGTGCGCTGCTGATCGCGTCGGGCCGCGCGGCGGAAGAGCACGGCCTGGTGCCGCGCGTGCGCGTTGTTGCGATGGCAACGGCCGGCGTGGCGCCACGGATTATGGGCTTTGGCCCGGCGCCTGCGGTGCGCAAGGTGCTTGCGGGTAGCGGTCTTAAGCTCAACCAGATGGACGTGATCGAGCTTAACGAGGCATTCGCAGCTCAGGCGCTTGCAGTGCTGCGCGATCTTGGCCTTGCCGACGACGATCCGCGCGTCAACGCGAACGGCGGCGCGATTGCGCTGGGCCATCCGCTTGGCATGAGCGGCGCGCGACTCGTCACCACGGCTGCTTATGCACTGGTGCGCAACAAAGGACGCTTTGCGCTTTGCACGATGTGCATCGGTGTCGGGCAGGGCATTGCGATGATTATCGAACGCGTTTGAGACGTACCAACAGGAGGAGGGAAAACCTATGAAGCTAACAATCAGAAAAGTCCTTGCCGGCGTGGTGTTTGCGTTCGGCAGCCAGGCTGCAGCGCTCGCCGCCGAGCCCATCAAGATCGGATCGGTGCTGTCGGTGACGGGTCCGGCCGCTTTCCTCGGCGATCCCGAGTTAAAGACGCTGCAGCTTTATATCGACGACATCAACAAGCAGGGCGGCGTGATAGGACGCCCGCTCGAACTCGTGCATTACGACGACGGCAGCGATGCGAACAAGGCCAATAGTTTCGCCAAACGCCTGATCGACGACGACAATGTCGACGTGCTGATCGGCGGCACGACGACGGGCGCCACAATGTCTGTCGTGCCGCTCGTGCAAAAGGCGCAGACGCCGTTCATCTCGCTCGCAGGCGCGGTCGTCATCATCGAGCCGGTCAAAAAGTGGGTCTTCAAGACGGCGCATACCGATCGCATGGCCTCCGAAAGAGTCTTTGCCGACATGAGAAAACGCGGGATCGCGAAGGTCGCCTTGCTATCCGAAACCAGTGGTTTCGGCCAATCGGGCAAAAAGGAAACCGAGGCGGTCGCGGGCAAGTACGGTATTACGCTCGTCGCCAACGAAACCTACGGCCCCAAGGACACCGACATGAGTCCGCAGCTCGCCAAGATCAAAAATACGGCGGGCGTACAGGCAGTATTCGTGTTCGGTCTCGGCCAGGGGCCGGCAATCGTGACGAAGAACTACAAGCAACTTGGCATCACGCTCCCGCTATACCAGTCGCACGGCGTCGCCTCGGAAGAGTTCATCAAGCTCGCAGGTCCGGCAGCAGAAGGACTACGTCTGCCGGCGTCAGCGCTGCTGGTGGCCGACAAACTGCCGAACAACGATCCGCAAAAGCCGGTGGCCGTCGGCTACGCCAAGGCATACACGACCAAATGGAAGACCGACGTGTCCACTTTCGGCGGTCATGCCTATGACGGTCTGATGCTCTATATCAACGCGGTCAAAAAGGTCGGCGGCACCGACAAGGCCAAGGTGCGCGACGCGCTCGAAGCCACCCAGGGTTACATCGGCACCGGCGGCAAGGTGAATATGTCCGCTGCCGACCATATGGGCCTGGATCTCAGCGCCTTTCGCATGCTGGAAGTGAAGAACGGCAGTTGGGCTATCGTCGAGTGATCCGCCCGCGCGGCCGTCGATGAGCGGCCGCGCGGTACAGCCTTGGCATTCATGCCGGGGCTTCCCACAAATCGGCCGCCTCTTGGAGGTGGCCGTGCGGAGCCAATTGTTATGAGTAACGTGCTTGTCACCGAGATCCATGATCGTGTGGGTCTGATCCGATTCAACCGGCCTGAAGTACTCAATGCGCTCAACGATGAAGTCGCCGATGCGCTGTTCGCGGCGATTGATACCTTCGAAGCTGACTCATCCATCGCCTGCATCGTCCTGACCGGCAACGAAAAAGCCTTCGCGGCCGGTGCCGACATTAGCAATATGAAGGACTTTGGCTATATGGATGCTTACAAACCGGACTTCATCACGCGCAACTGGGAACGCATCCGGACCGCGCGCAAGCCAGTGATCGCAGCCGTTGCGGGTTTCGCGCTCGGCGGTGGCTGCGAAGTAGCGATGATGTGCGACATGATCATCGCTGCCGACTCCGCGCGTTTCGGCCAACCCGAGATCAAGCTGGGCACGCTACCGGGTGCGGGCGGCACGCAGCGACTACCGCGCGCCGTCGGCAAGGCAAAGGCGATGGACCTGTGCCTGACCGGCCGCACGATGAACGCCGAAGAAGCCGAGCGCGCCGGGCTCGTCGCCCGCGTCGTGCCGGCCGACCGGCTGCTCGACGAAGCGATGGAAGCCGCGCGCACGATCGCGGCTTATTCGCTGCCGGTCGTCATGATGATCAAGGAGTCGGTAAACCGCGCCTTCGAGTCCTCGCTCAATGAAGGCTTACTGTTCGAGCGCCGCACCTTCCACGCGGCTTTTGCGCTCGAAGACCAGAAAGAAGGCATGGCCGCCTTCGCCGAAAAACGTAAGCCGGCATTTCGGCACTGCTGAAGGCGTCATGACAGACAACTACAGGACGCTGGTGGTCGAGCGGGATGGCCGCGTGGCGACGATCTGGATGAACCGTCCAGAAGTCTTCAACGCCTTCGATGAAGTGCTTATCGCCGAAATTAGCCGCGCCTGCCGCGAACTCGATGGCGATGCGAACGTGCGCGTCGTCATCCTCGCGGGTCGCGGCAAGCATTTTTCCGCCGGCGCAGATCTTAACTGGATGCGGCGTGCTGCCCTGTATGACGAAAAACAGAACCTCGCCGATGCGCGCGTTTTTGCCGATATGTTGCGTGCCCTGTCCGGCATGTCGAAACCGACGATCGCGCGCGTGCAGGGCGCGGCACTCGGCGGCGGAACGGGGCTGGCGGCGGCCTGCGACATGGCCATTGCATCCGATGACGCGGTCTTTGCGGCTTCCGAGGCAAGGTTCGGAATCATCCCCGCCGTCATCAGCCCCTATGTGTTGCGTGCCATTGGCCCGCGTCACGCATTGCGCTATTTCCAGAGCGCCGAACGGATTTGCGCCCAACGGGCACTCGCAATCGGCTTGGTCGGTGAAGTTGTTTCGGCAGGCGAACTCGATGCCAGCGTCGGCTCGCTCGTCGCTACGCTGCTTACCAGCGGGCCCCTGGCGCAAGCTGCCGCAAAGGACTTGATTGCTGCCGTCGCCAACAAACTGATCGACGACGCCATCGGCGAAGAAACTGCCCATCGCATCGCGCGCCAGCGCAGCACGGCAGAAGCCAAGGAGGGCATCTGCGCATTTCTGGAGAAGCGTAAGCCGGTGTGGTCGGCCTAGAAATCAGGATGGGGCACCTCGAAAAACCAACCGTCCGTTTCGAAGCGCCTGACCGTGATTTTCCGGGCTCCGATTCGTCGAAACGCCTTCTGTGGCATGCGCCGTGTGCTAAACCAGGAGCAGTCCTTACTCGGCGAGGCCACGATGAAGATCTTCTGCATACACGGCGTCAGCAACGAAGAGAAGGACAACGCGTTCCGCCCGCGCTGGCAGGCAGCAATCGGCAGTGCGCTCGGTGCGGCGGGCGGCGTGGACGAACCCGAGTGCGATTACTTCGAATACGACGCGCTGTTTGCGAAGGCGAGCGCGAATTTCTCCGACTATGCCGACGCCGGACTGCGCCTGCTTGCGAGCGGCATCGGAACGGCCGTAGGCGATGCTTTCGGCCAGGTCTTCGGCACGCGCGGGCTTTCGGACATTGGCAGCGTGCTGCGCTGGACGGCCGGCATGGTCGCGCAGTGGGTGGCCGATGAGGCCTTGCGCGAACAATTACGAAAACTGCTTGCCGATAAAATTCAGGCGTTCGACCCCGACCTCGTTTGCGCGCACAGCCTCGGTTCGTTGATTGCCTACGATACCTTCGCCCGCGCGCCTGATCTGCTTACCAACAAGGTTCTGATGACCTTCGGCTCGCAGATCGCCAACGCCGCTGTGCGCGGCGATGTGTTCGGCGGCCGCATCGTGCCGATTACGGGCGCAGGCCACTGGTACCACCTGTTCAACACGAACGATCGCGTATTCACCGCGCAGATCCGGCTCGACGATGCGAGCTTCAGCCAGATCCTCACGCCTTTCGATCTGGCGGACGACATGCTCAACCATGACGCAGGCGCTTATCTGGGGCATCCGACAGCGGTCAGCGATGCCTGGCGGCGGATACTGACGCCGCCAACGAAATCACGCGCGCTCGGCGAGCAGGTTTTCGAAGCCAGCCTGCGTGGTGGCACCCGTACCGGCGCCAAGCGCGCGCCGCCGCCCACGCCGAACAAAAAAGCGCTGCTGGTCGGCATCAACGAATATCCGGACCCGGCGGCCAAGCTCGAAGGCTGTGTCAACGATGTCTTCCGCATGAGTGCGACGCTGCAG
>JAVBKC010000040.1:0-27013 GCA_031554255.1 Niveibacterium sp.
GCCGTACCGCATATATTGGCCCTTCGGGGGTGGCCGGCTACGGCGAAGCAGACGGACCAGGCGTTGCAGCCCCCCCCGCCATGATTGGGGGGGTGGGCTGCAACAAGACGGAACCCGGAACGCCCAGCGGGCGTTTGCTCTAACTTGTGGAAAGCCCTGGCTCTCATGCCAGGGTCTTCGCCAAATGGGTGCTCATCCGTGGGAGGCCTCGGCATTCGGGCCGGAACTTCCTCTACTCGATTGGGCTTATTAGCGGGAAGGCAGGTTGTGCGTGAGCAGGAATAGACGGAAAGCCGGTGCGGTCGCCTTGCTGTGCATACTCGCCTCACCCGCGTACGCCTGGCATCTGGATAGCCTGCCCCAAGGCACGAGCGAAGGACAGGATTCGCTCTCGCAGTACGAACGCCGTCAACGCCGCGCCGAACACCAGCAGTTGCGCGATGCATTGCGCGACCGCCAGCGCGAAGGGCTCGCCACGACCGGCGGGCTGGAACCGGACAGCGATGCCCACGGGCGTCGCATGAGCCCCGAGGAGCGGCGCCGTTTCCGGCGCGACATCAACGACGCCGGCCGCCAGGTCTACGGCCCCGCTGGTCCGGGGCATTAGCCGCTTCACGCGGGTGTCTTGCGGATTCCCGCGAGCGTCTGACGCCGCCGATTCAAAGGTTTAACATGATCCCCGTGGGCTTGGGCCTTCGGGGGGTGGAATGAGTCTTTCGATGCAAGCGATGGGCGACGCGGCGGGCGCGGTTGGCGCCAGTCCTAATATTCGTTCGCCAGGGTGTATGTCCTGGCTGCCCGCGCAGGCGATTCCCCAGACAGGGAATCGCCTTTTTTATGCGTGCTTGCGCGCCAGAACCTCTCTTCGGTTTTCCTTATCCGCTCGACTTGACTCCGATCAGGAGTGCCAGGCGAGCGATGGCCTAGTTTCCAGAATGCGACGGTATCGGTGTTCGGGGCGCGAGACGCACCTGTGTCCGATCTGTACATATCAAGATCGTCGTGCGCCGGCGGTCGACAATCATTACAAAGACTACATAGGAAAATCGAGATGACACCCAGTTCGGTACACGACATCCGCAATCTGGCGCTCGTCGGCGGCGCGGGCTCGGGCAAGACGAGCTTGCTCGAAGCCCTGCTGCACGCAAGCGGTACGATAGACACCCTCGGCACCACCGAGCGCGGCGACACGGTCAGCGATTACGATCCGCTCGAAAAAACGCTCGGACACTCGCTGAATACTTCGCTTGCCCATCTCGAATGGGCCGGCCATTGGGTCAATTTGCTCGACACGCCCGGAACGCCGGATTTTCTGGGGCGGGCGCTGACTTCGCTCGAAGCCGTCGAAACCGCTGTCGTCTGCATTTCCGCGACTTCCGGCATCGAAATGTTGACGCGTCGGCTCATGGAAGCCTCGCAGGCGCTGTGCCGGATGATTGTGATCACCCGGATAGACGCGCCGGACGTCGATCTTAGCGCGCTGATGACGCGTATCAACGAAGTCTTTGGCCGGGTGTGTCTGCCGATCAATCTGCCCAAACCCGGTGGCGCGGGTGTCGTCGATTGTTTCTTCACGCCCGATTACGCGGCCCAGACCGCGTTTTCGTCGGTGCAGGCGGCGCACGATGCACTCGTCGATCAGGTCGTCGAACTCGACGAAGAACTCATGGCGGTCTATCTCGAACAGGCGCAATCGTTGAACCCCGATCAGCTTCATGCACCTTTTGAGCAGGCGCTACGCGAAGGGCATTTGATTCCGGTGTGTTTTACGTCCGCACGGACCGGCGCCGGGATTAAGGAATTGCTCGACATCCTCGGCAAGCTTGCGCCCGATCCGACCGAGGGCAATCCGCCGCATTTCCTCAAGGGGGACGATAACGAGCCGGTAACGGTCGCTTGCGACGCGGACGCCCATGTGGTGGCGCATGTCTTCCAGATCGCCAACGATCCGTATCGCGGCAAGCTCTCGATTTTCCGTATCCACCAAGGCACGATCAAACCCAATAGCCAGCTCTTCATCGGCGAGGCGCGCAAACCCTTCAAGGTCACGCACCTCCTGCGGCTGCAAGGCAAGAACCAGAGCGAAATCCCGTTCGGCGTGACCGGCGACATCTGCGCCGTTGCGCGTATCGACGAAATCCACCGCGATGCCGTGCTGCACGATTCACACGACGAGGATCGCTACCACCTCGCTCAGCCGAATTTCCCGCAGGCGGTGACCGGCGTCGTGCTGATTCCGCAGAAACTCGGCGACGAGCAGAAGCTTGCCGAAGCTCTGCAAATGCTGCGCGAGGAAGACCCGTGTCTGGTTGTCGAATACGACGAACGCATCAAGCATACGGTGGTGCGTGGACTAGGCGAGGCGCATCTGAAAATCGTGATTGAACAGTTGCAAAGCCGCTGGGGCTTGAAACTCGATACGGCGCAGCCGGCTGTGCCGTACCGCGAAACGATAAGCGGCTTCGCCGAGGCGCGCTATCGGCACAAGAAGCAGAGCGGCGGCTCCGGCCAGTTCGGCGAGGTGGCGCTGAAGATCGAGCCCCTGGAACGGGGTTCGGGCTTCGAATTCGTCGATCAGGTCAAGGGCGGCACGATCCCCGGCCAGTTCATGCAGGCGGTCGAGAAGGGCGCGCGCCAGGCGCTCGAAGAGGGCGCTTTCGCGGGTTTCCCGGTTCATGACATCCGCGTTGTCGTGCTCGACGGCAAGCATCACGCGGTCGATTCGAACGAAATCTCCTTCGTTACCGCCGCGCGCCACGCGGTGCTCGAAGCGATCGCGCAGGCGCATCCGATGATATTGGAGCCTATCGTGACGGTCGTGATCCGTGCTCAGGACGAGCATTTCGGTAATCTCTCGGGTGAGTTTTCGAGCCGTCGCGGACGCCTGCTCGGCACCGATGCGCCAGTGCCGGGCTGGTCCGATATTACGGCCCAGGTTCCGCTTGCCGAAATGGAAGGCTTCGAGGCGCGCGTGAAGTCGCTGCTTGCCGGCGACAGCAGCTTCACGGTGCACTTCAGCCATTTCGAAGCCGCGCCGCCCGAAATGCAGCAGAAACTTTCAAAAGCTTACGCCGACCGGCTGCACTCGGTTCAGTGAGGCTATTTGGTAGAAAAAACCGCCTGCGGGCGGTTTTTTCTTGTCCGATTATGCGTTTCGCGATGCAAGCCTAGGTAGGATTCAATCTTTGGGCTCCCACGCAAAGTGGGGGCCTCACTCACTCGCATCAATGCCAGGCAAACCCCAATGAATATCGCTTGCGCCACCGAGCGCCAAGGGCCGAGCTTCCGCGTCCTCGGCGCGATCAGTTTTTCGCACATGCTCAACGACATGATGCAGTCGATGATCCTGGCGATCTATCCACTGCTCAAGAGCGGTTTTTCGCTTTCCTTCGGTCAGATCGGCCTCATCACGCTGACGTACCAATGCACTGCCTCGCTGCTACAGCCGGTCGTCGGCTTCTATACCGACAAGCATCACAAACCGTATTCCTTGCCGTGCGCTATGGGCTTCACGCTCATCGGTCTGCTGTTGCTCGCTTTCGCGACGAGCTTTGGCGGCATATTGCTCGCCGCCGCGCTTGTCGGCATGGGGTCGTCGATATTCCATCCGGAATCCTCGCGTGTCGCGCGCATGGCTTCGGGCGGCCAGCATGGGCTCGCACAGTCGCTGTTCCAGGTCGGCGGCAATTTTGGTAGTTCGCTAGGTCCCTTACTTGCGGCGGCGATCATCGTTCCATTCGGCCAGCACAGCATCGCCTGGTTCTCGGCCGCCGCGCTCGTCGGTGTTGCAGTGCTCAGCCAGGTCAGCCGCTGGTATGCGGCGCATCAGGCAAGCCAGCGCAACAAACCGCGCGCGCCGCATGCGAGCTTGCCGCGCGGTAAGGTCATGGCGGCTATCGGCGTGCTGCTTGTGTTGGTGTTTTCCAAGCACTTCTACATGGCGGGCATCAGCAGCTATCTCACGTTCTACCTGATCAGCAAATTCCAGCTTTCGATCCAGAGCGCGCAGTTGCACCTGTTCATCTTTCTTTTTTCGGTTGCTGCCGGCACCGTGATCGGCGGCCCGATCGGCGACCGCATTGGTCGTAAGCGGGTGATCTGGTTTTCGATTCTCGGTGTCGCGCCATTCTCGCTGGCGCTGCCGTATGCCAATCTGTTCTGGACTGGCGTGCTGACAGTCGTAATTGGTTTGATCCTCGCCTCGGCCTTCTCGGCGATCATCGTGTATGCGCAGGAACTCGTACCGGGCAAGGTCGGCACGATCGCCGGCCTCTTCTTCGGTTTTGCCTTCGGCGTCGCCGGCGTCGGCGCAGCGGCGCTCGGCCATCTTGCCGATGCAACCGGCATCGAGCATGTTTATCGGATCTGTGCCTTCCTGCCCTTGCTCGGCATCTTTACGGTGTTTTTGCCCGAATTGGGGCCGCGCATGGGTGCTACGCCAGAACCGCAGAAAGCCTGAAAAAACGGCTCTCGCCAAGCTTGGCGAGAGCCGCGCTGCACGGCATGTTCAGGCTGGCTGCGCGACTCGCGCCGGGAGCTCATCGTAACGCGAGAATTGCATCGTAAAGCTTGCGCGGCCCGAGCTTATGGCGCGCAACTGGCCGATGTAGCCGAACATCTCGCGCAACGGCACATCGGCGCGAATCACGCTGCCGCTGCCGCGCGTTTCTTGCTCATAGACATGGCCGTGACGGCGGTTGATGTCGCCGATGCAGTCGCCTACATAGTCGAACGGCGTCACGACCTCCACGGCCATCACGGGTTCGAGCACTACGGGTTGCGCCTTCTGCATCGCTTCGCGCCAAGCGGCTATTGCCGCGTGCTCGAAGGCGAGCTGAGACGAGTCGCGCGCGTGGAAACTGCCGTCGAGCAGCTCGGCCTTGAAGTCCACGCAAGCGTGGCCCGCAATCGCGCCGCTTGCCGCAGCCCGGCGCACGCCGGCTTCCACCGCCGGGATGAACTCGCGCGGAATCGCGCCGCCGCTGATTTTGCTCTCGAACACGATGCCGCTGCCGCGCGCTGCCGGCTCGAAACGCAACAGTACGTCAGCGAACTGGCCGGGGCCGCCGGTCTGTTTTTTATAGACATAACGCAGTTCGACCGTGCGCATGATCGTTTCGCGATAAGCGACTTGCGGCTTGCCGACCACGACTTCGACCTTATAGCGCGTGCGCAGTTTTTCCAGCGTGACTTCGAGTTGCAGCTCGCCCATGCCCGACAGCAGCGTTTGACCCGATTCGGCGTCTTGCCGCAATTTGAGGCTCGGGTCCTCAAGCACGAGCGCATGCAAACCCTTCAGCAGGTTCTGCTGATCGGCCTGCGTCTTCGGTTCGACCGCGATGTCGATGACCGGCTCGGGCGCTACGATCTGTTCGAGCACAAGCGGATGCGCCGGATCGGCGAGCGTGTCGCCGGTCGTAGTCTCTCGGAGCCCCGCAAGCGCGGCGATGTCGCCGGCTTCGATCTCTTCGCGCTCGCGTTTGCGATCGGCATGCATCTCGAATATCCGCGAGATGCGCTCGCGACGGCCGGTGCGGCTGTTGAGCACCTGCATACCGGTTTTGAGGCGGCCACGATAGACGCGCACATAGGTCAGCAAGCCATGTTCGTCGTGCTGTACCTTGAAGGCCAGCGCGGCGAACGGCGCATCCGCATCGCTGGCGATGTCCTTCGCGGCGTCCTCGGGCGCGGGCAGGTAGTCGGCGATTGCGTCGAGCAGCGGTTCGACGCCCTTGTTTTTGAACGCGGCACCGATCAGCACTGGCACGAAGGCGGCCGACAGCGTGCCACGGCGGATGCAGCGGCGCAATGCATTGGCGTCCGGCATATGACCATCGAGATATGCGGCGAGCACCGCGTCGTCCTGATCGACGACGGCTTCGACCAGTTGCTGGCGATAGTCCGCCGCCTGCGCGGCGAGCGCGTCCGGAATCGCTTGCAGCGAATGCGGGCCGACGCCTTCATGCGGCCAGACGTGGGCCTGCATCTCGATCAGATCGACGATGCCGGAGAAATCGCCCTCGGCGCCTATCGGCAACTGGAGCAATACGGGCACGACGGCAAGCCGCTCGCGCATCATATCGACGACACGGAAAACGTCGGCACCCGTGCGGTCGAGTTTGTTGACGAAGGCGATCCTCGGCACGCGGTATTGGTCCGCGAGCCGCCAGTTCGTTTCGGTCTGCGGCTCCACGCCGGCCACGCCGTCGAAGACCACGACCGCGCCGTCGAGCACGCGCAACGATCGATTGACTTCGATGTTGAAGTCGATGTGGCCCGGCGTGTCGATCAGGTTGATCTGGTGATCGCGCCAGAACACGGTCGTCGCGGCGCTGTTGATCGTGATGCCGCGCGCCTGTTCCTGCGGATCGAAATCCATCGTCGCCTTGCCGTCGTGCACCTCGCCGAGCTTATGCTTCTCGCCCGTGTAGAACAGGATGCGTTCGGAAGTCGTCGTTTTGCCCGCGTCGACATGGGCGATGATGCCGATGTTTCTTAGTTTTCTGCCTTGCATTTTTTGCTTTCGAAATCAAAAAACCTGGAAGTCGCCGTCCAGGGTTGTTCGATTCCGACCCGGACGGCAAGGCCGCCTTCCGGGTGTGCATACCGGAAACGGGCCTATCCGCTCGCCTGCGCGAAAAGGACGCGGACGCCCCGCCATGCACGGGCGCCAGCCTGGCCAAAGGACGAGCGCAAGCTCCCTGTCCCTTGGCGGTAGCCAATCACGTCGAGCAGTTTGTCGTAAGCGCGCATCGATGAATCCGGGAAATCAAGCAAAAAAATATGCAGCCAAAAGGGTGGCATATGGGCAAGAGGGGTTTCCCCCAAGCGCTGCATCGTGCGCGCTTCTGGATGACGACGTCAATCCCTGGGTTTCGAAGCGTCGTACCATAGCGTTTTTACAAATACGCGATTCGGGCGCTGTACTCGCACGCGCGATATTCCATGATCCTGCCAATAGATTTCAGCCCTCTCGTAGATGCCTCGGCCGATTTCCGGCATGGCGGCATAGGCTTCGTATTCCATGACGGGCGTCTATTGGTGCGCGAAGATTCGGGCCAGCTATCCCTGCCGCATCTCGTGGACGGTGAAGGCGTGCCTGTGCGGATCGGCGCGCCGCTGCTATTCGGAGTGTCGGGGCCGACCTGTTGTTGGGCGGCGGCGGAGGAGGGCAAGGCACCGGCTGGATGGCTGTTCGAGAGCCTGCGCAGTTTATTCAATCGCTTGCCCGACGATCTGTTGGCGCTTGCGGGCCGTGCCGCGCAACTCGTCGAGTTCGACCGTACGCATCGTTTTTGCGGCGTTTGTGCGACAGAACTTGCGCGCCATGAAAGTGGTCGTTCGCGGCGTTGTCCGAGTTGCGGGCTCACGGTTTATCCACGTATCGCGCCGGCGATGATGGCGCTCGTCAAGCGCGACGGGCCACGTGGGCGCGAACTGCTGCTTGCGCGTAATGTGCGTTTCCCCGGCGCGATGTACAGCGCGCTTGCAGGCTTTGTCGAGCCTGCCGAATCGGTCGAGGACTGTGTGCACCGCGAAGTGCGCGAGGAGGTTGGCGTTTCGGTGTGCAATCTGCGTTACTTCGGCAGCCAGGGCTGGCCTTTTCCGCATTCGCTGATGATTGCCTTCGTCGTCGACTACGCACACGGAGAGATTGTTTGCGAGGAGGGCGAGATCGAGGACGCGCGGTGGTTTTCGCCGGCAGATCTGCCGCAGTTACCGCACCGGCTTTCGATTGCGCGACGCCTGATCGACGCCACACTTGGCCGAATCATTTAGGTTTGAGACTTTAGGCCTTATCCAGGTGGTGGGCAGTACTGGGATCGAACCAGTGACCCCTGCCGTGTGAAGGCAGTGCTCTACCGCTGAGCTAACTGCCCTGGATGCAGCAAGCCCATAAATATACAGCCGGCAGCGGTTTTGGTCAAATCTTGCAAGCAGGCTGTAGAATGGCGGCCCCTTAAAAGGAAGCGGCCTGCCTATCATGACCCAACGCATCCGAACTCGTTTTGCGCCTAGCCCAACGGGTTTTCTGCATATCGGCGGCGCGCGCACCGCGCTGTTTTCCTGGGCTTTCGCGCGCCATCATGGCGGCGATTTCATCTTGCGCATCGAAGATACCGACGTTGCGCGCTCCTCGGCCGATAAGGTGCAGGGCATTCTCGACAGCATGGCTTGGCTTGGCCTCGAATGGGACGAAGGCCCGTTTTATCAGATGCAGCGCATGGAGCGGTATCGCGAGGTGGTGGCGCAGATGCTCGCCGCCGGTACGGCCTACCATTGCTATATGCAGCCCGAAGAACTCGAAGCCCTGCGTGAGGCGCAGCGCGCGCGCGGGGAGAAGTGGCGCTACGACGGCCGCTGGCGGCCCGAGCCGGGCAAGCTGCTACCCGAACCGCCGGCCGGTGTGCAGCCGGTCGTGCGCTTCAAGAATCCGCTCGACGGGCGCGTCGCATGGAATGACATCGTCAAGGGGCCGATCGAGTTCGATAACGCCGAACTCGACGATCTCGTCATCGCGCGGCCCGACGGCACGCCAACCTACAACTTCTGCGTCGTCGTCGACGATTGGGATATGCAGATCACGCATGTCGTGCGTGGCGACGATCATGTGAACAACACGCCCAGGCAGATCAACATCATGAAGGCGCTCGGTGCCGAACTGCCTCTATTCGGCCACCTGTCGATGATCCTCGGCCCGGATGGGCAGAAGCTATCGAAACGGCATGGCGCGGTGTCGTGCATGCAGTACGACGACGAGGGCTATTTGCCCGAGGCGATCGTCAATTATCTTGCGCGGCTGGGCTGGAGCCACGGCGACGACGAAGTGTTCTCGCGCGCGCAGTTCGTCGAATGGTTCGATCTGACGCATATCACGCCGTCGGCCGCGCAGTTCGATTTCGACAAACTGGCCTGGCTCAATGGGCTCTATATGCGTCAGCTCGCGCCCGCCGATCTGGCGCAGAGGATCGCGCCACGGCTGGCTGCGCGCGGCATCGAAACGACCACGGGGCCGGCGCTGGCGGCGGTTGTCGCGCTCTATCGCGAACGCACGAATACGCTCGTCGAGCTCGCGAATTCGGTCGCGGGTTACTACGTGGCCGCCACGCCGGACGAGGCGCTTGCAAGCCAACATCTAACCGACTCGGCGAAGGTTGCGCTGGAGAATTTGCGCGAGCGTCTTACGAGCTGCGAATGGAATGCGCCGGCGCTCGGTGCCGCGATCAAGGCAAGCTGTGCGGAATTCGGGCTCAAGATGCCGCAGGTTGCGATTCCGCTACGTGTCGTGCTGCTTGGCGTTACGCAAACGCCGGCTATCGACGCGGTACTCGAAGTTTTGGGCCGCGAATCGGTGCTTGCGCGCTTGAGCGCGGCGCTTGCCTGATCGCGCGACGCAAGAGAGCCGCGGCGGAAACGTCGCGGTTTTTTGTAGGGAGCGCTACCCGCGCAATCACGGCGTAGTAGGAAACTCGCCATCGAGGTAGTACCAGCGGCCGTCGATGTGCAGGAAGCGGCTTTTCTCGTGCAGCTTGCAGGCGCGGCCGGCAAGTTTGTAGCGCGCGACGAATTCGACGAAGGCTATGTTTTCTGCAAGCTCGCCCGTGGCGAGAATAGTCAGCGCAAGCCACTTCGGGGCGGGGTTTTCCGCCAGATCGAGTTCGCGGGGCCGCGTGTCCGGATGCCAGGTTTGTTTCAGGTAATCGGTAAGTTCGAGCACAAAGGCGCTGTAGCGCGAGCGCATCAGGGCTGCGGCGCTAGGCGCGGCGATTCCACCATGCCAGCGCCCGCAGCAGGCCGCATAGGCCAGGCCTGTGCCGCAAGGGCAGGGCGGGGCGGCCTTCATACTTATTTTACGGCGGCGAGATAGCCGGTGATCTCTTCGCGGTCGTGGTAGAGATGCTTGAAGCGCAGTACCCACTCGCGGTCCGAAATCGACATGCGTTTGTAAATCAGATTGCGCGCGCGTTCGAGTTCTTCATGGCGTTTTTTCATCGGCAGCTTCAGGTTGAAGATCGAACGCCGGCAACGCCCCGCAGCGATCCAGTCGGCGACGAGCTGGGCGACGCGCGAGGGCTGCTCGACCATGTCGCAAACCATCCACTCGACGGGTTTCTTGGGTTTCCAGACGAAACCGTCGGCGCGCACGTGTTCGACCAGACCCGTCTGGAGCACGCTGTCCGCCATCGGTCCATTATCGACGGCTGTCACGAGCAGGCCGCGATTGGCGAACTGCCAGGTCCACCCGCCCGGCGCTGCGCCGAGGTCCACTACACGCAGACCTGCGCGTAGCGCGGATTTGCGTTCGTCCTCGGTGAGCAGGCTCATGAAGGCGTCCGCTAGTTTGAGTGTCGAGCGGCTCGGCGCTTCGCGCGGCATGCGCAGCCGCGCGAGCCCCATCGGCCAGGGCGAGGAATCGGCTGGCTCGCTCGTGCCGATCCAGAGCTTGGATGAATCGATGAAAAATAGATGCAGCGTCGGCAGCTCGGGCTTGTTATCGACGAGCCGCCGGCCCTCGGCGAGCGCGCGCTCCAGATGCGGCATGAAGCGCTTGAGAAAGCTCGACAGCGTTTTCGCGTCGTTCGTGTCGGCCGTTTCGGCCCAGACGCGACCGAAACGACCGGGCAGGCGGGCAATTGCAGCGAGGATGGGCGTCAGGCGGTCCTTCTCCGGCAGATCGGCAAGCCATGCCTTAGCCCAGACAAGTTGGCGCGCGAAGACGAGTTTGTCGAAATGCAGGTGGCGTTTTACTTCATCCTCGGGCGCGTCGATCTCGTGCAATACGAAACCGCCGCCGGGCGTAAACCGTGGCTGGCTGACGATGCCGGCTTTGCCGCAGCGCAGCGAAAGCTCGGCCGCGAGATCCTTCTCGAAGCCGGGACGGCAATAGGCGAGCGCACGGCTGGTGATATCCATGACCATGATTGTTATTCTGGCTTCCAAGAAAACGAAGGGCCGCCGCCCTGGGGGCGGTTTGCAGGGAGGCCCGGATCTTATTCCATTTCTAAATCAAGCATGTGCGGCGCGTTGTAGCGGCCGATTGATTCAGAAACGTGATTGTCGGGCAGTTGCGGAGCTGCCCGCTGTGCCTAGTTTGCGTTTTTCTTGTGTTCGTCGGGCGAGGACGCCGCTTCGGTGGCCGGGGCAGACTCCGTTGTGTTGGCGACAGGCGCAGCCTCGCCGGCGGCAGCGACGCCCGATTGCGCGCCGTCGAGGCCGATTCTCTTGCGCAGCGCCTTGGGCAGATTCGGCGGCAACGTGGGGCGCACGACATCGAGTTTTTGCTCGATCATGTAGTCGTTCATGCTGCGCCAGCCCGCGAAGACGGCCGATTTCGATGCCTGCGGATTGATCTGGTAGCAATCTTCCAGCGCGCGGCCGGCCTGGCGGCAAGCCGCGCCAACTGCATTCCCCTCGGCCTCCGACGACTTGGAGCTGGCAATGCCGAGCTGATCACAAGCTGTACAGGATAGGACGGCGAGAACGGCGAGAAGGCGACGCATTGAATTGGCTCCTGAGCTTTGGCTTGTTGACGGCTCGGTGGTGGAAAACTTGATGCCGGACAAAGGTCCGAGCTTACCAGTGGCGCATATAATCACGGCTTCATTCATTCCTGCAAGCAATTGTCATGAAAAAGACAGCTTTAAGCTTGGCGCTGTTTGGCCTTTTTGCGAGTTCCGTCATATATGCCGCGCCGAAGAAGGCTGCCAAGGCGCCCGCCGCAGCCGGACCCGTCCAGATCGAGTTTGCGAGCCAGCTCCCGGCGGAGAAGCAGCAGGCGCTTGCTGCGTTGATCGAGCGCTTCAACGGCCAGCAGAAAAACGCCGCGAAGATCGTACTCGTGGATCGCGCATGGAACGCACAAGCCTTGCCGACGCTGATGATTCTGAACAACGAAACCGAGGAAGCGTTTCTTGCTGGCGCGGTGCGTTACAAACCGCTGGCGGGCGTGATGCAGGCCGCTGGCGAGCCGCTGGAAGTCGCGCGCGGGGCCTCCAGCATCACGGCGCCCAATCTCGTCGAAGGCGGCAAGGTCGTGGCGCTGCCCGTCGCGCTCGAAACGCCCGTGCTCTTCATCAATCAGGATCTGTTCCGCAAAGCCGGGCTCAATCCGGCCGCGCCGCCGCAAACCTGGGCCCAGGTGCAGGCGGCAGCCGGCAAGCTTGCCGACACCGGCGTCATTTGCCCGCTCACTACGGCCCAACCAGCCAAAGTGTTGCTCGAAAATCAGAGCGCCTGGCACAACATGCCTTATGCAAACGCCAATGGCACGGCGCTCGCGGTCAACGGGCTCGGTCAGGTGCGGCACCTGGCGCGCATGGCCAGTTGGCAGAAGTCGCGCTATCTACAGATTTTCGGTCACGGGGATGAAGCGATCGGCCACTTCGCGAAAAACGAATGCGGCATGCTGCTTGCTGGCCAGTCGGCGATGCCGGATGTAAGCAAGAACGGTTTTTCGGTCGGCATCTCACATCTGCCGTACTACGACGATGTGCCCGGTTCGCCGCAGAACACGCTGGCAGATGGCCCCGCGCTGTGGGTTGGCGCTGGCAAGAGCGCGGCCGAATATAAGCTCGCCGCGCGTTTCGTGCGCTTCTGGCTCGAACCTACGCAGCAGATCGACTGGCAACGCGCCACGGGTTATCTGCCGCTGAACCGCGCCGGCGCCTTTGCCGCCGCGAGCCAGTCGCTCGGCCCGGAACTTCTGAACATCCAGGTCGCCATCGCGCAACTGACCAACAAGCCAGCGACGATGGAATCGCGCGCAACGCGCGTCGGCCATAGCGCCAAGGCGCGGCGCGTGGTCGACGAGCAACTCGATGCCGTCTGGAGCCAGGGCGTCGCAGCCAAGCTCGCACTCGATACGGCTGTTCAGCGTGTCCAGCCGGCTGCGGCAGTGAGCGGTAAACGCAAGGCCAAGTGAAGTGAAACCGTGGCCGCTGCCCGCCGTCGTGGCTCACCGCTGCGGCGGGACGCTGGCCCCCGAGAATACGTTGATCGGGCTCGAATTCGCGGTCCAGCATCACTGCGCGGCCGTCGAGTTCGACGCGATGCTCTCGGGCAGTGCAACGCCTATCCTGATTCACGACGAAACCCTGAGGCGCACGACCAACGGGCGGGGCAGCGTCTGCGCCATGCCGGACGAGCAATTATTCCGGCTCGACGCCGGTAGCTGGAAATCCCCGCGTTTTGCAGGCGAACGAATTCCGTCGCTTTTCGACGCCTTGTCGCGTTGCGCGGCACTGGGCCTTGGCGCGAATGTCGAGGTCAAACCAGCCGCCGGATTCGACCAGGCGACTGGCCATACCGTGGCCACGCTCTGCGCAGCCTTCGCCCCCAAGCTTGCGCTCCTGCTCTCCTCTTTTTCGGCCGGCGCGCTGGAGGCTGCGCGCGAAGTCGCGCCCGATCTGCCACGCGCCTTGCTTGTCGAGTGGATTCCCTCCGACTGGACGCGGCTTGCCTTTGAGCTCGATCTCGATGGTTTTGTCTGCGACACGCGTCACCTTGGCCAAGCGCGTGCGCAGACGCTGCGGGAGGCCGGCCTCGGACTTGCCGTCTACACCGAAAACGACCCCCAACGCGCCGCCATGCTGTTCGCCTGGGGCGTGCAGAGCGTAATCACCGACCGGCCTGATCTGCTTGGCACGGCGCTTTAAGCCAAAATTTGATTTTTTAAATCTGCTCCGACGCGCGATCAGTGCACGAAGTCGACTGCTGCAGCCTTACGTCCAACGCAGCAGTGACGTAGGGTGCGATCAAGGACTATTCGTTGTGCAGGCGCCGAAATAGGCCAGCGGCGTAGAGCAAACCTAGAGAAGTCGGAGGGAAAACGGATGGATTTCTAGGGAGCTTCTGTCCGCTTTTGCAACTGCGGAAATCGACAGGATACGGGCCTGAAACCCGCATCAATACTGATGGTACCCGGAGCGGGAGTCGAACCCGCACGCCTTGCGGCAGCGGATTTTAAGTCCGCAGCGTCTACCTGTTTCGCCATCCGGGCAGGGGAGCGGATTCTACCCGAGACACGGGCTTTATTTCTGAAACCGCTTGCTGACATGCATCGCAAAGAAGCAGCCCCTCGCGGGGCCGCATGCTTTTGGGTGCAGCGAGCGTGATTCAATCAAGCAAAGTTGGCTGCGGCAAATTCCCAGTTCGCGAGGTGGTTCAGGAAGGCTTCGACGAATTTCGGACGTGCGTTGCGGTAGTCGATGTAGTAGGCGTGCTCCCATACGTCGATTGTCAGCAGGGCTTTGTCGGTCGTGGTTAGCGGGGTGCCGGCGGCGGTCGTGTTGACGATGTCGAGCGAACCGTCGGCCTTTTTGACGAGCCAGGTCCAGCCGGAGCCGAAGTTGCCGACTGCGCTTTTCGTGAAGGCTTCTTTGAACGCGTCGAAGCTGCCCCACATGGCATTGATTGCTTCAGCCAGTTGGCCGGTCGGTGCGCCGCCGCCGGCTGGTTTCATCGAATTCCAGAAGAAGCTATGGTTCCACACCTGGGCTGCATTGTTGAACAGGCCGCCGGCCGAGGCTTTTTTGATAATGGCTTCCAGGGCCAGGGTTTCGTATTCGGTTCCCTTGATCAGGTTGTTCAGGTTCGTCACATAGGCCTGATGGTGCTTGCCGTAGTGGTAATCGAAGGTTTCGGCCGAGATGTGCGGCGCCAGCGCGTCTTTCGCGTAGGGCAGGGCAGGAAGTTGATGTTCCATGTTTTATGTGCTCCAGTGGGTTGGTTTGAAAACCTTCTGCGCGAGGAGGCTTCGGCCGGATTCTAGCCTTTCCGCTGGGTGGGACTTGGCAGGTTTTCCACGCGTGCAGTGATTTCGCCGCGCGCAGGTTGAATGCGCAGACGTTCTCCCTCGCGCGCGGTTTGGGCGTCGCGCAGAATTTGGCCGGCTTCGTTGCGCACGATGGCGTATCCGCGTTCGAGCACGGCCTGCGGGTTCAGGTGGGTCAGATGGCTTGCGAGCATCGCGTGTTTTTGTCGCTCGCGCACAAGGCGCCGCGCTAGCGCCGCGCGAAACTGCAGCGCGAGGCGCTCCAATTTGGCGGCTTGGCCTGCTGGATCGGGTTTGCGCTGTGCGAGTGCGAGCCTGGCGAGGCGTTGCCGGGCACGGGCGCGTTCGAGTTGTAGCGAGATAGCAGTGCCCAGACGATGGCCGAGGGCTTTGATGCGTTCGCGTTGGCGGCCGATCCGCTCGCGCGGGTGGGCCAGGCGCGAGCGGCTGCGGTCGCAACGTTCCCAGGCCGCGTCGAGCTTGCGCCGGACACGGCGTTCGAGTTCCTGGCATAAGGCGCCTAGCCGCGTACGCGCTGCGAGATGCCCTGTGCTGACGAGTTCGGCGGCGGCCGTTGGTGTTGCGGCGCGCAGATCGGCGGCGAAATCCGCGAGCGTGAAGTCGGTTTCATGGCCGACGCCGGATACGACCGGCAGCGGGCTCGCTGCGATTGCACGCGCCAGGGCTTCGTCGTTGAAGGCCCAGAGATCTTCGAGACTGCCGCCGCCGCGACAGACGATCAGCACATCGATGCCGTCGGTCGCCGCGCGCGCGCCAGCCGTTGTAACCATAGCGGCCAGCGATGCGCCGGCGCCCGCGCCCTGGACCGGGCTTGGATAAACGATGCGCGGCACATGCGGGGCGCGGCGGGCGAGCGCGACGAGCACGTCGTGCAAGGCTGCGGCCTGGGGCGAAGTAATGATGCCGATGCCGCGCGGCAGGTTGGGCAACGCGCGTTTTTTGGCCGGATCGAAAAGTCCCTCGGCCGCAAGCCGCTCCTTGAGTTGTAAGAAGGCTTCGAAGAGATTGCCGCGTCCGGCCTGGCGAATTGCCTCGATCTGGAGCTGGAATTCGCCGCGCGCTTCGTAGAGCGTGACGAGCGCGCGCACCTCGATTCGCTGACCCTCGGCAAGCTGAAAGGGTAGCAACTGCGCGCGCGAGCGGTACATTACGCAGCGCACTTGGCTCGCTTCGTCGCGCAGGCTGAAATAAAGATGGCCGGATGCAGCCCGTGTGAGGCTCGCGACTTCGCCACGGACCCATTGCAGCGGGAAATCGCGTTCCAGCGTGCGTCGCGCGCGCCGGATCAATTCCGATACTGGCAGGACCTCGTTGCGCGCGTTTTCTGGGGGATGGATGCCAGTAATCATGCGCAGGATTCTAGCCGAGTCCACAGCCGGGGCCGCGCGGTATGGTTTTCCCGCCGGAAGCGCAAGCTGTGTGCGACGGGGCTTGTAAGTTACTGAAAAATATGATCTTTAAACGCAGCTTCATTTTTAGTCGGAGAAAGAAAAATCCTTTTGCCAGCAGGACTTAGCGTTCGGGTCCCGCACCCGCCCACAGAGTTATCCACAGATTTTGTGGATTGTCTCGAAGCATCCTGGCTTGCCGCATGACGTACCAAAGCGCTAGAGTCCGATGCTTTGCGGCATGCCGCAGGAATCGGGAGTTTTCTAAGTGTTGGCGATCATCCAGGCTGCCGGTTGGCCTATCTACTTCCTGCTCGTCGCGTCCGTCATCGCGCTGGCCTTGATCATCGAACGTTCGGCCGCCCTGCGTCGCGGTCGTATCGTGCCCGGGGGCTTGCTTGAAAAGCTTGTCGGCGAATTGCGTAAAGGCGGCGTCTCCGACGAAATGATCCTGCGAACGGCGAACCATTCGCCGCTCGGTCGCGTGCTGGCTGCCGGACTCAAGAACGAAGGTACCTCGCGCGAAGTGATGAAAGAGTCGATCGAGGAGGCCGGTAGCGCGGTTTCGCACGAACTCGGCCGCTTTCTAACCACACTTGGCACGATTGCGACCGTTACGCCGCTGATGGGCCTTTTCGGTACCGTGGTTGGCATGATCGAGATCTTCGGTTCGCAGGCGCCAGGCGGCGCGAATCCGCAGCAGCTCGCGCACGGCATTTCGGTGGCGCTCTACAACACAGGTTTCGGCTTGATGATTGCGATCCCCTCGCTGATTGCCTATCGCCACTTCCGCGCGCTCGTCGATAGCTTCGTTGTTGATATGGAGCAGCAGGCGGTCAAACTTGTCGAAGTCGTTCACGGCGAACGTCGTTAAGCCCAGGGCGGACCGATGAACTTCCGTCGCGGACAAAAGAACGAGGATCTTGAGATCAACCTGATCCCGTTAATCGACGTTCTGCTCGTGATCATCATCTTCCTGATGCTGACCACGACCTACTCTAAATTTTCGGGGCTCGAAATCAACCTGCCGACGGCCGAGACCCCGGCGACCGAAGCAATCTCCAATGAACTCGATGTCGCGATCACGGCGGCGGGCGACGTGCAAATCGCGCGCAAGCCGGTGAGTTCGCGCGATATTGCGGTGCTTGCCGATGCGCTCAAGGCGGCGCGTCCGCAGTCCGACAAGGAACCGGTCGTCGTGATCAACGCCGACGCCAAGACGCCGCATCAGGCCGTGATCGACGTGATGCAGGCCGCCCAGCAGGCTGGCATGCCGCAGATCACGTTTGCGATCCAGCGGACGAACTGAGCGTGCCTGCGGCACCTTCGTTCTGGCAACGCCGTGGCCTGGCCGCGGCATTTTTCCTTCCGCTTGCCTTGCTGTTCCGGTTTCTCGCCGCGATGCGTCGCGCGCTTTATGCGCGCGGTTTGCTGCACATGCGCCGCGCGGATGTTCCTGTCATCGTCGTCGGCAATATTGCGGTTGGCGGCAGCGGCAAGACGCCGGTCGTGCTCTGGCTTGCCGATCGTCTGTTGCGCGCCGGCCGGCGACCGGGCATTGTCAGCCGCGGTTACGGCGGTACGGCCCAAGGCTGTCGAGCCGTGCGGCCCGAATCCGATCCGGCCGATTGCGGCGACGAACCGGTTTTGCTTGCGCGTCGCAGTCGTTGCCCGGTCTGGATCGGGCGCGATCGCGTAGCTGCGGCGCAGGCCTTGCGCAGCGCGCACCCGGAAGTCGATGTGATCCTCACCGACGACGGTCTGCAACATTACCGGCTTGCGCGCGACATCGAAATTGCCGTCGTCGACGATCGGCAGCTCGGCAACCGCTGGCCGCTGCCGGCCGGCCCGCTGCGCGAGCCGATTTCGCGGCTCGCAAGCTGCGATCTGGTGCTTGCGCACGGAGATCTGTCGCCCTCTGTACGCGCCTGTTGTCCGCCCGCGCCGGTCTATCGGATGCAATTGATGCCGACCGCGTTCTACCAACTCCGTCAGCCGTTGCGGCGGCGTTCGGCGGGCGAGTTCGATGGCATGCGCGTGCGCGCCCTTGCCGGCATCGGCCGCCCCGAGCGTTTTTTCGATACCCTGAGCGAGCTTGGACTCGTCGGCGTCGAGACGCGCGCGCTGCCGGATCACCACGTCTTTTGCGCGGACGATCTCAGCCTGGCCGGCACCGACGCTATCGTGGTAACCGAGAAGGATGCGGTAAAATTACGCGCTTTCGCGCCCGAAGAAACGTGGGTTCTCCCGGTCGATGCCGAGATCCGCGAAGAGGCTTTCGAATATTTGCTGGAGCGCTTAAATGGATGCAAAGCTGCTTGAAATTCTTGTCTGCCCGGTTTGCAAGGGGCCGCTCGTATACCAAAAATCCGCTGCGGAATTAGTCTGCAATGCTTGCCGGCTCGCCTATCCGGTGCGCGACGGAATCCCCGTCATGCTCGAAGACGAAGCACGTGCGCTGGCGGCCGACGAGGCAGGTGCGTGAAAGCCGCCTTTCGCGCGGTGATTCCGGCGCGCTTTGCCTCGATGCGCCTGCCGGGCAAACCGCTGGCCGACATTGCCGGCCGTGCGATGGTGCTGCGCGTGATGGATCGCGCGCTTGCCTCGGGCGCCCGCGAAGTCTGGGTTGCGACCGATCACGAGGATGTCGCGGCTGCGGTTACGGCTGCAGGCGGCAAGGTTCTGATGACGCGCCCGGAGCACGCCAGCGGAACCGACCGGCTGGCCGAAGTTGCCGACCGGCTCGGCTGGGCTGCCGATGACATCGTTGTCAATGTGCAGGGCGATGAGCCGCTGATCGCGTCCGATCTAATCGCCACGGTCGCCGCCGCATTGGCAGCCGATCCGCAGGCCGCGATTGCGACGGCCGCGCATCCTTTCGAAAGTGCGGCGGAATTCTTCAATCCGGCCTGCGTCAAGGTGGTTTGCGATGCGCACGACAACGCAATGTATTTCTCGCGCGCGCCGATGCCTTGGGCGCGCGACGCGTTTGCGACCGAGCGCACGCGTCTGCCCGAAGGTTTGCCCGCGCTGCGTCATGTCGGACTCTATGCGTATCGCGTCGAATTTCTGCGCCGGTATGCCGCGCTTGCGCCATCGCCGCTCGAACGCATCGAAATGCTCGAACAGTTGCGTGCGCTTTGGCACGGCTATCGAATCAAGCTCGTGAAACTCGATACCGCGCCGCCAGCCGGCGTCGATACGCCCGAAGATCTTGCGCGCGTACGCGCCGTTTTCGAGCGCCAGGCGGTCGCGGTAAGTTCCAGGTAAGTGGATGCGCGCAGATTCATAGCGGGCACCGATAACTCAAGGGGAGGTTGTTATGCGTATGATTTTGCTGGGACCGCCCGGCGCGGGCAAGGGCACGCAAGCTCAATACATTTGCCGGAAGTTCGGCATTCCGCAGATTTCGACCGGCGACATGCTGCGCGCTGCGATCAAGGCGGGTACGAAGCTCGGCCTGGAGGCCAAGAAGATCATGGACGAGGGGCATCTTGTCTCCGATGACATCATCATTGGCCTGGTGCAAGAGCGCTTGAAGCAAGCCGATTGTGCCAATGGCTACCTGTTCGACGGCTTTCCGCGCACGATCCCGCAGGCCGATGCCTTGAAGCACTCGGGCGTGGCGCTGGACTATGTGTTGCAGATCGATCTGCCAGACAGCGAAATTGTTACGCGCATTAGCGGCAGGCGCGTTCATCCGGGTTCGGGCCGGACCTACCACCTTGTCTTCCATCCGCCCAAGGTTGCCGGCAAGGACGACGAAACCGGCGAAGATCTCGTGCAGCGCGACGACGACCGCGAGGAAACCGTCAAGAAGCGGCTAGAGGTCTATCACGCGCAAACCGCGCCACTCGTCGAGTATTACTCGGGCTGGGCCGCGAGCGGCGATGCTGTCGCACCGAAGTACCGGAAGATCTCCGGGCTGGGTGCGGTCGACACGATTACCGCGAATGTTTTCGCAGCGCTGGGTACGTAAAAGGGCCGATGGGCACGGCGCCACTCGATGAAGAATGTGCTCTATGCCCAGGCCGGCGGCGTTACCGCCGTCATTAACGCAAGCGCGGCTGGCGTCATCGCCACCGCGCGGCGTCATCCGGAGCGGATCGGCCGCGTCTTCGCGGCGCAACGCGGCATCCGGGGAATCTGGGACGAGGCGCTGATCGACACCCGCAGCGCGACGGACGAGGACATCGTGCGTCTGCGCCATACGCCGGGCGGCGCTTTCGGTTCCTATCGCTACGATCTTAAATCCCATGAAGCGGCGCCGGCGATCCACGCCAGGATTTTCGAAGTCCTTGCCGCGCACGACATCGGCTATCTGTTCTACAACGGCGGCAACGGCTCGATGGATTCGGCCTGGAAATTGCACTGTGCGGCGCTCGCGTTCGGCTATCCGCTCGTCTGCATCGGCATTCCGAAGACGATAGACAACGACCTTGCGCTGACCGATTGCAGTCCGGGCTACGGATCGGCCGCCAAATACATTGGCACCGCGATCCGCGAGGTCGGATTCGATCTTGCCGCAATGGTGCAGGGCCGGCCCAAGGTCTTCGTGGTCGAAGTGATGGGGCGCAACACCGGCTGGATTGCGGCTGCGGCGGCCTTGGCGTCCGAGCGGCCCGACGATGCACCGCAGATTGTGTTACTGCCCGAGCAAGCGTTCGCGCCGGAAGCCTTCCTCGCACGTGTGAAGGATGTCGCAGAACGGCTCGGCTGGTGTGTGATCGTCGTAGCCGAAGGTATCCGCGATGCGGTGGGACACACGCTTGCGGAACGCAGCGTCGAAGGCGGCTATGTGTTGCTCGGCGGTGCGGGGCAGGTCGTCGCGCGTCTGATCGAAGCGCAGCTCGGCTATCGCTACCATCTCGCGCTGCCGGACTATTTACAGCGCGTTGCACGGCATGTTGCATCGAAGACCGATATCGAGCAGGCCGCTGCAGTCGGCGAAGCGGCCGTCGACTATGCGCTCGAAGGCCGCTCGGGCGTAATGCCCGCAATCGAACGTATTGCAGATTCGCCCTACCGCTGGGGCGTAAAACCGGTGCCGCTGCGCGATGTTGCGAATTGCGAGCGCCATCTGCCGCCGGAGTTCATCGCTCCCGACGGTATGGGCGTCACCGAAGCCTTCCGGCGCTATGCCGAACCCTTGATCGAGGGCGAGGATGCGCCACCCTACCGCCGCGGCTTGCCCGACTACCTGCGTGTCGAGTGGCAGCACGTCGGGCGCTGCTGTCCGCCAGCCGCGTTTGCGCTGCCACCGTCGCGGGTTTGAGGCATTGCATTGGCCAATCGTCCTGGAAAGTGCCTTGCCCCGAAAAACGCATCCCTTGCTGAGTGTGTAAGCTGAAGCAAGGAGAAGAAACGATGACGGTCAAAGGATGCGAAGTGCGCGGTTATTGAGCGCAATCGCCGTCGCTGGCCAGTCTCAATGCTGTGCGAAGTACTGGAAACCAGCTCCTGTGGTTTTGGACACGTCGCGGGGGTTACGGGATTGAGCCGCCGAGCAGCGGCAGCACCCCGGCCAGCCCCGAGTAATCGAGCGCATAGGTTGCGCGCGTCTTGACGACGGGCTTGGCGCAATAGGCGATGGAGAGCCCGGCGGCGTCGAACATTGCGAGGTCGTTCGCGCCGTCGCCGATTGCGATGCAGCGGGCCTTGTCGAGACCGAACCGTTGGGCTGCGGCCTCCAGGGCGCAGCGCTTGGCTTGTGCGTCGATGATGGGGCCGAGCACGCGGCCGGTGAGCCGGCCGGCGACGATTTCGAGTTCGTTGGCGAAACTCTCGTCAAAGCCGAGCTGATCGCGCAGGCGTTCGGTGAAAAACGTGAAGCCGCCCGAGACCAGGATCGTGTGGAGTCCCGCTGCGCGTAGTTGCGCCATCAGATGCTGTGCGCCCGGATTGAGCTGCAGGCGCTCGGTATGGACGCGTTCGAGCGCACTCGCTTCCAACCCTTCGAGCTGCGCGACGCGACGGGTCAGCGATTCGGCGAAATCGATTTCGCCGCGCATCGCCGCTTCGGTGATTGCTGCGACCTGCGTCTTCACACCGGCCATGTCGGCGATCTCGTCGATGCATTCGATAGCGATCAGCGTCGAATCCATGTCGGTCACGAACAGGCCGAAATCCTCGATGCGACGCGCCTCGGGTACCCAGGCGAAGTCGAGTTCGGCCGCCGCGCAAAGCCTAGCGAGCGCCGGCCCGCTCGCGGGTGCTGCGCCGCGCAGACGGAAGGCGTTCGGCTGGATCGCTTCGATGCTGCGCGCGCCGAGCTGGTCGGCGAGGCGTTCGAGCGCCACGGCATCCACCGTGGCGCCCTGGACGACGAGATGTGTGCTCACACGGCGCTCCGCCGCGCCGCGATGACAGGTTGCAGCACTTCGTGCGCTTGCAGCAGCATTTCTTCGGTGGTTTCCCAGCTCACGCAGGCGTCGGTGACCGAGCAGCCGTATTTCATTTGCGCACGATCCTTGAGGATGGGCTGGTTGCCCGGTTCGATGAAGCTTTCGATCATCGCGCCGATGATGGAACGGTTGCCTTCGCGGATCTGGTGCGTCACGTCGCGCAGTACGAGCGGCTGGAATTCCGGCTTCTTCCAGGAATTGGCGTGCGAGCAATCGATCATGATGTTCTGCGCCAGACGGGCGCTCGCGAGTGCCTGTTCGGCGAGCGAGACCGAAACCGTGTCGTAGTTTGGACGCCCGCCGCCGCCGCGCAGCACGACGTGGCCGTAGGCATTGCCGCGCGTGCGGATGACCGCCGAGCCGCCGGCTTCGTTGAGGCCGAGGAAACTGTGCGGGGCCGAGGCCGAGAGAATGCCGTTGATCGCCGCGTCCAGCGATCCGTCGGTGCCGTTTTTGAACCCCACCGGTGTCGACAGGCCCGAAGCCATCTCGCGGTGCGTTTGCGATTCCGAGGTGCGGGCGCCGATGGCGGTCCAGCTCACGAGGTCGCCGTAATACTGGGGCGAAATCGGGTCCAAGGCTTCGGTCGCGGCCGGCAGGCCGAGTTCGGCGACATCGCGTAAAAAGCGTCGGCCGCGCTCCATGCCTTCTTCGATATGGAAGGAATCGTCCATGCGCGGGTCGTTGATGAAACCCTTCCAGCCCGTCGTCGTGCGCGGTTTTTCGAAATACACGCGCATGACGACGTAGAGCGAGTCGGCGATTTTGTCGGCCAGCGTCTTTAAACGCTTGGCATAGTCCAGACCGGCCTGCGGATCGTGAATCGAGCAGGGGCCGATGATGAGGATCAGGCGCGGGTCCGCGCGGTCGAGAATGCGCATCAGCGTGCGGCGGCCCGCCACGACGGTATTGGAGGCGGTCTGCGTCAGCGGAACGCGGGACTTGATCTCTTCCGGCGAAGGCATGGGATCGAAGCCGAGTACGTTGAGGTTTTCTGTTTGGGCGATCATCGCGTGCCTCCTGCTGAACGATTTAGGGCCGATCCGTCTGCGTCGGCGGGTGGGTTGGGGCGGCCGAGCAGCGTGTTTATGCGCGCATCCTTTTCCAGCCAGATATTTTGCACCCATGCCTGGACGCGGCCACGGTATTCCGCGTCGCGCTCATAGTCGCCATCGAGCAGATCGCGCGGGATTTCGCGCTGGCGAATGTCGATCACGACTTCATGCAGGCGGCCGCACAAAAGATCCCAGAAAGTCGGCACGCCCTGCGGATAAACGATGGTCACGTCGAGTAGCGCTTCGAATTGTTCGCCCATTGTCGCCAGCGCAATCGAAAGACCGCCGATTTTGGGCTTGAGTAGGTGCTCGAACGGCGAGCGCTGTTTGAGTTTTTTCTCTTCGGAAAAACGTGTGCCCTCGACGAAATTGATGACCGATGTCGGAATCAGCTTGAAGCGTTCGCAGGCTTTACGCGTCGTCGCCAGATCGAGCTTGCCCGACCGTCCGGTGCCGCGTCGCATGAACGGAAAATCGAGCGCCCACCATGCGAATCCGATTACCGGCACGTAGATCAGCTCGCGCTTGAGGAAGAATTTGAGCATCGGAATCCGGCGCAGAAAGACTTTTTGCAGCACGAGAATGTCGACCCAGCTCTGGTGGTTGCTGCTCACGAGATACCACCCGCGCGAGTTGAGGGCTTCCAAGCCATCGATGCGCCAGTCTACGTTCTGCATCAGCGCGATCCACCATCCGTTCAGCATCACCCAGGTTTCGGCAATGCCGTTGAGCGCATGATCGACGTATCGGCGGATAGCTGCTTGCGGCAGCAATAGTTTCGCCAAGGCGAACGGCAGCATCGCGATGCTCGCGACGAACACATTGGTCACGATCAAGACGCTGGCGACGACGCCTTTGAAGCTGGAGAGTAGCCGTTGGATCATCGGGATGCGGGGAAGGAGGAAACCTCCCATTTTACGGCCTTGCGCGCGCAGGCTTGCGTCGCGCGTTTCAAAGCGTCGCTAATTTCAGTTTTTCCGGTGCACCGTCACAACTTGGTAGACGCCGCCGAAGAGCGTCCGCTTAGTCCACACATAGTCGTCGGCGGCCGGGGCGAAGTCCGCTATTTCCTTGCTCCAGAGGCTCTGGGCGAAGGGTTCCAGCCTGGCGTTGACTGCCCGGAGTAGCCAGCCCACGGGCTGCCACCAGGCCGGCCGGTGGTAGTCGACGAAGAGCGCGATGGCTCCGGGCGCGAGCGCCGCAAGCGCGCGATCGACGACCGCGCGCTTGCGCGTATCGGGGATTTCGTGCAGCAGGAAGAAGCTGCATACGAGATCGTAGGTTTCGCCCGGTGACCAGAGTGCGGCGTCGCAGTGGGCAATATGCGCCCAGGCGTAGGGCGCGAGCTTGGCCCGTGCGCGCTGGATCTGGATGCCGGTGACATCGGTCAGGCAGAAGTGTCCGTTTGCGCCGACCCGGCGCGCGGCGCGGGCGACGAGATCGCCATAGACATGCGCCATCTGCCAGACGCGCGAACCCGGGCGGATTGCGTCGAGGTAGGCGCGCATGAGACGGCGGTCGTTGCCAAAGAGCAGGATGCCAACGACGCTGTTGCGGTCGAGCAGCTTCACATGGCGCGGATCGACATAGGCCCAGTCATAGACTTCGCTCATGTAGGCAGGAAGCGCCGGTTCGGGTGCGGCGGCTGTGGCGTCGGTAGGCTCGCAGGCGGTTTCTGTCATTTTTATTCCTTCTGAGGCACCTGCCTACATGCCGGCGACCGGGGTTTAGCCCGCCAGCGCTTTCAGGATGTCGCGCACCCGCGCGACCCGCTCCTTTGCGGTTTCGGACTGGACCGCGACGCTGAGTTTGTCCTGGCCCGCAAGCTTGTAGTTCCGATTTTTCTGGATCAACTGGATGATACGGATCGGTTCGATGGGCGGGTTCGCTACAAAGTTCAGATTTATCCGAGATTCCGAGGCGTCGATCTTGACGATGCCAAGCGGCTTGGCGGCGATCCGCAGCCGGTGCGTGTCGAGCAGCACCTGGGTCTGCGCCGGCATTTCGCCGAAACGGTCGATCAGCTCTTCCTGGATCGCTTGCAGGTCGTCGGCGCTTTCGCAGTTGGCCATCCGCTTATAGAGCGTCAGGCGCTCGCCGATATCGCTGCAATAATCGCTGGTCAGCAGCGCGGGCGCGTGCAGGTTGATTTCCGAGGTCACGTCGAGCGGCTGCGAGAGATCCGGCTCCTTGCCCGACTGCAAATCCTTGACTGCGCGCTTGAGCATTTCGGAATAGAGCGAAAAGCCGATCTGCTGAATCTCGCCGCTCTGGTTCTCGCCGAGGACTTCCCCCGCGCCACGGATTTCGAGGTCGTGCATTGCAAGATAAAAGCCCGAGCCGAGTTCTTCCATCATTGCAATGGCTTCGAGCCGCTTTTGCGCCAATGGCGTCGGTTTTGCGTGGGCGTCGGTCAATAGATAGGCATAAGCCTGGTGGTGCGAGCGGCCGACGCGGCCGCGTAACTGGTGAAGCTGGGCGAGGCCGAAGCGGTCGGCGCGGTTGATGATGATGGTGTTGGCGGTCGGGATGTTGATGCCGGTTTCGATGATCGTGGTGCACAGCAAAAAGTTTGCGCGCTGGGAGGTGAAATCGCGCATCACGCGTTCGAGTTCGCGCTCGGGCAATTGACCGTGGCCGACCACGATGCGCGCCTCGGGCAGGAGTTCGGCAAGGCTCGCGCGCACGTTATCGATGGTGTCGACCTCGTTGTGCAGGAAGTACACCTGCCCGCCGCGTTTGAATTCGCGCAGCACCGCTTCGCGGATCACGCCCTTGGAGTGGCGCTGGACGAAGGTTTTGATCGCCAGCCGCTTCTGCGGCGCGGTGGCGATGACCGAGAACTCGCGCAGACCTTCGAGCGCGAGGCCGAGCGTGCGCGGGATCGGCGTGGCGGTGAGCGTCAGCACGTCGACCTCGGCGCGCAGCGCTTTGAGCGCTTCCTTCTGGCGCACGCCGAAGCGATGCTCCTCGTCGATGACGACAAGGCCCAGGCGCTTGAATTCGACATCTTTCTGCAATAGGCGGTGGGTGCCGATGAGAATGTCCACCTTGCCCTCGGCAACTAGCTTGAGCGCTTCGGTCTGCTCCTTCGCGCTGCGAAAGCGCGAGATCTCGGCTACCTTGACTGGCCAGTCGGCGAAGCGGTCGACGAAAGTCTGGTAATGCTGTTCGGTGAGCAGCGTCGTCGGCGCAAGTACGGCCACCTGTTTGCCGTCGGCTACCGCGATGAAGGCCGCGCGCAGGGCGACCTCGGTCTTGCCGAAACCCACGTCGCCGCAAACGAGGCGATCCATTGGCCGGCCCGAGCGCATATCGGCGATAACGGCCTCGATCGCGGCGCGCTGATCGGTCGTTTCCTCGAAGCCGAAA
>JAVBKC010000042.1:0-3183 GCA_031554255.1 Niveibacterium sp.
GCTTTTTCCACTTCATCCAGCAGCACCACGCTGTACGGGCGCTTGCGCACCGCCTCGGTCAGGATGCCGCCCTGGCCGTAACCGACGTAGCCCGGAGGTGAGCCCTTCAGCTGGGAGACGGTATGCGGCTCCTGATACTCCGACAGGTTGATGGTGATGAGCGACTTTTCGCCGCCGTACAGCACATCCGCGAGGGTCAGTGCGGTCTCGGTTTTGCCGGTGCCGCTCGGGCCAACCAGCAGGAACACGCCCTGTGGGCCGTTCTCGGAGGTGAGTCCTGTTTTGGCTGCGCGCAGACGCTGAGCGATGTCGTTGAGCGCCACACCCTGGCCCACCACGCGTTTGCCGATTTCCGCTTCCAGGTTCAGCAGTTCAGTCTGTTCGTCCTTCATCAGCGAGGAAATCGGTACCCCGGTCCAGTCGGCAATCACGTTGGCGATGGTGCGGGTGTCGACGTCGACAGACAGCAGCGGGCTGGTCTGTTGCATGCCATCCAGCTGCTGTTGCAGGTCGCGGGTCTCACTCTGACGGGAGATATCCTTGCGGGTCTCCAGCAGTTGCTCCGTCAGCGACAGCTCCTGGCCGTACTGCGTCTCGCGCTCGTCCAGTTCGACGAACAGACGGATTTCTTCCTGTTCAATCGCCGCCAGACGCTCGCCCTGGCTGCTGCTGCCGACGGCGATATCTTCCAGCAGCGCCTGCTTCTCGATTTCCAGGGCGGTGATTTGGGCGCGCATCCGCGTTAACGGCTCCGGCACGGTGTCGAGGCTCATGCGCACGCGGGCACTCGCGGTGTCGAGCAGGTCGACGGCTTTATCCGGCAGCTGACGCCCGGTCAGATAGCGGCGCGACAGCGTCACGGCGGCACGGACGGCGGCGTCGGTGATGTGGACGTTGTGGTGTTCGGCGTAGCGGGATTTCAGGCCACGCAGCATCAGGCAGGCGGTCTCGTCGTCCGGCTCGTCGACTTTCACCATCTGGAAACGACGCTCCAGCGCGGCATCGCGCTCAAAGTACTGTTTGTACTCGCTCCAGGTGGTGGCGGCGATGGTGCGCAGCTCGCCCCGCGCCAGCGCCGGTTTCAGCAGGTTGGCCGCATCCGCGCCGCCCGCCTGATTCCCCGCGCCGATAATAGTATGGGCTTCATCGATAAACAGCAGAATGGGGGTCGGCGACTGCTGCACCGCGTCGATGACGTTCTTCAGGCGCTGTTCGAATTCGCCTTTCACACCCGCCCCCGCCTGCAACAGGCCGAGGTCGAGGGTGCGCAGGCTGACGGTTTTCAACGATTCAGGCACGTTGCCTTCGGCAATGCGCAGCGCCAGACCTTCCACCAGGGCAGTCTTACCCACGCCCGGTTCACCGACCAGGATCGGGTTATTTTTGCGACGGCGGGAGAGAATATCCACCATCTGGCGGATTTCGGTATCTCGGCCAAACACCGGGTCGATGTTGCCCTCTTTCGCTTTGGCAGTGACGTCGAGGGTGAATTTATCCAGCGCGTTTTGCAGCGCCGGGCTGAGTTCGCCTTCGCGGGTTTCAGCCCCAACCGGACGCCCCACCATCTCCACATCGCCGCCCTGCTGAGCCAGTTCGGCGGCGTGCTGCAGCTCCGGGCGCTCGTCTGACTGCGCATCCAGCAGCGGACGCAGGCGTGCCAGCTGGCTCTGACCGAGCGTCAGCAGCGGCCACAGGCTGTCGCAGCGCACCAGCTTAGGTTTACCGACCAGCGCCATCAGCAGGTGAATGCTGCGGATTTGCTCTTCTCCGTTGAGTGAAGCAATCATCCACGCTTCCTGCATCAGGGTCTGAATGCTGTCGGACAGCTCCGGCCGCCCGCGCACCGAACGCGGCAGCGTATCCAGCCAGCCGAGTAAATCCTGCCACAGAGCGTCCATGTCCCATTCGTAGCGGCGCGCCAGCACCGTCAGGTCACCTTCACCCTGCTCCAGCAGTTTCAGCAGCCAGTGCTCCGGCAGGATAGACGCATGGGCGCGGGTCTGGCACAGGGAGGCGGCCCCTTCCATGGCACGGGCACAGTAAGGGTTCAGTCGGCGTAACAGGATGGCTGGATTTTCCATGAGATTCTCTCTTTATAAGTTCCCGGGCACGCTACCGCCCCTCGCTGTTTCCTGTCGGTCAGGATCCTAAAGCGCATAAGGTCAGGCAGGCAGATTGTGGTTTTGCTGAGCGCCCGGCTCGCAGACGCTCAGCAAAACTGCGGACAGGAAAACCTGTCCGCAATGGGCTTACGCGGTGGTACGTTCGTTCCAGGAATCGGAATGAATGATGTTGCCGTCTTTGTAGGTCCAGGTGATTTTTTCGTAACGCAGCTCGATAGCTTCGAGGTGGTTATGCTTCTCATAGCCCGGGTCTTTGATGTCGTGCATTTTCGGCGCGACCTTCACCAGCTTGACGTTTTCCAGTTTGGTGTTGAAGTACTCCACTTCCTGGCCTGCGTCGTTGATGCGATACCATTTGAACTCGGCTGATTTCAGGGTCTGACCGGTGGTCACGGCCTTGTACAGGTACGGGCTCGAGGAATCGATTTCCTTGGTGAACAGGAAAGGCGTGTGGATACGGGTGCCGGTCAGTTTGCCGGTATTGTTGTCGGTCGGGATGTACAGGCAGTGATCCTGCGCAACCACTTCGATGCTGCCTTCACGATCTTTCACATCCACGGAACCTTTAATGTCCGCCCCGCCGTCGTCTTTCAGCCACAGATAAACAGGAATAGCCATGTGTTAATTCTCCATTTGATTATGAGTCACGCCATCATCCTGCGATGACGCGTTGGTTTTGCCTGGCATTCGACAGGCGTCGGCCTGTGGAACCAGACTGATTTCGACACGGCGGTTGAGCGCGCGGCCTTCCGGCGTGTCATTTGTCGTGACGGGACGGCTTGCGCCGTAGCCCTGCACCGCAAAACAGCTTTCCGGCACATCACCGGTGTCGCGCATCCAGTTGCGCACCGATTCGGCACGCCTCAGGGACAGCGGCTGGTTGATCTGCTGGCTTCCGGTGTTGTCGGTGTGACCCGCCACCACAATCAGCCAGCCCGGTCTGGCTTTGATGCCTACCAGCGAATTCACCAGCACTTTGGTCGAGCCGGATTTGAGGTCAGATTTGCCGGAATCGAACAGCGACATGCTGTCGAGGCGGATAATTTTCGGCACCGGTTTC
>JAVBKC010000060.1:0-25529 GCA_031554255.1 Niveibacterium sp.
CGCGTTCAGGCCAGCGCAGTATTGGGGGAAATCAGCTTCTTCCTGGCCGGGCAGGCCGGCCGCAAGGCACGCCAAGTCAAGCAGCAGTTGCGTGCGCAACGCGTAAAACTACCGGGGCCCCAGGGCCTGACACTGACCTGCCTTCGGTGCTGCGCATCGCGCCCCGCTGCGCGTGTCTCGCCCCTGACGGGCTTCCATCGTTCCCTCGCATCGCTCGGCTGACGCCTTCGGCCCGGCGCTTCGTTTCGGGCCTGCGCGCTCCGCTTGCGTGGGGTCTGTGCCAACGCTGCGGCTATTGCCTGCGATCCGCCTTTCCTGACTTCATCACCTTGCTCGCGACTGTAGCGCACGGCCATGGGCGGTCTCAAGAACCAAGTGCAACACCCAGGACAGGCCCGGTGAATCTTGCATATCCCACGTTCAGCACCTGTCCATGAGGGCGTCAAGGACAGGCAGGCAAGCTGTGGCTTCGCCATCCGTGACACTCTCATGGACAGGCAACCCATTGTCTACATGCAAGATTCGCTCAAACTCAAGTGTTGCACTTGGTTCTTGAGACCGCCCTCTTCGCTCGCGTACTGACTACCGCGATCCGAATGCAGGAGGAGTCCTGGCGCGGGGCGGCGCTGCCCAAGCGCCATCTTCAGGGCCGCCACGACCAATCCTGTCGGCATTCTCGGCGCCATGGCCCAGCCCACGACTTTGCGTGAATGCAAATCGAGCACTACGGCCAAATACAGCCAACCCTGGCGCGTGCGGATATACGTGATGTCCGATACCCAGGCGCGATTACGCTCGGCGATGTCAAATTGCCTGTCGAGCACATTTTCCGCCACCGACAGCGCATGCCGACTGTCGGTTGTGAAAACAAACTTACGTTTCCAATTCGCTCACAGGCCGGCATGACGCATCAGCGTGCTTACCCGACCCCTGCCGATACGCAAGCCTTGCGCACGCAGCGCATGCGTCCCGCGTCGACTGCCATAATTGCCACCGCTCGCGTTAAAAGCCGCTTTGACATGAACCTGCTCCCGTAAACGTTCAGGGCTGGGTTTGGCCTGTCGATGGGCGTAATAGCCAGAACGGCTTACGCTCAATAGCCGGCAGGCATGACTGATCGATACGGCTTTCTGTTGCAAATGAGCCGCCACGCGGTAACTTATCTCAGTTCTCGTGCAAAGAAAGCCGATGCTTTTTTTATTCCAACGGCAAAAACTCAGCTTGAATATTGGTTCACGCCGCCCTTGCCGACGGTCAGATAGACGCCGAGCGAATAGATGACGCTGTACAAATCGCCGCTGACGGCCGAATTGGCGAAGCTCCAGGTGTTGCCGTCGGTCCCGTACATCACGAACCCCGCCTGGCCGACAACTATGAACTGACTGCCGTAAGTAACGCCGTAGAGCGTATTGGCAGTCAGCGCCGGCTGCGCCGTCCAGGTCGCCAGATCGGGGCTGGTCAGCACCGCGCCATTCGCACCGACGGCGAGAAACACGCCATTGCCATAAGTGATGTCATAGAGATTCGCACTCGTTCCGGTATTGAGCCGGGTCCACGTAAAACCGTCGGGACTGGTAACCAGCGTGCCGTTGTCGCCCACGACGACAAAGCGTCCGCCGATGTACTTGATCTTGTGCAAATTTGCGCTAATGCCGCTTGTACGGACGACCCAGTTCGTGTAATCGCTGGTGCCGACAATCACGCCGCCGTCGCCGACCGCGACATAGGAATTCCCTACGGACGATACGTCGTTGAGCTTGGCTGGCGTGTTGCTCGTGCGCGCGGTCCAGGCGTTTGCGTCGCTGCTGGTGGCAATTGCGCCATTGTCGCCAACCGCAATGAAGAGCGACGAAGTGCCGCTGAATGCCACGCTGTTCAGCGCGCCGACGCCAGGCTTGCTGGTCGCCACCCAAGTCCGGGCATCGGTACTCGTATAAGCGTAGCCATCGCGCGCGACGGTCATGTACTTGGTCAAGCCATAGGCGATGCCGCCCGCATCGGCACCGCCGCCGATCGGCGCGTTCGCCGTCCAGTTAACGCCGGCGAATCTAGGCTTGGCGGCAACCGTGATCGATTCGGGGCCGGCGGGACTGCCACCGTTGGTTGCATTGATGAAGAAAGAGTAGATTTTCCCGTTCGTGAGTCCGGTGATCGCGGTGCCGTCGTTGATCGGCGTGGAAACACGCGCCTCCGGAAAGCTCAGATAGTTGTCGCGATTGATGCCCGTGCCCTGAGCGCTGAATACCCAGTAGGTCAAGCCCGACCGTTGGGCGAAATGAAGAACGACCTGGCCATCGCCCGCCGTGGCCGTCAGATTCTGTGGCGCATCGGCGGGCCCCGATTTTTCGCCACAGGCGGCGAGGAAGACGAGTGAAGCAAGCGCTAAGGCGCGCGTACAGTTGAACATCACAGGGAGAATCCTCTCAAAACATCGTGGCCCCGGCCAGGCCGGCTTTTTGGCCGGATCGGCGAGGTCGGAACGCAGCGGCGGCGCGCTACGGGCTTGCGCCGTGCGGGCGCCGGTTCGTGGCAAGTGAGCGCGAGTTTAACCTTTGCCGCCGGGCGACTCAAAAACGCTGCCGACGCCAAGCGCTCGGGATCTGCTATGTTTTCTAAAGAACCCTGACGGGAGAAGAGGCATGAACCTCAAGGACTTTCCGGCGCAGCACGAACTTGAGGCTCTATTTCATGCCCAGCGGCTGGCCTTCGCCGCCGATCCGCTGCCGAACGCCCAGACGCGGCGGCGCCACCTCAGCAGTTTGGCCGACCTTCTGCGGCGCAATACAAACGAAATCGCGGCAGCAATCGACGCCGACTTCGGCGGGCGTCCGCGCGATGAGACCCGCCTGCTGGAGTTTTTCCCAAGTCTTGAGGCCATCCGCTATGCGCGCAGCAGGCTTGCCGGCTGGATGCGGCCAGAACGGCGCCACGTTTCGATCTGGTTCCAGCCGGGTCGCGCCGAGGTGCGCTACCAACCGCTCGGCGTCGTCGGCATCCTCGTACCCTGGAATTACCCGCTTTATCTCGCACTCGGCCCGCTCGTCGCGGCACTTGCGGCCGGCAACCGCGCGATGCTCAAAATGTCCGAATACACGCCCGAGTTCGGTGTGCTTTTCGAACGCCTGATCGCCAAGACATTCCCGCCGGATCTCGTCTGCGTCGTCAATGGCGACGCACAGACTGCCAGCGCCTTCGCCAATCTGCCCTTCGATCACTTATTGTTCACCGGGTCGGCGCCGGTCGGCCGCGTCGTAATGGCCGCCGCCGCGCGCAACCTCACGCCGGTCACGTTGGAACTCGGCGGCAAGTCGCCGGCCATCGTGGCGGCGGGTTTCGACATCGCCACGGCCGCGCGGCGCATCGTCTTCGGCAAGCTCGCGAATGCGGGCCAGACCTGCGTCGCACCCGATTACGTCCTATTGCCGCGCGGCGAAGAACAGGCTTTTCTCGCCGCCGCGCGCGCACACGCCGTAAAGCTCTATGGCGACGCCGCTTCGCCCGATTACGCGAGCATCGCGCACGAACGCCATTACGGCCGGCTGCAAGCGCTTGTCGAAGACGCACGCGCCAAGGGCGCACGAATCGAGCCGCTGCTGCCGCCAGGCATGGCTTGCGGACGCCGCATGACGCCCCAGGCGGTGCTGGGCGTCACACGCGCGATGCGCATCGCACAGGAAGAAATCTTCGGCCCCATCTTGCCCATCGTTCCCTACGACTCGCTCGATGAGGCAATCGCCTATGTCAACGAGCAGGATCGCCCGCTCGCGCTCTATCTCTTCGACAACGACCGTCGGCGCGCCGAAGCGCTACTGGACCGCACCGCTTCGGGCGGCGTCACGCTCAACGATTGCATGCTGCATATCTGCCAGGACGACCTGCCTTTCGGCGGCATCGGCCCGTCCGGCATGGGCCGTTACCACGGCCGCGAAGGCTTCCTCGCGTTCTCGCAGCAACGCGGGGTCTTCCGCCAGCGACGCCTCAATACCCTGCCCTTGCTGCTGCCGCCTTACGGAAGAAAACTTGCCGAACGCATCATTGCGCTGATGCTGCGCTGAGCGAACGCCAATGGATACCTCAGCCGCGCCCGCGCAGCTTCTGCCAGAGGATGCCGATCCACTCGTGCATACTGTACCAGCCCGCATAAACTGCGCCGATGCTGGGCGCTTCGACAAGCACTTCCGCGTTGCCGCCCGCGCCGGCCAAAAAGGCCGTCGGCGCTGCAAGCACCTGGAAACCTGCGTGACGAAACTCAGCTTGTGCGCGCCTCATGTGCGCCGCATGGGTGACAAGCGCGATGCGCTGCACGCCGTCGGCGCGCAGCAGGGGCGCCGCAAAGTCAGCGTTATCCGCCGTGTCGAGCGAACGCGCCTCGACCCATTTGGCGACTATCCCATAGTCATCGAGCAGCGCGCGCCGCATGAGTTCGGCCTCGGGCGTGCCGCCGGTCGGCGCGCCGCCGGCCAGGAGCACCGGCAACTTCGTCTCGCGCGCGAGCTTGGCGCCATAGCGCAGCCGCTCCAGCGTCAGGCGGTTGATCGTATCGCCGCCGAATTCTGGCGCATACTCCCGCCGCCCACCGGCGAGAATGACAATCGCCTGAACCTGGCCGAGTTGCTGCGCCGTTGCGACCGGGAAGGCTTCGAGCGCACCGACCATCGGCGCCACACTTGCGGGCAGCATCAACGCCAAACCCACGCATACGCCGCCCCAGGCGAGGGCCAACCCGGCGCGCCGACGCCACGGCAGCAGGAGCAAACCGATCACCGTCAGCAATACCGGAAAAAGCGGCGGCATGCACACAACACTAACGAATTTCTTGACGACGAAGATAGTATCCATGATGAGTGGGTGGCGGGCGCGTAGCGGCCCCGCTATTATCTGCCCGGGATGGGCTTTGCGCCCGCATGGATCGCGTAGGGCCGCTCTGGTGGCCGAGGAGGGCGACATTGGGTTTGTATCAAATCGTGATCGGCGCAGCTGCGCTGCTTGTTTTTTACGTCGCCTATGCACTGATTCGCGTCGCCCTGATTTCGCGTGCGAAGAAGAAAAGACTTGCGCGCGGCGAGCCGACGACCACCCGTAAATCTGCCGCTGAAACACTGCCGCAGCGCACGGAAACCCTGCCGCCACCGAAGACGGGGCCAGAACCTCGGGCCGAGACCATGCTGGACGGACCGGTGCGCGGACCCACGGCGACGACGCGCGAGCCCTTCGACGGCTTGATCGAAGGTGCACGCCTGCGTTTTCAGATTGAGGCGCTGGAAGCCTCGCAGGCTGCCATGCGTGAAGCGCTCGAAAACTCGCGCGCGGGTATTCGCGAGGCAATAGATGCGGCGCAAGCACCGCTGCGCGAAGAGCTCAATACTCTGCGTGGCGAGATCGAAACTTTACGCAAGGCGCGCAGCGTCGCGCCGTTATATAACGAAGCCGTCGCGCTGGCCCAGCGCGGCCTCGATTCAAGTGCAATCGCCGAGCGCTGCGGTATCTCGGTATCCGAAGCTGAACTAGTGGTGGCGCTCGCACGTAGCGTCAGTCGCGGGGAGTAACAATGGCAGAACAAGATTCCGCGAATAACGAAGATGAGTTGGAATTACTGGATGAGCGTCGCTTGCTGCTCACCCGCGCTGCGGTCGCAGTCGCGATCGTCGCGGCGATGCTGATCGGGCTCTCGGTCTGGGAACACAGCAGACAGGAAGACGACGGCGCCACGGTCTCCACGCCGCCCGTGCCGGCCTCGGGCATCCACTCCATCGGCACTGCATCGGCGCCCCATGTTGCAGCATCGGTGCCGGTCGTGGGCGCATCGGCGCCAGCGCTATTAGCGTCCGCACCGACGGTAGCCGTATCCGCGCCGAGCGCAACCGTACAGAGCGCACCGGCAACCGGTGCCAGCGACGTTGTCGAGGAAACCCGCGGGGTCGAAAATCTGCCGCAACCGGGCAAGATCGCCAAGCAGCAGCCGCACGTGGCAGCAAGCGCCGCGCCCGCTCCGCGCACGGCCGCAAGTGCGCCGTCGGTGCCTGCCGCGCGCCCTGAGGTCGTCCCGCGCAACGAAGCGCCGCCGCGCTTGGCACTGCAAACCGAGACGCCGCCGCCGGGCGCCCGGCCGCCGGCGGGAAAAGCCTTCGCGCTCCAGGTCGGCGTATTTTCCAGTGCAGCCAATGCCGAAGATTTGCGCGCCAAGCTCGTACTCGCCGGCATCCCGGCCCATATCGAAACCCGGGTCGAGATCGGCCCGTTCATGACGCGCGCCGAAGTCAACGCCGCCCAGGCCAAACTCAAGGCGCTGGGTGTGGAGCGCGGCAAGCTCGTGCTCGTCAAGCCATGATGCCGGCGCCTCTTGCCGTCGACCGTTTTAGCGGAAAATCCCGCGTTAGGAGAAAGTATGAAAATTGATAGCCCGCGCTTAGGCGCAATCGAAGTAGCCGAGGACAAACTGGTTCGCTTCCCTGCCGGCCTGCCCGGCTTCGAAAACTGCAAGCTCTTCGCGCTGCTGCATCCGGATGCGAAACAGCCGCGCGTTTTCTACCTGCAAAGCACGGAACGGCCCGAGATCGCGTTCTCGATCGCAAGCCCGGATCAGTTCGGCCTGCACTACGAATTCAGCCTCGATGACGACGAACTCGCGCTGATCAAGCTGGCCAAGACCGAAGATGCCGCAGTCATGGTGATTCTGCGGCATGAAGGAGATGGCGCAGACGCGCCGATCCGCGCGGTCCTCACGGCGCCGCTGATCATCAATCTCGACACCCGGCTGGGCCTGCAAAAGACGATGTCCAATGTTGGCTGCGACATCACCTTGCGTGCATGATGCAATGAGGGGCGCCCGCAGGGCGTCCCGTTCACCGAGGAGGCAACCATGAAAATCGATAGTCCGCGCTTAGGCGCCATCGAAGTTTCCGAGGACAAACTTGTCCGCTTCCCGCTTGGTCTGCCTGGCTTCGAGGACTGCAAGCACTTCGCGCTGCTGCATCCGGATGCGCAGCAGCCACGCGTTTTCTATCTGCAGAGCACGGAACGACCCGAGATCGCATTCTCGATTGCGGGCCCGGACCAGTTCGGTCTGCATTACGAATTCAGCCTCGACGACGAAGAACTCGCGCTGATCGGGTTGAGCAGGACCGAAGATGCCGCAGTCATGGTGATACTGCACCGCAACGAAGGACAGGGCACTGACGCGCCGATCCGCGCGGTCATCACGGCGCCGCTGATCATCAATTTCGAAACCCGCCTCGGTTTGCAGAAGACGATGTCCAACGTCGGCTGCGATATCACTCTGCGCGCGTAAGGAGCGGCAAATGCCCCGGCGAATCATCGCGACCGACAAGGCGCCCGCCGCCATCGGCACCTATGTGCAGGCCGTCAAGGCCGGTGACACCCTCTATTGTTCGGGTCAGATCGGCCTGGATCCGATCACGATGCAGCTCGCCGAGGGGTTCGAAGCGCAGACCGTGCGCGTCTTCGACAATCTGAAAGCCGTGGCGGAGGCCGCCGGCGCTTCGCTCGGCGATGCGGTGAAGCTGACGATCTATCTGACCGATCTGGCCAACTTCGCGAAGGTAAACGAAGTCATGGCGCGCTACTTCAGCGAGCCCTATCCGGCGCGCGCTGCTGTCGGCGTCAAGGAATTGCCGCGCGGCGCGCTCGTCGAAGCCGATGCGGTGTTGGTGTGCGACTGAGCCGAAAGCTCGCACGGGAGTCAGGCCATGCGCTTCGAAGATGACAGAGAAAGCAGCAACATCGAGGATCGCCGGGGGTTCGGCGGCGGTATTCCTGGCGGACGCGGCACGATAGGGGTAGGCACCGTCGTGCTCGCGCTTGTCGCGTGGTACTTCGGCGTGGATCCGCGCCTTGTCATGGACGCGAGCCAGCGCCTGGCGCCACCGCAACAGCAGCAACAGACGCCTGGCCCGGTGCAGGAATCGGCCGCCGAAGCGCATTCGCGCCACCTTGTCGGCGTCGTGCTGCGCGACACCGAAACAACCTGGGCCCGCATATTCAGTGAGCATGGCAAGCAGTATGCTGTGCCGCGCCTCGTACTGTTTCGCGGTGCCACGAACACCGCCTGCGGCGCTGGCGAAGCCGCGATGGGGCCTTTCTACTGTCCAGGCGATCAAAAGGTTTATATCGATCTTGGGTTCTACGACGAACTCGAACGCCGTTTTCATGCGCCGGGCCAGTTCGCCCAAGCCTATGTCATCGCCCACGAAGTCGGCCATCATGTGCAGAACCTGCTTGGCGTGTCCGACAAGATCCATAACGCGCAACAAGGCGCGGGCGCCGCACAACGCAACGCGCTGTCGGTACGCCTCGAACTACAGGCTGACTGTCTGGCTGGCCTGTGGGCACATTCGGCCGTGCAGGCCGGCTCGCTCAAGCTCGAACAAGGCGACGTGGAGTCTGCGATCACCGCCGCCACCGCAATCGGCGATGACACCCTTCAGCGTCAGGCGCAGGGCCGTGTCGTGCCCGACAGCTTTACGCACGGCTCGTCCGAGCAGCGCGTACGCTGGTTCTCGCGCGGGCTGGACAGCGGCAACATCAACAACTGCGACACCTTCAAGGCTGCGTCGCTCTGAGCACGCGCGCGTCGAGGCCCGGGCGACTCGGCGCACGCATTCCCGGCAAGCGCGCGGCGATGCGTCTCGTCGCGCTGTTCGAGGCCGCCAAGGGCGCGCTCGTCCTGCTCGTCGCTTTCGGTCTGCATGCCTTGTTGCATCGCGACGCAGCCGCGCTTGCTGTCAAGCTCGTCGGCCACCTGCATCTGCACCCTGGTTCGCACTTCGCACGCGTGGTCATCGAGGCCGCGGCAAAACTGAGCGACGCGCGGCTTTGGACGCTCACCGCGTTGGCGCTGGGCTATTCGGCCCTGCGTCTGGCCGAAGCCTGGGGCCTCTGGCGCCAACGCGCCTGGGCCGAATGGCTAGCTCTGGCGAGCGGCGGCATCTATCTGCCCGTAGAACTTTACGAACTATCGGAAAAACCAACGCTGCTGCGGCTATCCATCGTTCTCTTGAACCTCGGGATCGTCGTATTCATGGCGATGAGCCTGCATCGCGAGCGTCGCCGCAAATAGAATTGCGCAATGTCCAATACCGCGACCCGCCCCGAATCCCCCGGCTGGAAGAGTCTGCCGCAGGCGCTGGCAGGCCGTCTGGCCAAGCTTGGCCTCTTTCGCGAAGAAGATCTGCTCTTGCATCTGCCGCTGCGTTACGAGGACGAAACGCAGCTTGCGAGCATCGCCGACGCGCCGTTCGGGCAAAGCGTGCAGGTCGAGGGCGAAGTCGTCGACTGCGAAGTGGTTTTGCGCCCGCGTCGCCAGCTCGTCGCGCGGATCACGGATGCCAGCGGCGAACTGACGCTGCGCTTCCTGAATTACTATCCAAACCAGCAGAAGCAGCTTGCGCCGGGTACGCGGGTGCGCGTTTTCGGCGAAATCCGTGGCGGTTTCTTCGGCGCCGAAATGGTGCATCCGCGCGTGAAAGCAATCCGCGAGGACGAGGCTTTACCACAGGTGCTAACGCCGATTTACCCGACTACGGCGGGGTTTGCCCAGAGCGCACTGCGCAAACTGATCGACCGCGCTTTCGGCCGTGTGGAACTCGTGGAAGCCTTACCCGACCCCTTGCGTCGGGCATTGCATCTGCCGGGAATCGCGCGTTCCTTGCGCGCGCTGCACCACCCGGAGCCCGGCATGTCGATTGCCGCGCTCGAAGACCACAGCCACCCGGCCTGGCGCAGAATCAAGTTCGAGGAATTACTCGCGCAGCAGATCTCGCTACGCCGCGCCTATGCGCTGCGCCGCGCGCGCAGCGCGCCGGAGCTGCATGGCGACGGCAGCCTCGCAGGCCCCTTGCTGGCGCATCTGCCGTTCGCCTTGACTGGCGCCCAGCGCCGCGCGATAGACCAGATCATGCGCGACCTGGCCACGCCGCATCCGATGCAGCGTCTGTTGCAGGGCGATGTGGGTTCGGGCAAGACGATCGTCGCCGCGCTCGCGATGTTGCAGGCCGCCGAAGCCGGCTGGCAGGCGGCGCTGATGGCACCGACCGAGATCCTCGCCGAGCAGCACTACCGCAAGCTCGAAGCCTGGCTTGCACCGCAGGGCATCAAGGTCGCCTGGCTCGCCGGCAGTCAGAAAAAGAAACAGCGCGCAGCGGCGCTCGCCTTGCTCGCCTCCGGCGAAGCCATGCTGGCTGTCGGCACGCATGCCTTGATCGAAGACCCGGTGGCGTTTCCGCGCCTCGGGCTCGCCGTCGTCGACGAGCAGCATCGCTTCGGCGTGCGCCAGCGGCTCGCCCTGCGCGAGAAGTACGAGGGCACGGATGCGCCGCTGCCGCACATGTTGATGATGAGTGCGACGCCGATTCCGCGCACGTTGGCGATGAGCTATTACGCCGATCTGGACGTATCGGTGCTCGACGAACTGCCGCCTGGGCGCACGCCCATTGTCACGAAACTGATATCGGATGCGCGCCGCGACGAAGTCGTGGCGCGCGCGCGTGACGCTTGCGCCGAAGGGCGGCAGGTGTACTGGGTTTGTCCGCTGATCGAGGAAACCGTGGACCCGGAGAATCCGCAAGGGGATGCGCCCGTACGCCCTGGCGAACAACGCAAGCGCGAGACCTTGCAGCTTCAGACCGCTGTCGAAACCCATGCGCGGCTGGCGGCCGAGCTGCCCGAACTTGGCGTCGGCCTGGTGCACGGCAAACTGCGCGCGGCCGACAAGGCCGCTGTCATGGAAGGCTTCGTGGCCAACCGGATTCAGGTGCTGGTGGCGACGACGGTGATCGAGGTCGGTGTCGACGTACCGAACGCGAGCCTGATGATCGTCGAACATGCAGAACGCTTCGGCCTCGCCCAGCTCCACCAATTGCGCGGCCGTGTCGGCCGTGGCGCGGCGGCTTCGGCCTGCATCCTGCTCTACAGCCAGCCTCTGTCGCAGACGGGCCGCGAGCGCCTGCGCGTGATCTTTGAGAACACCGACGGCTTCACCATCGCGCGCGAGGACATGCGCCTGCGCGGCCCCGGCGAAATGGTCGGCGCGCGCCAGAGCGGCGTCCCGCTTTTGCGCTATGCCAGTCTGGATGGCGACGGCGAGCTCGTCGAGGCAGCGCGCCAAGCCGCCGAGGAACTCCTAGCGCGCCACCCGGACGCGGCAAACGCAGTGCTTGCGCGGTGGTATGGCGGGCGCGGCGAATATTTGAAAGCCTGATATGAAGCACTGGTCTCAACCTTCTCAGCTCGTAGCGCTTGCCGAGTTCCACGAGAAGACACGCATTGTGAGAAGTTACAAATGAATCCCTACGAATCTCCCCGTGCCGTACTCTCCGCAAACGATCGGCCGCAGCATCTCGCTGCGCCGCGCGCCCAAGCGCGCAGACCCCTTTCTGTCTGGCTCTTGCTTGTGCTGGCTGGAGGTCTAGGCATTTTCTTCGGCGTCGGTGTCTTCAAGCACCTTTTTGAGGCTGTCATTGGCAGTGGATCCGGCTCACCGCTCGAATCAGCGGCCGACGCGGGTATCCTGGTGGCCGTCACGGGCTACCTTATTGCTTTGGCATTGGCCATCCAGCGCCGCATCGGCTGGATGGCGCGCACGCAGGGAACCCTGCTTCTTGTCCTCTTCGTATTTGGGGTGGGTCATAAGCCTCCGTCGGCTCAATGCACCGCATCGCCAGGGTGCGCGCCCGGTTGGTGGGCCGCGCAACTGCTTGTCGATGCAATGCTCATCGGATGGGCCTTCGCGGCCGGTTGGTCGCCCGCCGCCAAGCGGTATTACCTGGCTCGGCAAGCTGCGGGCGACGACAAGGGAGAGAGCGATCCATCCTCTCCCGGCAAACCTTAGGCCGCAAAGCATGTAAGCGCTACTTTCGTGGCGCCCCCGCGCAGCCTGCCGCGCATCCTTGGGAAGGCTGTGCTATACACGGCGGGAAAACTCCATTCGGCCCCACGTTTTCCCTATGCGATCCAGACTCCTTCTCCCCCTGCTTTTTTTCTGCGGCCTTGCCTGCGCAACCGAACCGGCCCCGGTTGCACAGGCCAATGTGCCGTCTCCCGTAAAGGGTGTCGGACTTGTGCTCGGCGGCGGCGGCGCGCGCGGGCTGGCACATATCGGGGTGCTCGAAGAACTCGAACGCCTGCGCATCCCGATTACCTGCATCGCGGGTACCAGCGCGGGCGCACTGGTCGGCGGTGTTTATGCTTCCGGGATGGGAATCGAAGAACTCGACAAGCGCGTCACATCCGCCGACTGGATACGGCTGCTGACCGGCGTGCCGAACCGCAAATCCCTGCCCTATTCGCGCAAACGAGACGATTTCGACAACCTGGCCGATGTCACGCTGGGGATTTCCAGGCAGGGCGTGCTGGTACCGCGCGCGCTTGTCGGCAGTCACGAGATCGATGTCTTCCTGCGCCAGCTCACGCGCGATATCGACTTGCCCGACTTCAAGAAGCTGCCTATCCCATTCGAGGCCGTGGCGACCGATCTTCTGACCGGCAACGCCGTGGAATTCACGAGCGGCGATCTCGCCATCGCGCTGCGCGCTTCGATGGCCGTGCCGGGCGTTTTCGACCTCATCGACAGCAACGGCCGCCTGATGGTCGATGGCATGTTGGTACGCAACGTGCCAGTGCAGAACGTCAAGGGCCGCTGCGCCGACACGGTGATCGTCGTCGATGTCGGCACACGGCTGCTCGAACGCAAGGACATCCGTTCGCTGATCGATGTGGCCGAACAGCAGTCGAACATTCTGGTCCGGCGCAATGTCGACGAACAGCTCGCGAAGCTCGACAGCCATGACGTCGTAATTCAGCCCGATCTCACCGGTTACAGCTCATCGAGTTTTTCCGATGCGAAGGCGATCATCGAGCGCGGTCGCCAAGCGGTCGAGCCGCTGCACGAAAAACTCGCCCAGTTCAGCGTCGGCGAGGCGGACTATGCACGCTGGAAACAGTATATCGCGAGCCGTGTGCCCGAGGACGTGGATTCCTATAGCGCGATCGCCGTTGCCGACACGCGTTACGTGCCGAAATCGCGCATCGAAAGCTTCCTGAGGGGGCCATCGCCCGACGAAGTGCTCGATCAGCCCAAACTGCTCAAGCGGCTGGAGAGCCTGTATGCAACGGGCGATTTCGACCGCGTGAACTATGCGCTACGCAACGACGGCGGCAAGCGCGTTGCCGAAATCATGCCGCTGGAACGAACCGTGGGACCGAACTTCCTGCGCGCGGGGCTGGACTTCAAGCTCGATTCCTATGGCACCTCGGACGTCGCCTTCCTCGGCAATCTGCAACTGAACTGGATGAACGACTGGGCCGGCCAGTGGCGCAACAAGGTTCGCCTCGGCCACGACTCGAACATCAGCACGGAGTGGTATCAGCCCGTGAGCTGGAGCGGGCTCTTCGTTGCCGCAAACGCGAGTTACGGACGCCGCGAACTCGGCCTTTTCGCCGCCGCCAACACGCGTGTCGCGACGGTCGCCTTCGATCAACTCGGCTACGAGGTCGGCGCCGGCTGGTCGCTCGGCGCCCTTGGCGAGGCGCGCCTGACCTGGGCCGATTACCGCGTGAGCAGCGAGGTCGTCGTCGGCCCGCCGCTCAATCTCGGTCGCGATACTGACCATCTGCGCGGCCCGCGCGCCTATGTGGTGATCGATCAACTCGACAATGCGAGTTTCCCGCGCAGCGGCCACTACCTGAAGTTCGATTACAGGCACCCGCACAATCTTGCGAACCAAAGCTTCGGCATGCTGAATCTGGAAGGGGACTACGTCGACACGATCGGTCGTTTCACGATGCGCGGGTCGTTACGCTTCTCCGGCAACTTGCAGGACCAGCGCTCGGCGCTCGATATCTACACACTGGGCGGGTTTCTTAATATCTCGGGCTACCAGACCGACGAATTGCTCGGCAATCGCACGGTGTTCGGCCGCCTGATGTTCTATGAGCAGGTTGCCTCGGTGCTACCGACTTTCGGTACCGGCATGTACCTCGGCGGTTCGCTCGAATCCGGCAAGGTATGGGATCAACTCATCAATAACGAGGATACGAACTGGATCTACGCCGGATCGGTCTATGCCGGCCTCGATACTTTCCTTGGCCCGCTGTTCGCCGCTTTCGGCATGGCCCAGGGCGGGCGCAAGGCCGGCTACCTGTATCTTGGCGTGAGCTATTAAAACCCATGGTTCAAAATGCGTCGAAGGCGCCGCGAATCCATTCGATGCTTGCCGCATCGAGGCGGTCGAGCAGAACCACATCGAAACGGCAGGGGCGCTGCGCGAATGCCCGGCCCTCGCCCGCCAGGAAAGCTTCGGCGGTCCGCACGAGGCGCTTTTGCTTGGCCGCCGAAATACTCGCGGCCGCGCCGCCGAAGCGTGGGTCGCTGCGTAGCCGCACTTCGACGAAAACGATGCTGTCGCCGTCGCTCGCGATCAAATCGATTTCGCCCCAACGCGAGCGTAGATTGCGCGCGATCATCGCGAGCCCGTGGCGCGCCAGATGACGCTCCGCGAGCGCTTCGGCCCGCTCGCCATCGCGTAGATGCGCAGGCCGCGAGGCTGCGGAAGTTACCCTTTTTCGCCCCAATATCTTCGAGACGCTTGCATGGATCTGCCTCATCAATCGCATCAATACTCCTCTCCCGCACGCGTGCTGCATCCGACTCCTGCGCTCTATGTTGTCGCGACGCCGCTGGGCAATCTTGGCGACATCACGCTGCGCGCGCTTGCCGTGCTCGGTCGCGTCGATGCGATTGCCGCCGAGGACACGCGGCACACCAAGCATCTGCTAGCCCATCATGGCATTTCCACGCGTCTATTTGCCGTGCACCAGCATAACGAGAATGCGGCGGCCGACGGTCTTGTCGCACAGCTTGCGCAGGGACAGCACATCGCGCTTGTCACCGACGCCGGTACTCCGGCGGTGTCCGACCCCGGCGCACGCGTCGTCGCACAGGTGCAGGCGGCTGGCTTTCCGGTCGTGCCGATACCAGGCCCAAGCGCAGTCACGACGGCCATTTCGGCCTCTGGCCTCGTGACCGGGCGCTTTCTTTTCATCGGATTTTTGCCCGCCAAACGCGGCGCACGACGCAACGAACTCGAAGCGCTTGTGGACATTCCCGCAGCGCTGGTGTTCTACGAAGCGCCGCATCGCGTTCTCGAATGCATCGAAGATTTGATGGACATGCTCGGCGGCGCGCGCGAACTCGTCGTCGCGCGCGAGCTGACCAAGCTCCACGAGCAGATCGCGAGAATGCCGCTCGCCGATGCGGCAACGTGGTTTGCGGCGGACGCGAATCGTCTGCGAGGCGAATTCGTGCTCATCGTATCGCCCGCGCCGGAAGCAACCGGCATCGACCGCGAAGCCGACAAGCTCCTGCGCCTTCTGCTGCCAGAAATGGCTTTGAGCCGAGCGGTGAAGATCGTTTGCGAAACGACGGGTTCGCAAAAAAAACTCGTATACGAGCTTGCCTTGCGCCTCGCGCCAGAAAATCAGGACTAGCCCGCCCAGTTCGGCCAGCCTTGCCAGTGCATGGCAAAATCGCGCCTCGCACAGCATTCGCGCCTCAGCGAAACAGGATTTCCCATGAGCCCCTCGCCCCAAGTTTCACGCATCACGCTCACCCGGCCGGACGACTGGCATCTGCACCTGCGCGACGGCGCGGCGCTCACGCGGGTGCTGCCCGATACGGCGCGCCGCTTTGCCCGTGCAATCGTGATGCCGAATTTGAAACCACCGATCACGACGGTCGCACAGGCTGCCGAATACCGCGCGCGAATCCTCGCCGCGCTGCCGCCAGACCTCAAGTTCGCACCGCTGATGACGTTGTACCTGACGGACAACACGCCCGCCGACGAAATCGAGCGTGCGAAGAGCAGCGGTTTCGTGCACGCGGTCAAGCTCTACCCGGCCGGGGCAACAACCCATTCCGATGCCGGCGTGACCGGTATCGAAAAAGTTCGTCCAGCGCTCGAGCGCATGGAGCGTGTTGGTTTGCCGCTATTGATTCATGGGGAGGTGACCGATGCTGACGTGGATATCTTCGATCGCGAGCGCGTTTTTATTGATCGCGTTTTTGCGCCGCTCATCGCGCGCTTCGCGGGTCTTCGCACGGTCTTCGAGCACATCACGACGCGCGAGGCTGCACAGTTCGTGAGCGAGTCGGGCGAAAATGTCGCGGCGACGATCACCGCGCATCATCTGCTGATGAATCGCAACACGATTTTTGCCGGCGGTTTGCGTCCGCATCACTACTGCCTGCCCGTGCTCAAACGCGAAACGCATCGCCAGGCGCTGGTCGAGGCGGCAACCGGCGGCTCGCGCAAATTCTTCCTCGGCACCGATTCCGCGCCCCACGCGAAGTCAGGCAAGGAAGCCGCCTGCGCCTGTGCTGGCTGCTACACTGCACATGCCGCCATCGAGCTTTACGCGGAAGCCTTCGACGCAGCGGGCGCGCTCGACAAACTCGAAGCCTTTGCAAGCTTCAACGGTCCGGACTGGTACGGTCTGCCGCGCAATACCGACAGCATCACGCTGGCGCGCACGGCCTGGCCGGTGCCGGAAAGTCTCGAATACCTCCCAGGCGATCCGCTCGTGCCCTTGCGCGCGGGCGACTCTATCGCCTGGAAACTCATACCTTGAAAGCGTTCCCCATCATGCGTCGTAGCGTCGTTCTGCTCTGTTTGCTCTCCCTACCCTTGCTTTCGGCCTGCGAAAACAATGCTGCGGGCTACGAAATCGAGGGCCGCAACCATTCGATCACGCTGGTCCGCGAACAGTCGTATCCGCTCGCGCGCAAGGTGCGCCAGTCGCTCATCGTGGCGCGCATTCCAACATGCCAGCGTCGTATTGAAATCGTGCCGGGCAAGACCGGCCAGGTGAACATGGAAATCTGGCAATTACGCGACCGCCTGTTCGTCGCGCGCCAGGGTACCTCCTGGTATGCGGTCGGTACCGAAAATTGCCAAATCCAGAAAATGGACCCGACAGGCGACGAGCCTCCGGGCCAGTTGATCGGCAATTTCCGCGTCAAGGAAGGTGAATTCTTTTTCGACAAGGCCCCGGCTGCCGCGCCAGCCGCCGCGCAAAGCAAGTAAGCCAGCCGGGCTCAGAGGTATTTGAGCGCGTTGGCTGCTAGTTCGGGCAACGCCGCGAGAATATCGGGCAGGTCTTCCGGTTCGAGCGGCGGGCGCATCAGAAGCGCCGGCAAGATCATGCCGAGAATCTCATCGGCCCGTTTGCCGGCCAGATGCGCCGAAGCCACGGCGCTGGCGATCGCAACGACTGCCGCATGTCCGTCCGCCTGGGGCGAGAGGGGATAGGCGTAGGCCGCCATCGCATCGCGCACGCTCGCCGGAAAGTTCCAGATCCGGGCGAGTTCCGCGCCCACGGCAGTATGGTCGACACCAATGCGCTCGCGCTCGATCTCGCAACGCTGCGTCGGCGTCGCATCGGCGAGCTCGGCTTCGATCGCCAGAGTCTGGGCGGGTTGTGCGAGCAGCAGCAACAGAATGCCGATCCTGTGAAGCAGGCTTGCCGTATAGGCAACTTCTTCGTCTATCCTCGCGCGATGCGCGAGCTGGTGCGCCAGCCCGGCGCTGATGAGCGCATGCAGCCAAAATCGGCGCAGTCGTCGCTCCGGCACCGCCTTGAACGTATGAATCAGCCCGGAAGTGATGATCAGCGCGCGTAACGCATTGAGCCCCATGCGCGTGACGGCCTTGTCGATCGAGGCCGTCCGTGGCATGCCCGCGTATTGGGCCGAGTTGGCCAGCCGCAATGCACGCGCCGAGAGCGTGGGATCGTGCCGCACGATATCGGCGATGTGCCCGATATCCGCCTCGGGGTCGCTCATCGTGGCGATCAGTTCCTGCACCGCCTTCGGAATCGCGGGCAGATCCGGCAAATGCTGGAAGAGTTGGTCTAGCGTGCTCACGATAAAATCCTGTATCGGTGGTTCACGAGACAGCTCAAGCGAACTCCGCAACGACTGGCGCATGGTCGCTCGGCCGTTCGAGCCGACGCGGCGATTTGTCGATTGCGCAGGCCGTAAGCCGCGACAACAACGGTGCGGAAATGAGAACATGGTCGATGCGCAGACCGAAGTCGCGACGGAACGCATTCATGCGATAGTCCCACCATGAAAAGCTGTGTTCGGCCTGCTCGAAGCGGCGGAACGCATCGGCCAGACCGAGCGCCGTCAGAGCCGCAAACGCCGCACGCTCCGGTGCCGAAACATGGATTTCGTCCTTCCAGTCCGGATGCGCGTCGCGCGTCTCCGGCGCAATGTTGAAGTCGCCCGCAAGTACGAGCCTCGGATGCCGCGTAAGTTCGTCGCCCAGCCATGCGGTCAGCGCGCGCAGCCAATCGAGCTTGTAGGCGAACTTCTCCGAACCGACGGCCTGACCGTTGGGGAAATAGCCGCAAACGACGCGGACATCGCCGACAGTCGCGGCGATGATGCGTTTTTGCGCATCGTCCAAAGCAGGAATATCGCGCGCCACATCGACAAGCGGCGCACGCGAAATAATCGCCACGCCGTTATAGGTTTTCTGCCCGTTGGTTTCGACCCGATAACCCGCCGCCTCGATCTGCGCGCGCGGCACAGCACCGTCCTCGCATTTGAGTTCCTGCAAGCAAACCACGTCCGGCTTTTCGGCGGCGAGCCAGTCGAGCAGATGCGGCAGACGCACTTTCAGCGAGTTCACGTTCCAGGTGACGATTTTCATGCAGGCTTTCGAGGTTCTTCAATGTGCGACGTGGAGCCGCCCTCGATTGTGCCAGCCGACGGCGCTTCGACGCCAAGGCTTCGCTCGCGCAAACGCGCACTACGACACGCGCGGTCGTATTTTCAGCGACGCTCGACCCACCACAACATCGCCGCCGTGATCAACAGGAAGATCAGGCTAGGCGTCAACGCGCTGACTGAGGCAGGCCAGTCGTTGAGGACACCGAGGTTGGTAAACAAACCGTTCAGCAAATGAAACGTCATACCTATCATGACGCCAAGCAAGATTTTGGCGCCGACCTGGCCGCTGCGGTGATGGACGAAGGCAAACGGCAGCGCAAGACACATCATCACGATGGACGCAAACGGATAGGCGAGCTTCTTCCACAGCGCGATCTCGTGCCGACCCGTCGTCTGCGCGTTGTCCCGCAAATGGCGGATATACGGCACCAGCGTGCGCAGCGACATCCGCTCTGGCGTCACCATGACCACGCTCATCATCTCGGGCGTGATTTCGGACTTCCAGCGGAACTCAGGCAAGTTCAAGAGTTCGGTGCGATCGGACAAAAACCGCGTTTGAACCACATCGACGAGGCGCCAGCCCTCGTGCGGCACATAGTCGCCGCGCGCCGCATCGGTCAGACTCACGAGCCGCGCCTGATCGTCGAACTCATAGACGCGCACATTTTCCAGGCCCCGGTCCGGCTGCACGTGCTGCGCGTTGACGAAAAGCTTGCCGTCGCGGACCCAGAACCCCGAGCGCAACTCCTGCGGCAAGGTGGAATTGGTGCTACGCAAGCGCCATTTCTGCGCGACGCGTTCGAGCGGCGGCGCGACGAACTCGCCGAGTAGAAAAGTCATTGCGGCGAATATCAGGCCGATTTGCGCCAGCGCGCTCACCGCCTTGAGCGTAGACAGGCCCGAGGCGCGCATCACCGTAATCTCGGAATTGCGCGCGAGCTGAGTCAATGCAAACAGCGTACCGATCAACGCGGCGATCGGCAGCACTTCGTAGGCGCGGCTCGGCAGCGACAGCGTAACGAAGATGATTGCGTGCTTGAGCCGATAACCCGCGCGGCCGACCTGATCGAGTTCGCCAAGCAGATCGAAGAACGCAAACAAGGCGAGGAAGGCGAGCAAAACGAGGCCGGTCGCGGCCAGGATCTCGCGGCGCAAGTAGTTACGCAGCGTTTTCATCGACGCCGCAGGAACGAGAACAAGGACATGCGCTGCGCGAACAGCGCGAACAGCACTAAAGCCATTACGGCATGAACCGCCGCCACGCCGGCGGCAAAACCGATCTTGGATTGCGCGATCCACGCCTGCGCGACGCCGAGCGCATTGATGTAGGCAGCAAAGATGAAGATCGCGAAGATCAGATTCACCGCACGGCCGGCGCGCGGATTCACGAAGGATAGCGGAATCGCGATCAGCGCCAGCACGAGCGCGGCGATAGGCAGGCCAATCCGCCACGAAAGCTCGCCCAACAACACCTGGTTGCCTTTGGCGATCAGCGCTGCGGTAGACAGCCCGCGCGGCGTCTGCTCGATTGCGCCGACCTCTTTCGCTTCAATCCGGATCGCGTAACGATCGAAGCGCGTGACGCGAAAATCCGGCGTACCCGGCTTGCCGTCGTAGCGACGGCCATCGCGCAGCACGGCGAAACGGTCGCCATTCGGTTCGCGCTCGATGGAGGCGCGCGAGGCGACGATCACGCCAAGCCGGTCCTGCTGGCGCAGCGAAATGAAAACGTTCTTGACCTCGGCTTCGTTTTCGGCAATCGATTCGACGAAGAACACACGATCGCCGCTGGCCCCTTCGCGAAACGTACCGGGCGCGACTTTGGAAACATCGTCGCGCGATTCGAGTTGCGTGCGATAGGCCTGCGCGCGGCTCTGCGACCACGGCGAAAGAAAGGTCGAAACCGCTGCGATGACCGCAACGATAGGCAGCGCGAAGCGCAACACCGGCCCGATCCATGCCGTAAGGGGAAGGCCGCTGGCGAACCACACGACCATTTCCGAATCCCGATAGACGCGCGTGAGCGCCAGCAGCACCGACATGAAAAGCGTCAGCGCCAGCAGCGTCGAGAGATTATTGAGCGCCGAGAAACCGATCAGATAGAGCACCGCATCGGGCGGCAGGCGACCGCCGGCCGCTTGCGAGAGCAGCCGGATCAAAATCACGGTGAGCAGGATGAAAAACAATGCGACAAAAATTGCGACCGCGTTGGCCGCGAATTCACGCATTGCAGCGCGCTGGAAAACCATGCGTATCGGGACCGGGCGGTTTTGTACCACGCTTGGCAATTCGTCCTGCCCTTACGCGGCGAAACGAATTGCAACGGACATTTTAAGCAAAACGCCCAAAGGGCGTTCATTCGAACCGGTGAATAGCCCCAGGGGGCTTCACGACACCTCGGCGAGCCGCGATAATCGCGGCTCTTGCGCGCAAGCGTCCAATGCCAGGAGCAATCAGTGGAATTTAACACGAAACCGGTGACCCCGGAAAAACAGAAAAGTGCTTGTCTTGTCGTTGGCGTCTTTGCCGGGAAGACCCCTGGCACCGTTGCCACGCGCATCGACGACGCGAGCGGGCGTGCCCTCGCCAAGCTGCTCGAACGCGGCGACCTCGACGCCAAGGCCGGCGCCTGCCTGATGCTGCATCACCTGCCCGGCGTCGTCGCCGAGCGCATTCTGCTCGTAAGCTACGGCAAGCCGGAAGAATTCAACGAAAAGGCATACCGCAGCGCACTCGCGGCCGCCGGCAAGACGCTCGCGAACCTTCGCGCCGATGATGCGGTGGTCATGCTCGCCGATGTCGAACTCGAAGGCCGCGACGCCGAATGGCGCGCGCAGGTCGCGCTGCAACTGCTGGCCGACGCCGCCTATCGTTATGACGCACCACGTGCCAAGAAAGACGACGAGAAGCGCGGCGTCGTAAAACTAACGTTAGGTTTCCTGGCGGCGCCGACAGCCGAACAGGAACGCGGCGCGAAGAAGGGTTTTGCGCTTGCCGCCGGCATGGCGCTTGCCCGCGACCTAGGCAATCTGCCAGGCAACGTCTGCACACCGACCTACCTCGCCGAAACCGCAAAGAAGCTCGGCAAGGAATACAAGAAGCTCAAGGTCGAAGTCTTCGACAAGGAAGAAATCGAGAAGCTCGGTATGGGCTCCTTTCTGTCGGTGACGCGCGGCTCGAACGAGCCCGCGCGTTTCATCGTACTGAAGTACGAAGGCGCCAAGGGCAAGAAATCCCGCCCGGTCGTGCTCGTCGGCAAAGGCATCACTTTCGATTCCGGCGGCATTTCGCTCAAGCCCGGCGAAGGCATGGACGAAATGAAGTTCGACATGTGCGGCGCGGCCTCGGTGCTCGGCACCTTCAAGACGCTGGCCGAACTCGCACTGCCGCTCGATGTCGTCGGCCTGATCCCGACCACCGAAAACATGCCGAACGGTTCGGCCACGAAACCGGGCGACGTCGTAACCTCGATGTCGGGCCAGACGATAGAAATCCTCAACACCGACGCCGAAGGCCGCCTGATCCTTTGCGACGCGCTGACTTACGCAGAGCGCTTCGAGCCGGCCTGTGTGATAGACATCGCCACGCTGACCGGCGCCTGTGTGATTGCGCTCGGCGCGCACACCAGCGGCCTGCTCGCCAACGACGATGCGCTCGCGCGCGAGATCATGGATGCCGGCCTTGCCGCCGGCGACCGCGCCTGGCAATTGCCGTTGTTCGAGGAATACCAGGAACAGCTCAAGAGTAGTTTCGCCGACATGGCCAACATCGGCGGCCGCCCGGGCGGCACGATCACGGCGGCGTGCTTCCTCTCGCGTTTCGCCAAGGCTTACAAGTGGGCACACCTGGATATCGCGGGCACGGCCTGGAAGTCCGGCGCGGAAAAAGGCGCAACCGGCCGCCCGGTTCCGCTGCTCGCGCAGTTCCTGATAGCCCGCGCCGAAGCCTGATGGGCACACCCACACCGTGACCGAAATCCGCTGCTTCCACGACGCCGCCGATAAACTCGCCGCCGCCTGCCGCATCACATTGGCGGCGTACCGCAAGGGGCGTCAGGTCACGGTGCTGGTCTGCGACAAAAATCTGGCAAAAGGTTTCGACGATCTGCTCTGGACTTTTCAGCCGCTCGCCTTCGTCCCCCATGTCGCGGCAGGATCAAAGCTCGCGGCGCAAACGCCCGTGCTGATCGCACAGGAACTGGACGCGGCCCTGCCCGCTGATGTATTGGTGAACCTCTGCGACGAGGTACCCGAGGGTTTCGAGCGTTTTGCCGAGCTCATCGAGATCGTCACCCTGGACCTCGCGGACAGGCAGTTCGCCCGCGGCCGCATCGCCGATTACAAGCGCCGCGGCCTGCAAGTCCAGATGCAATCATTGAGTTCGCCCAACCCCGCCGCGCATGAATCCTGACGACCTCGACGCTTCCGACACCCTGCTGGTCAAGGCCGATGCGCTGATCCACCGCCATCGCGCGGGCAACATGCACGATCCCGACGACGATCTGCCGCTGCTCGACGATGTCGTCGGCGAGGATCTGCCGCTGCTCGACGACATTGCGGCGCTGCCCGAGCCCGTAGCGGCGCAGGCGGCCGCACCCGTCGAGCAGGCCCGACTTGCCGAGCTTGAGGCATGCCTTGCCGAACAGCGCGAAGCCCTGGCGCAGGCAAACGCGGCCAAGGAAGCCGCGCTTGCCCGCGCGAATGCCGCCGAGGCAGCGGCTATTTCCGTACAAACCGCCCACGCGGATGTGGCAGTGCGCCTCGCTGAACTTGATGCGCATATCGTCAGTACGCTCGAAGCCTGGATCGGCAACGAACTCCCGCAAATCGTCGCGGCCGAACTCGACAACATGGTCGAACAGCTACGCACAAAAACGCTCGCCCACATGCGCGCCACGCTTGCGCCGGAAGTCTTGGCCATCCTGAGGGCCACGACGCGCACGCTGTCGGTCGACGACTGAACAGCGCACGGCCGGGCGAATCTTTCGCCGAAGCCAAGCCCTATAATCGATGGTTTTGCATTTTCGAGCGCATCGAATGGAACTCGCGAAGAGCTTCGAACCGGCTGAAATCGAACGTCGCTGGTATGGCACCTGGGAAAATGCCGGCTATTTCAAGGCCGGCCTCGACAAAACCAAGCCCAATGCATTTTGCATCCTGCTGCCGCCGCCCAACGTCACCGGCACGCTGCACATGGGCCACGGCTTTAACCAGACGGTGATGGACGCGCTGACGCGCTACCACCGCATGCAAGGTCACAACACGCTCTGGCAGCCCGGCACCGATCATGCCGGTATCGCGACGCAGATCGTCGTCGAACGTCAGCTCGATGCGCAGGGCGTATCGCGCCACGACCTGGGCCGCGAGAAGTTCCTCGCCAAGGTCTGGGAGTGGAAGGAATTTTCGGGCAACACGATCACGCAGCAGATGCGCCGACTCGGTACCTCGCCCGACTGGAGCCGCGAGCGCTTCACGATGGACGCGGGCCTCTCGAAAATCGTCACCGAGACCTTCGTGCGGCTCTATAACGAAGGGCTGATCTATCGCGGCAAGCGTCTCGTCAATTGGGACCCGAAACTGCACACTGCGGTATCCGATCTTGAAGTCGTATCCGAAGAGGAAGATGGCTTCCTCTGGCATCTGCACTATCCACTGACTGACGGCGGCGGCCATCTGACGGTCGCCACGACGCGGCCCGAAACCATGCTCGGCGATACCGCCGTCATGGTGCACCCGGACGACGAGCGCTACGCCCATCTGATCGGCAAGACGGTCACGTTACCGCTGGTGGATCGCGTCGTTCCGATCATTGCCGACGAATATGTCGATCGCGAATTCGGCACCGGCGTCGTCAAGGTCACGCCAGCGCACGACCCGAACGACTACCAAGTCGGCTTGCGCCATGACCTGCCGATGATCATCGTACTCACGCTGGACGGCAAGATCCCGCCCGCAGGCAGCGTCGTCGTCAACAGCCGCATCGCGGACAGCACGCCGCTGCCCGCGAATCTGGCCGGACTCGACCGCTTCGAAGCACGCAAAGCGGTCGTCTCCGGTTTCGAGGCGCTCGGTTTGCTCGGCGAAGTGAAACCGCACAAGCTGATGGTGCCGCGCGGCGACCGCACCGGCGTGGTTATCGAGCCGATGCTTACCGACCAGTGGTTCGTCGCCATGAGCAAACCCGGCGCGGATGGCAAGAGCATAGCCGGTAAGGCGCTCGAATGCGTCGCCTCGGGCGAAATCAAGTTCGCACCCGAGAATTGGGTCAACACCTATAACCAGTGGCTTAACAACATTCAGGACTGGTGCATCTCGCGCCAGCTCTGGTGGGGTCACCAAATACCCGCATGGTATAGCGAGGACGGCCAGATCTTCGTCGCGCGCGACGAGGCCGAGGCGCAATCGATCGCCGCCGAGCAGGGCTACGAGGGTACGCTCGCGCGCGATCCGGACGTGCTCGACACCTGGTACTCCTCCGCCCTCTGGCCCTTTTCCACCCTCGACTGGACGCCCGAGTGGCCGGTCAAGAGCAACGACGCGCTCGATCTCTACCTGCCGTCCAGCGTGCTCGTCACCGGCTTCGACATCATCTTCTTCTGGGTTGCGCGCATGGTCATGATGACGCGCCACCTCACCGGCAAGATTCCGTTCAAGACTGTCTATGTCCACGGCCTCGTGCGCGACGCCGAGGGCCAGAAGATGAGCAAGTCGAAGGGCAACGTGCTCGACCCGATCGACCTCATCGACGGCATCGACCTCGACGCGCTCGTCGCCAAGCGCAC
>JAVBKC010000021.1:0-33193 GCA_031554255.1 Niveibacterium sp.
CCGAGGACGAGGACAATTGGTATTACCCGATTGAAAATGCAACCTTTCGCGCGTGGCGGTCCCGACGTGGCCGCGGCGGGGACTTCGTCATTTTCAGCGACGTACGGACAGAATCCACGCCCTGGCTGGATTTCGTGGCCAGCAAGGCGGAAATCGCTGCCGCGAAGGCGCAGAAATGAAACCCCTTTTCACGCCGCCAATGCGCTGGGCGGCGCGGCTGCTGGTAGCCGCACTGGCGTTTCATTTGCTGGATTACTCGCATTCGGTATGGCTGCGCACGCATCCACAAAAGTGCTTCGACACCATGTCGCCAGACAAGCGCTACATTCTCAGAATTTGCACACTACGCTGGGGATGGTATTACCTGACAACTCGTATTGAGAATATTCAAATTATTGACCCTTACACGCATAGGGTTCTTTATGAACACCTGAAGATCGGAGAGAGTATGGCGCCGACTGAATGGTGGGGTTGCCATGAAAAAGGTCCAGAAAACGATTCGGCATCATTAGATCCTGGAGTATGCATAGGGGTCAATTGGGATCTTGGCGGGTATGATGAGGATGATAATTTGACGAAGCTTCCGCCCTCACGCTGGGAACAATTCAAGGCGAGGCTTCCGTAGCCGTGACGGCGCTAATGAAACCCCTTTTCACGCCGCCAATGCGCTGGCCGGCGCGGCTGTTGGCGGCCGCACTGGTGTTTCATTTGCTGGATTATTCGCATTCGGTATGGCTGAGCGTGCATCCTAAACATTGCTTCGACGAGATGTCGCCAGACAAGCATTACATTCTTAGAATTTGCACACTGCGTTGGGGAGAGAAGTATTTTCCAATAACCTATGTTCAAACCGTTCAGATCATCGACCCGCGCACGCATAAGGTTCTTTATGAAAATTTGGAAAGCGGATCAGAAGTGAGTGATACGATTTGGTTGGGTTGTCGTGAAAAAAAATGGCCAGAAAACGATTTAGAATCATTAGACGCCGGGATATGCGCAGCGGTTTGCTGGAGTCGGGAGGGGGGGGTATGCGAAATCAAAACAGAGCTTCCGCCCTCACGCTGGGAACAATTCAAGGCGAGGTTCCCGTAGCCGTGACAGCGCTGCACGCAACTGACCGATTGGTCGGGCTCAAACAAGTGCACAGTCGGGTCAGTTGGAATTTCGTCGCCTACAATCTGATTCGCAATGGCGGCATTGGTAGGTGATGGAACGCTGTCACGGACCTGAGCATAGGTGCGTCCACAACCCGAAGAAAGCGGCTCGAATACGTCGATTGCCCAAGAAATCGCAGGGGAAACAATGTATTGGTTGAAAAATCATGCTTTTTCAACACCGTGCTAAGCCAGGAATACCTCAAATGACGAAACAGATCGAAGTTGCCGCCGCCGTCATCACGCACCCCGACGGTAGTTTTCTGCTCGGCCAACGCGCGCCGGGCACCTTCTATCCGGGCTACTGGGAATTCCCCGGCGGCAAGATCGAACGCGGCGAGAGTCCGCTTGATGCGCTCGTGCGCGAGTTGCAGGAAGAACTCGGCATAACGGTACAAACGGCCTACCCGTGGATCGTGCGCGAGCACCGCTACGAGCATGCGCAAGTGCGGCTGCATTTCTTCGAGGTCAGTGAGTGGTCGGGCGAACCGAACGATCATGTACACAGCGAACTTGTCTGGCAGAAGGCCGGCCAGGTGACGGTTGCGCCGCTGCTGCCGGCTAATGGCCCGGTGCTCAAGGCCCTGCGGTTGCCACGCGTGATGGGCGTGACGAACGCGACCGAAACGGGCGCTGCGGCGCAGCTTGCCGCGCTCGAACGCGCGCTGGCGGGCGGTCTGCGGCTGGTACAGATCCGCGAAGGCTGGTTAGAGGCCGGCGAGCGCCAGGACTTCACGCGCGAGGCGCTGCGGCGCTGTCATGCGGCCGGTGCGATTGCGCTCGTCAATGGCGACGCCGCGCTGGCGAGTCAGATCGGCGCCGATGGGCTGCATCTGCCGGCCGCGCGGCTTTTCATGCTCGACCAGCGGCCCAACTTCGCCTGGGTCGGCGCGTCGTGCCACAGCCGCGCGGAACTCGAACGCGCGGCGGCGCTGGAACTCGATTACGCGTTGCTCGGCCCGGTCACTGATACCGCGAGCCATCCGGGTGCGCCGGCGCTAGGCTGGGAGCATTTCGCCGAACTCGTGGCCGGTTTGCCGATTCCGGTCTTCGCAATCGGCGGCCTCTGTCCCGAGGATCTCCTGCGCGCGCGCGCGGCCGGCGCACATGGCGTGGCGGCGATCCGGGGTATGTGGAATTAACTCTGCGGCGGCTCGGGGTCGTCCGGACCCGGCGATTCGCCTGAAATCCGATAGGCTTCGGAAGCCCACGCGCCCAGATCGATCTGCTTGCAGCGTTCGCTGCAAAACGGGCGGAAACGGTTTTCCGGACGCCACTCGACGCTCTTTCCGCAGCTTGGGCATTGCACTTTACGTACCGGGGTCGTCATGGTCTGTGATCGTAGTGTGAAAGGGATGGGCGAAGCAGGATACGCCGAGTATCGGCAGACTCAAGCCGCAGGATGCTGTCCATGCAAGCGACCCTGTGACCCGTTTATTCGATAGCTAACCGCAAGTGAAGACAAGGAGCAACAGCAATGGAATTCAGACGACTCGGTGGTTCGGGTTTCAAGGTACCGGTGCTCTCTTTTGGCACCGGCACATTCGGCGGTAAGGGCGAATTCTTCGGCGCATGGGGCGCTAGCGGCGCGGAAGAGGCGACGCGCCTCGTCGACATCGCGCTCGAAGCCGGGCTGTGCATGTTCGACAGTGCCGACGTCTATTCTGACGGCATGGCCGAGGAAGTGCTCGGACGCGCCGTCGCGGGCCGCCGCGACAAGGTGCTGATTTCCACCAAGGGTACCTTTCGCAACGGTGCGACACCGAACGACATCGGCTCCTCGCGCCGCCATCTGATCGAGGCCGTCGAAAGCAGTCTGCGCCGGCTCGGTACCGACTACATCGATTTATATCAGTTGCATGGTTTCGACGCTGGCACGCCGGTCGAAGAAACCCTGAGCGCGCTCGACGATCTCGTGCGGGCGGGCAAGATTCGCTACATCGGCTGCTCGAACTTCTCGGGCTGGCACCTGATGAAATCGCTTGCGACCTCCGACAAGTACGGCTGGTCGCGCTATATCGCGCACCAGGCGTATTACTCGCTCGTCGGCCGCGATTACGAACACGAGCTGATGCCGCTGGCGCTCGATCAAAAGGTGGGCGCTGTCGTCTGGAGCCCGCTCGGCTGGGGTCGCCTGACCGGCAAGATCCGGCGCGGCCAGCCACGGCCAGAAGTCAGCCGCCTGCCGAAAACCAGCGGCGCCGGCCCGCTGGTCGAAGACGAATATCTGTATAGGGTTGTCGATGCAATCGACGCGATTGCCGCCGAGACCGGCAAGAGCGTGCCGCAGATCGCATTGAACTGGTTGTTGCAGCGGCCGACGGTTGCTACCGTCATCGTCGGCGCGCGCGATGAAAAACAGCTGCGCGAAAACCTCGGCGCCGTGGACTGGAGTCTCACGCCCGAGCAGGTCGCAAAGCTGGACGCCGCAAGCGCGCAGCCGGCCGCCTATCCGTATTGGCATCAGCATGGTTTTCCCGAGTTGATGCCGCGCCCGGTTTGAGGCGACTGCACAAAATCGGCGGTCGCTCGTCCGCCGATTCGGTTTTTTTCTTCCATGGTCCGCGCCCCAGGCTCTCCGCTGATGGGGCGCACGCATTTTACATATCTGCTTAAACAGATAAATTCGCGCGCGCCGCCGGCAGCAATCGGGGTTGCACGGAGCTTGGAAGTCGAAGACGCCTGATCCAGATTGGGTACGCTGCGGGAAGATAGCGCGCCGAGTCGGAGAATTCATCGTCCTCTTGCACCAGGGCGATGATCTGCTAAAGTACGTGCATATGCACATACAGAGAATGTTTTGGCCAAGAAACCTGAATCTCCACTTGCCTGCACCGGTGCCCGCGCCCGCCGGCTGACGCGCCGATTGACGAGCTTCTACGAAGCGCATCTGCGCGACAGTGGGCTCAGGCTTACCCAATATTCGCTGCTGATGCAGCTGGAAGCTACGCCCCGGATGCTAGGCGAACTTGCAGCGGCGCTCGAAATGGACCGCACGACGCTGACGCGCAGTCTCAAGCCGCTGCGCGACCAGGGCTGGGTGATCGAAGCGGCGGGAGAGGATGCGCGCTTTCGTGGTGTCGTGCTGACAGAGGAAGGCCGGCGAGCGCGGCTTGCTGCACAGCGCCAATGGCGCACCGCGCAATTTGCGCTCGAACAGGAACTCGGCCGCGATTATGTTGCGCGACTGAACGAACAGCTGGAAGACGCACTCTTGCGCCTCAAACCCCTGCTCCCCGAGGAGAACTGAATGGACGCGCAACACAAAGAGGAGAATTACCTCGCGATCACGCTATGCGCGGCTGCGGTGCTCATGGTGACGATGGGTGCGCGGCAGTCGCTGGGCCTCTTCGTCTCGCCGCTGAACACGGCGACCGGGCTTGGCATCATGACGATCAGCTTGGCGATGGCTGTTGCGCAATTCGTGTGGGGCGCAATCCAGCCTATCGCAGGCGCGATTGCGGACCGCTACGGGTCGGGCCGCGTGATGGCCACAGGTATTGTCGTGCTGGCGCTCGGCAGTGCGTTGACGCCTTTCATGACGAGCGGCGCCGGGCTGATTTTTTCGATAGGACTGCTCTCCGCAGCGGGCTCGGGCGCGGCCAGCTTCTCGGTTCTGATCGGCGCAGCGGCACAGCGTCTGCCGCTGCAAAAACGCGGCATGGCCTCGGGCATCATCAACGCCGGCGGTTCATTCGGGCAATTCGTTTTCGCGCCGCTGCTGCAACGGCTCATCAGCGTGTTCGGCTGGATGAACGCGCTGTGGACGCTAGGCTTGCTCACACTGATTGCTTTGCCTTTCGTACGCGTATTGCGTAAGCCGCAGCAGGCCGCGCCAATGCATTCCACTGAGCACGGATTCGAGGATCGCGGCCTTGCCACAGCGGTGCGCGAAGCGCTCGCGAATCCGAGCTACCTGCTGCTGCATGCAGGCTTCTTCACCTGTGGCTTCCACATCGCCTTTCTCGTCACACATCTTCCGGGCGAGGTGCAGCTTTGCGGTTTGCCGGCCGGCGTGGCGAGCTGGTCGCTCGCGCTGATCGGGCTGGCGAACATCGTGGGTAGCCTGGCGGTTGGCTATTGGGTTCAGCATCATCGCAGCAAATACATATTGGCCTGGATGTACGGCTCGCGCGCGCTGCTGATCGGCATCTACCTGCTTGCGCCGAAAACGGCGGCGACCTTCTATCTGTTTGCCATAGGACTCGGCTTCACCTGGCTTGCAACCGTGCCGCCCACAGCAACCCTCGTCAGCAAGCTTTTCGGCAGCCGTTATCTCGCCACGCTGTTCGGGCTTACGCTGCTGACGCACCAGATCGGCGGCTTCCTCGGCGCCTGGCTGGGCGGCATCGCAATCACGCATTTTGGCGACTATAGCTGGATGTGGTACGCCGATATCATGCTCGCCGTGGGCGCGGCCCTGGCCAATCTGCCGATCCGCGAGGCGAAGATCGCGCCGCGCCTGCGACCGGCTTGATTCTGCCGTGTTGCCTCGATCGGCGGCGCCAGCGTGCTAGAGTCGCCGCCTTCCCGAACCGAGGTATCGCGATGACAACCGAGTCCGACGACACGAGCCGGCCCTATGCCGCGCTCGATCCCGATTGCGTACTCGGCGCGCTTGAATCGCTGGGATTGCGGCCCGACGGGCGCTTTCTCGCGCTCAACAGCTACGAGAACCGGGTCTACATGCTCTGGATGGAAGAGGGCGAGCCCCTGGTGGCCAAGTTCTACCGGCCCGCGCGCTGGAGCGACGCGCAGATTCGCGAGGAGCATGCCTTCGCCCAGGAGCTTGCGGACATGGAGATTCCGCTTTGCGCGCCGCTCCAGTTCGACGGCGCGACGCTGCACGATTTCCGCGCTTTTCGCTTTGCCGTCTATCCGCGTCGCGGCGGACGCGCGCCCGAACTCGACGACCGCGAGGTGCTCGAATGGATAGGCCGCTTCCTCGGCCGGATTCATGCGGTCGGCGCGACGCGCGCCTTTGCGCAGCGGCCCGCGCTGGATATTGCAAGTTTTGGCGAGGAGCCGCGCGAATACTTGCTGACGGGAGGGCGCGAGGGCAATGGTTTTCTACCGCACGAACTCGTCAAGCCATGGACCACGATCGTAGACATGGCGCTCGCCGGCGTGCGCCGAGCCTTCGAGCGCGCGGGTGATGTCGCAAACATTCGGCTGCATGGCGATTGCCATCCCGGCAACATACTTTGGAGCGCGGACGGTCCGCACTTCGTCGATCTGGACGACTGCCGCAGCGGCCCGGCGGTGCAGGATCTGTGGATGCTGCTCTCGGGCGACCGGCAGGCGCAGCAGCGTCAGTTGCTGGATCTACTCGCCGGCTACGAGGATTTCGCCGAATTCGATCCGCGCGAGCTGCACCTGATCGAAGCGCTGCGCACGCTGCGGCTGATCCATTACAGCGCCTGGATTGCGCGCCGCTGGGGTGATCCGGCCTTCCCGGTCGCCTTCCCGTGGTTCAACACACAGCGCTACTGGGAAGACCGCGTGCTCGAACTGCGCGAGCAGGTTGCGGCGATGGACGAAGCGCCGCTCGTGGTTTGAACCGCACACACGGACTTGCCAGCCTGAGCACCGCGTTATCATTGCGGGATGCTCAGTTATCGCCACGCCTTTCACGCCGGCAACCATGCCGATGTGCTCAAGCACCTGATTCTCGTCCAGCTTGCGCGCCACCTTGCCCAGAAGGACAAGCCCTTCTGGTACATCGACACTCACGCCGGCGCAGGCGCCTATGCGCTCGACGAAGGCTATGCGACGAAGCTCGCCGAATACCGCGATGGCATCGGCCGGCTCTGGCAGCGCCCCGATTTGCCACCCGCGCTGGCCGACTATGTAGCCTTGGTGCGCTCGCTCAACGATGACGGGCGGCTCCGCGTTTATCCGGGTTCGCCCTGGCTGGCGCGGCAGACGCTGCGCACGCAAGACCGCTTGCGCTTATTCGAGTTGCATTCGACCGATAGCGAACTGCTGGCGAAGAATTTCTCCGACCTGCGCGATCGCGTACAGGTTATCGCCGGCGACGGTTTCGCTGGCCTCAGGGCGCTTTTGCCGCCACCGCCGCGCCGCGCGCTCGTGCTGATCGATCCGAGCTACGAAATCGGCTCCGATTACGGCGGCGTCGTCGGCGCGCTCGAAGAAGCCTTGCACCGCTTCCCGACCGGCACTTACGTACTTTGGTATCCGTTGCTCGCGCGGCCCGAATCGCGCCAATTGGCGGGCAAACTCAAACGCCTACCGACTGCGAAGTGGCTGCATACGACGCTTTCGGTCCGCGCGGTCTCCGGCCCCGGCATGCACGGCAGCGGCATGTTTTTGATTAATCCACCCTGGACGCTCGCTGCGAGCCTGCGCGAAACCCTGCCCTGGCTTGTCGATGTGCTCGCGCAGGACGCGGGCGCCGGGTATGCCGTGGAAACGCACGGCGATTGAACGATCACGCTCAAATGCTTGATGTGGAATAAAGAAACGGACTCTTATTCCAAACCGTTCGTTTTATAGTGTCCCGTCTGCTGCGCCGCAGCGGTAAAATGCCGGCCGACTCCAATCCCCTGATTCCATTAAAAAATGGCTGCTTTCGGCACTGAAAAAGTCCTTACCGTTCATCACTGGAACGAAACGTTGTTTTCCTTCACGACAACGCGCGACCAGGCTCTGCGCTTCGACAACGGCCACTTCGTGATGATCGGCCTCGAAGTCGAAGGCAAGCCGCTGATGCGCGCCTACTCGATCGCGAGCGCGAACTACGAGGAAAATCTAGAATTCTTCAGCATCAAGGTGGCGAACGGTCCGCTGACTTCGCGCCTGCAACATTTGCAGCCTGGCGACGAAATCCTCGTTAGCAAGAAGCCGACCGGCACGCTCGTCATCACCGATCTTTTGCCCGGCAAGAATCTATACCTGTTCGCGACCGGCACGGGGCTGGCACCGTTCATGAGCATCATTCGCGATTTCGAAACCTACGAGAAATTCGAAAAAGTGATTCTGCTGCACGGCGTGCGCACGGTCAGCGAGTTGGCTTACCAGGACTACATCGTCAAGGAATTGCCGCGGCACGAATTCCTTGGCGATACGATTGCCGAGAAGCTGATCTACTATCCGACCGTCACGCGCGAGCCCTATCGCAATCGCGGCCGCCTCACCGATCTGGTCGAATCCGGCCAGTTGTTCGAGGACATCGGCATGGCGCCGCTCGACCCCGCTGTCGACCGCGCGATGATCTGCGGCAGCCCGGCGATGCTCAAGGACACCTGCGACATGCTCAATGCCCGTGGCTTCAAGATCAGCCCGCGCGTCGGCCATGCCGGCGACTACGTGATCGAACGCGCCTTCGTCGAAAAATAAACAGGGACTGCCTGTGCGAGCCGGAATGCCGCGAGGTGTCCGGCTTGTTGTGCTTTACCCACCCGTTTACTGCTGGCTCTTACGCTTGCTCCTCCGCAACGACGCGGATTTCCTCGCCGCCGACGCGGACAATGCTGCCGGCGCGCAGTTTGCGCGCCTTGCGCGTCTCGATTTCGCCATCGACCGTGACTGCGCCCTCGGCCACCATGAGCTTTGCAGCGCCGCCCGAGGGCGCGAGCCCAAGCAGCTTCAGGAGGTTATGCAATTCGACGTATTCGCCGCGCAGCGGAAAAACATGTTGTGCCATGAGGCGACGACTCCTGAAAACTTCGATTATCGCCGTTCGTGCGAAGGCATGGCGCGCGGCTGCGCGATAATCCGGGCTCTCCGATCACCGAAATCCGACCGATGCCCTGTCGCTTCCTGTTCGCGGCTGTTCTTTGCGGCTTGCTTGCTGCCTGCGCTACCACGCCTATGGGCCCGGCCGAAGGCGGGCCTGCGGCTGTTGGCGCGGCCCCCGCTGCCGAAACCGGCATCGCTCCCGCGACACCGACCGCCTCCCCTGAACCGGCTGTTCCGCAGCCAGGAGCCAGCCAGCCGGCCCTCGGCGCGCCAAGTGCAACCGTCATTCCCTTGAGCGAAAAAGAAGCGCGCGAACGCGTTGCGCGCTTGTTGCCGCCCAAGATTGCGGACCGCAGCGGCTGGGCTGGTGACATTGCGCTCGCTTTTGGCGCGTTGAAGCTACCGATGAGCCGCGAAAATCTCTGCGCCGCCATGGCCGTGATCGAGCAGGAATCGACCTGGAACGGCGATCCGACCGTGCCGGGGCTGGGCCGTATGGTGTGGGACCAGATGTATGCGAAGGCCGCGCGTTACGGCGTGCCTCAGTTCGTCGTCGATGTTGCGATGCTCAAACCTTCTCCCGATGGCCGCAGCTACAAGACGCGCATCGATGGGCTGCGGACCGAGCGCGAGATGAACCTGCTCTACGAGAATATGGTGGCCGAATTGCCCGAGGCGGCGCGTGCGCTCGGCGGCAAAAATCCGATTCGCACCGGCGGGCCGATGCAGGTCAGCGTCGATTTTGCGCAAGCGCAGGCTGGCGAGAAGCCCTATCCGTATTCGCGCAAAGATACGATACGCCACGAGGTTTTCAGCCGCCGTGGCGGCGTCTACTTCGGCATCGCGATGCTGCTCGACTATCCGGCGAGCTATACCGCTGCCAGGTATCGCTTCGCGGATTACAACGCGGGCCGCTACAGCAGCCGCAATGCTGCTTTCCAGAAAGCCGTCGCACGCGTATCCGGACGCAAATTGGTCCTCGACGGCGATCTGCTGCGTTACGACAATGGCATTGCAGACAGGGCCCCCAGTGCGACGCAGCAAGCGCTGCTGACGGTAACGCGCAAGCTCGGCATGAGCGAGGCCGAAATCCGGCGCGACCTCGCGCTCGAAAAAACTGCGGCATTCGCGCAGACAACGCTCTGGCAGCGGCTGTTTGCGCTTGCCGATGGCATGGTCGGCGGAGCGCTTCCTCGCGAAGCGATGCCGCAAATCGAACTGCATAGCCCCAAGATTACGCGCAAGCTGACGACCGAATGGTTCGCCAATCGTGTCGAGGGTCGTTATCAGGGCTGCCTTGCGCGCGGCGAACAATCCTAGCGGGCGGCTACTATGGATTTCGCATGCGCCAGGCCTCGCTGAAAGCAAGCGCGGCGGGTAGAAAGGCGCGGAAGTCGGCTTCGAATCCCGCATAGTCGGCCAGTAGTTCCGCGCCGCCGCCAGAGAGCGTCGTCGGGCGCGAAAAGCGGTGGCGCGCCATGCGGTCCAGCGCTTCGCCAAGTGCTTCGGTCGAGGCATAGGACGCCAGCCAATCGGCGTGCCGCATCACCGGCAGGATTTCGGCGAAGCGCGCGGGCAGCAGCGCGTGCGCATCCTCCAGCAAGGCATAGAGCGTCGCGGTGCGCGTTGCGAGCGGGTCGGGTGCGAATTCACGCCAGTAGCGGGCCAGGAAGTGGTCGTAAAACATATCGACCATGATGCCGCCGACGCGTCTGCGCGCCGCACTCACGCGAGCGCGGCTACGCACAAAAGCCGGATGCCCGTCGGCGAAGCTGTCGATTTGTCGATGTAGACGCACGCCGGCGGCGATTGCGTCGGGCAATTCGCCTGGCAGCGGACCTTTCACGAAATCGCCGATCAGGCCGCCAAGCTGCAGTTCGCTTCGCGGTCCGGCAAGGTAGGCATGTGCCAGAAAGTTCATACGGGTATTCGAGGCGGCTAAAGGCTTGCTTGGTGCGGGGCAGCGATGGTTACAATGCGACGATGAACAGCTTATACCCAGGCGCGATACCGTCTCCCTTTTTGACTCTTCCCGACAAAAAATGATCAATCAACTGGAAATCCAAGCGGCCTGGAATACTCTGGTCGAATCGTGGAAGGACGTCTGGTTGGCGAGCGATGCGCCCGAACGCTGGACGGCTTTCATGTCGCATTGCGATCGCCTATTGACGCTTGCGCGCGCGGACGGCATCGCGGAACTCGAAACCGCGCTAGGACCGCTGCTCGACATACTTGCCCGGCTGCGCAAACCCGGCCCCGACGACAAAGCCCGCGTCGACGCGCTGTTGCCACCCATCTACGCAATCGTCTGCGAGGTTTGCAGCGAGGATTACGGCCAGGCGGCGGCGACGCGCGGCAACCCCGCCAATCTGCCGCTGATCGTCATACTCGCGCGCGAAGCCACCACGCTGCGCGGGCTGTTACAAATTACGCATTACGGCTACGAAGTCCGCGTGTTTGAGGACTATCGCGCGGGCACGCAGTTCGCTATCGTCGAATCCGCCGTCGCCGTACTGGTCGACATCGATCACGAACTTTCGGCCGAGACGCTGGCATATGTTGCCGACATCCGGCGCTTCGACATCAAATGGTTCGCACTCGCCGAGCGGGACGATTTTGCGCTGCGTTTGCAAGCGGTGCGCGCATCCGCCGCTGGTTTCCTGCTCGCGCCGCCCTCGGTCGATACGCTGCTCGATGCCGTCGAACCGCTCACGCTTGGCGACAAGGACGAGCCTTATCGCGTCCTTGCGCTCGACGCTTCCGAAGACGTGCTCGCGACAATTCGGACAGCATTGAGCGCATCCCATGATGTTATCTTCTCCACGCTGCACGGACCCGAAACCGTACTTGGCGCCTTGCTCGATTTTTCGCCCGATGTACTGTTGCTCGATTTCCAGATGAACGGCTGCACGGGGCCCGAGATCGCGAAAATCGTCCGTCAGGATAAGGCGAACGAATCGATCCCCATCGTCTACCTGACGCAAGCAACGGACGACGCCGCGCAACTCGCGGCGCTGCGCGACAGCGGCGACGATTTCCTCACCAAGCCGCTGGACGAAATCCAACTCGTCAATATGGTGATCAACCGGGCCCGGCGCTATCGCAGTCTGCGCAGGTTCATGGTCGAGGATAAGCTGACCGGCCTCTACAACCACCTTGAGACCAAGACCCTGTTACAGCAGGCGTTGCTGTTCGCCGAACGGCAGAACCTCTCGGTGAGCTACGCGGTGCTCGACATCGACCACTTTAAACGCATAGTCGATAGCCACGGCCATACCACCGGAGACGGCGTGATCAAAACGCTGGCGCGTTTGCTCAGGCAGCGCGTGCGGCGAGCCGATGTCGTCGGTCGCTATGGCGGCGAAGCCTTCGTCGTCGTGATGTTCGACAGTGAGCCCGTCGGCGCGCGCGAACGGATAGACCGCATCCGCCAGGATTTTGCCGAACTCGATCATGCTGGCAAGGACGGCAACTTCGCGGCGACTTTCAGCGCCGGTCTCGCGCACTATCCGGCCTACGCTTCGATGATGGAACTGATGATCGCGACCGACGCCGCGCTCCAGGCTGCCAAGCACGCGGGACGCAATTGCGTCGTTGCGGCCGAACGCAGTAGCGCTTGAGTTTTGTGCAGCCAACCGCAAGGAGAGATGCCATGCAAGCGAGAATCGTAATGCAGCCAGCCGTCCGTCTGATCGGCCTCGAACTCGACGACGGCCGGATCGAGTCGATTGCTCCGCTATGGGGCCGCTTTAATGCGCGCATCGGCGAAATTGCCGGTGACGAAGCGGGCGTGGCCTACGGCGCGTGCCGCGGCATGCCAGGTCAGGATTTCGCCTATCTTGCGGGCGTACGCGCCGCACCCGACGCGCCGGTGCCGGCCGGCATGAAGGCATGGGATCTGCCAGCGCAAAAATATGCGGTGTTCCAGCATCGAGGCTACTACCGCGAGATTTCCGCAAGCTTTGCGCGCATCTTCGTCGGCGGCTTGGCCGAGAACCATTTGAGCTTCATGCCCGCCATCGGCTTGGAGCGCTACGAATTCGCGCGTTGTCCGAATCCGGACGGGCCACACACCGAGGTCGATCTCTACGTGCCGGTTGCCTGAGCCGGCCTTATGCGCGGATGCGGGCGGCATCCGCGAAAGTGTTACCGCAGGCAACAGACATACCGCCGCGATGGTTTGCACGCGCCATCTCGGCGATACTCGACCCTTTGCTTTTTTCGTCGTCGCAAGGCTTGGCGCCGCGTCGCTACAGGAATTCCCCATGCCCCGAATCGGAACCCCGCTTTCCCCTTCCGCCACGCGCGTGCTGCTCTGCGGCGCAGGGGAACTGGGCAAGGAAGTGGTCATCGAGTTGCAACGCTTGGGTTGCGAGGTCATTGCAGTCGACCGCTATCCGAACGCGCCTGCGATGCAGGTTGCGCACCGCAGCCATGTGATCGACATGCTCGACGGCGCGGCGCTGCGCGCCGTCATCGAACGGGAAAAGCCGCATTACGTCATGCCCGAGATCGAAGCGATTGCGACCGCCACGCTCGTCGAACTCGAAGCCGAGGGCTATACCATCGTGCCGACTGCGCGCGCCGCGCAACTGACGATGAACCGCGAAGGCATTCGCCGGCTCGCGGCCGAGGATCTCGAACTGCCGACTTCGCCCTACCGCTTTGCCGACACCTACGAGGATTACGCTGCGGCGGTTGCATTGCTTGGCTACCCCTGCGTCGTCAAACCGGTCATGAGTTCCTCGGGTAAGGGCCAGAGCCTGCTGCGTCAGGCGGCCGATTTGCAACGCGCCTGGGACCATGCGCAGGCTGGCGGACGCGCGGGCAAGGGCCGCGTGATCGTCGAAGGCTTTATCGATTTCGATTACGAAATCACGCTCCTGACCGTGCGCCATGTTGGCGGCACGAGCTTCTGCGAGCCGATTGGCCATCGCCAGGCGCACGGCGATTACCAGGAATCCTGGCAACCGCAGCGCATGGCGCCCGCCGCGCTTATCGAAGCGCAGCGCATCGCGCAACGGGTGACCGACGCGCTCGGCGGGCGTGGCCTATTCGGCGTCGAATTCTTCATCAAGGGCGACACGGTTTGGTTCAGCGAAGTCTCGCCGCGCCCGCACGACACGGGGTTGGTCACGCTGATTTCGCAAGACCTGTCCGAATTCGCACTGCATGCGCGCGCGATCCTCGGCCTGCCGATTCCGCTGATCCGCCAGTTCGGACCCTCCGCCTCGGCCGTGATCCTGCCTGAAGGGGAATCGACCCAGACGGCCTTCGCCAACCTTGCGGCCGCGCTGGCCGAGCCCGACACCGCACTGCGCCTTTTCGGCAAACCGGAAATTCATGGCCAGCGGCGCATGGGCGTGGCGCTCGCGCGGGGCGAATCGATCGAAACTGCGCGTGCGCGCGCCACCCGCGCGGCAAGTGCGGTCAAGGTCGAGTTCTGAGGCGCAGCCTCGCCCGCTTTCCTCGATGGCCGACAAATCGATGATCGTGCTTTCCGAACCTCGCGCGCAGTCCTATTTTCAGTGGGCGCTCGCGATCTCGGTGCTCGTGCACATCCTTGTCCTGCTGCTGCCCACGCACGAGCCCAAGCCGGCGAAGGCGTCGCCGCGCATCGCGACGCGCATCGTTCAAAAGACGCCGCCGAAGCAAGTCGCGATCGAGCCACCGCGCAATCATCAGCGATCCGTTCACGTGCCGCAGCGCCAGAAACGTCTGCTCACGCGACCCGCCGCGCCGGATGCGCCGAAAGTGGTCGCACCGCCTCCGCCCCGGTTTTCCAAAGCCGAGCGGCGCGAGATGGACGAGTTCCTCAAATCGCTCGAAGACGAACAAAAAGATCGTCCGCAGCCCAACCTCGCCCAGCGCGCGCTCGCGATGGCGCGCGAGATAGGCCGCGAACCGCAGCCGCGCGCGCCAAGCGACGAAGGCGCGATCTCGATCGAGCGGATTCCCGATAGTCCGCCCGTCGATCCGTTCAGCCTTGAGATGTACCTTGACGGAATGGTCAACAAGCTCAACCGCAGCAGCGCCTTCGTCAAGCGCAACCAGGGCCGCATCGGCACGAAAAGGGCGGCCGTGCAACTACGCCTGAACCCGAACGGCACGATCAAGAGTTTCGAAGTGCTGCGCGAAGCCGACCAGCACGACGAGATCGGCTTCATCAAGAAGCTCGTCGAACGCGCCGCGCCCTATTCCGCCTTCCCGCCCGACATCCTGCGTTCGGCCCAGTCGCTCGCGATCGTGATCTGTGTACTGCCGCCCGAGCCCGGCAGCGGCTTTGGTTTTACGCGCGATGCGGATGGGAAGGGCTGCTAGGCGGCCGCTCGCATTTGAACAACGGGGACGCCCATGCGCATTGCAAGCATTGTTACCACTGTCGCGCTGTTATGGATGCCGTTGGCGCACGGCAAGACTTGCTCGCAACGCGATGCGAACGCGGCCGATGCGATGGTTGACCGGCCCGATAGCTGGGCCCAGGTGGATCTTGCGTACACGAAATACAGACACTGCGATGACGGCGCAATCGCGGAGGGCAACTCGGAAGCAATCGCCCGGCTACTGGTCGATCAATGGCAGACGCTGCCCCAACTCGACGCACTGATCAAACGCAACCCGCCGCTGAAAGCCTTCGTGCTACGTCATGTCGACACTACGCTCGATACCAACGACCTTAACAAGATCAAACAGCTTTCCACTGCATCCTGTCCGGCGGGGATGGGAGCCTTATGCAGGGCGCTGGCGAGCGCTGCATCGCGGTCGGGGCGATAGAGCAGACGGCCTCTGTTCGAAGCGAGCAAGGCCAGGGCCGGAGCCTTGATCCTTATTTGCGAGATTTTCGGAAACGGTCGTACTCAACGGCCGTTTTCTTTCTGATTTAACGACGGAACGCCAACTGGCCCCGTGCGTAAAATGGCGGACCGAATCCCCTGGACGCCCGCATCTCATGGCCGATCTTTCCTTCTACTGGCACGACTACGAAACCTTCGGCACGCAGCCGCGCCGCGATCGGCCGGCGCAGTTCGCCGGTATCCGCACCGATGCGGACCTGAACGAAATCGGTGCGCCGCTGATGCAGTACTGCCAGATTGCGCCGGACTATCTGCCCGACCCGGAAAGCTGTCTTTTGACTGGCATCCTGCCGCAGACCTGTCTCGAACGCGGCGTGCCGGAACATGCGTTTGCGGCGGCGATCGAGCGTGAACTGGCGCTGCCAGGCACGGTTGGGGTTGGCTACAACACGCTGCGTTTCGACGACGAAGTCACGCGGCATCTCTTCTGGCGTAATCTGCGCGACCCTTATGCGCGCGAATGGCAGAAAGGCTGCGGACGCTGGGATTTGCTCGATGTCGTGCGCAGCGCTTATGCCTTGCGGCCCGAGGGCATCGAGTGGCCGCAACACGAGGACGGCCGCGCGTCGTTCAAGCTCGAACACCTGACGGCCGCGAACGGCCTTGCCCACGACACCGCCCACGATGCGCTGTCGGACGTGCGCGCGACGATCGCGCTGGCGCGCCTGATCAGGTCGCGACAGCCACGGTTATGGGACTTCTGCTTCAAGCTGCACAAGAAAGACGCCGTGCTTGCCGAGATCGAGCCTGAGCGGCCCAAACCCTTCTACCATGTATCCGGCATGTACGGCCCCGAGCGCGGCTGTATTGCGCTCGTCTGGCCGCTCGGCCCGCACCCGACGAACAAGAATGAAATCATCGTCTGGGATCTCGCTTTCGATCCGGCCGAACTCTTTACGCTCGACGCGGCAACGATACGCGAGCGCATGTTCACGCGCGCGGCCGACTTGCCCGAAGGCGTGGCGCGGTTGCCGATCAAGACGATCCATATCAACAAGTCGCCCATCGTTATTGCAAGCCTGCGTGCGCTGCCGCCCGCGATGGCCGAAAAATGGGGTCTGGATCTGACGCAGGCGCTGCGCCATGCCGACATTGCGCGGCGCGGCCCGCCCTTGAATATGCGCTGGCGCGATGTCTTCTCGCGCCCGGAAATGGAACGTCGCCCGGATGTCGACGAAGACCTTTACGGCGGTTTTGTCGGCAACGCCGACCGCCGGCTGCTCGATAGGCTGCGTGATTTATCGCCCGAAGCGCTTGCGAACGAGCGTACGAGCTTTGCCGACGCGCGGCTCGAAGAAGTGCTGTTTCGTTACCGTGCGCGCAATTTCCCCGCGACGCTTTCCGAGCAGGAACAAACCCGCTGGGAAGCCCATCGCATCGCGCAATTGCACCACGGCGCAGGCGGCGCGCGCGGCCTCGCCGCGTTCTTCGACCGCATCGACGCGCTCTCGGACGTCGCCGACGAACGCGGCGAAGCGATCCTCGGCGCGCTCTACGATTATGCCGAGGCGATAGCGCCGCCAGTCGATTGAAGGATCGGCCAACCTCATGAACACGCTCTCGCACTACCTGCTGGCCCAAGCCTTCAACAACGCCTGGGCCAATCACCGGTTGTTGAAAGCCTGCGCGCAGCTCACGCACGAGGATTTCGTCGCGGCGCGGACGAGTTTCTTCCCCTCGATCAAGGCCACGTTGAACCACAATCTGACGGTCGACTGGTTTTACATCGACGCGCTGGAGCGCGAGCAGCGCGGACTCGTGCCGCATCCGGATTGCTACAGTTTCTTCACACCGGAAGAGCCCTGCGCAGGCTGCGCCGAGCTGGCGCGCGAACAGAGGCTCGCCGACCGCCGCCTGATCGCCTATTGCCGGCAATTGGAGGATGCGACGCTAGGCCGCTACGTGACGATCGCGCGTCCGCACAAAGCACAGCGCGACACGCGGACGCGTCTGCTCGCCCACCTCTTCGCGCATCAGATCCACCATCGCGGACAGGTCCACGCGATGCTTGCCGGCACCCTCGTCAAGCCGCCACAACTCGATGAATTCTTCTGCGAAGGCGAGGCCGCTTTGCGCGCGCAGGATTTTGCCGAACTGGGCTTTAGCGAGGCCGAGATCTGGGAATGAGTGCGCGCCTCAAGCCGTATTGCCGATGCGCGGCGCAAAACGCCATTCGCTGACGATGACGGCAATGACGACGAGCGCGCCGCCGACGGCCCCGCGCGGTCCCAGCGATTCGCCGAGCCAGAGCCAGGCGAAAAGTGTGGCGAAAACCGGCTCCATCGCATAGATCACGGCGGCTTTTTCGGCCGGAATGCTGCGTTGGGCGAGCGCTTGCAGGAACAGCATGGCGGCTGTTGCGATGAGCCCGAGGTAGAGCAGTGTTGGCAGTATCGGCAGGCTGCGCTGTGCCAGCGTGGCGAGCCGAGTGTCGAAGAAGGCGCCCAGCACGAGCCAGAGCACGCCGAATACGGCCATCAGCACGATCTGGGTGGCAGCGAGCGCGCGCGCATCGTGGCGCGGCGCGCTGCGCGACAGCAGGATTACATAGAGCGCGTAGGCGAACGCGCAGAGCAGGGTGGCCGCGTCGCCCACTGCATTGCCGCCGCCCTCCCACGACAGCAGGCCGATACCGAGACAGGCGAGGACCGCCGCCGCGAAAATCTGCGGCGTGAGCCGTGCGCCTAGCGCAAGGCCGAGCCCGGGAACCATCAACACGTTGAGGCTGGTCAGGAAAGCGCTGCGGTTTGCGGAAATGTGTTCGAGCCCATAAGCCTGCGCTACATAGGAAACCAGCGCGACCGCGCCGAGCAGCGCGCCGTCGCGCCATGCCACGCGCGGCGCCTTGAGGGCGAACGGCGCCATGCAGAGCGCGGCGATACAGAAACGCAAGGCCGAGATTTCGATGCCCGAGAGCGTTGCTGCGGCGGTTTTCAGCAGCGGAAAAGTCGTGCCCCAAACAATGGTTACAAGAAGCAGCAGAAGAGCGGCGCGTTTCACTATATGAAGATTCCTGCATGGGCTGGCCGGGCGCTTATCGCCAGGGATCTGAGAAAGCCGGCAAGTGTGATGAAAGAACGACTGGCCATCAGAATTCTCTCATCGTTTGGTGATTTCAGTAGCCGCCTCGCTCTAGCATGGGGCTTCGTGGAATACCGCGATGCGGTGAGTGAGGAAGGAAGGTGGTTTTTATGGCGATTCTCGACGGCAGAAAGGGGCTGCGACGCGAAACCGTTTCGGCTCTGAATAGTCTTTTCGGCGTGCTTGCAATTACTTCGCCGATGTCGATCATGGGAACGACCATGCTGTTCGATGCGGCGGGCAGTCTCGGCAGCCCGGCCCTGCTGATGATAGGACTGGCGATCTGGAGTTACCCGCCGGTTTTCGTTCTGGCCTGGTTCGCGAGTCGCCGCGCCTTGCAGCGGCGGACGTCGCGCGCGCTTGCTGTGCCGATTGCCTTACTGCCTGGGGTCAATGTTTTCCTGGGGTTAGGCGCGACGATTTGGTACTGGATGGGGTGCTCGCAGCATGTGATCTGCTGATTTTCGTTGCACTTGCCATGCGTCGCGGGCTGCGCGAGACTTCGCGCTTTTTTGGTGGAGCCGGGTCATGATCGACTATGCGATTGCCATTCACGGCGGAGCCGGTGCGATACGCCGCTCGGAGATCACGCCGGCGCAGGATGCCGCGCTGCGCGCGAGTCTTGCCGTAGCACTCGAAGCCGGCGAGGCGATTCTGCGCGAGGGTGGCACGGCCGTGGATGCGGTCGAGGCGGCTGTCATCGCGCTTGAGGACGACCCCGCTTTTAATGCGGGGCGTGGCGCGGTATTCAATGCGGCCGGCTTTGTCGAACTCGAAGCCGCGATCATGGATGGCGCGACGCGCGCGGCCGGTAGCGCAACCGGGCTGCGCTCGGTGCGCAACCCGGTGCGACTGGCGCGCGCAATCATGGAACGCTCTCCGCATGTGACGCTCGGTTTCGCCGCCGCAGAGGCGTTTGCGTCCGCTTGCGGGCTGGCGTGTATGGATTCCGGCTATTTCTTCACCGACGCGCGCTGGGCGGCGTTGCAATCGGAACTTGCGCGGCTGGCTGCCGGAGGCTCGGAGGCGCAAGCTTCCGAACAGGTCAAGCATGGCACGGTCGGTGCCGTCGCGCGCGACGCAGCAGGCCGCCTCGCCGCGGCAACATCGACGGGCGGGCGCACCGCGAAGATGGCCGGCCGCATCGGCGATACGCCTGTCATCGGCGCCGGCACCTGGGCCGACGATACGGTCGCGGTATCGGGCACCGGGCATGGCGAGTTTTTCGTGCGTTGCGCGGTCGGGCACGAAATCTCGGCGCGGATGCGCCACGGCGGCCAGTCGCTGGCGCAGGCCGCCGATGCCGTCGTACGCGACGAACTCGTGCGCATGCAAGCAAGCGGCGGCGTGATCGCGATAGACCGCGACGGATGCATCGCGCTGCCGTTCAATTGCGAAGGCATGTATCGCGCATATCGTGGGCGCGACGGCGAACGCCGGATTGCGATCTACGATGAGCACGACTAACGCCAAGCTTTCGCCACTATCGCAAAAAATGAAATGGGCATGAGCGCTCATTTGTCAGGATATAATGGTAACGATCAACGGGAGATCGTGTGTTCCACCTGCTGCTGATTTTATCTATTTTTGTAAGGAACAAGCATATCCAATGTCGCGATTGTTAAAGAACGTATTAATGATTATTGTCGTCGTGATAGCTATTGGCGCGGGTTTGGTCTTTTATATTAAAAACCAGGTGCGATCTACAATGGAATCGGCATTGCCACAGTTTCCGGCGATCAAAGATAAAATTGGAGATGTATCCAGTATGAGCGTCGCATTGAGTGAATACACTGCACAGTGCACGACGCCCGGATGCGAACGCTATGTGGCTCGCATCACTGGAACCAAAGGCGTAGCTTTACTGGCCGCCGATGTTGATGTGGTTGAGAAAAGCGTGACTAGCGTGGCAGTTTGCTCGGAAAACGGCGAATTGATTGCCAACATGGATGCAGCACCAATGGCTTCTGAGGGGCATTGTCGATAGGCGTCTTGACGTACAAGCAAAAAATCCAATTTCGCAAGCAACGCAGCATCGCGACGAGAGCGGGAGTTTTTCGAGGCGCCCGGAACTGATTTCGCCACGCATGTGGCGAGTAATCCGTCGCCGTTCCGCTGTGGGACAATCGCGGCAGACAACGAGCACGTGCGGCCATAGGGAGAACAAGGTGCAGATTCTGGGAGTGGATGTCGGCGGCTCCGGCATCAAGGCGGCTATCGTCGAAACCGAAACCGGCGAACTCGTCGGCGAACGAATCCGAACGGTGACGCCGCAGCCGGCCACGCCGGAAGCGGTGGGCCAGACCTTGCGCGAACTCGTCGTGGAGCGCCACAGCTGGACGGGGCCGGTCGGAATCGGCTTTCCGGCCGCGATCCAGCGCGGTATCGCGCGCACGGCGGCGAACATCGACAAGCGCTTCATCGGCCTCGATGTGGTCGATTATTTCGCGCAGCTCACCGGTTGTCCGACGTTCGTCGCCAACGACGCCGATGTTGCCGGTCTGGCGGAAATCCGCTTCGGCGCAGGCAAGGGGCAGGCTGGCGTGGTTCTGATCGTCACGATAGGCACCGGCCTTGGCACCGCGCTGTTCGCCGATGGCCGCCTGCTGCCGAACACCGAACTCGGCCACATCTTCCTCGACAACGGCGAAGAAGCCGAGGGCTATGCCTCGGATGCGGTGCGCGAAGCCCGCGATCTGAAATGGAGCGCCTGGGGCAAGCGTTTCAATCGCTATCTTGCGACGATGGAGGCGCTGTTCTGGCCCGATCTGATCGTGCTCGGCGGCGGCGCGAGCGCCAAGCTTGAAAAGTTCGCGGCGCAAATCACCGTCGCGGCGCCTGTCGTGCCGGCAAGCTTCCTGAACCAGGCCGGCATCGTCGGCGCGGCGCTTTACGCGGAAACGCGGCTCCCGGTGGCGCGCTGATCCGCCCACCGCTGCGGCGCACTACAATCGGGCCTCCTCGATTGCAGGCCCGATTGTGAACGACCGACTTTTCGTTATTTTCCAGTACCTTATGCCAAAGCGAGCGCTTAGCGCGCTCGCGGGCCAAGTTGCCTCGCTGCACGGCGGTGCGCTGACGCAGGCCCTGATCCGCCGCTTCGTCGCGCGCTACCGCGTCGATATGAGCGAGGCCGCAAATCCCGACATCGCGGCCTACGCGAGCTTCAACGAATTCTTCACGCGCGCCCTCAAACCCGGTGCGCGGCCGCTTGCGGACAGCGGTTTGCTTTGCCCGGTCGATGGCGCGATCAGCCAGTTCGGCGCCATCGAGCGCGACCAGATCTTCCAGGCCAAGGGACACCGTTATACGACGACCGCGCTCGTCGGCGGCGATGCCGGACTCGCCGCGCGTTTCGCGAACGGACACTTCGCAACGCTTTACCTGTCGCCGCGCGACTACCACCGTATTCATATGCCGGCGCGCGGTCGTCTTGTGCGCATGATCCATGTGCCGGGCGATCTGTTCTCGGTCAATCCCGCGACGGCGCGCGGCGTGCCGGGGCTCTTTGCACGCAACGAACGCCTCGTCTGCGTGTTCGAATCCGACGCCGGCCCGTTCGTGCTCGTGCTCGTCGGCGCGACAATCGTCGGCAGCATGGCCACCGTCTGGCACGGCGTAATCGATCGTGCGCGCAGCGGTACGCCGCGCGAATGGCGATATGAGGACGCCGGCATCATGCTCGAACGCGGTGCCGAAATGGGGCGTTTCCTGCTCGGCTCGACCGTCGTCATGCTGTTTCCACAAGGGCCGCTGCGGTTCAATCCAGTATGGACGCCCGGAGGCGCGATCCGCATGGGCGAAGCGATGGCGAGCCACGATTAGGCATCCGCTTATTTCGTGATCGCCGCATTGCGGCCCGAATACTGGTCGCTCATGCGCTGGGCGGCGGTGCTGAAATCCTCGCGCGGCTTTTCGTTGCAAAAGCGCGTGACGAATATCTCGACCGTGCCGTTGGATACTTCGGATACCTGCTGCGACTGCCGCGCGTAGTTGTGGCCGGAGAGAAAGCCGCGGGCCCAGGCGATATGGCGCGCGCGGACGTCGACGTCGTCCTTGCCCTGCGTCCAGGCGCGGCAGGACATGTCGTCGAAGCCTAGCGTCTTGATGGCTGGCGCGGCGGCCAAGACGCCGGTGCAGGTTAGCGCGCAAGCGAGTGCAACGATTAATCTACGCACGGTTTGTGTCCTGGGTTTCACGCTGATCGATGGGTTAGGGCTCATGGCCGGATTATCCGTTGGCAGGGCTTGGAGTTTGACACGACAAGCATGCAGGGAGCGCTGGCCAGTACAAAAGGCCGAACTCGCGGATTATGGCGAGGTTGCGGATGTTCCGCTGCGTGCGACGTAGAGTGCCCCGAAACCTAAAAGCGCGCTGGTTCGACGCTACACTTGCGTATTGGCGCGCGACTCGGAACCTGTCTCCATGCCGCCGGAATCGGTATGAACCACCGTTGGAATGACCCTCGATTACGCTACCCTCGACGCCCTGCGTGCCCGTCACCCCGCTTGGCGGCTGCTCACTTCGCCCCATGCACCGCTGGTGGCGAGTTTCCTGCATCGCGTGTTCGTGGCGCCGAATGTCCGCATGATGGCGGCGGCGGATCTGGCCGAAGCACTCGAAGACGAGCTGTATGCGCTGCGTCGGCAACTCGGCGATGAGGCGTTTCCGAAGCCCGCACTCGATTACCTCAACGATTGGGCCGCGCCGGACAAGGGCTGGTTGCGCAAGTTTTATGGCTCCGGCTCGGACGAACCTCTATTCGATCTGACGCCCGCTACCGCGAAGGCGATTGCCTGGCTGGGCCAACTTTCCGAGCGTAGCTTCGTCGGCACCGAATCGCGTCTCTTGACGCTGTTCGAATTGCTCAAGCAGATGAGCGAGGGCAGCGAATCCGATCAGGGTGTGCGCGTTGCCGAATTGCATAAGCGGCGCGACGGGATCGACGCGGAAATCGCGCGTGCGATGGCAGGCGACATCACGATGCTCGACGACACCGCGTTGAAGGATCGCTTTCAACAATTCATGCAGCTGGCGCGCGAGTTGCTGACCGATTTTCGCGAGGTAGAGCAGAACTTCCGCCTGCTCGATCGCGCTGTGCGCGAACGCATCGCCCTGTGGGAAGGCTCCAAAGGCGCGCTTTTGGAAGAAATCATGGGCGAACGCGACGCCATCGGCGACTCCGATCAGGGCAGGAGCTTTCGCGCTTTTTGGGACTTCCTGATGTCCAGCCGCCGGCAGGAGGAGCTGACGGCGTTGCTGGACCGTGTGCTGACACTGCCGCCGGTGGCGGATCTCAAACCCGACGGGCGCTTGCGCCGGGTGCATTACGACTGGCTGGAAGCCGGCGAACACACGCAGCGCACCGTGGCGCAGTTGTCGCAGCAACTGCGGCGGTTTCTCGACGACCAAGCCTGGCTGGAGAACCGCAGGATCATGGACATCCTGCGCGGCATCGAAGCCAAGGCGCTGGCTTTGCGTAGCGCGCCGCCCGTAGGCGAGATGACGTGCATCGATGAGTCTGCCGCAGCTATCGAGCTGGCGATGGAACGTCCGTTGCACACGCCCGCCGTCAAACCCGTGATCGCGGATGTCGCGTTGCAGGTAGGCGGGGACGATGGCGACCCGGCCGTGCTTTACGCGCAGGTCGTCGTCGACAAAGCCCGGCTGGAGCGGCATATCCGGCAGGCTTTGCAGGCACGCTCGCAAACGACGCTGCGCGAACTGGTCGAAAAACAGCCGCTACAGCAGGGTCTCGCGGAATTGGTGGCTTATCTGCAACTCGGGAGCGATTCGTTCAGAACGCTGGTGGACGAAGGCGTCGAAGATCTGATCGTCTGGGATACGGCGGCGCACGATGGCGTTGTGTCGCGCAGACAGGCACGCTTGCCGCGCGTAATTTTCGTGAGATAGCGAATGGACGAAGAAGCCCAACGGATCGAGACTCAGCCCGACCTTTCGGTGCTGGCCATCACGCTGCTCAAGGGCGTGATCTACCGCGAAGGGGACGAACGGCTGTGGGGCAGCCTGCTGAACCTGCAGGCCCGCGTGCGCGATTATGTGGCCGTGCTCGGGCTGGAACTGATACTGGACGAGGCGGAAGGTTATGCCTTTCTCAAGAGCCGGCCCGAGCCGGAAGACCAGGACAGCGCAGCTCGCCTACCGCGTTTGGTCGCGCGGCGGTCCTTGTCGTTTCCGGTCAGTCTGCTACTGGCCCTGCTGCGCAAGAAGCTGGCGGAATTCGACGCCAGCGGCAGCGACACGCGCCTCGTGTTGTCGCGCGACGAGATCGTCGAACTCATGCGCGTGTTTCTTCCCGATAGCAGCAACCAAGCCCGGCTGATGGACCAGATCGAGACACACATCAACAAGGTCGTCGACCTGGGCTTTCTGCGCCGGCTCAAATCTGCCGGCAGCCCGGCGACTTACGAAGTGCGGCGTATTCTGAAAGCCTTTGTCGACGCGCAGTGGCTGGCCGAATTCGATGCGCGGCTGGCTATTTATCGCGCGCAACTGAACGGCGCCGGCACACTGGCGGGAGATGTGGATGAATGACAGGGCCGCGTCGGGGCAGGACTTCGATGTCGACGATGCCTTGTCCGGCTTCCGCCTCGCGCGGCTCGAAGTCCTCAACTGGGGCACCTTCGACAACCGGGTCTGGACGCTTGCGCTAGGCGGCCGCAACGGGTTGCTTACCGGCGACATCGGTTCCGGAAAGTCCACGCTGGTCGACGCGATCACGACCCTGCTCGTGCCGGCGCAGCGCATCGCCTACAACAAGGCGGCGGGCGCCGACATCAAGGAACGCACGCTGCGCTCCTACGTGCTCGGCCACTATAAATCGGAACGCAACGAAGTGACCGGCGCAGCCAAGCCGGTGGGTCTGCGCGATCAGAACAGCTATTCCGTGGTCCTCGGCGTGTTCCACAACGCTGGCTACGACCAGACGGTGACGCTGGCGCAAGTGTTCTGGATGAAGGACGCCCAGGGGCAGCCCGCGCGATTCTTCGTCGGCGCGGAACGCGAACTCTCTATCGCGGCGGATTTCGCTCACTTCGGCAGCGACATCGCGCAGTTGCGCAAGAAGCTGCGCAAACTAGGCGCCGAGATCGAGGACGCCTTCCCGAAATACGGCGCATGGTTCCGTCGGCGCTTCGGTATCGAAAACGAACAGGCGCTGGAGCTGTTCCATCAGACGGTGTCGATGAAGTCGGTCGGCAACCTGACGGATTTCGTGCGCAGCCACATGCTCGAACCCTTCGATGCGGCGCCGCGCATTCAGGCCCTGATTGCGCACTTCGACGATCTGAATCAGGCGCATCGGGCGGTGCTCAAGGCGCAGCGGCAGGTGGAACTGTTGACGCCGCTGATGGCCGATTGCGGGCGGCATGCGGCGCAGATCGGCGAAGTGGACGAACTGGAACGCTGTCGCGAAGCGCTGCGCGGGCATTTTGCGCGGCTCAAACTCGGGCTGCTCGACAAGCGATCGGCCATGCTCGCCGACGAATGGATGCGTCTGGATGGGCAGGTCAAGCGCCTGGAAGGCCGCCGCAACGAACAACGCATCCAGGTCGATGAACTCAAGCAGGCCATCCACGACAACGGCGGCGACCGGCTCGAACGCCTGGCGGCCGAGATCGCGCGCAAGGAACAGGAGCGGGAAAGGCGCGGCACGAAAGCCGAACGCTATGCGACGCTGGTGGGCCAGCTCGGCGAGACCCCCGCGCGCGATGAAGCTAGCTTCATCGCCCATCGGCACAGGTTCGAGCAGCAGGCCGAACAAGCCCGGATGCAGATCGCCACGCTGGAAAACCGCGAGCGCGAGCACGATTTTGCCTTCCGCAAAGGGCGCGAGGAGCACGCTGCGCTCGCGACCGAGATCGAGAGCCTGGAGCGCCGCCGTAGCAATATCGACGATCAGCAGATCCGCATCCGCACTGCCTTGTGCGCGGCGCTTGGCGTGGCCGAGGACGCGATGCCTTTTGCCGGCGAGCTGATCCAGGTGCGCGACGAGGAGCGCGATTGGGAGGGCGCGATCGAGCGCCTGCTGCGTGGTTTCGGACTTTCGCTGCTAATACCCGATGCGCATTACAAGAGCGTAGCCGAATGGGTCGAGCGCAGCCAGTTGCGCGGGCGGCTGGTCTATTTCCATGTACGTGCGCGGCGCGCTGGCGATACGCCCGAGATGCAGCGCGATTCGCTGGTCAGAAAGCTTGCCGTCAAACCCGATTCGGTCTTCTACGACTGGCTGGAACGGGAGCTGTCGCAGCGTTTCAACGTGGCCTGCTGCGCCACGCAGGAGCAGTTCCGGCGCGAGGCACGGGCCATCACGCAAGCCGGCCAGATCAAGGACCCGAGCGGCAGGCACGAGAAGGACGATCGCCATCGCATCGACGACCGCAGCCGCTATGTCCTGGGCTGGAGCAATGCGGCCAAGATTGCCGCGCTGCGGGCCAAGTGCCGGCAATTGGAGGCGCGTCTGGCGAAGGTCGGTAGCCTGATCGGCAAGCTCCAGTCGGCGCGCAGGGGGCTGGAGAGCCGGCTTGCGACGCTGGGGAAGCTGGAAGAATTCAGCAGCTTCGAAGAGCTGGACTGGGAAAGCCTTGCCGCCGAAATCGCGACACTGGTCGATGAGCGAAAACAGCTCGCCCACGCCTCGGATGTCCTGCAACAACTGGAAAAACGGCTGGGCGACGCGGCTTCTGCCTTGACGGACATCGAGGTCGAACTCGAAGCGGCGCGGGACAAGCGATCGAGGATCGAACAGCGGCGCAGCGATGCCCAGAATCTGCGGCGGCAGACAGATGAAGTGCTCGCCGGCGCGCCCCAAGATGGCGCTTTGGCGGCGCCTCTGGAGGCCATGTGCGCCGAAGCGCTCGGCGAACACCTGTTGAGTGTGGAATCGTGCGACAACCGCGAACAGGACGTGCGCGGCTGGCTACAGGCGCGCATCGATGCCGAGAAAAAGAAGCTGGAGCGGCTGACGGCGAAAATCATCCAGGCGATGGCGGCCTTCAAGGAAGAATTCAAGCTCGAAACGGCCGAGATAGACGCCAGCCTGGACGCGGCCTTCGAGTACGCCAAGCTGCTCGACCAATTGAAGCGAGACGATCTGCCGCGCTTCGTTACCCGCTTCAAGGAGCTGCTGAACGTCAATACGATCAACGAGATCGCCAACTTCAATGCCCAACTGGCGCGCGAGCGCGAGGAGATCCGGACGCGCATCGCGCGCATCAACGAATCGCTGACGCAGATCGACTACAACCCCGGACGCTACATCGTGCTCGAAGCGCAGCTCAGCCCCGATGCACAGATCCGCGACTTCCAGACCGATCTGCGGGCCTGCACCGAAGGCATGGTCACGGGGTCCGACGACGCGCAGTATTCCGAAGTCAAGTTCCTTCAGGTCAAGGCGATCATCGACCGCTTGCGCGGACGCGAAGGCTTGTCCGACCAGGACCGCCGCTGGACCGCCAAGGTCACCGATGTGCGCAACTGGTTCCTCTTCGCCGCCAGCGAGCGTTGGCGCGAAGACGCTACCGAATACGAGCACTACTCGGATTCCGGCGGCAAATCGGGCGGGCAGAAGGAAAAACTCGCCTACACGATCCTGGCCGCCAGTCTGGCCTATCAGTTCGGCCTCGAATGGGGCGCGGTGCGCTCGCGTTCGTTCCGCTTCGTACTCATCGACGAGGCCTTCGGGCGCGGCTCGGACGAATCCGCACAGTACGGATTACGGCTTTTCCAGCAGCTCAAGCTGCAACTCTTGATCGTCACGCCGCTGCAAAAGATCCACGTAATCGAGCCCTTCGTCGCCCATGTCGGATTCGTGCACAACGAGGGCGGTGGCGCGTCGAAACTGCGCAACCTGAGTATCGAGGAATACCGGGCGCAGAAAGCGCTACAGGCGGTGACGGCCAGCCTCGTGCAGCAGGGCGTCGAATGAACTGGACCACGCCCGGCGACCTTACGGCGCAACTGTTCCGGCGCTGGGACAACGGGGATCTACCCCGGCTTCTGGTCACCGGCGCGAGCGGGTTTCCGCTGCGGCTTGCGTTGAAAGGGCCGAGTTCGTCCGATCTGACCGATTGTTTTATGGTGGTGCGCGACTGGGCGACCGATCTGGCGCGTACGCCCCGTTTCCGCATCGTGTGGCGCGAAGTCCGTCACCGCGTACAGGGCGCGCAGCGGCTCCCGGAACAAGTCTGGGTAGACACGCTGGACGATGCCGTGGCGCTGCTCGGCAAACAGCGGGAAGCCGATTGCCTGATCGAGGTGGTCGAGACGACGCGCGCCACCCTTCCCGCCCTGCTGCCCTGGCTCGCCAAGCGCCCCTTGCAGGCTATCGCTTTGGCGTCAGCGTGGCCGCGCCTCGTTGGCGTGGCGCGCTGGTTGCAGGCGCACCCGAGGCCGGGCATCTATCCACGCCAAGTGGATATCCCCGGCGTGCACACGAAGTTCATAGAAGCACATCGAACGGTGCTGACCGAATTGTTCGATCTCGTGCTGCCGCCGGATGCCGTCGATAATGCGCGTACGGGTGCGGCCCAGTTCGCCAGTCGCTATGGCTTTCTGGATAAGCCGACTCGCATTCGCTTCCGTGTACTCGACGAACGGCAAATGTTGCTACCCGGCTGTGCGCATCCCGACATCACGCTGGATGCCGGGTCCTTCGCGAATCTCGGCATTCCTGTCGGGCGGGTATTCATCACCGAGAACGAAACCAACTTTCTCGCGTTTCCCCGTATCCATGACGCCATCGTGATTTTCGGCGCCGGCTACGGCTGGGACGCGCTGGCGTGCGCAGACTGGCTGGCGCACTGCAAACTTCACTACTGGGGCGACATCGACACCCACGGTTTTGCGATTCTCGACCAGTTGCGCAGCCGTCTCAGTCATGTGTCATCGTTCCTGATGGACCGCGACACGCTGGCGGCGCATGCCGCGCATTGGGGCGAAGAGCCCGCTCCGGTGCGCCACGATCTGCCCCGGCTCAACGCAGCAGAGCGCGCGCTTTTCGACGACCTGCGCGACGACCGCATCCGCGAGAACTTGCGGCTGGAGCAGGAACGGGTGGGCTTTCGCTGGCTGGAAGAGGCGCTTGCACGCATTGGCTCATGACGGCTCTTCCCGCTGGTATTACGAAGACCTCGAATTGTCCCGCGCAGCAAGCAAGAACTCGCCGCGCGTTTTCATCGCGTTAAACGATTCGACATTCGCTTTATGCGGTGACATCGATCGTGCCGCCGACTGTTGTTCCGTCGGTCTGACTGGAGTTTGCATTGCTCGTGCTGGCGGAGGCCGCTTGACGATGATGGTGGCGATGCACTTGGCCCGACTGCTGGCTTGTGTTGGCGTTCTGCGTGGCGCTTACGCTTTGCGCGTCCTGCTTTAACGACGCGAACGCCTTTTGCGCCGCGCCCAGATCTCCGGTCTTCAGCGCATCGCTAAGCTGGCTGAAATCGGCCGCGCGCTTGTCGTCGGTCGAGCTGGCACTTGCCGTCGGCGCGGTTGCGCCCTGGAATTTCTGTGTCATGGACGAAAATGCCGCCTGCGCGCCAGAGAGGTCGCCAGATTGAAGCGCCTGGGATAAGGCGTTGAAATCCTGACGCTTCTGGGAGCCCGAATTGTTGCCGTACTGATAAACGCTGGAAGTTGAAACGCTGCCTACCGACATACTCATGACAGACTCCTTCTGGGTAAAAGCGAATGGAAGAATCCGTGTCGAAGATACGCACTCTTTGTTCGTTCGAGCGTGTAATAGAGTGCTTTTTACTTGTTATTACGGATTCTGTCGGCGTATTGCCATGCGCTTCACTCGTCCTTACTCAGTGTGAAAAATATTTCAATGGCAACATGATATAACAAATTAAATGTCATGAATTGGCGCCTCTCTTTCCACGCGCCACAAGAAAGGCTTTCAGTGCGCGCCCCGTATGCGTTTTCGCCTTGACGCATTTCGCTACCGGCCCGGCAAAGACGATCTCGCCGCCGCCGTTGCCGCCCTCTGGGCCGAGGTCGATGATCCAGTCGGCCTCGGCCATCACGTCGAGGTCGTGTTCGATCACGAGCACGGTATTGCCGGCATCGACAAGACGATGCAGCACGTGGATCAGCTTTTCGACATCGGCCATGTGCAGGCCGACCGTGGGTTCGTCGAGCACATACAAGGTGTGGGGCGTGCGGGCGCGGGCGCGCGCGGCCGGGTCGGTCTTGACCTTGACGAGTTCGGTGACGAGTTTGATCCGCTGCGCTTCGCCGCCCGATAGTGTGGGCGAGGGCTGGCCGAGTGTGAGGTAGCCCAGGCCCACGTCCTGCATGAGTTTGAGAGGATGCTGAATGGCTGGATGCGCGGCGAAAAATTCGACGGCGTCGTCGATCTCCATCGCGAGCACGTCGGCGATGCTCTTGCCGCGCCAGGTGGCGGTCAGCGTGTCGGCGTTGAAACGACTGCCTCCACAGACATCGCAGCGCACTTTGACGTCGGGCAGGAAATTCATCTCGACCGTGCGCTGGCCTTGACCTTCGCAGGCATCGCAACGGCCGCCCGAGGTGTTGAACGAGAAGCGCCCCGGCGCCCAGCCGCGCAGGCGCGCAGTTTCGGAGTCGGCATAGAGTTTGCGGATCGCGTCCCAGAAGCCGATGTAGGTGGCAGGGCACGAGCGCGGCGTCTTGCCGATAGGCGTCTGATCGACTTCGAGCACGCGGCCGATTGGCTGCCAGCCGTGGATCGCCTTGCAGCCTTGAAGCAATGCTGCCTTCGTCGCCTTTTTGCGGCCGACGGGCGATTCGGCCAGTACGAGCCGCCGCAGGCTCCGGTGCAGCACGTCGCGCGCGAGCGTCGATTTGCCCGACCCCGAAACGCCGGTGACAACGATCAGCCGGGCCAGCGGCACTGCGGCGGTCACGTTTTTCAGGTTATGCAGCGAAGCGCCTTCGATGGTGACGACGGGTGTTTCGGCGTCCACCTTGCGCGGCGGATGCAGCGGATGCGCGAGCGGGCTGCGCAGGGTGCGGCCGGTAACGGATTCGGGTACGGCCATCAGCGCGGCGGCGTCGCCTTCGGCAACGATGTTGCCGCCGCGCGTGCCGGCGCCGGGGCCCAGATCGATCACATGATGGGCGCGGCGAATGGTTTCCTCGTCGTGCTCGACGACGATGACCGTGTTGCCCTTGGCTTCGAGCGCATGCAGCGTATCGAGCAGCATGGCGTTGTCGCGCGGATGCAGACCGATCGAGGGTTCGTCGAGCACGTAGCAGACGCCGCGCAGGTTGGTGCCGAGCTGGGCGGCGAGCCGGATGCGTTGCGCTTCGCCGCCCGAGAGCGTTGGCGCGGCGCGGTCGAGCGCAAGATAGCCGAGGCCCACGTCCTTCAAGAAGGCGAGCCGCGATTTGAGCTCACTAACGATGTCGCGGCCGATCTCGCCTTCGCGCCCCGCCAGCCTGAGTCTGCCGACCCAATCGTATAGCCCTTCGACCGAGTGCCGCGCATAGTCGGCGATGCTCATTTCGCGATAGCGCACGGCGAGTGCAGTGGGGTTCAGGCGCGCGCCTTCGCAAACAGTGCAGACGGTTTCCGGTGCTTCGTCATCATCGTCCTCGGCAGTGGCGTCGTAGCGCAGGCCCGTGAATTCGGCTGCCGTCGCGTCCTGCTCGGGGTCGCGCATCGTATCGCGCAGCCATTTTGGCAAGGTGTTTCCGGTGCCCATGCAATCGGCACACCAGCCGTGCTTCGAGTTGTACGAGAAAAGACGTGGGTCGAGTTCCGGGAAGCTCGTGCCGCAAGATGGGCAGGCGCGCCTGGTCGAAAAAACGGTGACAGTGTTGTCCCTCACGAGATGCAGCACACCCTTGCCGAATTCGAGTGCGCGCGCGAGTGCGTCGCGCAATTCGGCTTCGTTGCGCGCGCCAATTTTTAATGTGGCGACCGGCAATTCGATGATGTGTTCCTTGAAGCGATCAAGCCGAGGCCACGGCTTGGTCGGCAGCAATTGACCGTCGACGCGTAGCTCGCCGTAGCCCTTGCCGGTAGCCCATTTTGCGAGGTCGGTATAAAGCCCCTTGCGGTTGATGACGAGCGGCGCGGCGAGCGTGACTTCGCAATTTTTGTAGTCGCGCAGGATGCGCGCGGCAATCGCGTCCGGCGTTTGCGGCTCGATTGCGCTGCTGCAATCCGGGCAATGTTGAGTGCCGAGCTTGACGAACATAAGACGCAGGAAATGGTGAATCTCGGTCAGTGTGCCGACCGTGCTCTTGCGCCCGCCGCGGCTCGTGCGCTGCTCTATCGCGACAGTCGGCGGAATACCGAATAGGGCGTCGACATCTGGCTTGGCGGCCGGCTGCACGAATTGCCGCGCATAGGCATTGAGCGATTCGAGATAGCGGCGCTGGCCCTCGGCGAAA
>JAVBKC010000026.1:0-21036 GCA_031554255.1 Niveibacterium sp.
TATCGTGCCTGTAAAAGTCTTGAAATATCGATAATCGACCTGTGCTTTTTGCTCTATGTAATGCGTATAAGTGATGCGGTCGAATCCGCACCCGAAGCAAACGAGCCATGCATCATTGCGCTCCAGCAGGCCAAAGCCGGAATCTGGGCCGAAACAATCCGCCACTGGAACCTGGGAAAATGCCTCGGCCAAAAACCCCTTTGCAGCCAGACTGAAAATCGGATCGCCCGACCGTCGCACACCTGGCATACATCTGAAATGTTCGGTCAGACGTCCGACCGTGCTTTCCGACGTCTCGACACAGTAGGGTTCGCCTTTGGTAAAGCTATAAGTAAAGGTAGGCATCACCAAGGTGCCTTCGGGGCCGAGAACTTCGTCCAGCGCCTTGAACAAAGTATCGAAACGTTCAGCGGCGGACATCGGCGGCAATTGCGCCAATGCGACTGCATCGGCATGCAGCATCACGACGGCGCCCGGCTCGATGCCGCAAGTCCTGAAAACCGCAACGATATCGCGACAGCTCAGACTTGTCATCGAACATCCACGCCATGCGCAATGGCCGCCCGCCGAATATCGGCAAGGGATTTTAGATCGGCCATTTCTTCGACGGAAAAGCGAACGCCGCAAGATTCTTCGACAAGCAACAAAAAATTGAAATGCGCCAAAGAATCCCATTCGGGAAAACTGCCAACCTGCAAAGCATTATCTTCGGCATTGAAATTCGATTTAGGAAACTGACTTTTCAGCAACTCCGTCAGTACGATTTTCGCCATTGGGAAAAACCTCCAAAAATGGAATAACAAGATTATCGAGATCCGCGCAGTACGTTTTTCCGCCACGCGATAATCTTGCAACAATAGCGTTCGACTTTTCGTCCGCAGCCAGTGCATCGACCGACCAAGGCGTCAAGCCATGCATCGGCAGAAATTCGGCTGCGACCGTATTGCGCTGCGTCGGGACGAACTCGGCAATCAGCTTGCGGCAGCCCGCATCGCGCAGACGCGCAACGAGCTCGGCCAGCATCCACGCTTCCAGGCGACGGCCAAGCACGCGGCAACTCATCAAGAACGTATCCAGAAAAGCGATTTCGCCCTCGCGCATTGCAAGCACCAGTCCCACGATGCCGTGATCGCCAAAACGATCCGCCAGGCGTACGACAAAGGCACCCGCGCCGAAATTCTCGGCAAAAGCATTAAGCTCGGAAGCGCTGTGGCGGACAGCCCGCAGATTGAACTGGTTTGTCTTGGCACATAATTGCTCCGCGCGCAGCGCAGTCGTCTCGTCCAGGCCGTGGCTTGCGGGCCTCAACGCAATCGAACGCAAAAAACTTTGTTCATCGGGCGCCGCGCGCAATTTCCCGACAAAATCGGCGCGGCTTTTGTATTGCTCCGTTTTGCGCCTATCCTCGGCCGTGACGGTGAAATTCGCCAGCGCATCGAGGCTTCGCAGTATGTCGGGCCACAATGTCACGTCCGCGGGCGCATCGATCGTCGCTACGGCAGGTAGCGCGAGTTTTACTTTTTCGCGCTCCAGCGGATTGTCGTCCCAAAACACGAAGGCATCAGGCGCCAGACTCAGTTCTTCGGCCATGCTCGCGATATTGGCTGCTTTCTCCTGCCAGTTTATGCGCCAGGCAATAATGTCCGACCGCTTCAATACCATGCCGGGATGGCGCTCGAAAACCTCCCATACCTCGGCCTCGTTATTCTTGCTTGCAAGTGCGAGCAGCACACCTTGGCGGGATAGCGCCTGTGCGACCTTCTGAAAATCGGTAAAGGCTTTTCCAAGACCATCCAGGCCCAGACCGATTCCGGCAAGCCCGACTTCTCCGACAACGCCTTGCCATAATGTGTTATCGCAATCGAGTACGAGCACCTTGCGCGCAGGGCGCTTGAATCGTTCAAATAAGCAGGCAAGCGCTTCGACCGCCTGTCTAAGTCCCGCAGACGACAAACGGCAGCGTGCTGCATAGAAGTTACGGCTATCGAAAGTCGTTCTGAAGCCTATTCGCGCAAAAACCTCATCCAAACCGAGCAAATGCAAGGCCGGGCGATGCGCCGCCAATTCATAAAGACGCATTTCCAGATGACGCGTCAATGCCCCCCACGGCGAGCGACTGCGTGCAGCGGAAATCATCGAACCTGGCATCCAGGCGGACCAGGCGAGTACGAGCGGCGTATCGACGGCTTCGAGCCGCCGCAGCAAGATAGAAAAAATCGGCTCCAGCAATCGATCAAATTCGTCTGCGTCAGCCTGATCTAGCGCCGATGCATCCACCACGTCACCAAGAAACAAGAACCAGACAAGAGGATTCGTCTCGCTGGAGATCAATACCGAGGGCCAGTCGCCGTATTCGCCGAACGCCAGCTCCCCATATGGCGCAAGAGACGACCAGGCCGGACTTCCCGGCAGGATATGAGAAGTGGCGGTAATGCGGATAGAGCCCATCTATTCAAACCTCTTGACATAACGCGAGCGTCGTTCATTCATGATCCGAGGACATCGCGAACAGACGCTCGCATACGCGCAGAACGCCAGATCCATCGCAGCGATTTGCGAGTGCAGCGCTCATCGCCATGACGCGATCTGCATTCCGTATCAAATCGGCCAATCGCTCCGGCAGACGCAGCAGCGCCTGCGGTGTCGGCGACCCAAGATCGACCCCTTCCCCGACCGCCGCGAGCGCCGCGCAAAGTTCCAGCTGATTGTCGGCAATCGGCAGCGTGATTCCCGGCAAGCCAAGGCTTGCGCGCTCCCAGGTCATGCCGCCGCCGGCACCGATAAAAAGATCGGCGTCGGCCATGCGCACAGCCATATCGGAAACGTTGATCGCAAGACTTGCCGCTGGCAGCCTCGAACAGTGCGCGCGCAGCATTTCGGCATGGGGATTCCCGGCGCCCACCACAACGTCGAAGACAATTCTCTGGCAATCGGACAGCGCCGCCAGTACCGCATCGGTCGCATTTGGCGCATCGCTGCCGCCGAAGCAAACCAAGATGCGCCGGATCTGTCCGTCGCGTGGCCTCTGCATGGCGCGCATCCGCGCAAATTCACCGCGCAGCAACGCCCAACGGGGGCCGAACAGCGTTATGGCATGATCGGGAATGCGTCCGCCATAACGCCGCTCGGGCGCGTCGTGCCAATTCTGATCGAGCAACAGATCGCAATCGAGCGGACGGTCGGCCAGATCGTCGATCGCCATCAGCTTACGGCAGACAGGTCGCACTGCGCGGCCCCAGCCCGCATCGAGCCGGTAATGATCGACGATCAACCAGTCGAATGGCGCAGTTGCCGCCAGTGCGCTACAGCATGCCTGCGCGTCGGCCTCGCAGCTTTCGGCCGAGATCGCGATCAGACCGTAACCTGCCGCGTGAATCGCCGTCCGAGCATCTCCTGGTAGCGCACGGCAAAGAAAACAGACTTCCGCCCCGCGATCGCGCAATGCCTCCGCCAGCGCAAGGCAGCGCATCACGTGCCCGTGGCCAATTTCGCGCGAGGCGTCGGCGCGGATCGCAATTCTCATGTCTCGCCCGCGTGCGTATGGAATCCCGGTCTGCTTATTCTCCGAATACCGCCCACGCCCTGAATGGCTGGTGCGGATGCGTTTTGAGGGACAGATTATTGAGGCCGAGAACTTCGTTCAAAGCCATTGTTTCGCCCGGGAAATGTTCGCAATTGAGTTCGTCGAAAACGAGAAGCGAACCTTTGGTAAGACGTGGAATGATCTTCTCCAGCACATCACGCGTCGGTTTGTAGAGGTCCATATCGAAAATTGCCATCGAGATGATGGCGTGGGGGTTCTCTTTGAGCCACCCGTCGATACTGTCCGAAGCGTTTCCCTTCACGAGCTGGTATTTCTTTTTGTGCGAAAAGGGAGAAAACGATTCATGGATCTTCAGCAATTCGTCAAGAACAAGCTCATAGCTATCGAGCGTCGAATACTCTCCAACCTTGCTGTGTCCATCGTTTTCGCCCACCTCGGGGAAACCTGCGAACGTATCGAACCCAACGACGACTCTCGCGTAGTTATAGGGCTCGTATAGGCCCCGGAGACTTATGAGCTGGGCAAGCGTCGCACCCCACTGAACGCCAAATTCACAAATGACTCCCGGGACATTCAGGATCTTCTGATACAGATGATCGTAATAAAGGATGCGGCTGATCGACTGACGTCGAAGCGTCACCACGCTATGCGCATTCCACCCATATCCATATTTCGGCATAAGAGAATATGCAATATCGAATAGGCGGGCATTGTTTTCCTGCTCTAAAACTGGCCATGACGACACCCACTTGCTATTTGTCCTTATTGAAGAGGCTTCGTCCGTCCCTGGGAGGGCGTTTTTAGTCATGACTTCCCTTTATTCTCTATTTTTCAACAAAGGTGGCCGGCTCCTGGCGCCGCACGCCACCGAAAAATCCCCCGCGAATGAACTGCCGCACCGGGCATCGGCCGGAAACCCTAGTCGCCAGCTTCGCGCATCGCGCGAAACAACCATTCGGCACGACGCCAGTCCTCGGGGGTATCGATGTCCTGCACGCGGTGGCGCGGCAGCAGATGCATCCGCGAATCGGCCCCGAACATCGAGACGCCCCCGAGCCAGTGCACGGCATCCCCCAGATAAAACTGGCCTGCGTCATGAAAGGCTTCCGGAAGATCCTGGGAGCGCAGGCCGATGAACTCGGGGAACATCGGTGCGAGCCCGCCACTGGCATCGGTTTGGATCGCTCGCAGAATCGGAAAATCGAAGTTCGTTGCTGTGAAAACGAACTTGGCGCCGCTTGTAGCGAGTCGTTCATGGGCAAGCTGCAAGTCTTGCGCCCGCACGAAAGGCGCTGTTGCATACAGGCAGGCCGTCAGTTCGGCCGGGATTCCCTGCGTCCGAAGCCACTCGATCGCATGCACAACAACGGCGGACGTACCGGTATGGTCGTCCGCAAGCGAAGCCGGCCGCACGAACGGCGTTTCGGCGCCGGCCTCGCGTGCGATGGCGGCGATTTCGGAGTCATCCGTGGAGACCAGAACGCAATCGAAAAGCCCGCTCTCGCGCGCGGCCAAAATCGACCACGCGATCATGGGGCGCCCACAAAAATCCTTGATGTTCTTGCGCGGAATCCGCTTGCTACCGCCACGCGCGGGAATTACGCAGAGTTTCATGCGAACACTCGGGTTATCGTGAATTTGGCCATAAATATCCAGGCGACATTGAGGCAGCAAGCTGTCAGAAACGCGATCATTGCGGTCGCATCATTATTCAAATAGAAACAAACCTATTTGATACCCACACGATTAATGCAGTGCGGGGCGGTGCAGCACGCCAAACCGCTGCGCCAGGGTCGAAAAACGCTTGTCTAAAGTCCAAAGCTCGGTGCCCGGCGTTATCAACGTGGATGCCAATAGCACCACATCCACAATGCCGCAGCCCAGTCCGTACAGCTTTTCGCCAGTCATGAACGCCATGGCTTCAGACAAGCTGGCCTGCTGGGTCGGTCGCAGCTCGGCCAGATCCGCCAAGGTTCGCATCCGCGCCGGAGGCGTGCCGCATGTCAGTTCGCCCAAAACCATGGGATGCATCATGGCCAAGTCCAGCTCCAGTAGATCCACGAGTGCGTCATTGTGCCGCCGGAAGTGATCGATCCACACGGACGTATCTACAAGAACGCCATTCATTCAGCTTGCTCGTGACGCCTGGGAATATCCTGCATCTCGGGCAGTGCGGCACCCAAGGCGGCCAGGCGCCTGGCCGCCTGGACCCGAACGAAGGTCCGGATGGCCTCGCGAAACAAATCGGCTTTGTCCATCGCTGGGTCGGCGACCGCGACGGCCTGCTCGTAAAGCGCATCGTCAATGGTTACAGTGGTTCTCATGACGTACCTTACACATCTTTATTGATGCAATTTTGCATCAATAAACACATCAAAACAAGCCTGTCCGATCGGCGATTCACTCCCACCTGAACCTCTTTTTTAACCCAGCGCTTCGCATAGCGCCTGAACGACGCGATCCTGCTCGGCATCGGTGAGGTCGGCATACATCGGCAGCGACAAGGTGCGCGCGTAATAATCTTCCGCTGCGGGAAAATCGCCGGGCGCGAAACCAAGTTTCCGGTAATACGGCTGTAGATGAACCGGAATGTAATGAACCTGCACCCAGACGCCGGCGCTGCGCAGGCGGTCGAACACCTGCCGCCGTGTCGCGGCATCCTCGAACAGCACCGGGTAGAGATGAAACGCGGAAAGCCCGTCCGGATGCTGCCAGGGGCGCAGGAGCGGCAGATCAGCGAGCAGCACGTCATAACGCGCGGCAAGCGCGCGGCGGCGCGCAAGAAACGCATCGATCCGCAGCATCTGGCTGGCTCCGAGTGCCGCTTGCAGGTCGGTCATCCGATAATTCCAGCCGAGCGCCTGCTGCTCGTAATACCAAGCACCTTCTCCAGGGTTTTCGAACCGCGCCGCGTCGCGCACCAGGCCGTGGCTGCGCAGGCTTTCTGCGCGCCGGGCAAGCTCGGCGTCGCGCGTCAAAATCACGCCGCCTTCGGCCGTCGTCACGATCTTGACCGGATGGAAACTCAGAACCGTGATATCGGCAACCGCCAGCGAACCGATCTTCTCGCCGCGATAAAGCGCGCCAATTGCGTGCGAGGCATCCTCGATCACGCGGAAACCATAGCGCGCCTTGAGCGCGCCAATGGCCGCGTAGTCGCAGGGCTGACCGGCGAAATCGACCGTCACGAGCACATCGGGCAGCGCATCGCCGCGTTCGGCATACGCAAGCTGCCGCGCCAGATTCTTGGTGTCGATGCAATAGGTGGCAGGATCGATATCGATGAAGCCCACACTCGCGCCGCAATAGCGCGCGCAATTGGCCGAGGCGACGAAGGTGTTGGGCACAGTCCAGACGCGCGAAGCCGGTCCGACATCGAGCGCGGCGCAGGCCACATGCAGCGCCGAGGTCGCGCTATTGAGCGCAAGCGCATGCGGCGCGCCGGTATAGTCCGCGACCGCCTGCTCGAAGCGTGCCACAGCCGGCCCCTGGGTCAGCCAATCGGAACGCAGCACGGCCACGACAGCTTCGATGTCGGATTCGGCGATGCTCTGGCGACCGTAGGGAATCATTCGCTCTGTCCGAAAAGTTGCAGGATTTCCTGCACGCCAAGGAAATGCGGATTGGTGCCCGAGCTGTATTCGAAAGTGTCGCCCACCGGCAAACCCGCTTCGCCGAGCCCATCGCAGTTGTAATCGGGTTCGCGCACGAACTGGATGCTGGGCTTGATCACATAGTGGTGCGCAAATTCCAAGGTATGAAACGCATCATCGGTCGGCACCATGATTTCATGCAGTTTCTCGCCGGGACGAATACCGATATGACGGCAAGGCAGACCCGGTGCAATCGCCTCGGCCAGGTCGGTGATCCGCGCCGAGGGAATCTTGGGTACGAAGACTTCACCGCCGTGCATGCGCGCGAAATCCGCCAGCACGAAGTCCACGCCCTGTTGCAAGGTAATCCAGAAGCGCGTCATGCGCGCATCGGTGATCGGCAGCTCCTTCGCGCCCTCGGCCAGTAGCTTGCTGAAAAACGGCACGACCGAACCACGCGAACCGACAACGTTGCCGTAGCGCACGACGGCAAAACGCGTGCGATGCCGGCCGACGAGGTTATTCGCCGCAACGAAAAGCTTATCGGAGGCAAGCTTGGTTGCGCCATACAGGTTGATCGGATTGGCCGCCTTGTCGGTCGATAGCGCAATGACTTTTTCGACCTCGTTCGCCAACGCCGCCTCGATAACATTCTGTGCGCCGTGGATATTGGTCTTGATGCACTCCATCGGGTTGTATTCGGCGGCTGGCACCTGCTTGAGCGCTGCGGCGTGAACAACGTAATCGACATCGCGCATGGCCTGGACCAGACGCTCGACATCGCGCACATCGCCAAGGAAGTACCGCATGCAAGGCGCATCGAAGCGCTGCTGCATCTCGTATTGCTTGAGTTCGTCGCGCGAAAAAACGATCAGGCGGCGCGGCTTGTAGCGCGCGAGCAGCGTTGCGATGAATTTATGCCCGAAAGAACCGGTGCCGCCGGTCACCAGAATGCTTTTATCATTGAACATCGTTGATTTTCCCGTTATCAGGCAACTTGCCGGTCGCCGCGTACTCGCGTAGCGCGACGAGGTTCTCGCGGCCAGCGGCAAGAAAACGCAGGAAGAGGTCGAAAATCTCGCGGCCATACGCGACCGCCTTTTCCTCGTCACGCATCAGTGCAAAACAATCGTTCGCAAAACGCCCCATGTGCTGCATCGAGCCATGCAGCAGCGCATAGATCTGCGCCTGCTCGTGCTGCGGATGCGAGATATACGCTTGCAGATCGGCCAGGCGCGAGAACAGATCGGCCTTACGCTCGAACGGCGGCGCGAACAGCGCGGCCAGATCGGCCACCGCCGCATCGAACTGGACGAGCAAATCGTCGATGTTACGCACCATATCGTCGGCAACCCCCACGAGGAAGCTCGCCTTGATCGCGGTGATCGCCTGCGCGCGCGTCTCGGGCGCGGCCTCGATGCGGATTTCCTCGGGCCGGATGGTCTCGGCGTTGGCAATGCGCGCACCGTTGTTCGGGTTGAACACGCGCGCCTGCGGATTTTTTGCGAGCACCACCTGCATCACCTTGCGCGCATGCGTGAATTGATCGGTCGCGCGCACGGTTTCCACCAGGTTCCCCGGCACCTCGTGGTTATCCCGGCTCATGCTGTGCGTGTAATTCACCGCACCGGCGATAACGCCATTATTTTTGACGCCCTCATCGTTGTAATAGAGCGAGGCGGATGCATGGTGGCGCCCTTCGGGCAGGAAGCCGAAATCGACGCCGACCAGATAAAGCGTACGGAAACCCAATTTCAGCGCCAGATCGACACCACCGTTCGTGCAGGTTGGATTGGTCCTGACCCTCGGCAAACGATCGCCGAAGTCGAACATCCTCGAACCGAAGTCGGTTTCCTTCAGGAAGATCATCGGCTCGGGCGACAGATCGAAAACACCCGGAAACAGGATCGCCGAACCGAGCAGCGGCGTGCGCGCCAGCACCGCGTGCGTCTGCGGCGTATCGAGCATGTGGCAAGTAGCTTCCGTGCGCTCGATTTCGACGTGGAAATCCGGTTCGATGCCCGAATTAGCCAGCGCCGAAATCGCCGTACCGCAGGAAATCACGACAACGCGTTCGCGGTATTCGTGCAGAATCGGCAACAGCGCGTCGAGCGACGGGCCGGAGCCGACGATGACGGCCACCGCGTCCTCGGGCACGGCGCCGCCGGCGAAGATCGGGCGTCGCGCGCGTGCATTCTCGATCGCATGCCGCAAACCGACGATTTCGTCGTCGAAAAATCCCCATGCCTGGTAGAGCCGAATCGCGTCGCGGGTGACCTGCCGCCAGATCTCCCGAACGCGTTCGGAATCAAAATCGTGGAAGAACACCCCCGCGCCCTGCATCGCATAGGGCGGCGAATATTGCTGGATCGCATCCAGGACATAGGCCGCGAGCGCCGCATCGTCGTCGGCTACGCCGAAACTCAACCGGCGACCATGACGCTCGAAACGCTGAAATAGTGCAACGTAGTCGACAAAGAACATCGACAGATGCAGCCGCTCGATGTCGACGTCCACGAGAATCAGATGATGAATTTCGTATTCGTCGACGAGCCGCTCCAAGTGCCAGCCAAAACCGCTACCGAAAACCATCACAAGCGGCAATACCTTCTTGCCGAAATTCGGGCGCGCGAGCCGGTCAGCCTGCGGGTCCGGACACAATTCCCGGAAACGACCGACCATCTCACGCCGAAACGCGGGCTCGATCGGGCGAAAGAAAAACGGATTCCCTTCGTGACCACCGGCCCAGTGCGCGATATCCAGGTGTGGCGTGGTCACCCATACGCGCGTGCCTTCGTCCTTGCGCTCGAAGCTCTCGAGCATGAGGCGCCCGGCATCGGTGAAGTCGCGCAGGCCGCCTATGTACTGGCCGCTATAAATCGTGACCGTCGCATCGGGCGCAACCTCGAACGGCGCAGGCAAATCAGCCGCCATCAAGGAATCGAACACGCCGGGGGCACGCTCGTTTAAAAAATGCAGATTGGCCCGATACGTGGCGTAGAGTTTCTCGATATAGGCCGCCTGAAGCGGCGTCCACGGTGCTTGCTGCGTAGTTTCGTTTTCGCTCATCGTCGCTCCGAAAGCCTGCTGATTCAGAATAATCTTATCTATCTAGTATCGCGCGGATACCGGTAGTTTGCTTTGAGCCGCAAAGATACAGTGCATGGAAAAACGGGTAAGAACCCCGCCTGTCCCCGGCATCGCAAGCCAGCAGTTCCTGCAAAAAACTGCGCGAATGCCCCTAAAGCCGGGAATGCCTCCGCCGTAATAGCACTTAACAGCGGCACACAGGCCGGCAACTTCAGGCAAAGCTAAAGTTCCCGCACCTACCGCCGTTAAACAAACCAGGCGCTAGACGCTTGAATCGGCCGAATTCCTCGGCTACGAACAGACGAAAACGGAACGACAAGGAGCTTCAAAATGGCACTAACCATCAACACCAACGTATATTCGCTGAACGCCCAGCGCAACCTGACGACGACTGGCTCGCAACTGGCCAATCCGCTGCAACGCCTGTCCTCGGGCCTGCGTATCAACAGCGCGGCCGATGATGCGGCGGGTCTTGCGATTTCCGAGTCGATCAACTCGTCGGTGCGTGGCCTGAACGTTGCGATCCGCAACTCGAACGACGCGATCTCGATGACGCAGATCGCCGACGGCACGGCCAGCAAGATCACCGACAACCTGCAGCGCATGCGCGAACTGGCGGTGCAGGCGGCCAACGGCGAATACGGCTCGACCGACCGCGCCAATATCGCGGTGGAATTCAAGTCGCTGCAAGAGGAAATCACCCGCGTCGCGAAGAATACGACTTTCAACGGCCGCCATCTGGCCGACGACAAGGCCGGTTCGATCAACTTCCAGGTCGGCGCGCAGACCTCTGCCGATAACCAGATCGCAGTGTCGTTCTCGAACATCACAGCGAGCTCGCTCGCTGTCGATTCAACTACGATCAACGTTGGCGGCGCGTCGGCGGCTTCGGCGGGTGCAGCAGATGCGCTGAATGCCATGAGCGCGATCGATAAGGCGCTCGCAACGCTGGGCTCCACGCGTGCCGGATTCGGTGCCTCGATCAACCGTACGCAGGCCGTGGTTAACAACCTGCAAGTCGCGGTCGAAAACCAGTCTGCCGCACGTGGCCGTATCGTCGATACCGACTACGCGGCTGAAACCGCGAGCCTGACGCGTCTGCAAATCCTGCAACAAGCCGGTACCGCAATTCTGGCGCAAGCCAACCAGATCCCGCAGCAAGCCTTGACCCTGCTGCGCGGCTAATCGTAGATTAGCGCGATCGTTGCGGGAGGTCGCAAAGGCCTCCCGCAAAGTTTCGCGCGGGAGACGGAATCATGACGAGTTTGGACAGTATCAATGCCCTACCCACCGGGAATGTGGCGAATTCGTCTCCGGCCCCGTCCAAGGTAGATGCCAGCGTTCGCTCCACCGCTCCGGCCAAGGATTCGGGTAAGTCCGACGCCGCTGGCGTTGCGGCAGCGAACAACCAAGCTTCGCAAGACAAGACCTTGGTGGCAAACGCGGTCGAAGAAGTCAAAAAGGCGGTCGCAACGACGGCCAGCAATCTGCAGTTCTCGATCGATGACGACACGGGCAAGACCGTCGTCAAGATTGTCGATGAGGCTTCACAGCAGGTTATCCGCCAAATTCCCAGCAAGGAGATGCTTGAACTTGCCAAGGCATTGGGCGAGGGTTGCGGGAGCAAAAGCGGTTTGTTGCTCAAGAATGAAGCCTGATCCGGGAATGCGGTAAAAAAAGACAGGAGGTTAGATATGGCATCGGTCACATCACTTGGCGTAGGGTCCGGTCTGGATCTGAACACGCTTTTGACCGGCCTCATGAATGCGGAGCGGCAGCCGCTTCAGTTACTGCAGCAAAAGCAGTCCAATCTTCAATCGCAGGTTTCGGCGCTCGGGCAGGTCAAAAGCTCGCTCTCAGCCTTGCAATCGGCGGCGGCAGCTCTGTCGACACCGGCCAGCTTTGCAACTTTTCAGGCCGTATCGTCGAACAGCAACGTCAGTGCCACAGCCAGCGCCACGGCTGCACCCGGCTCTTACCAGATCCAGGTAAATCAACTCGCGCAGCAGCAGAAGATTCAAAGCACTGGTTTTGCCTCCATCAAGACCCCTGCCGTTGCTAACGGCACGCTCACAATCCAGGTTGGATCGGATGCGAGCAAGGCGGTCAACATCAACGTCACCGACAGCAACAACACCCTGGCTGGTCTGCGCGATTCGATCAATGCAGCAGGTTCCGGCGTGGTGGCGACGATCATCAACGACGGTAGCGCCAATGGCAATCATCTGGTGCTGACCTCGAAGGATGGCGGTAGCGCCAACCAGATCAAGCTGTCCGGCCTGGATGGCTTCAACTACGATTCGGCCACTCAAACCGGTCAGCAGTTTTCGCAGTTGCAAACAGCCCAGGATGCGAAGTTCACGGTCGACGGTATTGCCATCACCAAGTCCAGCAATACGGTGACGGACGCCATTGATGGGGTGACGCTGAATCTGGCCAAGGCTCCCACGGATGGTACGGCCACCACGCTGACCGTTTCACGCGATACATCGGCGATGAGCAAGAAGATTCAGGCTTTCGCCGACGCCTATAACAGCCTGCGTTCAACGCTCAAGAACGTCAGCGCCTGGGATTCGACGAGCAAGAGCGGCGCGGCGTTGAGCGGCGACTATTCGGTGCGTGCGGTGCAGAGCCAAGTGCTCAGCGCAGTAACGAGTTCGGTGCCGGGTAGTCCTGGCGGTTTCAACAAGCTTTCCGATATTGGTATTACCCTTCAAGCCGATGGCTCGCTGAAAGTCGATTCGGACAAGCTGACCAAGGCTTTAGCGGATCCGACTAAGGACGCAAGCAAGTTGTTCACCGGTGTGGGCACAACCGGCGGTCTCGCAGCCAAGGTAACAAAGAGTGTCACATCTCTGTTGAGCGATCAGGGCGTGGTCGGTTCGCGTACTAGTGGTCTGAACACCAGTATCAAATCGGTGGGCGATCAGATGGACAACATGAATCGCCAGATGGATATGATAGAGAAACGGTATCGAACGCAGTTTTCGAATCTCGACTCTACGCTTGCCCAATTGAACTCCCGGGGCAACTATCTGTTGCAACAGCTCTCGAAGATGTGATGTATAAGCTTGCAAAGATGAGCTAAGGTTTTTTCCTACACTTTATCCAACCCCAACAGAATACGGATTGAACAGGATGTATCCAGCCATGCAATCAAAAGCCGATGCCTACGCCCGCATGGGCGTCGAATCCAACGTTGCCGGTGCCGATCCGCACATGCTGATCGTGATGCTTTTCGACGGCGCGCTCCTGAAGGTTAATCTGGCGGCGATCGCGATTTCGCAAAACGATATCGCAGCCAAAGGCCTGGCGATTTCGAAAGCCATCGAGATCATCGGCAGCGGTCTCAAGGCCAGTCTCGACATGGAAGCCGGCGGCGAACTCGCGCAACGCCTCGCTTCGCTCTACGATTACATGGTTTCGCGTCTCATCTATGCGAACGTGCATTCGAGCGAAAGCGCGCTCAAGGAAGTTTCCAGCTTGCTCGGCGAACTCAAGAGTGCCTGGGACGCGATCCGCAAAGAAGTCCTGACCGCCTGAAAAGGAATATCGAAATGACTGCAGTCGCTCTCTACGAACACATGAGCGAGCTTTCGTCGAAGATGGTGCAGGCCGCGCGTGATAACGACTGGTCGCGCCTCGACGCGCTCGAAATCGAAATTCGCGGTATTCGCACCGAATTAGAGAAAATCGAGCCGCTCGATAGCCCGCTGCCTCCGCTGCCGGAGGCCGAGCGCCTGCACAAGATCGAACTGATCAAGGGCATTCTTGCCAATGATCGCGAAATACGCCAGCACACTACGCCCTGGATGGATAGCGTACGTCAATTGCTCGGCGGCGGCGCACGCGGACGCTCCGTGCGGGCCACCTACAGCGCAATCCCACGCGGATAAGCAGGCGCTGCGGCGCCATAATCTGCGCTCAAGGCACCGTACCACATGATTCCTGCCGACCTGGGTGCCCGCCTGCGCGAGCTGATCAGTCTGCCGTTGCCGGAAGTCAGGCCGGTTACACCGACCAAGCCGGCGCCCGACGATTCGCTGCCGCCCGGTGCGCGTTTTGCTGCCCAAATTCAGGAAAAGCTTCCCGACGGCACGTTTCGTGCGCTCGTCGGCGGTCGCGATATCAGGCTCTCGCTACCGCAGTCGCTGGCGGCAAATCCAGGCCAAACGCTCGAACTCGTTGCAACCCGTCAGACGCCGCAGGCGCTGATCGCTCAGTTAGTCGGACCGCTCGCCGAACCCACGCCGAAACCGCAGTTATCGCAGACCGGCCAGCTCGTGAGCCAGTTCACCGCAGGCAAATTCGGCGAAACCCCGCCAGCGCTGCTCAAAGGCGGTGCGCCCGTACTCGCCGCACCGCCCGGCCCCACGCTGGGCGCAGCGCAGATCGCACCACAACTGGCGCGCGCGCTCAGTAGCAGCGGCGTTTTTTACGAAGCGCATCAGGCGCTTTGGCTGGCCGGCCGCATGCCGCTAGAACAATTACGTAGCGAACCTCAGGCGCGTTTCGCCCAGGCACAACCCGGAGCCCCCGAGCAACAGGCTGCCCCGCGCGGTCTGCTGGCGCAGTTGGTGTTCGGCGGAGCGGCGGCGCCCGAACAAGCGCCTTCAACGCAAGCCGCGCCCCCCGCGTCACAGCGTCCCGAGCAAGCGCCGCGCGATCCGCAAACGCCGGCCGATACGAACACGGACGAGCCTGTGCAACACGATCCGCGCACTCAGGCCGCGCCCAAGCATGCGGCAAGCACGGAACACCAAGCAGCGGCCCGCGCGAACGAACCAGCCACGACCGCACGCACGGCGAACAGCATGGCCGCATCGCTGGCCGACACCAAATCCACCTTGCCGAATGCACTCGGTCCGCGCGATATCGCACCGGTCGTCATGCAGCAGCTCGATTCGCTCGTCAATCAGCAACTGGCTTGGCAAGGCGTAATCTGGCCCGGTCAGTCGATGCAATGGACGATAGATGTGCCGGAACGCGAAGCCGACGGCTCGGACGATTACGAGGCGACAAACGACTGGCAGACGACGCTCAAGCTCACGCTGCCCATGCTTGGAGAAGTCGAGGCCAAGCTCCATTTGACTGCGGCCGGACTCGCGCTGCGGATCGAAGCCGGCGACAGAGATACCGTGACCCATTTGCAGGGCGGCGTGGACGCACTGGCATCGGCGCTCGACGCACTTGGCATCCCACTGACCGGACACGCGATCGTTACACATGACGAACCCTGATCCCCGCCCTCCGCAGATGAACGCCATCGCGTTGAGCTACGAAAACGGCGCAGCGGCGCCTAAAGTCGTAGCCAAAGGACGCGGGATTATCGCCGAGGAAATCATCGACCGCGCGCGTGCAGCGGGGGTCTTCGTGCATGAATCGCCCGAAATGGTTTCTCTCTTGATGCAAGTAGACCTCGACGCACATATTCCGCCGCAGCTTTATCTGGCCGTCGCGGAATTGCTCGCATGGCTCTATCGAATGGAGCGCGACGAAAAAACCACATTAAATTCATCACAGCAGGCTTCGATGCAATCCAAAGCCGCATGATATATTCGCTCGCTTACGAATTTTAGTATGTCATTTTGAGATTACGCCGTGTCCGAGCAAGCCAACGAGCTCAATAATTCCGCAGCCGACCCGGCCGACATTAGCCAGTTTCTCGTCCATTCGGCACGCGAAATACGCTTTCTCCTACGCCAGCTCATCACCAAGAAATCGCTGGTCGCGGTGTTTCCGGACGAAGAGCAACACCCAGCCCTGCTTTCCCTGCTTGAGGTCGACGAGTCCACTGGCTTGCTGACACTCGATGTCGCCGTCGAAAGTCACTTCAACGCGCGACTTCTGAAGGCCCAGACGGTTCGCTGCGAAACCCAACTCGATCGCGTGCAGATCCGCTTCCAGCTCAGCGGACCGATGCGCAGCGTTCAGTTTCAGCGCGGACCCGCATTGTCCGTCGCGCTACCTTCCGAGGTGCTGCGTTTGCAGCGGCGCGATTCTTATCGCATCGTTACGCCGATTTCGCACCCGGTCCGTTGCCTGGTTCCCATTCCGCAGGGCGAGGACGAGGAGCCGAAGATTTTCCCGGCGCGCGTGCTCGATATTTCGAGCGGAGGGCTGGCGCTTGCGGCTCCGGCAAACGCGCATGAGTTCGTCATCGGCGCTCAGTTCGACGGTTGCGAGCTCGAAATTCCCGATGGTCTGCCTATCCTGACCAATCTGAGCATACGTAACGTATTCAGGATCACGCAGACCAACGGCATCGAACTGCTCCGTGCCGGTTGCCAATTCGTCGGCCTGACGCGGGCGCAGGATTCCGCAGTCCAGCGCTACATCCTGCGCCTGGAACGCGAACGCGCGGCGCGCGCCTGACGGACCGCGTGACGGTAAAGCCGCACCGCGAAACCGAGCGTTCCGCGCATCATTACGCGTGGCTGTCGATCGCCACTGCGGTCGTCACGATTCTGCTCAAAACGCTGGCTTGGTGGCTGACCGATTCGACGGGGCTCCTGTCGGATGCGATGGAATCCTTCGTAAATCTTGCCGGTGCGGGGTTTGCGCTATGGATGCTGCTGATCGCACGCGAGCCCCCCGATGCGCGCCACCCCTGGGGCCACACGAAGGCGGAATATTTTTCGAGCGGCTTCGAGGGCACGCTGATCGTGATCGCGGCCCTTTTGATCTGTGCGAACGCGATTCCACGGTTGCTCCATCCGCAAGCCATCGAGCAACTCGGCGCGGGCCTCGCGCTTTCGGTCCTTTCGACGGCAATTAATTTTGCCGCTGCGCGCGTCCTCGCGAAAGCAGGAAAGCGGCTCCACTCGGTCGCGCTGGAAGCCGATGCGAGACACCTGATGGCGGATGTATGGACGACGCTAGGGGTAATCGCCGGCCTCGTTCTCGTGCATTTGTCCGGCGCGCTCTGGCTCGATCCCCTGATTGCAATCGCCGTTGCGCTGCATATCCTCGCCGAGGGCTGGCGTCTGATGCGCGACGCCGTAGGCGGCTTAATGGACGAAGCCATGAGCGAGGCCGACCAGGGCTGCGTCGTCGCAGCGCTGGACGGTCTCGCGAATAGTCAGATGCGTTGGGAGAATCTGCGCACGCGCCGCGCCGGCCAGCAGCGCTTCGTTCAGGTGGACCTGCTCGTTCCGCCGCAGTGGAGCGTCGCGCGCGCGCATGCGCTGGCCGACGAGGTCGAACTACGCATCGCCCAAGCCTTGCCGGGCACACAGGTGAGTACGCACGTAGAACCGCTGGACGCGCAAATCTAGCCCCAGCTTCAAGGTTTCCCACCAGGCAGACGGAAGCGAACCGTCTCGATGCCGTCCTTTTCCTCCACCGCCTCGACCGAGCCGGGCAACACATACGGCCGGAACAACGATTTCGTATTGCCGGTCGCAAAATGGAGCGTCGCCGGCTTGCCGGCAAGACCCTGTGCGGCGAGGTAGCTGACGAGTGCATGCTCCCAGGAGTGGAAGCCGTTCTTCCATTGGTGGATCTTCAAAGACTCCGGATTGCTTGCGCCATCCTGGCGCACGCCGCCCCATACCTCGCCGTTTCGGTGGTCGGTCAGGTACTTGAGCCAGAACGGCCAGCTCGTTTCGAGATACTTTGCTTCGTCGCCACCGTCGAGCGCGAGCGTCGCTGCCATCTGGTCGAGTTCCGCGAAAATCCACCAGCTCTTGCTGGCGTCAATACCTTCGGATTTCCAGGCCGAGCCCCAGGCGCGCGAGGATTCGTCCCAAGCCCTACTCAGAACCTTTTCGCCGCCCGCCTTGGCAAAGGCTTCGAGCTTCGCATCGCCCAGTTCGCGCGCGGCGAGCAGCAGCATCCAGTAAGCCTTGATCGTATGGCCGAAATCGTTGTGGCGACCTCCGGGCAGGCGGCTGTCGGGTCTATCCAGCGAACCGAAGAAGCGGCCGTGCTCGGCGTCGTAGTAATTGTTCAGGATGACATCGACGAGGCGGCGGATGTCACTGCGCCACTGGCTGCGCGCGGGCTCCGAAAGATACGGCACGACGAGCAGCATGTAGGCGTTGAGCTGATCGAGCTGGGCCACGAGTTCCTTGTGCGCGGCTTCGTCCGTCGGACCATCGGCCGTGACCCAGCGCAGCATGCCCCAATCCTTGTCCCAGAAACGCTTGAAAACGTACTGCTCCTGCGCGACAAGCGCCTTTTCGAGTTGCGGGTCGCGCGTAAGATAAAACAGCATCGCGAGTCCGACCACGTTGTACGACTGATCCTGCGCCGTGCGCGCGGCTTCCTCGGGCATAGGCTTGCCGTTCTCGACCCACGACGGATAGCCGCCTTTGGCATCGAGCCGCGACAGCGTATGCGCCGCCCCGGCCTTGGCGGCATCCAACCAGCGTTTGTCGCCGGTCAGTTGAAAAGCCACGCCATAGGCGTAGGTCTGGCGGCCCTGCATGCGCAGGTAGTTGCGTCCGATTTCGGCTTTGATCCAGGCCGGCGGGTCTTTGAGTTCCACGCACGGCGCGGCCGCGTCGAACGCGGAACCATCATTGCAGCGGAAGGTCGGGAAGTTGCCGAGCGGCGTGCCGAACGCGGCCGGCGTGCTCCAGAACGGAAGCAGATCTTCCTTCGCATGGCGCAACCATGCGTCGCCACCTAGCACATCGGCGCCCGCAGTTCGAAAAACAATCAGCAAACTGGCGGCAATCAGAGTACGCACGGCAAAACGGGGCATCGCAAGACTCCTGGCGGCAAAAACAGAATTCTCCGCCATCCCGTTCATTCCGAATACCCTGGGTGCCGTCCGGTACAATGTCCGGCTATGTATGCATTTGCCCGCCCTTTGCTTTTCGCGCTGGACCCCGAAACCGCCCATGATCTGACGCTCTGGAGCCTGCACCACTTCGGCGGAATCCTTCCTCACAAAACCGCACGGAGCCAGCCTGTCGAGGTCATGGGCATCAAGTTCCCGAACCGGATCGGCCTGGCCGCCGGTCTCGACAAGAACGGGGAGGCCATCGATGCGCTCGCAAGCTTCGGTTTTGGCCATATCGAAGTCGGCACCGTCACGCCGCGCCCCCAGCCCGGCAACCCGCGCCCACGCATGTTCCGTCTGCCCGATGCCCGCGCGATCATCAACCGCATGGGGTTTAACAACCACGGCGTAGACAACCTTCTTGCCAATGTGCGCGCCGCCCGCTGCAAGGGCATCCTCGGCATCAATATCGGCAAGAACTTCGATACGCCTATCGAACGCGCGGCCGACGACTACCTCGCCTGCCTCGATAAAGTTTATCCGCATGCGAGCTACGTCACCGTCAACATTTCCTCGCCGAATACCAAGAACCTGCGCCAATTGCAGGGCGCGAGCGAACTCGATGCGCTGCTTGGCGCGCTCAAGGCACGCCAGACAACACTCACAGATCAACATGGCCGCCATGTGCCGATCGCGCTCAAGATTGCTCCCGATGTCGATACGGAACAACTCGGTGATATCGCCGACGCGTTGCGCCGCCACCGTTTCGACGCCGTGATCGCAACGAATACGACGCTCGCGCGCGAGGCCGTCAAGGGTATGCCGATGTCCGAAGAAACCGGCGGCCTGTCGGGCGCGCCGCTGACCCAGCGCGCAACCGAAGTCGTCGCCAGCCTGGCCAAAAAACTTGCCGGCGAACTGCCCATCATCGCAGTCGGCGGCGTCATGAGCGGCCAGGATGCGCGCGACAAGCTCGCGGCCGGCGCCTCGCTGGTCCAGCTCTATACCGGTTTCATCTATCGCGGCCCCTGCCTCGTCGCCGAAGCGATACGCGCCACCGCCGAGCCAATTCTTTGATCCACGCCACTTGAGCCAACGCCGCGCGCTCACGATAATTCCTGTTTCCGCCGCGCTGCCATCCAGCGCAGTCAAAGCCCACGCCCCGACACCATGGCCCACTACCTGCTCCTCCTGATCGGCGCCGTCCTGGTCAACAACGTGGTACTGGTCCGCATTCTGGGCCTGTGTCCGTTCCTCGGCGTATCGAAAAAACTCGACACAGCCGTCGGCATGGGCGCAGCGACGACCTTCGTGCTTACGCTAGGTTGCGGCACGAGCTTTCTGATCGAACACTACCTGCTCGGCCCCTTCGGGCTCGGCTACCTGCGCACGCTCGCTTTCATCGTCGTGATCGCCGCCATCGTGCAGATCACCGAACTGGTGGTGCAGAAAACAAGCCCGGTGCTGCATCAAGTGCTCGGTATCTACCTACCGCTGATCACCACGAACTGCGCGGTCCTCGGCGTACCGCTGCTCTCGGTCGCGCTCAAACACCGCTTTCTCGAAGCCCTGCTATTCGGCTTTGGCAGCTCGGCGGGGTTTTCGCTCGCGCTGGTGCTCTTCGCCGGACTGCGCGAGCGCATCGAAGGCGCGGACGTCCCGCCCTCTTTTCGCGGCAGCGCGATCGCGCTGATCACCGCCGGCCTCATGAGCCTTGCCTTCATGGGATTCTCCGGCCTGGATAAGTACAGATAATGCTGTCCGCGCTCTTGATCATGTGCCTCTTGGCGCTTGCAATCGGCGCTGCGCTCGGCTTCGCGGCGGTGAAGTTCCGCGTCGAAGGCGATCCGCTCGTGGACAAGATCGACGCGATCCTGCCGCAAACGCAGTGCGGCCAGTGCGGTTTTCCGGGCTGCAAGCCCTATGCGACTGCGATTGCCGACGGTGCGGCCGACATAAACCAGTGTCCGCCCGGCGGCGAGGATGGCATCCGCAAACTCGCCGACCTGCTCGGGCGCGAATACAAACCGCTCAACGCGGAAAACGGTACGGAAAAGCCCAAGGCGGTCGCCGTCATC
>JAVBKC010000012.1:0-10511 GCA_031554255.1 Niveibacterium sp.
GAGCTGCGCCGATGATATTGCGGATTGCCCGTGAGAAAGTAGGTCAGCGTCAGACTACCCTTTTCCTTAAACCCCCTGAACCTTCATCGGATCAGGGGGTTTTTGCGTTTGTCCAATCCCCAGGAATATGCTTCGTCTAGCGAATGCGACTATGGCTTGTTGAGATTGGTGATGTGCAGTGCAGCCAAGTTTGGCCGACTAATTCTTTTTTCGAAATGTCCAAGGAAATTTCAGGTAATTAACCGCACCGCAATCGCTACATCGAGCGGTGCAATACGCGCGAGCAGTGCGTCGGTCTCCGCCGCATTATCGTCGTTGCGGGCGAGGATCGCGTAGGCGGCGCGCAGGCCGTCGGCGGCCAGCTGCGGATCCCAGGTCGCGACGCCACAGCGGTCGATCTCGGCAATCAGCGCGCGCGCGAACGGGTCGATCCGCGCGCCGGGGCGGTTTTCGAGCAGTAGATCGCAAAGCGCCGCGCGTAGCCGCACGCACGCGACAGCGCCAGGATGCCCGTCGAGTGCCTGTTGCACACAGCGCGCAGCGCTCACGAGGTCGTTGTCGGCAGCGTGCGCGCGAGCCTGCGTCAAGATGCTCTGCAAGGGGTCGTGCGCGACCGCTGTGGCGTTGCCATCCGATGCGGTCAGCGTTTGCAGCCATTGCACCGTATCGGCGTTTGCGAACGGCATACCCCCGGCGAACTTTAGCCGCGCGATGTCGGGCAGCCGGTCGAGTAGCTTGGTGGTCTCGTTGCACACTTCGCGCCGCGCGGCCGCCCAATCATCGCCAAGGCGTGCAAGTGCGGCGGCGGCGGCGGCGTTCAGGTCGAGCCAAAATGGGAATTGTGCCAGTTGGGCTTCGGCAAAATTTACGATGTCTTGATCGACTCGGCGCGCCAAGAGGCCGCGCAGCGCGTCCTGGATTGGCGCGATGGGGCCGGGCAGCGCTGTCTGCTCGCCTTGCGCGGGCGGCGCTTGTTCGATGCCCGCCCATGCGGCGATGCGTCTTATTCGAAAGCCCTGCGCACTGGCCGGTTCCGCCTCGGCAAACCATGTGGCGACGTCGCCCAGGCGTTCGAGCGCTGCCTCGATCGTACGCGCTGCGCTGGCGGACGAATCGAGCGGTGCTAGCGCGAGCGCGGCGGCGGTAGGTGGTGAGACTGCATCACCCGCAATGGAAGATGCATTAACTGACGCTGATAATGCGGGTTCGACCACGACGGAGACCGTGTCGACCAGGGTTTTGAGCGGGCGCAGCGAAGGCGCTTCGCTGTCCTTGTCGCGCAGCACACCATCGATTGCGTCGATGGCCGCGCGCAGGCTCTCGATGAGCGTCGCGTTTTGTGGCGGGAGCGCCGACCAGTCGTTCTCGTCGCCGTGGACGCGAACTTGGTCCACTAACCATTCGATCGCGTTGCGTCGCGCGCGCAGCCGTTTCAACGGCGGGTGTAGCTGGTCCCACCAGGTTTGCAGTAGATCGGCGAGGACACCTAAGCCGTCGGCAAGGCCCGCCAGCCCGTGTGTATGGAGCAGCGCGCCAGCAAGATAGCTGGCGACAAGCACATCCTTGCCGGTCGTGGCGAGCAGCGCCGCTGCAAGTTGTGCGACGCGCGGCCAATCGGGCGTGCTGTTCGCGGCCGGGTTCGACATCTTGGCGATTTCTGCTTGCAGTGCTTCGAAACCGGACGTATCGCGTACATCCCTGCCGCATGGCTGAGCTTCGCTGATCGGCTGTTTGCCGAGTTGGGAAAGATCGCTCACGGATGGCGCTACGCGGCGGTATCGCCAGCGAGCGCTGTCAGGGCCGCCGCGCGGTTTTCGTAAATCTGGAAAATCGCCGAGAAGCCGCTGACTTGGAACACCTCGGCGACCTCCGGCAGGAGACTTGCAAGGGCCAGCCTACGGCCCGCCCCACGCGCGATTTTTGCGCCCTTGAGCATGACACGCAGCCCTGCCGAGCTTACATATTGCAGATCGGCCAAGTCGAGCACGACGCCCGGCATGTTCTGGATGCGTTCTGGCAACACATCTTCTAGCAGTTTCGAGGTGTTGCTGTCCAGATGCCCGGATAGCGCCAGGACGGTAACGGTGCCTTGCGTAATTTCATTGATCTCCACGGTCTTCCTCGTTGATTGATGCGGGAATACATTTGACGAAACGGAGACAGTTGAGTCCCCAGCCGCGTCGGTAGGCAACGCGATCCATCGTTTTACGGACCAGAAAAATACCGAGGCCGCCAATCGGACGCGCGTCGATACCGCTCGTCGTGTCGGGGTTCGGCAGCAAGAGCGGGTTGAACGCGACGCCGTCGTCCACTACCGTTGCGCGGATTTCACCGCCAACCACGCGGACGCGCACCCGAATCGGACCCCGTGCTTGGCCGTACGCGGCGATGTTGCTGACGACCTCGTCGAAGGCCAGCGCGAATCTTTGCCAAAGCCCGTTGGGCAGCGCACAGGCAGTGAAGAACTCGCGCAGACGTACGCTCAATGCGTCGAGATCGGAAGCCATGTGTGCCAGTTGCATATCGAGTTCGACCCGCATCCTTGTCACCTAATCGGTATCTGCGGCCGCGTAATGGACGGCAAGGCAGGTGATGTCGTCCGACTGCGGCGCGCTGTCCGCGAATGCGTGCACGCGTTCGAAAAGCGTGTCGAGCAGCGGCTCCACGGCGCTCTCGGCATGCGTTGCCAGATGTTCGGCGAGCCGTGCTTCGCCGAAGGCTTCGTTGCGCGGATTAAATGCCTCGGTAATGCCGTCGGTATAAAGCAGCAAGGTGCTGCCGGTCGCGAGCTGGATCTGGGCTTCGGCGTATTCGAGACCGTCGATGGCGCCGAGTGCCGTGCCTCCGGTGCCCGCCAACTGCGAAACCGCGCCATTGGGTGCGACGAGATACGGTGGGTTGTGGCCCCCGTTTGCGTAGGCCAGACGACCCGAATGCATATCGAGAATGCCGTAGAACAGCGTTACGAACATCGTTGCTTCGTTGTCTTTCGCAAGCAGATCGTTGGCGAGTGCGAGGCATTCGCCGGGGCCGCTTGCCGCCGGCGCAATCGCGCGCAGCAGCGTGCGGGCCACGGCCATGAAAAGTGCGGCAGGCACGCCCTTGCCTGAGACATCCGCGATCACCATGCCGATATGCGTGTCGGATAACCAGAAGTAATCGTAGAAATCGCCACCGACCTCGGTTGCGGGAATCATGCGCGCGAACATCTGCAAGTCCGTGCGCGTCGGGAAGCGCTTGGGCACAATCGATTGCTGCATTCGGCGCGCGACATCCAGTTCGTGCTGGATCGAAACGAGCCGCGCATGCGCGTTGAAGACCTGCTGAATCGCTAGAAACCACGGTTGCCATGCAGGCGGAACGGCCGGGATCGATTTTGCGGAACCGTTGCTCTCGTCGTGGATGTAGCTCACGAGTTTCTGCGCGGGTAGCACAACATCATGGTAAGCGAGGCGATTTGCGGCGACCAGCATCGCGGCCAATCCGAGAACCAGCAATACGACCGCGACGATGCCGGTTCGCAACGACGAGACGACGAGCGTGAACTGCGGCACGATAAGCACGAGCCGGAACGGCGCGTTGCGAATTGGCAGCGTCTCGACGTAGTAACCCTGCGTGCGTACGAAGCGGCCATGCGAAGCTTTCAGCGTGGCGGCGAGCCGCGTCGCGAGCACGGGCGGGAACGCCGTCGCGCCGGGCAGCACCTTGGATGCGTTTGGCTGCACGAGGCTGGGGTGCGCGAGTAGCTGGTCGCGCTCGTTGATGATGAAGAGCGTGCCGAACTCCGAGTGCCAGCCGCGCACGAACTCGTTAAGCCGCGCGAGCGTAATGTCTAGCGATACCGCGCCTTGGAATACGCCCTCGGCGAAAACGCCCGCCGCTGCGGTAATCGTCAAGCCCGCGCCGGCCTCGTCGATATAGGCCGGCGTCCAGATGATGCGCCGCGAATCGTTGCGCGCGGGCTCGACTTCGCGAAAGAACGGTTTTTTCTGGAGTGAATCGGCGTAGAAAAACTTTTGTGAGGCCACCCATGGATAAATGTTGATGAAGCGGTGCGCCGACGTGTAATACACCCAGGTTGCTTCCGGCAGATTGGCCTTGATTGTGCGGAACGCATCGTTGAGGCTCAAGGCCATCTCCAGCTCGCGCGTGAGCGCAGGTGTCGGCGGGCCGGGGAAGCCTGTAAGGTTGCCGACTTCGCGCGTGCTCCAGGGTGGCGGTGGCGCGTCCAGACAAACGCCGCCCGTCGCGCCGCAGGGACGCAGTGCCTGCAATAGTGGCGAGGTCGCTGGCGCCTGCGGATGCAGGCGATACCAGGTTTCGGCATGCATTCGCATAGTGTTTACCGCGTCGGTGCTGCTCTTGAGGATGGCGTCCAGCGCGACGCCTTGCTCCTGCATCCGCCCGGCAAGACTGCGGGTTTCGGCGTCGAGCGTGCGCTCGAACTGCAGATAGACCAGCGCACATGCAACCAACAGCACGCCGACGAAAGCGCCACGCATTACGCGGTTGTAGCGGACGAACAGGTTGGTGGTGAGATCGCTCATGCTCGCACTGCGTTCGCTACGAGTTTGTCTGCGCCAAGCGGACGCAGCCGGCGCTGCGGCAAACGGCCGAGCGGCAGGCGGGGTTGTACGCCGCTCGGCTGACGCGTCCATGCGCCGGCTTCTGTCTCGGTATGCCTGATGCGCGCGCGCAGCACCTCCCCGCTCGTCAGCCCGAGCATTTCCGAAAACGCCTTGCGCGTCATCGCACCTGCGCGATCCGTATCCGATAGTGGGCCGCGCGCGAGCCGTTCGATGACATTTGCGTAATCCTCGATGCCGGCCACGATGACATCGAACCAATTGAGGTGTGCGGTAGCGATGGTTGGATTTTGTTGCAACGCAAGACACAGTCGCCCGATCCGCATCGCCTGATCGAGCAACAGAATCTCGACCGCCTCGTCGCTGCCGCGTAGCTTCTCGCGCAACGATCTATCCCAGCGGATGCTGATTTCGGGCAGGAACAAATAGCGCAACCCCATCAGCGTGCCGAAGCAGCCGTCGGCGGCGGGGATCGTGGTAAAGCCGTCGATTGGCCATCCATCGCCAGGGAATTCGAAGATTTGCCGCAAAAGCGGCGTAAGCGTCGCCATGCGGATCGGCGTTTTAAACAATACCGTCAAGCCCGGCCGGGCGTTGTCGGTCCATTCGTCGGGCGGCAACACGCGGCCGATGAAGGCGTCGGTCTGACGCGCCACGAGCGCCTGGCCGAATACGCTTGCTGCGAGTGCCGCCGCATCGAAGCCGGCGCCAGCGCATACCTCAAGGCCCACCGACAATTCGCGGCTGATTCCATAATGGCCGAGCACCGGGCGCATGAGCACCTCGCGCACCTCGGTATCGGCGCGCAGTTGCCGCAGGATGGGCTCGACGAATCCGCTCATACGTGGGCCGACCGGATAGACGCTGCGTGCCGGCAGCGTCGCCGCATCGTGGCCGCGAATACGGGCGAGCCCGCCGGCGCTGTTTTGCGGCGTCAGCCCGACAAAATACAGATCGGTGGCGACGCTATTCGATGTCAAATCCACGCCCACCTCGCCACGCGTGGCATGCCGACATTCAGCGGCATGCCGATCTTGTCGTGCGCAAGGGAAGGAGGTCGGATCATGGGGGTCGAATCTGGATCGCGTCCGGCCGCTTCGACAAACGCCAGCTTCCGTGGCGACAATGCGCCGTTTACAATGAATGGCTAGTGTGCGGGGAAACATTTGTCAGGCGTTAGTCGTCGAGTCCCCAGTTTTGGTATAACCGTCTCGACGCAGCGCCCCGCCTGGATAACGCGGCGGGTTTCGGGCCGATTGCAAAGAGACCAATCCCAGTTTTGCCGCAGCGCGGTATATTCGCGCAATGACGACACCCTGCCTGAAAATAGCGCTGGCCCAGATCAACTGCGTGCTCGGCGATTTCGCGACGAACGCGCGCCTGATCGTGGAGGCCGCGCGCACTGCCGCCGCCGCCGGTGCGCGTCTGATGGTTACGCCCGAACTCGGACTTGCTGGCTACCCGCCGGAAGACCTGCTGCTGCGCCCGGATTTTTATCGCCAAGCGCAACGTGCGCTAGCGTTGCTTTGCGACGAACTACCCGACGGCATCGCGGTCGTCGTCGGTCACCCGATCGAGGAAGCCGACGAGAAACGCTACAACGCGGCCTCGGTGTTCCTGGACGGCGAAGTGCTTGCGACCTATCGCAAGCTACGCCTGCCGAACTACGAGGTTTTCGACGAGGAACGCTACTTCGAGTCGGGCGATGCACCCTGCGTATTCGAACTCGATGGCGTGCGCATTGGGCTCAATATCTGTGCCGACGTATGGGAAAGCGGCGCGGCCGAGGCGGCACGTAGCGCGGGCGCGGAGTTACTGCTCGCAATCAATGCCTCGCCATATCACATGCACAAGCTGCAAGAGCGCCACGAGGTACTGCGCGAGCGGATTGCCGACACGCGGCTTCCGGTTGTCTACTGCAACCTTGTCGGCGGTCAGGACGAACTCGTATTCGATGGCGGCTCCTTTGCGCTCTCGGCTATGGGCGCCTTGCGCTACCAGGCCGAATCCTTCGTGCCGGTGCAAGGCTATGTCGAATATGCAGACGGCGACATTGTGCCCGCGTGCATCAAAGCGCCAAGCGCTATCGAAGAAGATGTCTGGGCCGCGCTCGTCTCGGGCGTGCGCGACTATGTCGGAAAAAATGGTTTTCCAGGCGCGCTGATCGGACTCTCGGGCGGTATCGATTCGGCCTTGACGCTCTGTATTGCCGTTGCCGCGCTAGGCGCCGACAAGGTGCACGCGGTCATGATGCCATCGCCCTACACCGCGCAGATGAGCCTCGACGACTCGCGCGCGCTCGTAAAGCGGCTCGGCGTGCGTTACGACGAAATTCCGATCGCGCCGTTGATGCAGTCCTTCGATGCAACGCTCGCGCCGCTATTCGAAGGCACCGCAGTCGACACGACCGAGGAAAACATTCAGGCGCGGATTCGCGGCATGATCCTGATGGCGCTGTCGAACAAACACGGTGCCATTGTGCTGACGACCGGCAATAAATCCGAAATGGCGGTCGGCTATGCAACGCTCTACGGCGATATGGCGGGCGGCTTTGCCGTCATCAAGGATCTATTCAAAACCTTCGTCTACCGGCTCTCACGCTGGGTCAACCGCAATGGCGAGCTGATCCCCGAAAACATCATCGTGCGTGCGCCTTCGGCCGAACTCAAACCAGGCCAAACCGACCAGGACAGCCTGCCGCCTTACGAAGTACTCGACGCAATCCTCGCCGCCTACATGGAGCACGATCGCAGTCCGCGCCAGATCATTGCCGAAGGGTATTCCGAAGCCGACGTGCGCCGCGTCGTCGGCCTGATCAAGCGAAACGAATACAAGCGTCGCCAGGCGCCGCTCGGCATCCGCGTCACGCGCCGCGCCTTCGGCAAGGATTGGCGTTTCCCGATAACGGCGCGCTACGAGGACGAATACTGACGCCGAAGCCGCCTTCCGTGTCGAAAGTTCAAAAAACCGAGGAGACCCGCATGAAAAAGATCGAAGCGATCATCAAACCCTTCAAACTCGACGAAGTCCGCGAAGCGCTGTCCGACGTCGGTATCACCGGGCTCACGGTAACCGAGGTCAAAGGCTTCGGCCGCCAGAAGGGCCACACCGAGCTTTATCGCGGCGCCGAATACGTTGTCGACTTCCTGCCGAAGGTAAAGATCGAAGTCGTCGTGGCCGACAGCGTCGTCGAGCAAGCCATCGAGGCCATCGTAAAAGCCGCGCGCACCGGCAAGATCGGCGACGGCAAGATCTTCGTCATGGATGTGAATCAGGTCGTGCGGATACGCACGGGCGAAACCGATGAAGAGGCGATTTGAGTCGTTCTGTAGCCTGGAGAAAGGAGCTCGCACGCTCCTTTTCCCGTTTCTGCCCGATTCCTGTGAATCAAACGCAGGCACGTTAAACTGTACGGTCTGAAAACTCCTGGCACGCGTGCCCGACGCACAATGGACAGGCTCAAGGTTTTCGCGCTGCCGAACGCGGCGGACGCTACGGTTCTTGCGCTCGCTCTGGGCGCGCTGCTCGCGGTGCTGGCTGGCGAGCTTTGTTGGCGTGTGTTGCGGCTGCCGCGCATCACCGGCTATACGGTCGGCGGCCTGCTTGTTGGCCCCAGCGGCCTCGCCTGGATTGCACCGGAACTGACGCCAACGCTCGATACGCTTGTCGACCTTGCGCTCGGCCTTTTGCTGTTCGAACTTGGCACGCGCGTACATGTCAGTTGGTTTCGCGCGAATACGATGCTACTGGCATGCAGCTTGCTGGAGAGTCTGGCTACCTTTGCTGCCTGCACGCTCGCAATGCTCGGTTTCGGCCTCGCGATACCGCATGCGCTCCTGATCGGTGCGCTGGCGGTTGGCACCTCGCCGGCAATCGTGATGCGGATCGCTGCGGAAACGCGCGCGCAAGGCCAGGTCAGCGAGCGCATGCTGGCGTTGACTGCCGCCAATACGATCGTTTCGGTAGTCCTCGTCAAGCTAATTGCGGGCCTCATGCCGCAAGCACAGGGCGGGGCGTGGATCAACGCGATCGGCCATGCGGCGTATTTGCTGTTCGGCTCGCTGCTTGTCGGCGCCTCGATGGCCTGGATATTCGCCAAGCTGCGGCGCTTTTACCAACCGATAGACGAGCATGGCGTGGCGCTTTTATTCACGCTGCTGCTCGCTTTTTTCGCCCTCCTGCATGTAGCAGGACTGCCGCCCTTGCTTGCGCCGCTGCTCGCGGGCGTCGTACTGCGCAACACGGACCCTCGTCCGCTGATGCTGCCGCGTCACTTCGGCAATGCCGGCGGTCTGCTCGTCGTACTGCTCTTCATTCTTAATGGCGTGGCTATCGAGTGGCGGCAGCTTTTTGCCGGCGGGCTTGCCGCGCTTGTGCTGATAGCGGTGCGCGCGGGCGCGAAACTCGTCGGCGTGCTGGCGACCGCACCGCGCTCGGGTATCGGCCTGCGTCAGGCGCTCGCCCTCGCAGCCACGCTGACGCCTTTTTCGGCGACCGCGATCGTGCTGACGAACTATCTGCGGCTTGGCGATCCGCTGCTCACGCAGCCGGTGTTTGCCATCGCGATCAGTGCGGTGGTCTTTTCCGAACTCGTCTGCCCTGTCGTCGTTCAATTCGCGCTGCGCTTCTGCGGCGAAACCCGCGAGGATTCGCGATGAGCCTGCCCGCTTTTGCGTCCTCGCGCGCGCTGACCTTCGGTATCGAACTGGAATTGCAGATCGTTAATCGTAACGATTACGACCTTGTCGCGAGCGCGGCCGATCTCTTGCGTACGCTAGGCAACAAGAAGCTGCCCGGCGACGTGAAGCCCGAGATTACGGCGAGCATGATAGAAATGGCGACCGGAATCTGCGAAACCCATGACGATGGCGTAACCCAGCTCGGTACGATCCGCGACGCCCTGGTGGTGGCGGCGGATCGGCTCAATATCGGCATCTGCGGCGGTGGTACGCATCCGTTCCAGCATTGGGGCGAGCGCCGGATCTTCGATACGCCGCGCTTTCGTCAGTTGTCCGAGCTATACGGTTATCTGGCCAAGCAGTTCACGATATTCGGACAGCATGTCCACATCGGCTGCCCTGCGCCCGACGAGGCGCTCGTGCTGCTGCATTGCCTGTCGCGCTACATCCCGCATTTCATCGCGCTGGCCGGTGCTTCGCCGTTCGTGCAGGGCATCGACACCGGTTTTCATTCGGCACGGCTCAATTCGGTTTTTGCGTTTCCGCTCAGTGGTCGTGCGCCGTTCGTGCAGTGCTGGGAGGATTTCGGGCGCTTCTTCGACAAGATGATGGCGACCGGCGTTGTCGAAAGCATGAAGGACTTCTACTGGGATATCCGTCCCAAGCCGGAATTCGGCACCATTGAGCTGCGCGTTTGCGACACGCCGCTGACGGTGGAACGCGCCGCTGCGCTGGCCTGCTACCTGCAGGCGCTGTGCAGTTATCTGCTGACCTGCTCCGATCCGGCGCCGACCGAGGACGACTATCTGGTCTATAACTTCAATCGCTTCCAGGCCTGCCGCTTCGGCCTCGACGGCATCATCGTTGATCCGCGCAGCAACAAGAATCTGCCCTTGCGCGAGGCCCTATTGCAAACGCTGGACAAGGTGCAAATCCATGCCGGCCGTCTCGGCAGCCGTCCTGCCCTCGACGAAATCCGGCGCATACTGGTGGAAGGAAACCACGCCAGTTACCTGCGCCAGCAATTCAACCAGTGCCGCAACGTCAAGGGGGTCGTCGATGCCGCCATCGATGCCTTTCGCGGCAAAGCCTAAACAGGGATAGGGAGAATGTTCATGGTCGGACGTCGTCGCAAGCCACTCAAGATTGCCCTGTCGGCGCGCATCTTCCATCCGGAGCCGGAAGCCAAGGGCATCAGAACCAAAACCCTGCAGGTGCTCGAACAGTCGGTGGCGCAGTGGGTCAT
>JAVBKC010000100.1:0-39943 GCA_031554255.1 Niveibacterium sp.
GAGCTGCGCCGATGATATTGCGGATTGCCCGTGAGAAAGTAGGTCAGCGTCAGACTACCCTTTTCCTTAAACCCCCTGAACCTTCATCGGATCAGGGGGTTTTTGCGTTTGTCCAATCCCCAGGAATATGCTTCGTCTAGCCCTCAGAAGTGCGCGAGCGTGCCGTGTGCATGGTTGCCGAGTCGCGCAGCGGGTCCGCGTCGCAGTGGGCGGCGATCGAATCGATCGCGAGCAAGATTGGCTACAGCGCACAGACGCTGTGCAATTGAGTACGCCCGTACGAGCGTGACACCGGCCAGCGGGCCGGACAGACCACGGCGGAAGCCACACGCATAAAGGAACTGGAGCGCGAAAATCGCGAGCTGAAAAACGAACAAGATCCTGCGCCTGGCCAGTGCGTATTTCGTCCAGGCGGAGCTCGACCGCCGGCACAAGTCATGAGGGTATTCATCGACACGCATCGCGAACATCTTGGGGTCGAGTCGATTTGCAGGGTTCTGCAGGTCGCCCCATCGGCGTCATGCAGCCCGCCAGCGCCAGTCGCAATTGTGCAGCGCCCGTAGCCGCCGGCGCGATGAGGCACTGATCATCAAGGTGGAAAGGGCCTGGTAGGCCAAGCCGCGGGTCTGCGGGGCGGACAAGGTGTGGCGGCAGCTCAACCGCGAAGGCATTGAGGGTCGCGCGCTGTACCGTCGAGCGGCTCATGCACCGCTAAGGCCTGCGCGGGGTCATGTGCGGCAAACCTGTGCACACAACGCGTCCTAATCCGATAACCCCGTGTTCCCAGGATCGCCTTAATCGGCAGTTCATCACCGACCGACCGAATCCGCTGTGGGTTTCCGACTTCACTTACGTCTCGAGCTGGCAGGGCTTCGCCTATGTTGCCTTCGTCATCGACATGTTCGCCCGCCACATCGTGGGGTGGCGCGTGAGCCCAAACATGCAACGAACTTTGTTCTCGATGCGCTCGAGCAGGCCTTGTACACCCGACAGCCCGACTCGGACTCACTCATCATAGCGACAGAGGCGCGCAATACTTCTAGCTTCGCTACAGCGAGTGTCTTGCGCAAGCCAGCGTCGAGCCTTCGGTCGCAAGCAAGGGCGACAGCTACGACAATGCGCTAGCCGAAACCATCAATGGTTTGTACAAAGCCGAAGTGATTCACAGGCGCGTCCCCTGGAGAACTAAAGAAGCGGTCGAACTGGTCACGCTCGAATGGGTGGCGTGGTTCAATCATCATCGGCTGCTTGAACCCATCGGGTATGTCCCACCCGCCGAGGCTGAAGCAAGCTATTACCGAAGTCTGAGCGAGTTGGCGCTGATCGCCTGACTCAAACCAAACAGCCTCCGCGAAACCCGGGGCGGTTCAGTGTTCGAAGATACTGGGGCAAATTCAGTTAGAGGAATAATCAGCTTACTCATTAAAAAGTCCAAAAAAATAGCCAAGTTCCGACGCCGATTTTGGCGTAAGTCCTTGACTATTATCACTTTTCTTGGTGGAGGCGGCGGGAATCGAACCCGCGTCCGTAAGCTCTCTACAACCGGATCTACATACTTAGCCATCCTATTTGGATTTAACCGCCGATTTAGCCGAATGGCAGGCCGATCGACAGCGAGTTACCTTGGATTTAGGATTGCGGCAAGTAACCCGACGCAATCCGAGTCACTGTAAATGACGCTGCTGCCAGTTTCCTAGCCTGATCCAGTGACCTATCAGTGCAGCGGCCTAGGCCTTAAGCGGCCAGAGCGAAAGACTCGTCGTTGGCGAGTGTAATTTTCCAGCGGATTTACGAGGTGACTGGACCTCGGTATGCACCAAGCTGCTTCGCAACCCACGTCGAAACCAGGTCGCCCCCAATTTGTAACCGAAATCCGAGTAACACGGGATTCCGAATACTGTGCGTAATTCTACCCTAGAGCAAGCCTTTCGAGTGCGTCGAGTAGCAAGTCTGGCCTCGTTACGATTGCGTCAGCACCCCAAGTATCGATCGATTTGCCCTGACCGAGATAACCCCAGCTCGCCGCCAGCGTTAACATGTGCGCGGCTTTGCCGGCTTGGATATCGCGGATGTCGTCACCGACATAGGCGCTGCGTTGTGCGGCGACGCCTGCTGTGGTGCAGGCATGAAGCAGGGGGTCCGGAAATGGCTTCGCGCGCGCGGTAGTGTCGCCCGAGACGATGCAAGCCGCCCGTTGTTCGAGCCCGAGCGCGGTAGTGAGGGGGAGAGTAAAACGCGCGTGTTTGTTGGTGACGATGCCCCATTTGATGCCACGTGCCTCTAGCGCGGCTATCATGTCTTCTATGCCGTCGAAAAGCCGTGTTTTCTGGCAGACGGCGGCTTCGTAATGTGCGAGCACGCGCCGTGCCATCGCGGGGTAGGTTTTGTTTTCTGGTTGTAGGTCGAAACCTACGCGTAGCAGACCGCGTACCCCTTGCGATGTGACCGGCCGGGTCTGATCGTTGCCTATCGGCGCAAGTCCTTCTTCCTGGCGAACCCGATTTAAGGCTGCGGCGAGATCTGGTGCCGTATCCGCAAGTGTTCCATCGAGATCGAAGAGCACGCATTCGAGTTTGCTCATGCGGGCTTTCTACAACGAACGAGATAGTTGACTCCGGTGTCGTGCCCAAGCTTATAGCGCTTGGTGAGCGGGTTGTAGCTCATGCCGATGACTTCTTCGAGGATGAGACCCGTGTCGCGCGCCATACGCGCAAGTTCCGACGGTTTGATGAATCGTGCATATTCGTGCGTGCCGCGTGGCAGCATTCGCAGTATGTACTCGGCGCCGATAACCGCCAGCAGGTAGGCTTTGGGGTTGCGATTGAGCGTCGAGAAGAAGATCGTGCCGCCAGGCTTGGCGAGCTTGGTGCAGGCTGCGATGGTGCTGGCGGGGTTCGGTACGTGTTCGAGCATTTCCATGCAGGCGACGATATCAAAGCTGGCGGGAGCTTCCTCCGCGATTTCTTCGGCCGAAATTTTCCGGTAATCGACATGCTGCCTACTTTCGTGGAGATGGAGCCGCGCTACGCCGAGCGCGCGTTCGGATAGATCGATGCCTGTCACTTCGGCGCCGCGCGAAGCCATGGCTTCGGAAAGGATGCCTCCGCCACAGCCGATGTCGATTACCCTTTTGTCGTTCAAACCGACGCGAGCGTCGATCCAATCGAGGCGTAGTGGGTTGATTTCGTGAAGCGGGCGGAATTCGGATTCCGGGTCCCACCAGCGATGGGCGAGTTCGCTGAACTTGCGAAGTTCGGCGGGATCGGCATTTAGGCTTGTTGTTTCCATGTGATGGGGGATCGGCAATATGAGATGGGTAGATTGTCCTTGGCCTGGACATTAAAAAAAAGCCCTGCTCCGAGGAGCAGGGCTTTTTTCGGTGGAACTCGGCGCTTTGCTTATTTCTGCGTAGTGCCGATGACTTCGATTTCCACGCGACGGTCGGGTTGCAGGCACTCGACCAGTTTCTTGTTTTTGCCACTTTCCTTGCCGAGGTTCTTGCACTGGGACACAGGCTGCGTTTTGCCCTTGCCTTCGGTGTAGACACGGTTCGGATCAATGCCTTGACCAATCAAGAATTCCTTGACGGCGGCAGCACGACGCTCGGACAGCGCTTGGTTGTACTTGTCGCCGCCGAGACGGTCGGTGTGACCGACAGCGATGATCACCTCGATTGCGAGCGCCTTGGCCTTGCCGGCAAACTCGGTCAGGGTGGCCCGGCCTTCGTTGCGCAGCGTGGCTTTGTCGTAGTCGAACAGCGCATCAGCGGCCAGCGTGATCTTTTCTGCCGAGGGCTTCGTCGTGGCGGCCGGCGCCATGGGCGTGGCCGGAGCCGGCGCCGCAGGCGTTGCCTTCGTCGGCGGTTCGCAGACTTCCTTCGGCATCAGATCCTTGTCGCAGTAGCAACCGACGGGCAAGTTGCTGCCTTCGACGATCGTGCTGGCGGCCAGTTCCTTCGTCCAGTAGCCCGTGCGCCAGCACAGGCCCGCGCCGCTGCGCACGACGATGTTGCGGGCGTCGATTGCGTAAGGGATCACCTTTGTGGCGTTGCTGATTTTGATGACTTCGTTTGTTTGCTGGGCGTTCGCGAGCGGGGACAAGCCCAACGCAGCAACGATCGCCAAGAGAGCGAGTTTGTGACCTTGTTTCATATTCTCCTCGTTGCAATGACTTCTTTTGCGAACCGAGACGGCCCGAGGTTTCCCCATGAATGCGCCCGTAACAACCCTATTGGATTGATACGCGGGCACTCTTATTGGCCTATGGCCAGTATTTTCAAACGATTTTGCCACATGCGGACGCGCTGCAGCAATTCATTGTTGTTGATCTGCCACAGCGCATGTGACCGCACACACGGCTTTCCGGCCACCCATACATCGGAAACGCAACGGCGGTCCGCCGCATAGGGGATGTGTCCCGCCGGGTCGAAAACCGGTGCGATCAAGATGTCGCCTAGGTCGATTGCAACCAGATCCGCTTCCTTGCCGATTGTAATCGAGCCGATTTTGTCGTCGAGTCGCAGCGCCGCGGCGCCGTTTAACGTGGCTGCGCGCAGCAGGGCATGTGCTGGAAATGTGTCGGCGCGTCCGCTCGCGACCTTCGCGAGCAGGCCGGCCTGACGCATTTCCTCGATTATATCGAGTCGGTTATTGCTGGCCGCACCATCGGTGCCGAGGCCGACGCGTAACCCCGCGTCCAGCATCCTGGATACCGGCGCGATGCCGCTGGCGAGCTTCATGTTGGAACTCGGGCAGTGGGCGAGACTTGCGCCATGTGCCGCGAGCTGCGCGATTTCATCGTTGGCAAGATGTATGCCGTGGACCGCGATCAGATCGGTTTCGAGCAGCCCCAGCGCCGCAAGCCGTTCGAGCGGACGTTTGCCATGGCACGCGAGGCTGGTGTCGATTTCCTCCGCGGTTTCGTGCAGGTGCAGATGTACCGGCGTGTCGAGTTCGTGAGCGAGCCGGACGATACGCCGGAAGCTGTCGTCCGATACGGTATAGGGGGCGTGTGGAGCAAGCGAAAACTCCAGCAGGGAATGGTCGCGCCAGCGGTCCCGTGCGGCCAGTCCCTTGGCGAGATAGTCGTCGGAGTTGCTCGCGTAATGGGTCGGAAAGTCGATCACCAGCATGCCGAGTACCGCCCGCATACCGGCTGCTGCAAAGGCTTCGGCCGCCGCGTCCGGGTAGAAATACATGTCGCTTGCGCAGGTGATGCCGCTACGCAGCATTTCCGCCGCCGCGAGCGCGGTGCCGTCGCGCACGAAGTCGGGCCCGACAAATTGTTGTTCCGCCGGCCAGATGGCGCTTTCGAGCCAGCGTATGAGCGGGAGGTCGTCGGCGATACCGCGCAGCAAGCTCATCGCTGCATGCGTATGCAGATTGACGAGGCCGGGAATCAGGACATGTTCGGCAAGTACGACATGTTCGACAGCATCGAAGCGCCGCCTGGCCTCATTTGTCGGGCAGACGGCGAGGATGCGCCCGGCGCGGACCGCGACCGCGTGATCCATCAGCGTCACGCCATACGGTTCGACCGGGATGATCCAGCGTGGCTCGATCAGGAGGTCGACGGTTTCACGATTATTCATGCATGGGTTCCGGATTGAGGCTCGCCTAGTCTTGGGGAGTCTCCGATTTATTCAGTGTCGTTAGGCGATCGAGTTTATAGAACTGCTCTCTATCCGTAACGACTTCCGCGACGTCATCGGCGGCGGCAGTGCCTCGTTCGACGGTATGCACGACGCCCTGCACAAAGCCGATTTTTGGCATGTAAATATTTTTTGAAATAAAAATTCTGTTTTTTTCTTTGTTTTTAATGTGAAAATTTTGTGCTAGATGTTTTAGTCAAAAAATGTTGACATGCGACGTGACGCGCTAAACAATGCGCTGGCGCACGGTTTTGCGTGTTTTTTGCGGAAACACCAACGTTTTGTCATTTCGGATTGACGAACGGATCCGGCGTTGCAATGCAAGCGTGCGTCAGTGATAACTCAGGAGGATTCTCGATGAGAGACAAATATTTAGCGGCAGTCGTCCAAGCGGCCGCAGTGCCGTTCGACGCCGAAAAAAGTACCGCCAAGGCGGTCGATTACATTCATGCGGCGGCGGGTAAAGGCGCAAAGCTGATCGTGTTTCCGGAAGTATTCGTTTCCGGCTATCCCAAGCTCGCGGCCTTCGGCGGTTCGGTTGGCCGCCGCACGCCGGAAGGCCGCGAGGCGTTCCGCGTTTATCGCGCTGGCGCGATCGAGGTGCCGGGGCCGCTCACCGAACGTATCGGCGAAGCGGCTGCGGCAGCTGGAAGCGCGGTCGTCATCGGTGTTCTGGAAAAAGACCCGCTCAACGGCACGGTGTATTGCACTGTTTTGTTCTTCGACGACAAGGGCAAGCTCTTGGGTAAGCACCGCAAGCTGATGCCGACCGCCACCGAGCGCCTGATCTGGGGTTTCGGCGACGGCTCGACGATGCCAGTGTTCGATCTGCCGCAAGGCCGTATCGGTTCGGTCATCTGTTGGGAAAATTACATGCCGGCGCTGCGTATGGCGATGTATTCCAAGGGCATCACCATTTATTGCGCGCCGACCGCCGATGACCGCGATACCTGGGTGCCGTCGATGCAGCACGTCGCGCTAGAAGGGCGTTGCTATGTGCTGTCGGCCTGTCAGTACATCACCCGCGCCGAATATCCGCAGGATTACGAGGTGCCGGTCGATCAGGGTGTGATGATGCGCGGCGGCTCTTGCATCGTAGATCCGCTGGGCAAGGTGTTGGCGGGGCCGAATTTCACCGAAGAAACGATTCTGTACGCCCAAATCGATCATGACGACGTTGTGCGCGCTCGCTTCGATTTCGACGCGACGGGGCACTACGCTCGCCCGGAAATTTTCCGCCTGCTCGTCAACGAGAATCCACTGCCTCCCGTCGCGCCGATGAACGACTGACTTCAACGACAAATCGATTGGGGAAAGGCGAGGCGGCGGAGCGTCGCATGAAATCTGCCAGTTCGGCGCCTCGGTAGCAATTCGAGTACTACTGGAAAGAGACTTGTCATGAACGCGAATACGCATGCGGACCTCTACGAGCGTCTGCGTCATAGCGCGAAATACCAGCAGCTCACCCGCGAACGCGACGCCCTGGCTCGACTTTCGACCTGGCTCGTGCTGATCGGTTTGTATGCCTTTATCGGGTTGGTGGCCTTTAAGCCAGCGCTGATCGCCGTACCGCTTTCCCAAGCACACACCCTGTCGCAAGGCGTTCCTTTGGTCATCGGCCTGATGGCCTTCTTCTGGCTGCTCGTTGGGTTCTACATCTACCGCGCTAATAGCCGTTTCGACGTGCTGCAGCAGAGCTTGATACACGAAGCGATGGAGAGAAAAGCATGAGCCGCCGTATCTTTGGATTATGCGTAGTGCTGTTGGCCGCAAGCGCCCCGGCGCTCGCGGCTTCCGAGCCGCCGCAACAGCCGCTCAACCTGCTGGCGATCGGAATGTTCGGGCTGTTCGTTTTAGCTACGCTGGGCATCACTTGGTGGGCGGCAAGCCAGACGCATTCGACGGCGGATTTTTACACCGCCGGCGGTGGCATCACGGGTTTTCAGAACGGACTGGCGATTGCCGGCGATTATTGTTCGGCGGCGGCCTTGCTCGGCATTTCTTCGATGATCTATGCAAAGGGCTTCGACGGACTGATTTACATACTGTGCTATTTCGCCGCCTGGCCGGTATTTTTGTTCTTGATGGCCGAACGCCTGCGTAACCTCGGGCGTTTTACCTTCGCCGATATCACGGCTTTCCGTCTCGATCCGAGGAAAATCCGCCTCGTCTCTGCGATCAACTCGCTGATCGTCGTCTGCTTTTACCTGGTTGTGCAAATGGTCGGCGCGGGAGAGTTGGTACGTCTGTTGTTTGGGCTGCGCTACGAAGTCGCTGTCGTTCTCGTGGGTTGTCTGATGATCGTCTACGTTATTTTTGGCGGCATGATCGCAACCACCTGGGTGCAGATCATCAAGGCCGTGCTGCTCCTGAGCGGCGGCACCGTGCTGGCGCTGATGGCCTTGTCGCGTTTCGGTTTCAGTGTCTACGAGATGGCCGACCAGGCCGTGCTGGTGCATAAGGAAGGCGTGAATATCATGGCGCCCGGCGCATTTCTCAGCGATCCGGTTACGGTGATCTCGCTCTCGCTCGGCCTTGTGTTCGGTACGATGGGGCTGCCGCACATCCTGATGCGCTTTTTCACTGTCGCGAGCGCCAAGGAAGCGCGCAAGAGCGTGTTCTACGCCACCGGATTCATCGGTTTCTTTTTCATTCTCGTTGCGATCATCGGCCTTGCCAGCGTCGTTCTCATCGGCACCCGGTCCGAATTCTTCGAGGGCGGTAACCTGTCGGGCAAGCTGATAGGCGGCAACAACATGGTGGCGCTGCACCTGGCCAAAGCCTTGGGCGGCGATGTCTTCCTCGGCTTTCTTTCCGCCGTTACCTTTGCCACGATCATTGCCGTCGTTGCGGGCCTGGCCTTGGCGGGCGCCTCGGCGATCTCGCACGACATCTACGCGCAGATCATCAAGAAAGGGAACAGCACCGATACCCGGGAACTCATGGTGTCGAAGATCGCGACCGTCGGCATCGGTGTTGTCTCGGTGATTCTGGGCATCATGTTCCAGAAGCACAATCTGACCTTCCTTGTCGGGATCGCGTTCGGTATTGCCGCTTCGTGCAATTTCCCGGTGCTCTTGCTCTCGATGTACTGGCGCGGGTTGACGACGCGTGGCGCGCTGTGGGGCAGCATCGCCGGGCTGGTGTCGGCCGTAGGCATCGTCGTTTGCTCGAAGGCGGTATGGGTCAATGTGCTGGGCAATCCGGCGCCGCTGTTTCCATACGAACAACCGGCGATATTTTCGATGCCGTTGGCCTTCTTTGTCATCTGGATCGTCTCCAGCCTCGATCGCAGCGCACAGGCCGATGGCGAAAGAGCGGCATTCTCCCACCAGGAAGTGCGGGCTCAGACCGGCGTTGGGGCGGCGGGCGCAGCCTCGCACTGATCAGTACGACGACAGCGAGGGGCGGGCATTACGTTGCTGTACTGCTCGCCCACAGTGCACTGAATAAGGTCGTCTGCAGATTCGAGAACTCCTCGCTCTCGATGATCATGCCGAAGTTCTCGCGCCGCGACGACACCATGGCGACCTTGGCGTCATAGATATAGAGCGTCATCGCAAAGGGCTCGTCGTGTTCGGCGTAACGCAGTTCCCGCGCGTCGTCGCTTGAGGTCGGCCAGATATTGTCGACCTCCTCGCCGCGCGAGCGGATCACTTGAAGCCTCAAGCCCGTGGCGATGCGTTTTTTGATGTACTCCTCCATCGCACGCCGTCCCGGCGTCTCCAGGAGTTCGAGCATCGACAGCATGGCCCGGAGCGTGCCGCTGCGGCAGGTCAGCGTGTCGTACAGCACGTTGATAATCCCTTCCTGCCCCTCGAAAAAACGAATGCGCGGGCGCACGCTGGCGCCACCGTACATCGACAGTAATTCCGGCATCAGATCCATCAGATGGCGGCGATCGTCGTCGAGTTTGCGCACCAGCGTATTGGGGTGCGCGGCGATGATGACGGTACGTCCGTTACGCTGGCTTTGCGCCAGCAAGCCACGCTCGCACAAACGCGCCAGCGTGTTATAGGCCAGCGTACGGCTGATACCCGCACGCTTGGCGACCTCTACCACGGTGGCCTCTCCGAGTTCGAGCGCGGCAAGGTAAAACTGGGCGCTGCTGCCGGAGAGACCGATCTTTTCCAACTGTTGCGGGTTCAACATCAAGGGCTTCCTCTTTTTGCCGACTTTCTTCAAGGCTGCTTGTTTTGTCGGTCGCACAATCGCCGGGCGGCAGTATAAGCGACACCGAATCGAGATCGAGTTATGCCTGTAGCATGGATGTAATATGATCGGACTTGCGCCCGTGCAGGCGTGAGTCCGAGATTCTTCCGGCGAGCGCGACATCGCGCGTGGACCACGATTGCTGCTGCCGGCTTGCCCTAGGGCGGCCTTGGCTCGCATGCTAAAATACTGGACTTTTGGCCACAGCCGGCACTCCCGGCTTCTCGCGCGCGACTCATGGAATCCTTCGCCAAAGAAACTCTCCCGATCAGTCTCGAAGACGAGATGCGGCACTCCTACCTCGATTATGCGATGAGCGTGATCGTCGGACGGGCGCTGCCCGATGTGCGCGACGGCCTCAAGCCGGTGCATAGACGCGTACTTTTTGCGATGCACGAGCTTGGTAACGACTGGAACCGGGCCTACAAGAAGTCGGCGCGTATCGTCGGCGATGTGATCGGTAAATATCACCCGCACGGCGATCAGTCGGTATACGACACGATCGTGCGCATGGCGCAGAGTTTTTCGCTGCGCTATATGCTGGTCGATGGCCAGGGCAACTTCGGTTCGGTCGATGGCGACAATGCCGCGGCGATGCGTTATACCGAGGTGCGCCTGGCGCGGATCGCACACGAATTGCTCGCCGACATCGACAAGGAAACCGTCGATTTCGGGCCGAACTACGACAATTCTGAAAAAGAGCCGTTGATCCTGCCGGCGCGAATCCCCAACCTGCTGATCAACGGCAGCTCGGGTATCGCGGTCGGCATGGCGACGAATATTCCGCCGCACAACTTGAACGAAGTCGTCGATGCCTGTCTCGCCTTGCTGGCGAGCCCCGAGATTTCAATCGAAGAGCTGATCAAGCTCGTGCCCGCGCCGGATTTCCCGACCGCCGCGTTGATCTATGGCTTGCACGGCGTGCACGAGGGCTATCGCACCGGGCGTGGCCGCGTCGTGATGCGCTCACGCACGCACTTCGAGGACCTCGAAAAGGGCAACCGTCAGGCGATCATCGTCGACGAGATCCCTTATCAAGTTAACAAGCGCACGCTGCTCGAAAAGATCGCCGAACTAGTTAACGAAAAGCGTATCGAGGGCATCAGCGAAATCCGTGACGAATCCGACAAGGATGGCATGCGGATCGTCATCGAGCTCAAGCGCGGCGAAATGCCCGAAGTGGTGCTCAACAATCTGTTCAAGCAGACGCAGATGCAGGACAGCTTCGGCATGAACATGGTTGCGCTCGTCGATGGCCGGCCACGGCTTTTGAACCTCAAACAGGTGCTTGAGAGCTTCCTCTCGCACCGGCGCGAGGTCGTGACGCGGCGCACCGTGTTCGAGCTGCGCCGCGCGCGCGAACGCGGTCATATTCTCGAAGGTCTTGCGGTTGCGCTGTCGAACGTCGACGAGATCATCACGCTGATTAAAGCTGCGCCGACGCCGCCTGTCGCCAAGAGCGAATTGATCGCGCGGATCTGGCGTTCTCCCGTAGTCGAGGAAATGCTTGCGCGCGGGCAGAGCGATGCCTTCAGGCCCGAAGGCCTGTTACCGGAGTTCGGCCTTTCGGCCCAGGGCTATCGGCTATCCGAAGTCCAGGCGCAGGCGATTCTGGAAATGCGCTTGCAGCGCCTGACCGGCCTCGAACAGGACAAGATCGTTACCGAATACAAGGAAGTCATGGCAGTCGTTGCCGATTTGCTCGACATCCTCGCGCGGCCCGAACGCGTGACGCAGATCATCAGCGACGAAATCACCGCGATCAAAACCCAGTTTGGCGACGGACGCAGATCCGAGATCGTGCTGCATGCAGCCGACATCAATATCGAAGATCTGATTACCCCGCAAGACATGGTGGTCACGCTCTCGCACACCGGCTACTTCAAGCGCCAGCCGCTCGCCGATTACCGCTCGCAAAAACGCGGCGGCCGTGGCAAGCAGGCGGCCTCCATGAAGGAAGACGACTGGGTGGACCAGCTCTTCATCGCCAATACGCACGACCACATCCTGTGTTTCTCGAATCGCGGCCGCGTGTATTGGCTCAAGGTCTATGAAGTGCCGGAAGGCACGCGGACCTCGCGCGGCAAGCCGATAGTGAACCTCTTCCCGCTCACCGAAGGCGAAAAAATCACCGCCGTGCTGCCGGTCAAGGAATTCGACGAAGAGCATTTCGTCTTCATGGCGACTTCGCAAGGCACGGTCAAGAAAACCCCGCTCACCGATTTTTCGAACCCCCGCAAGGCCGGCATCATCGCGGTCGGTCTCGACGAAGAGGATTTCCTGATCGGCGTTGCGATTACCGACGGCAACTCGCAAGTCATGTTGTTCTCGGACGCCGGCAAGGCCGTACGCTTCGACGAAACCGACGTGCGTCCGATGGGCCGTACGGCGCGCGGTGTGCGCGGCATGATGCTCGAAGACGGCCAGACCGTGATCTGCATGCTCGTCGCCAAGGGCGATGCGCAACATGTGTTGACTGCAACCGAAAACGGTTTCGGCAAGCGCACGCCGATAGGCGAATACACGCTGCATGGCCGTGGCACCAAGGGCATGATCGCGATCCAAACCTCCGAGCGTAACGGTCGGCTCGTCGGTGCGGTGCTGACCGATCCGACCGATCAGGTCATGCTGATTGCCGACAACGGCGTGCTGATTCGCACCCCTGTCGACACGATTCGCGAAACCTCGCGCTCGGCGCAAGGCGTGACGCTGATCAACCTCGACGACGGCGCGAAGCTCGCGAGCATCGAAAAAATCGTCGAGAGTGAAGACGTTGATAACGGCGAAGGCGCTGAAGAGGTCGGCGAAGAGGACGAAGCATGAGCCGGGCGTGGAATTTCTCCGCCGGCCCCGCAGCGATTCCGGCCGAGGTTTTGAGCCAGGCTGCCGACGAGATGCTCGATTGGCATGGCGCTGGCATGTCGGTCATGGAAATGAGCCATCGCGGCAAGGAGTTCGGCAGCATTCTCGAACAGGCTGAGGCCGATCTGCGCGAGCTGCTCGCGGTGCCGGCCGACTACGCCGTGTTGTTCATGCAGGGAGGGGCGATTGCCGAGAACGCCATCGTGCCCTTGAACCTGCTCGGTAAAAACACGCGTGCTGATTATGTCGAAACCGGTTCCTGGTCTACAAAATCGATCAAGGAAGCGCAGCGTTATGGCGATGTGCACGTCGCGGCGAGCTGTCGCGACGACGCGGCGACCCAGGGCAAATACACGCGGATTCCCGCCGTTTCCGAGTGGCAGCTTCGCGCCGATGCCGCCTATCTTCATCTGTGCGGCAACGAGACGATAGACGGTGTCGAATATTTCGCCTGGCCTGATCTTCACGCGCTTGGCGCGAGCGATGTGCCGCTTGTCGTCGATATGTCCTCGCACATTTTGTCGCGGCCCATCGAAGTCTCGCGCTTCGGTTTGATCTACGCCGGCGCGCAGAAGAACATCGGCCCGGCGGGACTCACGCTCGTCATCGTGCACCGTGATCTGCTCGATCAGGCGCATCTTCTGTGTCCGACTGCGTTTCTCTATCGCACGGTGGCTGAGAATCGCTCGATGTACAACACCCCGCCGACTTATGCAATTTACATTGCCGGGCTGGTTTTCCAGTGGCTCAAGCGCCAGGGCGGGCTCGCCGAGATGGAGCGGCGCAATATCGCGAAAGCGCAACTACTCTACGACGCTATCGATGGCAGCGGCCTTTATGTGAGCCATGTGCAGCACAGCGTGCGCTCGCGCATGAACGTACCGTTTTTCCTGCGCGACGAATCGCTCAACGAGGCTTTTCTCGCTGGCGCCAACGCGCGCGGACTCCTGCAACTCAAGGGGCATAAATCGGTCGGCGGGATGCGAGCCTCGCTCTACAATGCGATGCCGATAGAGGGCGTACATGCGCTGGTTGCGCATCTGCGCGAATTCGAGAAAACCCATGCTTAAGGTGTGGGCGTGAGCGAAGAAGAACTATCCAGTTTGCGTACCGAGATCGATCGTCTCGATCGCGAAATCCTCGAACGATTGGGGCTGCGCGCCGCATGTGCGAAGCGTGTCGGCGAAATCAAGAGCGGTCCGTTTTATCGGCCCGAACGCGAAGCCCAGGTGTTGCGCAAGATCGCCGAGTTGAACCAGGGGCCGCTTTCGGGCGAAGCGGTGCAGCGGATATTTCGCGAGATCATGTCCTGGTGCCTCGCGCTAGAACAGCCGATGAAGGTGGCCTATCTCGGACCGGCCGGCACCTTTTCCGAGTCGGCCGCACGCAAGCATTTTGGCGGTGCGCCGGATTTACAGGCGCAAAGCTCGATTGACGAAGTCTTCCAGGCCGTCGAGGCCGGGGCCGTCGAATACGGCATCGTGCCGGTCGAAAATTCCACCGAAGGCGCGGTCGGGCGCACGTTGGATCTCTTGCTTGCGAGTTCCGCGCGGATTTGCGGCGAGGTGAAGCTACGGATTCGTCAGCATTTGCTCTCGCAGGCGGCGTCAGTCGAAGCTGTCCAGCGCATCTATTCGCATTCGCAATCGCTCGCCCAGTGTCAGGACTGGCTTGCCCGCCATGCGCCGGGGGCCGCGCGCGTACCGGTTGCAAGCAATGCGGAAGCGGCGCGCATGGCGTCAGCCGATCCCGAATCGGCCGCGATTGCCGGCGAGGCCGCCGCACAGTTGTACAGTCTTGTGCATCTGGCGTCTGATATTGAGGACGATCCGAACAACACCACGCGCTTTCTCGTCATCGGGTGTCACGACGCAGGTCCCTCGGGGCGCGACAAAACTTCGCTCGTGTGCTCGGCGCCGAATCGGCCGGGCGCGGTTTTTCATTTGCTCGAATCGTTCGCGAAGTATGGTGTGAGCATGAGTAAGCTCGAATCCCGTCCCTCGCGCACCGGTTTGTGGGAATACGTGTTTTATGTCGACGTCGAAGGTAATCGCGCCGATAGCGCCGTTGCGCAGGCGCTGACTGATTTACAGGATCGCGCCGCTTTCGTGAAGGTGCTGGGTTCTTATCCGATCGCGGCCCTCTGATTCCATTTCTAAATCAATCATGCCTTTGTCGACTTCGCCTTACCGTGCTTTCCGGGCACTGTCTGCGGCTCGTCTTCATGGGCTGATTGATTTATAAATGGAATGATTTGAGGAACTTGCCATGAGCATTGTCCAGCGCGCGCCGGACTATATCCGCGCGATTTCGCCTTATATTCCGGGCAAGCCGATTTCCGAACTCGCGCGCGAAATGGGGCTGCGTGAAGCCGATATCGTCAAGCTCGCTTCGAACGAGAACCCGCTGGGCGCAAGTCCCCTGGCGCTTGCGGCGGCAGGCAAAGCGCTTGGCGAAATCCATCGCTATCCGGACGGCAACGGTTTCGAGCTGAAGACGGCGTTGGCCAAAAAATTTGGCGTTGCGATGGACGAGATCGTGCTCGGCAACGGCTCGAATGATCTGCTCGATCTTTGCGCGCGCGCCTTCCTCAATGCCCAGACCTCGGCGATTTATTCGCAGTATGCGTTCGCGGTTTATCCGCTCGCGGTGAAAGCGGCCGGCGCGCACGGCATCGAAGTGCCCGCGCGCAACTATGGCCATGATCTGAGCGCGATGCGCGCAGCGATTCGGCCCGATACGCGGCTCGTATTCATCGCAAACCCGAACAACCCGACCGGTAATTTCCTGTCCGCTGCCCAGATCGAAGCCTTTCTCGACGCAGTGCCGGACGACGTGCTCGTCGTGCTCGACGAGGCTTATAACGAATACTTGGCCTCCGAGCAGCGTTACGACGCAATTGCATGGTTTGCGCGGCGTCCGAATCTTGTAATCACGCGGACCTTCTCGAAGATCTACGGGCTGGGCGGTCTGCGCGTCGGTTATGCGCTCGCGAACGCGACTGTCGCCGATCTGCTCAATCGCGTGCGCGAGCCGTTCAACGTCAATAACGTCGCGCTCGCTGCGGCGCAAGCGGCACTCGGCGACGAGGCCTTCCTCGCACAGAGCTTCGAGGTCAATCGCCAAGGGCGCGCGCAACTTGTTGCGGCCTTCGTGGGGCTCGGTCTCGAATACATTCCATCGGCGGGCAATTTCGTGACTTTCCGCGTTGGTGATGCGGCGGCGATCAACCGGCGCTTGCTCGAACAAGGCGTGATCGTGCGTCCGATTGCGAGTTACGGCTTGCCCGAGTGGCTGCGCGTGACAGTTGGGCTGCCGGCCGAGAACGAACGCTTCCTCGTCGCGCTCAAGATTGCACTGGGGCGCGCATGAAGGCTTTCGGGCGCATCGTCATCGCTGGCGTCGGCCTGATCGGCGGCTCCTTCGCGCTTGCGCTCAAAGCGCGCGGGCTGGTCCGCGAAGTCGTCGGCCTCGGCCGCTCCGAGGCCACGCTGGCGCAGGCCAAAGCGCTCGGCGTCATCGATACGATCGCCGTAAGCTGGAAGGATGCCTTGGCTGGCACCGAGCTCGTGCTACTCGCGATGCCAGTCGGGCAGATGAATGAGGCGATGCGTGCGATGGCGCCGTATCTTACGCCCGGCACGCTTGTTACCGACGCAGGCAGCACGAAGCGCGATGTGATCAATGCGGTCTACGCGCATCTCTTGGGCCATATTGCGCAGGTCGTTCCGGCGCATCCAATTGCTGGCGCGGAGAAGAGCGGCCCGGCCGCCGCGACCGCCGAACTTTATGCCGGCCGCAAGATCGTGCTGACGCCCTTGCCCGAAAATGACGAGGCAGCAGTCGAACGCGTACGCGACGCCTGGCTTGCGACCGGCGGCGTGCTGCACGAAATGTCGCCGCAGGATCATGACAGCGTGTTCGCCACGGTCAGCCACTTGCCGCATCTTCTTGCCTATGCACTCGTGCATGACGTGGCCGCGCGCGAGAACGCGGGTCAGCTCTTCGGTTACGCGGCGAGCGGTTTTCGCGATTTCACCCGGATCGCCAGTAGCCATCCGGAAATGTGGCGCGACATCTGCGTGGCCAATCGCCATGCGCTGATCGGCGAACTTGATGCTTACCTTGCCGAACTGGCCGGGGTGAGAGCGCTGCTCGCAAGCGGCGATGGTCCTGCGCTCGAAGCCTTATTTACCGATGCGCGCGACGCGCGCGACGCCTGGCTTGCCGGTCAATTCAATCTTTAGAGGCCCAGCGTGGAACATCTCGATTTGGCGCCCGCAGCGGGTGCAAGCGGCAGCGTCCGGCTGCCAGGCTCGAAAAGCATTTCCAACCGTATTTTGCTGCTGGCCGCGCTCGCACAAGGCCGCACGCTGATTCATGAACTGCTTGCCTCTGACGATACTGCTCGCATGCTCGATGCTTTAAGCACGCTGGGCCTCGGGCCCGAATCGCTGGGCGGCGGAGATTGGGCGGTGCAAGGTTGTGGCGGTAATTTCCCGGTCAAGGCGGCCGATCTTTTTCTCGGCAATGCTGGCACGGCCTTTCGGCCCTTGACGGCGGCGCTCGCGCTCGCGGGCGGACATTACATGCTCTCCGGCGTGCCGCGCATGCATGAGCGGCCGATTGGCGACCTCGTCGACGCGCTGCGCGAGCTGGGCGCCGACCTGAGCTACCTTGGCGATCGCGGCTATCCGCCACTCGAAATCCGTCCCGCACGGATCAAACCCGGCGGCGTCGTGCGCGTGCGTGGCGACGTGTCGAGCCAGTTCCTGACGGCATTGCTGATGGCGCTGCCGATATCCGGGGTGGAGACGACGATAGAAGTCGTCGGCGAGCTGATTTCCAAGCCCTATATCGAGATTACGCTGAACCTGATGGCGCGCTTTGGCGTCGTCGTTCAGCGCGAAGGCTGGTCGCGTTTCATGGTGCCGGGGCAGGCTTACCGCAGTCCGGGTGCAATTCATGTCGAGGGCGATGCGTCCTCGGCCTCCTACTTCCTCGCCGCAGGCGCTATCGGCGGCGGGCCGGTGCGTGTCGAAGGCGTGGGCCGCGTCAGCATTCAGGGCGATGTAAAGTTTGCCGAAGCGCTCGAAGCGATTGGCGCACGCGTCGCTTATGGCGACAACTGGATCGAAGCCGCCGCGCCCGTGTCCGGCAAGCTGCGCGCCTTCGATCGCGACTTCAACCACATTCCGGATGCGGCGATGACGCTTGCTGTCGCGGCGCTTTTCGCCGACGGCCCCTGTACGTTGCGCAATATCGCCAGTTGGCGCGTCAAGGAAACGGACAGGATTGCGGCGATGGCGACCGAACTGCGCAAGCTTGGCGCGACGGTTGAGGAAGGCAGCGACTGGCTGCGCATCCATCCGTGCGTGTCGCCGACTCCGCTTGCCGAGATCCACACCTACGACGACCACCGCATCGCGATGTGCTTCTCGCTCGTAAGCCTTGCCGGCGTGCCGGTTCGGATCAACGATCCTGCGTGCACCGCGAAGACTTTCCCCGATTACTTCGATGCGTTTGCATCGGTCTGCAAGCGCTAGCTCATCGAGGCGCCCCATTGTCTGGCGCTGCATTTTCAGGCTCTCCCATGACACAAGATCAGACGATTCTTCAACTTCTCGATGCACGCGTCGTAGCCGCGCTCGCATCCGCCGGCTGCGACGGCGCGGCGGCCGTCATAACGCCCGCTGCGCGCCCCGAGTTCGGCGACTATCAGGCCAATGGCGTGATGGGCGCGGCCAAGGCGCGGCGCCAGAATCCGCGCGAAATGGCGCAATCGGTCGTAGCCAAACTCGACCTCGTCGGCATCGCCAGCAAGGTCGAGATCGCCGGGCCGGGCTTCATCAACATCACGCTGGACCCCGCGTTTCTTGCCGCACGCGCGGCTACAGCGCTCGCCAGCGAGAACTTGGGGCTTCCCAGGCCCGCCGCACAGCGCGTCGTCATCGACTATTCCTCGCCGAACCTCGCAAAGGAAATGCACGTTGGCCATCTGCGTTCGACGATCATCGGCGATGCGCTTGCACGCGTGCTGCGCTGCCTTGGGCACGACGTCATCGCGCAGAACCATATTGGCGACTGGGGTACGCAATTTGGCATGCTGACGGCCTTCCTCGTCGAAGTCGAGAAGGGGGCCGACACGCAAATGGCGCTGGCCGATCTTGAGGACTTCTACCGCCGCGCCAAGCAGCGCATGGATGACGATCCCACGTTTGCCGATATGGCGCGCGAATATGTCGTCAAGCTGCAGGGGGGCGATGCGCGGGTGGGTGCGCTGTGGCGGCGCTTCCTCGAAGTGTCGATGCATCACTGCGAGGCGGTCTACAAAACCTTAGGCGTCGGGCTGACGCGTGCCGATCTGCGCGGAGAGAGTTCGTACAACGCGGCGTTGCCGGGCATCGTGGCCGATCTGCAAACCAAGGGACTCGCGGTGACGAGCGATGGTGCAGAGGTTGTTTTTCTCGAAGAATTCAAAAACAAGGACGGTGAGGCGCAAGCCTATATCGTGCGCAAGCAGGACGGTGGTTATTTATACTCGACGACCGATCTTGCCGCGGTGCGCCATCGCGTTGGCGAACTACATGCTGACCGTGTGCTCTACGTCGTCGATCAGCGCCAGGGTTTGCACTTTCAGCAGCTTTTCACACTCTCACGCCGCGCGGGCTATGTCGACGACAGGGTTTCGCTCGAACACGTCGGCTTTGGCGTGATGCTCGGCGAAGACAATCGGCCATTCAAGACGCGCTCGGGCGACACCGTGAAGCTCGTCGATTTGCTCGAAGAGGCGGTCGAGCGCGCTTTCGTGCTCGTCTCCGAGAAAAATCCGGCGCTCGCCGAGGAAACCCGCTGGGAAATCGCTCGCGCGGTCGGCGTTGGCGCGGTCAAGTACGCCGATCTATCGAAAAATCGGGCAAGCGATTACGTTTTCTCGTGGGCCTCGATGCTGGCCTTCGACGGCAACACGGCGCCCTATCTGCAATATGCCTACACGCGTGCGGCCAAGGTCTTGCGCGATGCGGGCGAGTTCGCTGCGGATACGCCGTTATCGCTCGATGCGCGCGTCGAACAGGTGCTCGTGCTGCAACTCTTGCGCTTGGCCGATACGCTCAATTTAGTCGCGCGCGACACGGCACCACATCATCTATGCGCTTATCTGTTTGAACTCGCAGTCGTATTCAGCCGCTTCTACGAGAATTGCCCGGTGCTCAAGAGCGAGGGCGCGCTGCGCGCAAGCCGTTTGCAACTGTGCCAGCTCACAGCGCGGACCTTGAAAACGGGGCTTGGGCTGCTCGGGATTGCCACGCTAGAAGTGATGTAAATGGGAATTCGGCCCGTTACCTTGCCGCGAAACGTCGAAGCTGATCTTCGACGCATTCCCGGCATCGGGCCGGCGATGGCCGCGGATCTTTATGCGCTGGGCATCCGCCGCGTCGCAGATCTCGTGGATGCCGAGCCGCAGACGCTGTACGACCGGCTTTGCCGCATGAGCGGCGTGCGGCACGACCCCTGCGTGCTCTATACCTTTCGTTGCGCGGTTTATTTTGCGCGCAATGTTGAACATGATCCGGAATTGCTGAAGTGGTGGAATTGGAAGGACAGAACATGAATGCACCTGTAATTGCAATCGACGGTCCAACCGCCTCCGGCAAGGGCACGGTCGCGGCGCTGGTGGCAAAAAAACTCGATTGGCATCTGCTCGATTCAGGTGCGATCTATCGCTTGCTCGCGCTCAGCGCTCAGGCTGCTGACGTGCGGCTCGACGATGAGGCGGGGCTCGTCGCGTTGTCGGAAAGGCTCGATGCGCATTTCAACGCGGATGCCATCGTCCTTGCCGGTCGCGATGTTTCGCGTGAAGTGCGTCAGGAGGCGACGGGAAACGCCGCCTCGAAGCTCGCTGTGCTGCCTGGCGTGCGTGCGGCGCTGCTGGCGCGTCAGCGGGCCTTCCGGGCCGCGCCCGGACTCGTGGCCGATGGGCGCGACATGGGTTCGATTGTTTTCCCCGATGCGCCGCTCAAGATATTCCTCACGGCGAGTGTCGAGTCGAGGGCTCTGAGGCGCTATAAGCAGTTGATTGAAAAGGGTTTGCCTGCTAACCTAGACAATCTTGAGCAGGACTTGCGGGAGCGCGACGCACGCGATACGCAACGCGTCGCAGCGCCCTTGAAACCCTGCGAAGACTCCATCCTGCTGGACACGACGACGCTCTCGATCGACGAGGCCGTGGCTTTCGTGTTCCGTGAAGTTGTAGCACGCAAGCTCCAGTAATTACGCACCGGATGGTTCAGGCTCCGGCCGCTGACCTTAAAAGGGCGCGGACCGGGTGGTTTTTCATTTTTCCCGCCATGGGGTTCATGGCACACAGGTCCCTTTCACATGTCTACATCTGTTCCCGCCCTGGAAAGCTTTGCCGAACTCTTCGAAGAGAGCCTAGGCCGCCAGGAAATGCGCATCGGTGAGGTCATCACCGCAGAAGTCGTGCGCATGGATCAAAACTTCGTGGTCGTCAATGCCGGCCTCAAGTCCGAGTCTTATGTCGCAATCGACGAATTCCGCAACGATCGCGGCGAAGTCGAAGTGCAACCAGGCGATTATGTTCAGGTTGCCATCGAAGCGCTCGAAGACGGTTTCGGCGAAACGCGTCTGTCGCGCGACAAGGCCAAGCGCATCGCAGCCTGGAACTTCCTTGAAGGCGCGCTGAACGACGGTTCGCTGGTCAAGGGCGTCGTTACCGGCAAGGTCAAGGGCGGTCTGACCGTCATGACGCACGGCATCCGCGCATTCCTGCCGGGTTCGCTCGTCGACATGCGTCCGGTCAAGGACACCACGCCGTACGAGAACAAGGAATTCGAATTCAAGGTCATCAAGCTCGACCGCAAGCGCAACAACGTTGTCGTGTCGCGCCGCGCCGTGCTCGAGGCTTCGATGGGCGAAGAGCGCGAAAAGCTGCTCTCCTCGCTGCAGGAAGGCACTGTCGTCAAGGGCGTGGTCAAGAACATCACCGACTACGGCGCGTTTGTCGACCTCGGTGGTATCGATGGCCTGCTGCATATCACCGATCTGGCCTGGCGCCGTGTCCGTCACCCGACTGAAGTGGTCCAGGTCGGCGACGAAGTCACCGCCCAGGTGCTCAAGTTCGACGCCGAGAAGAACCGCGTCTCGCTGGGCTTAAAGCAACTCGGCGAAGATCCGTGGGTGGGCATTTCGCGCCGTTACCCGTCGGGAACCCGTCTGTTCGGTAAGGTCACGAACATCACCGACTACGGCGCGTTCGTCGAAGTCGAGCAGGGCATCGAAGGTCTGGTGCACGTGTCCGAAATGGACTGGACCAACAAGAATATCCATCCGACCAAGGTCGTCCAGCTCGGCGACGAAGTCGAAGTGATGATTCTGGAAATCGACGAAGACCGTCGCCGGATTTCGCTCGGCATGAAGCAGTGCATGCTCAATCCGTGGGACGAATTCAGCCAGAACTACAAGAAGGGCGACCGTGTCCGTGGCGCGATCAAGTCGATTACCGACTTCGGCGTGTTCATTGGCCTGCCCGGCGGCATCGATGGTCTGGTTCATCTGTCCGACCTGTCGTGGTCCGCGACCGGCGAAGAGGCGATCCGCAATTTCAAGAAGGGCGACGAAGTCGAGGCCGTCGTGCTGTCTATCGATGTCGAGAAAGAGCGTATTTCGCTCGGCATCAAGCAGCTCGAAGGCGATCCCTTCACGAACTTCATCGCGACCCACGACAAGAACAGCCTCGTGCGCGGCACGGTGAAGTCGGTCGATGCGCGTGGCGCAATCATTTCGATGGGCGAGGAAATCGAAGGCTATCTGCGTGCCTCCGAGTTCGCGCGCGATCGTGTGGACGACCTCTCGCTGCTGCTGAAGGTTGGCGATAATGTCGAGGCGATGATCGTGAACCTGGATCGCAAGACTCGCTCGATCAATCTTTCGATCAAGGCCAAGGATCAGGCCGAGCAGACCGAAGCCATGAACAAGCTTTCGTCAGAGGGCAATAATGCGGCTTCTGGCACCACGAATCTCGGTGCGTTGCTCAAGGCCAAACTCAACAATCCGCAACAATAAGTTGTCGTCAACATGACGAAGTCGGAGTTGATAGAGCGCCTGGCGCTGCGTTTCCCGCAGCTTGGTGTGAAGGATGCCGACTACGCCGTGAAGGTGATTCTCGATGCGATGACCTCGGCCCTGGGCCAGGGTGATCGCATCGAAATCCGGGGTTTCGGCAGTTTTGCATTGAACTATCGTCCGCCTCGGACGGGGCGTAATCCGAAATCCGGCGACAAGGTGCTGGTGCCGCAAAAATGGGTACCGCATTTCAAGGCCGGCAAGGAGCTGCGCGAACGTGTCGACGACGTGGTCGAACAGTAAAAAAACCGGACGAGAGAGGGAAGGCGGCGCGAGCCGCCTTCTTTTTTGTTCGTACGTGCTGGATAATCCGCCGATGCGTCTATTCGTCTGGTTCCTGCGCGGTCTAGTGTTCTTCATTCTTCTTGGCTTCGCGCTCAAGAACGATGCGGTCGTGACCCTGCATTTCTTCTTCGACTCCGAATGGCGTCTGCCGCTGATCGTGATCATTCTGTTCGCGTTCGCTGCCGGACTGCTGCTTGGCGTGACGGCCGCTGTCGTGAACCTCTTGCATCAGCGGCGCGAGATTCGCCGTCTCAAGGACGCCCAGCCCGAGGACATGCCTTTGCGCGAACGTCCGAGCCCGGTGGACTATCCCCGTTCGATCTGAATCCCCACATGGACTTTGAATTCACACCGGCCTGGCTTCTGGCCCTGCCAATTGCCTTCGGGCTCGGCTGGCTTGCAGCCCGGATCGATATCCGCCATCTCGTACGCGAATCGCGCGCGCTGCCGCGCTCTTACCTCGCGGGCCTGAATTTTCTGCTCAACGAACAACCCGACAAGGCCATCGACGCCTTCATCGAGGCGGTCAAGATCGATCCGCAGACGGTCGAACTGCATTTCGCGCTCGGTAGCCTGTTTCGCCGACGCGGCGAACTCGACCGCGCGATCCGGATGCATCAGACGTTAGTCGATCGCGACGATCTGAACGCCGAGCAGCGCGCCCAGGCGCTCTCCGAACTCGGTCAGGATTTTCTCAAGGCCGGCTTGCTCGACCGTGCCGAGGCCGTTTTCATCAAACTGCGCGAAACGAGCCTGCGGGAAGTCGCTCTTAAACAGCTACTTGAGATCTACCAGCAGGAAAAAGATTGGGTTAAGGCAATCGAGGTCGCGCGCCAGTTGCCGACGACCGATAGCGCGTTGATGCTGCGCGAAATCGCCAACTTCCACTGCGAACTTGCGGCCGACGCATTTGCGCGTGGCCATTACGACGAAACGCACACCGAGCTGCGGCAGGCTTTCGAAGTCAATCGGCAATGTGTGCGGGCGAGCGTGATTCTTGGCGACCTGCATCTTGCGCGTGGCGATTTGCGTGCGGCGCTCGAAGCCTGGCAACAGATCGAGCGGCAGAATCCGGTTTATCTCGCACTCGTCGCCGAACGCCTGATGGATGGATTTTCCCGCATCGGCGAACAGAGCGCGGGTATGCAACTCTTGCATTCCTATCTTGAGCGCTATCCTTCGCTCGATTTGCTCGACGCGGTGTTCCAGTGGGCACTCGATCGCGATGGTCCGCAAACGGCCTATCAACTCGTGCGCGAAGAACTCAAACGCAATCCAACCGTGCTCGGTCTGGACAAGCTGCTCGAAGCGGCACTGCTAACGGCGGAAGTCGAGAGACGACCCGATATCGAACTCGTCAAGGGTCTCATTCACGGCCACACGCGCCGCGTTGCGCGCTATCGCTGCGAGGAGTGCGGCTTCAAGGCACGTCAGTTCTATTGGCGTTGTCCGGCCTGCGGCGGATGGGAAACCTATCCGCCACGGCGTACCGAAGAATTCGATCTGGTGCCCTGAATATCCGCGGCAACCGATGTTGCTTGCACGGTTGCCGGCTTTACGGAGGGTAAGTCTGCTATGAAAATCACTGTCATCGGGACTGGCTACGTCGGCTTGGTTTCGGGTGCCTGTCTTGCCGAAATGGGTAACGACGTGCTGTGCCTGGACCTCGATCCGGACAAAATCCGCATTCTTAACGAAGGTGGTATTCCGATTCACGAGCCGGGTTTAGACAAGGTCGTCGAGCGCAACGTCGCGGGCGGACGTCTGCATTTCACGACCGATGTCGAAGAGGCGGTGCGCTTTGGCACGATCCAGTTCATCGCCGTCGGCACGCCGCCGGATGAAGACGGTTCGGCCGATCTGCAATACGTGCTTGCCGCCGCACGCAACATCGGGCGGCTAATGAACGATTACAAGGTCGTCGTCAACAAGAGTACGGTGCCGGTCGGCACCGCCGACAAGGTGCGTGCCACGATTGCCGAGGCGCTGGCTGCGCGCGGCGTGAAAACCGACTATGCGGTCGTTTCGAACCCGGAATTCCTCAAGGAAGGCGCGGCGGTCGAAGATTTCATGAAACCCGACCGCATCGTGGTTGGCGCCGAGGACGAACGGGCGATCTATCTGATGCGTGCGCTTTATGCGCCATTCCAACGCAATCACGACAAACTCGTCGTGATGGATGTGAAGAGCGCCGAACTGACCAAATATGCGGCTAATGCGATGCTTGCCACGCGTATTTCGTTCATGAACGAGCTGGCGCTTTTGGCCGAAAAACTCGGTGCCGACGTTGAACTCGTGCGCCAGGGCATAGGTTCCGATCCGCGCATCGGTTATCACTTTCTCTACGCTGGCTGCGGTTACGGCGGGTCGTGTTTTCCCAAGGACGTCAAGGCGCTGATCAAGACCGCCGCCGATGCAGGCCAGGGGCTCAAGGTGCTTGGTGCGGTCGAGGCGGCGAACGATACGCAAAAACGCGTGCTTGTCGAAAAAATCGTCAAGCGCTTCGGCGAGGATCTTTCCGGCAAGCGCTTTGCCTTGTGGGGATTGGCATTCAAACCCAACACCGACGATATGCGCGAGGCGACGAGTCGTGTCGTGATCGACGAGCTTTTCAAACGCGGTGCCACGGTGACGGCTTACGATCCGGTGGCGATGGACGAGGCGCGGCGGATCTTCGGCGACGAAGCGAGGCTCACCTACGCAAAAAGCCCGAATGCGGCGCTCGATGGCGCCGATGCGCTTGTCATCGTGACCGAGTGGAAGGAATTTCGCAGCCCCGACTTCGAACGGATCAAGCGTTCGCTCAAGAATCCGCTGATCTTCGACGGCCGCAATCTTTACGATCCGAAGCTGCCACGCAGTTTCGAAATCGATTACCAAACCATAGGTAGGCCCTGATGCGCGATCTGCCTGTTTTGCCCGACACCCGCACCGCGCGCGTACTCGTCGTCGGCGATGTGATGCTCGACCGCTACTGGTTTGGCGATGTCAGCCGGATTTCGCCCGAAGCGCCGGTGCCGGTTGTCAAGGTCGAGCGCAGCGAGGAGCGGCCTGGCGGTGCGGCGAACGTGGCGCGCAATGCCGCGAGTCTTGGCGCGGCGAGTGCCCTGCTGTCTGTTGTTGGGCCCGATGAGCCGGCGCGGGCGCTGGCGCGTTTGCTCGAACAATGCGGCGTCGACGCTTCGTTGCAGGCCGACGAAACGCTCGCGACGACGATCAAGCTGCGCGTGATTGGTCGCCAGCAACAGTTGCTCAGAATCGATTTTGAGACATGGCCAACGCACGAGGCGCTACAAGCCACCTTATCCGAATATCGTAAGCGCTTACCCGATTGCAATGTTGTCGTGTTGTCCGATTACGGCAAGGGCGGGCTGACCCATGTGACCGAAATGATCGCGCTCGCGCGCGCGGCCGGTAAGCCAGTGCTGGTCGACCCAAAGGGCGACGACTACGATCGCTATCGGGGTGCGACGGTGCTGACGCCGAATCGCGCGGAACTGCGTCAAGTCGTGGGCAAATGGCGCGACGAAGCGGATCTGGCGCGACGCGCGCAGGCGCTGCGCGAGGATCTTGCACTCGATGCGCTGCTCGTGACGCGCTCAGAAGAAGGCATGACGCTATTCCGCGCCGAGGGCGTGACGCACGAAGCCGTGCGCGCGCGCGAGGTTTATGACGTGTCGGGCGCTGGCGATACGGTGATCGCCACGCTTGCGGTGATGCTTGCGGCCGGTGCGTCGCTGGTTGAGGCGATGCGCTGGGCTAACCATGCGGCTGGCATTGTCGTCGGCAAGCTCGGAACGGCGACCGTTACGCTAGCCGAAATCAAGGTTCCGGATTAAAGGAGAGGCGCGATGGCAAGTTATTACGTCGTGACCGGCGCGGCCGGTTTCATTGGTTCCAACCTCGTGGCCGGGCTCAATGCTCAGGGCATCGACAACATCATTGCGGTCGATAACCTGACGCGCGGCGACAAATTCAAGAATCTCGTCGGCTGCGAAATCGCCGATTATCTCGACAAGAAAGTTTTCCTCGAAATGGTCGAGGCCGGCGAACTCGATGGTTCGATTGAGGCCATTCTTCATCAGGGCGCCTGCTCCGACACGATGGAGCAGGACGGCCACTACATGATGGAGAACAACTACCGCTATTCGCTCGAACTGCTGCGGTTTTGTCTCGATCAGGAGGCGCAGTTCCTCTATGCGTCTTCGGCTTCCGTTTACGGCGGCGGTAAGGTTTTCCACGAAGCGCCCGAATGCGAGGCACCGCTGAACGTCTATGCCTACTCCAAGTACCTGTTCGACCAGATCGTGCGTCGTACGCTAGTCGATCCTGGCACGCAGATCGCTGGTTTCCGTTACTTCAACGTCTATGGTCCGAACGAGCAGCACAAGGGCCGCATGGCCTCGGTTTCCTATCACTTCTTCAACCAGTACCGCGAAAACGGCAAGGTCCGGCTCTTCGAGGGCGTGGACGATTACGCCAATGGCGAACAGCGGCGCGATTTCGTTTTCGTCGAAGACATCGTCAAAACGAATCTGTATTTCCTCGATAATCCGGGCCTGTCGGGTATTTTCAACCTCGGCACGGGTCGGGCACAGAGTTTCAATGACGTGGCAGTCGCCACGGTTAATGCCTGCCGCGCGGCGAAGGGCGAAGCGTCGCTTAATCTTGCGCAAATGCAAGCCGAAGGCATCCTTGAATATATCGCCTTCCCGGATGCGCTACGCGGTAAATACCAGAGCTTTACCGAGGCCGATATCTCGCAGCTACGCGCGGTCGGTTACGACGCGGATTTTCATGACGTGGCAGGCGGCGTTACGAAATACGTTGCAAGCCTGATCGAACGGGCAAACGCATGAACGACATCTCCGGATTCAAGACGCTGGAAGACTACGTCGGCGCGACGCCGCTCGTACGCTTGAAACGTATCATCGCAGGCCGCGACAACGCGATCCTTGCCAAGCTCGAAGGCAATAATCCGGCCGGTTCGGTCAAGGACAGGCCGGCGCTCGCCATGATCCAGCGCGCCGAAGCGCGCGGCGATATCGCGCCCGGCGCCTGCCTGATCGAAGCGACGAGCGGTAATACCGGTATTGCGCTTGCAATGGCCGCCGCGATGCGTGGCTACAAAATGATCCTTGTGATGCCGGAGAACCAAAGCGTCGAGCGCCGCCAGACGATGCGCGCCTTCGGCGCCGAACTGGTGCTCACGCCGCGCGAGGGCGGCATGGAGATGGCACGCGACGTGGCCGAACGCATGCGCGACGAAGGCCGGGGAATCATCCTCGACCAATTCGCCAATCCAGATAATCCGATTGCCCACTACGAAGGTACCGGGCCCGAGATCTGGGAGCAGACCGCCGGGCGGATCACGCATTTCGTCAGCAGCATGGGCACGACCGGCACGATCATGGGCGTCTCGCGTTTTCTGAAGGAGCAGAACCCCGCGATCGAAATCATCGGCTGCCAGCCTGACGAAGGTTCGCAGATTCCGGGCATACGCAAGTGGCCCGAGGAATATTTGCCGAAGATTTTCGACCGCTCGCGTGTCGATCGCGTCGAGAACGTCGCGCAGGCCGATGCGGAAGACATGACGCGCCGGCTCGCGCGCGAGGAAGGCATCTTCGCCGGCATTTCCTCGGGCGGTGCGCTGGCCGTCGCATTGCGGACTGCCCTGCGCGTCGACAACGCGGTGATCGTCGCGATCGTCTGCGACCGTGGAGACCGCTATCTCTCGACCGGCGTTTTCCCAGCCTGAACGTATGACGCCTAGCCTGACCCTGAGCCTGGAGACGATCCCGGACGTCGCGCGGATTCGCCAGCTCTTCGGGCTCGGTCCGATGCTGTCAGATGCCGATGTCGCCGACTATGCATTCCAGCGTCAGCGCGCCCAGGGGGGGAGCGATGCTTTGCCGTTCCACTTGCAACGTATCGTGCTCGTATCGTGCCTGCTGCGCGAAGCCGGTCGAATCGAAATGCTGTCCTTGCACGACGACGCAGGCGAAGCCAGTCTGCTAACCGGCTTGTTCGCGCTGATCGAGCGGCTCAAACCGTTGATCCTTGCCTGGGACGCGGAGCGTTTTATCCGTCCGTTGCTGATAGGTCGCGCGATGCTGCTCGACATCGATGCCAACGTGGGGTGGCCTGCTGCGGCCTTTGGCGATGTAACGACGGATGCCGCGCTGTTCGACCTCGCGGCGCATCTTACGCTTAAGGAGGAGCCCGAGACCCGTTCGCCGCTGGCGGATTTCGCGCGTCTGGCCGGAATTCCCGCTATATCCGGTCCGGATTCGGTGCTGGCCTGGCAAGTCTGGAGCTCGGGTGCTACGGGCGATTTACAAACCGGCTGCGAGCGGCGGGTGCGGATGATCTACCTGGTCTTCCTGCGGCTACTGCAAGCGCAAGGCCGGATCAAGCGCGTGCAACGGCTTGCCGAGGAACAGCTTTTGTGCGGTAACGCAGGTGCGAATCAATAAAAATATTTTGACAAGATCTGGAATTAACCTATAATTGCTAGCTCTTCAGGCGCGTAGCTCAGCTGGTTAGAGCACCACCTTGACATGGTGGGGGTCGTTGGTTCGAGTCCAATCGCGCCTACCAAATATCTGAAGGGAAGCAAAAATGTTTTTCCGAACTACGATAGCAGTGCTCATAAAATCGTAATCGAGTTCGGCTTTGCTTCAGCAATACCAAAAGTGCGGCTCGTCCGCACTTTTTTTTCGTCCGTAATCCGGAGTTCATGATGCCCGATATCCGCCTGCCAGACGGTTCAATTCGATCTTTCGACGCGCCGCCCACGGTGGCGGAGGTGGCTGCTTCCATCGGCAGCGGCCTTGCCAAGGCCGCGCTTGCGGGTAAGCTCGATGGGCGTCTTGTCGATACCTCGCAGCGTATCGAGCACAACAGCGATCTTGCGATCATCACGGACAAAGATGCGGACGGACTCGCAATCCTGCGCCACTCGACGGCGCACTTGCTGGCGCATGCGGTGAAAGAACTGTTCCCCGCTACCCAGGTCACAATAGGCCCGGTTATCGAGAACGGCTTCTACTACGATTTCGCCTATTCGCGGCCCTTCACGCCCGAAGACCTTGTGCAGATCGAGCAGCGCATGGGCGAACTGGCGAAAAAGGATTTCCCTGTTACGCGCGAAGCGTGGGCGCGCGACGAGGCGATCGAATTCTTCAAATCGATAGGTGAGGCCTACAAGGCCGAGATCATTGGCGATATTCCTGCCGATCAGACGATTTCGCTCTATCGCGAAGGCGATTTCGTCGATTTGTGTCGTGGCCCGCATGTCCCGTCTACCGCCAAACTCAAGCACTTCAAGCTGATGAAGGTCGCCGGCGCTTACTGGCGCGGGGACGCGAAGAACGAGCAATTACAGCGGATTTATGGCACGGCCTGGGCGAAGAAGGAAGAGCTCGACGCCTACCTGCACATGCTCGAAGAGGCCGAAAAACGCGACCACCGCCGGCTCGCCAAGACGCTCGATCTGTTTCATTTGCAGGACGAAGCGCCGGGCATGGTGTTCTGGCATCCGAAGGGCTGGAGCCTTTGGCAGGAAATCGAGCAGTACATGCGCGCGGTTTACCGCAACAACGGCTACCAGGAAGTGCGCTGCCCCCAGATCCTCGGCAGTAGCCTCTGGCAGAAGTCGGGTCACTGGGATCACTACAAGGACAACATGTTCACGACGGATTCGGAGAATCGCGAGTATGCGATCAAGCCGATGAACTGTCCGGGTCATGTACAGATCTTTAACGACGGCTTGCGCTCTTATCGTGAGCTGCCGTTGCGCTATGGCGAGTTTGGCTCCTGTCACCGCAACGAACCGTCCGGTGCCTTGCATGGTGTGATGCGTGTACGGGGTTTCACGCAGGACGATGGCCATATCTTCTGTACCGAGGATCAGATCGAATCCGAGGTCACAGCCTTTAATGCCTTGGTCTGCAAGGTTTATGCCGATTTTGGTTTTCACGATATGTCGGTCAAGCTCGCGCTGCGGCCCGATAGCCGGGTTGGCAGCGATGACGCTTGGGACAAGTCCGAGAATGCATTGCGCTCGGCCTTGCGCGCAAGCGGGCTCGAGTGGGAGGAGTTGCCCGGAGAAGGTGCCTTCTATGGTCCAAAAATCGAGTTTCACATCCGCGACGCGATCGGCCGCTCCTGGCAGTGCGGCACCATGCAGGTTGACCCATCCATGCCAGAGCGGCTGCAGGCCGAATACGTGGGCGAGGATAATGCGCGCCACACGCCGATCATGCTGCACCGCGCAATCCTCGGTTCGCTCGAACGTTTTGTCGGCATCCTGCTCGAAAACTTTGCGGGCGACTTGCCGTTCTGGCTCTCGCCCGTGCAAGCCGTTGTTATGAACATCTCAGAGCATCAAACCGACTACGCCCGTAGCGTGTCAGAAGCTCTCTTCGGGCAAGGCTTTCGCGTCGAGTCGGATTTGCGAAATGAGAAAATAACCTATAAAATCCGGGAACATAGCTTGCAAAAGCTACCGTATCAGCTGGTCGTCGGAGAGAAAGAAAAGGCGGCTGGCGTGGTGGCCGTGCGCGCTCGGGGTGGTCAGGATCTGGGTCAGATGTCGCTCGACGAACTCGTCGCGCGCTGGCGGTCCGAAATCGCTGCCCGTGGCGGTACGGCTTGATTTTTTAATTCTCGGAGAAAATCACCATCGCTCAGGAAAAGTCGTCGCTGCGTTTGAATGGGGAAATCGGCGTTCCCGAAGTGCGTCTGGTAGGGATCGACGGCGAACAGATCGGTATTGTGCCGACGCGGCAGGCGCTCTCGATGGCGGAAGAAGCCGGCGTCGATCTCGTAGAGATCGCACCGCAAGCCAAGCCACCCGCTTGTCGGTTGATGGATTACGGCAAATTCAAGTACCAGGAAGCCAAGAAGGCGCACGAGGCCAAGCTCAAGCAGAAGCAGATTCAGGTCAAGGAAGTGAAGTTTCGTCCAGCGACGGACGAAAACGATTACCAGATCAAGCTGCGCAATATGACGCGCTTCCTCGAAGAAGGGGACAAGGTCAAGGTAACGCTGCGCTTCCGTGGTCGTGAAATGGCTCACCAGGAATTTGGCGTGCGGCAGCTCGAACGGGTCAAGGCCGACCTCGAAAGCCTGGGCGTCGTGGAGCAGTTTCCGAAGCTCGAAGGCCGTCAGATGATCATGGTCTTGGCGCCAAAGAAGAAGTAGCGCTGGTCGCGGCAAGGATTCTCGGGCAGTGGTTTCGCTGTCCGGAAATGGCGGGGTGGATCGAATCGCCCACGCAAAAATAAGTGGCTTGAGGTAGATAAAGCGTTCGCGAAGCATTGATTTTCGTGAACCACCTTTAGTCATCGACTAACAGTTTGGAGTATGTCTCATGCCCAAGATGAAAACCAAGAGCGGCGCCAAGAAGCGTTTCAAGGTGCGCTCCGGCGGTAGCATCAAGCGTTCCCAGGCGTTCAAGCGCCACATCCTGACCAAGAAGACCACGAAGGTGAAGCGTCACTTGCGCGGTATGGAAGCGGTTCATGCATCGGACGTTAAGCAAGTCCGTTCGATGCTGCCCTACGCGTAATCCAGGAGGAACGACATGCCCCGCGTCAAACGTGGCGTAACGGCTCACGCCCGCCACAAGAAAGTGCTAGATCAGGCCAAGGGTTACCGCGGCCGCCGCAAGAACGTATACCGCATCGCCAAGCAGGCGGTGATGAAGGCCGGTCAGTATGCTTACCGCGACCGTCGTCAGCGCAAGCGTCAGTTCCGTGCGCTGTGGATCGCGCGTATCAATGCCGCTGCGCGTGAATGTGGTCTGCCGTACAGCAAGTTCATGAACGGCCTCAAGAAGGCGGCGATCGAAATCGATCGCAAGGTGTTGGCCGACTTGGCTGTGTTCGATAAGCCGGCGTTTTCGGCAATCGCGAACTTGGCCAAGGCCCAACTTGCTGCGTAAGCTTTCGTAGCTGAAGAAAAGGAGGCTTGGCCTCCTTTTTTTTCTTGTCTTTCCGGAAAATGTGTTCGTGGACCAACTGGAACTGCTTGTATCTCAGGCCGTTGCCGATTTTGAGGCCGCGCGCGACGCCAACGGCCTTGAGCAGGCTAAGGCGAAATATCTTGGCAAAACCGGTTCTTTGAGCGAATTGCTCAAGGGGCTGGGCAAGATGGAGCCGGACGCGCGGCGCGAGGCCGGTGCGAATATCAATCGCGCTAAGGCGGCCGTCGAAGCCGCGCTCGAAGCGCGCCGCGAAGCTATGCGCCAAGCGGTACTGACCGCGCAGCTCGCGGCCGAAGCGCTCGATGTCACTCTGCCGGGCCGTGGCCGCAGTAAGGGGGGCTTGCACCCAGTCACGCGTACCTTGGAGCGGATCGAGCAGCTCTTTGCCTCGATCGGTTTCGCGGTTGCCGATGGACCCGAAATCGAGAGCGACTGGTACAACTTCACCGCACTGAATACGCCGGAGAACCATCCGGCGCGTTCGATGCACGACACCTTTTACTTGCAGGACGCAGAAAGCGTTCTGTTGCGCACGCATACGAGCCCGGTTCAGGTTCGCTATATGCATCAGCATGTCGAACGCTATAAGCACCAGGTCACGATGCCCGAGATTCGAGTCATCGCACCGGGGCGTGTTTATCGCGTCGATTACGACGCCACGCATTCGCCGATGTTCCACCAGATCGAAGGTCTGTGGGTTGGCGAACGCGTGAGCTTCGTCGATTTGAAAGGCGTGATTGCGGAATTTCTGCGCCGCTTCTTCGAAACCGATGCGCTGCAATTGCGCTTTCGCCCGTCTTTTTTCCCATTTACCGAACCTTCGGCCGAGATCGATTTCGCGTTCATGAGCGGGCCGAACAAGGGCAAGTGGCTCGAAATCGCCGGTTGCGGCGTAGTGCATCCGAACGTGCTGCGTCATGGCGGCATCGACCCCGAGCGCTATACCGGTTTTGCCTTCGGCATGGGTTTGGATCGCCTCACGATGTTGCGTTACGGCGTCGATGATCTGCGTCTCTTCTTCGAAAACGATCTGCGTTTTCTCAGTCAATTCAGGTAAGCCATGCAGTTCTCCGAAAACTGGTTGCGTAGCTTTGTCGATCCTGCTCTCGATTCCGCAGCGCTGAGCCACCTCTTGACGATGGCCGGTCTCGAAGTGGAAGCGGCTACGCCGGTCGCATCCGACTTCTCGGGCGTCGTCGTCGCCAAGATCGTTGAAGCCGTCCAGCATCCAAATGCCGACAGGCTGCGTGTCTGCAAGGTCGACGTGGGTACCGGCGAACTATTGCAGATTGTCTGCGGTGCGCCGAATGCGGCGGCGGGCATGAAAGTGCCATGCGCGAAGCTCGGTGCCGTCCTGCCCGGCGATTTTCGGATCAAGGCAGCGAAGCTGCGCGGCGTTGAATCCTCCGGCATGCTTTGTTCGGCCAAGGAACTTGGCGTTTCCGATTCCCACGAGGGGCTGCTTGCGCTGTCCGACGACGCCGTGCTTGGCATGGACATTCGCGAAGCGCTCGCGCTCGACGACACGCTGTTCACGGTCAAGCTCACGCCGAATCGCCCCGATTGCCTCTCGTTGCTCGGCGTGGCGCGCGAAGTCGCGGCGCTGACAGGCTCGACGTTAAGGCAACCCGAAATCGAACCGGTCGTAGCCATGCACGACGCGACCCGCGACGTCGTGCTCGAAGCTGCCGACGGTTGCCCGCGCTACTTCGGCCGTGTGCTGCGCGGGGTCGATCCGACCCGTCCCACGCCTGAATGGATGGTGCAAAGGCTTGAGCGCTGCGGACTACGTGCGATCAGTGCGATCGTCGACGTCACGAATTACGTGATGCTGGAACTCGGCCAGCCTCTGCATGCGTTCGACAACGCAAAGCTCTCCGGCGCGGTGCGCGTGCGTTGGGCGCGCGTCGGCGATTCGTTCGTTCTTCTCAACGGCGATGTAATCGAGCCCGCTGCGCGCACGCTCTTGATCACCGATGACAGCGGACCGCTTGCGCTCGCTGGTGTGATGGGCGGCGCTGCGAGCGGCGTGACCGATGCGACACGCGAAGTCTTCCTCGAAAGCGCGTTCTTTTTACCCGATGCAATCGTCGGGCGCGCGCGCGCCTACGGTTTTAGCTCGGATGCCTCGCATCGTTTCGAACGCGGGGTCGACTTCGAACTCGCCGGTCGTGCAATCGAACGCGCGAGTGCTTTGATTCTTGCGATTTGCGGCGGCGAAGCCGGACCCGCGCGCGAGGCGGTCGTGCGCGAAGCCTTGCCGAAGCGGCCCCGACTGGGCGTGCGCGTGGCGCGCGCCGCTCAGGTTATCGGCCTTGCATTCGCAACTGAAGAAATCGTCGAAATTCTCGGCCGGCTCGGCATGCTGGTTACCGTCGAAGGCGAGCGCGTCTTCGTCGAGCCTGCGTCCTACCGCTTCGATTTGAACATCGAAGAAGATTTGATCGAGGAGATCGCGCGGATTCATGGCTATGAAGCGATTCCCGAAAGTCTGCCGCGTGGCGCGCTCGAAATGCTGCCGCTACCGGAACGTCGCTGCAGCGTTGCAGCGTTGCGGCGCGAAATTGCCGCGCGCGAATACCAGGAAGTGATCAACTACGCCTTCGTCGAAGAGGCTTGGGAGCGCGATTTTTGCGCCAATGCCGATCCGATTCGGCTAGCAAATCCGATCGCGAGCCAGCTTTCTGTCATGCGCTCCAGCTTGCTCGGTGGTCTTATTGGGACGCTCGCTGCGAACCTGCGCCGTCGTGCATCGCGTGTGCGGCTGTTCGAGATTGGTCGCTGTTTCCAAAAGAGCGAAATGGGTGCACCGGTTGCCGGCTATGATCAGCCGCAGAAGCTTGCCGCGCTCGCATGGGGTGCGGCCGAACCCGAGCAATGGGCTATCGATGCCCGGCGCGTCGACTTTTTCGACCTGAAGGCCGATGTCGAAGTCCTGCTCGAAGGCCGGCGACTCGAATTTGTGCGCTTAAGCCATCCCGCGCTACATCCTGGGCGTGCCGCCGAAGTGCTCTGCGAGGGACGCGCGATAGGTTGGATCGGCGAGCTGCATCCGAACTGGGTCCAGCGCTACGAACTTGGAACCGCTCCGGTTGTGTTCGAGCTTATGCTCGATGCTGTGCTCGAACGGGTTATGCCGAACTTCAAGGCGCCATCGAAATTTCCGCCTGTAGTGCGCGACATCGCGCTTGTTGTGAAGGCTGCAACGCCGGTTTCCGAAATTCTTTCGACATTGTCGGAATTGGCGCTCGATATCGTGCAGGCTATTGATATATTTGATGTTTACCAGGGTAAAGGTGTGGATCCAGAGCGTAAGAGTGTTGCCTTCCGGGTACGCTTCCAACATACTGACCGAACGCTTGAGGATACCGAGGTCGACGCTGCAATTGCAGCGCTGGTGGGCCGGGCCGGTGAGCGGCTCGGGACCCAACTGAGGAGTTAAGAACGTGGCGATGACGCTGACCAAGGCGGAATTAGCCGATCTTCTTTTCGAAAAGGTCGGCCTCAATAAGCGTGAAGCCAAAGAAATGGTCGATGGCTTTTTCGACGAAATCCGTAGTGCGCTCGAACGCGGTGATACGGTAAAACTGTCGGGTTTCGGCAATTTTCAGTTGCGCGATAAACCGCAGCGCCCAGGACGCAATCCCAAAACCGGCGAAGAAATCCCGATTACCGCGCGGCGTGTCGTAACCTTCCATGCAAGTCAGAAATTAAAATCTGCGGTCGAACATCTGAACGTTAGCTCGAATGTCACCACACAACGCGCAGCCTGATCTCGTCGAGCTTCCCCCGATTCCGCCGAAGCGATATTTCACGATCGGCGAGGTTAGCGATCTGTGTGGTGTGAAGCCGCACGTATTGCGTTATTGGGAACAGGAATTTACGCAGCTCAAACCGGTGAAACGTCGCGGGAATCGACGCTATTATCAGCATCACGAAGTTTTACTGGTTCGGCGTATTCGCGAATTGTTGTACCAAGATGGTTTTACGATCAGCGGCGCGCGTCACCGGCTCGATGAGCTCGTCGAAAGCTCACGCGAAGAGGCCGATCGCGAAGAACGCGTCAATGCCTTGTTCGGAGCGATTCGCGCGGAGCTTTCCGAAGCGCTCGCACAATTGAAAGCATAATGGACGCCTCGAAAAACCCGGCTTCAAGCGGGACATAAGCGCGAGCAAAAAATTGCAATACTGCATATATTTGATATGTAAGGGATAATTTTTTGAGGCTGCCCGGTCTCGCAACGAAAGTGGCGAGTTTTCGAGGCGTCCTAAATAAAATTCTGCAGCCTTAATTTAAGCTGCTATAATCGTGGCCGTGTCGGGGCGTAGCGCAGCCTGGTAGCGCACTTGCATGGGGTGCAAGGGGTCGCGAGTTCGAATCCCGCCGCCCCGACCAATTCTTTCTTTTCGCCCTCAAATTGAATTCCGATCCGGCAAGCGTTGTCCCATGCGAATTTTGCTGAGCAACGACGATGGTTATTTTGCTCCTGGAATTGCCGCGCTTGAGCAATTGCTGTCCCGAATTGCCGAAGTCGATGTCGTCGCCCCCGAGCGTGATCGCAGCGGGGCTTCGCATTCGTTGACGCTAGACCGGCCATTGATGGTGCGTCGCGCCGCGAATGGCTTCCGTTTCGTCAATGGCACGCCGACGGATTGTGTTCACCTTGCCGTAACTGGCCTTTTCGACACAGCGCCTGATCTTGTCGTCTCGGGCATCAATCATGGTGCGAACATGGGTGACGACACGATCTATTCGGGCACCGTTGCGGCCGCGATGGAGGGCTATCTGCTCGGCATCCCGGCGATCGCGATATCGCTTGTCGGGCGCGAGAGTGTGCATTTCGATACGGCCGCACGGGTTGCGCTCGAACTCGTCGAGCGAGTCATGAATCAGCCGCCTCAAAAGCCTTTTCTGCTCAACGTCAATGTGCCCGACGTGCCGTATGGCGCGCTATGCGGGTTGCGTACGACGCGGTTAGGTAGGCGGCATACTGCCGAGCCGGTCGTGCGTGCCACGAATCCGCGTGGCGATACGATCTACTGGGTCGGCGCTGCGGGTGGCGCCGCCGACGCGGGCGAGGGAACGGACTTCCATGCGATCGCGAACCGCTGTGTGTCGGTGACGCCCTTGCAGGCCGATCTCACGCATGCGGCCCGCATAAGCGAACTTCAGGATTGGCTTGTTTCATGACCGGTTTAAACGGCAATTCAGCGGCCAACGCAGCACGCGCCCGCGCGCGCATGGTCGAGGGTTTGCGCGCGCAGGGCATCCGTGACGAGCGCGTGCTTGCGGCAATGAATCTGGTGCCGCGCCATCTCTTCGTGCAAGAAGCGCTCGCGAGTCGTGCGTACGAGGATACGGCATTGCCGCTCGGTTTTCAGCAAACGATCTCGCAGCCGTTCATCGTTGCCCGCATGATAGAACTGGCCGGGCAGGGGCGCGATCTGGGCAAGACGCTGGAAGTCGGCGCCGGATGCGGTTATCAGGCGGCAGTTTTGTCCCACGTGGCCCGCGAGGTCTATACGATCGAGCGGATACGTGGCTTGCTCGATCGGGCAAAGGAAAACTTGCGTCCGCTGCGCCTGCCGAATCTGCGCTTGAAATATGCCGATGGCAGCGCGGGGCTCGCGGAGGTCGCGCCGTTCGACACGATAGTCGTGGCTGCTGCGGCGCCGCAGGTTCCGAAAGCATGGCTCGATCAGCTCGCACCGGGCGGGCGCTTGATCCTGCCGCTCGGTAATATGGACCAGATCCTCGTGCTGATCGAAAGGCAGGTGGCGGGCGGCTTCAAGGAAACGCGGTACGATGCAGTCCGTTTCGTGCCGCTATTGACGGGAACAGAATGAAGGGTAGACAGCTTATTGCGCGGTTTGCCGCGCCCCTGGCAGTGTTGCTGATCCTTGGCGCCTGCGCGGGCAAGACTAGGGCTCCGGTCGAGGAGCGTTCCCCGGCGTCTGTTTCGGCGAAGCCTGGCGAGGCTCCTGTTGTGCCTGTCGTGGCGCGGCCAGGATATTACATCGTCAAGAAGGGCGAGACGCTTTACGGGATTGCACTTGAGCACGGTCAGGACTGGCGCGATTTGATCGCCTGGAACGGGCTCGACAATCCGAACCGCATCCTCGTCGGGCAGGAATTGCGCGTTGTGCCGCCCGAAGGTTCCGTCGCCAAGATACCGGGTGCGAACGGACAGGGTATCGAATCCCGTCCGATCGAGCCTAAGAGCGCAACGGGCGCCGCCACGGTCGGTACGGCGACAGCGCCCGACAGTGGTGTAAGGCGCGAGCCGCGCGGCGGCAAGATCGCCTATTCCGATCAGGCCCTGGCGAGCGCCCTTAAGGCCGACGAAGCTTCGCGAAATGGTGCGAAGACCACTAGTATTGCGACAAATTCCACACCGAAAACGGAACAATCGGCGCCTAATACGGTCGACAACGAGGCAACGAAAGCCACCGAGGCGAAAGGCGGCGATGGTGTTGAATGGGTTTGGCCCGCTGCGGGCAAAGTGATCGCTGGTTTTACCTTCAGTGGTTCGAGCAGCAAGGGTGTCGGCAACAAGGGTGTCGATATGGCCGGGCAGCTAGGCGATTCGGTAACGGCTGCAGGTACAGGCAAGATTGTTTATGTCGGGGCTGGCTTAGATAGCTATGGGAATCTCGTCATCATCAAGCACAATTCGAGTTTCCTTAGCGTCTATGCGCATAACCAGAAAATACTGGTCAAGGAAGGGCAGGCCGTAAAACGAGGACAGGAAATCGCTCTTCTAGGCGATAGTGATGCGGATAAACCTAAGCTTCATTTC
>JAVBKC010000129.1:0-3843 GCA_031554255.1 Niveibacterium sp.
CGGCGATTTCCTTGATCGTATTGACGACAATCCCGATGCTCTCGGTCCGCTGCACCAGGCTTTCGATCTGCTGCGACGAATCGCGCACGTGCGTGGCGATCCGGTTGATCCGCGTAATCGTATCCTCGATCACCTTGCCGCCGTTCTCGGCATGACTGCCGGCTTCGCGCGCGCGCTCGTCGGTGTCCTGGGCACGCTCGGCAACGTGGTTCACGCTGACGGTGACTTCTTCGATACCTGCCGCCATCTTTTCCGACGATTCGCTGACCATGTTCGAGGCCGACGACAGCTCCGCCGCCGCCGTCGACACGTCGCCCGCCCGGCTGCCGACCGCCTGGCCGATCTCGCGTACCTTCTTCAGACTCTCCTGCATGGATTCCAGCAGTTGATTGAAGGACGCCTGCGCTTGCCCAACTTCATCTTTGCCAAGACCCGTCGCGCGCCGCGTGAAGTCGTAGTCCTTCGCCGTTTCGGCGACCAGATTGCGCAACGCATTGAGCGGCCGCGCAATGCTGCGCGTGATGTATTCGCTGAACGCGAAAACCAGGATGGCAATCAGCACGGTGGCGCCGATCGCCACCAGGTTCAGCTCCTTGAAATTATCGTCGAGGCTTTGTTGCGACGTCTTTGTAAGGTCATCGTAATGCGCAGCCATGTCGTTGATGCCTTTGACGATGAGTTCGGCTTTCGGCGAGGAGACTTCGGCCATCATCCGCGCGGCCTCGGCCTTGTTCATCGCGGCAGATGCCTTGAAGATATCGCCAATCGTGGCACGATAGGATTCCCATTCTTTTTCGGTTGCCGCATACAGATCGCGGTCCTTCTGGTCGCTGAGGGTCGCCTTGTACTCGACCATGGCGGCATCGACCCCGGCGATCTCTTTTTCGGCTTTCTCGCGGATCGCGGCTATCTTGCCGGAGTCTTGTTCCATGATGTGCGCCAGGAGTCCACGCCGCAAGGAGAGGAAATTACGCTGCATCACAAGCAGGTTCTGGTAGGTGGGAATCACGTTTCCCGACAAATTGACTGCATCCTTTTTCGCCTCGCCGATGTGATACGAAATAAGGACGACCAGCGCGATCATTGCCACGACCGCGAGCGCGCCTAAAAGGCGGATACGGGTGCCGACGTTCATATTGACTCCGATGATTTCTGTTTGCCGAACCCCAGGCTCGGCGGTCGGGCTGAACCAATCCAGGACAACGGAAATTCGGGCTCCGTTGTTCGATGATTTGTATATCGCACGTGTGCTTTAGGTCGGCAAACGAGGCCACCATGTCTCCCACTAACCATCGTGGTGCGGCGCGCGATGACGAACTATCGGCCTTGACAGTTGTGTCTTGAGGCTTGGCAAGTTAAAGGTATGTAAAGACTGCGAATGGCATAAAAGCGGATGAAAAAACGCCGCCCAGGTCGGAGCGGCGTGCGCGTGCAGGGCCAGCCAGATTGGCTTCAGATCGTGTAAGTGCTGATCACCCGGTTCAGATCGACCGCCAGCGTGTTCAGCTCGGTGGAGGATTCGGCGGTCCGCTGCGCCGTCACGCTCGTTTCCTCGGCCATCTGCGCTACCTTTTCTACTTCCTGCGCCATGCTGTTGCTTGCCGCGCTTTGCTCGCGCATCGCCACCGAAATGTCCTCGACCTGGGTTTTGACCTGATCGGAACTCTGGCGGATCTGAATGATCGCGTCTAGCGCCCCTTGCGCATGGGTCACGCCAAGCTCGACTTCCGTTACCGTGTTCTTCATCGCGACCACGGTCTGCGCCGCCTCGTGCTGGATCGCGCTGACAGTGGCCGAAATCTCCTGCGTCGAACCCGACGTGCGCTCGGCCAGCTTGCGCACTTCGTCGGCGACCACCGCGAAGCCGCGTCCGGTTTCGCCGGCGCGTGCGGCTTCGATTGCGGCGTTGAGCGCGAGCAGGTTGGTCTGATCGGCGATTTCCTTGATCGTGTTGACGACAGCCCCGATACTTTCGGTCCGCTGCACCAGATTTTCGATCTGCTGCGACGAATCGCGCACGTAGTTAGCGATCCGGTTGATCCGCGTGATCGTGTCTTCGATCACTCTGCCGCCATTTTCGGCGTGATTACCGGCTTCGCGCGCGCGCTCGTCGGTATCTTGGGCGCGCTCGGCTACATGGCTCACGCTCACTGTCACCTGTTCGGTGCCAGCGGCCATTCTTTCGGCCGAGTCGCTGACCATGTTCGAGGCCGACGACAGCTCCGCCGCCGCCGTGGAGACATCGCCAGCCCGCTGCCCAACCGCTTGGCCGATCTCGCGCACCTTCTTCAGGCTCTCCTGCATGGATTCAAGTAAGCGGTTGAAGGACGCTTGCGCCTGCCCAACTTCGTCCTTTCCGATGCCGCTCGCGCGCCGCGTGAAGTTGTAATCTTTGGCAGTCAAGGCAAGCAGATCGCGCAGTGCATTGAGCGGCCGCGCAATGCTGCGCGTGATGAACTCGGAAAGCACGGAAATCAGGATGACGAGTCCTACTGCGGCACTGATCACCATCGTCGACAAGAGCTGGAAATTCTCCTCGACGCGGCGCTGACTCCCCTTGGTGAGATCGTCGTAATGCGCGGACATCGCGCTGATGCCATTGAACACCGCATCAGTCTGAGGCGCGTTGGTCAGAATAATCTGCATCGCTGCGGTTTTATTTGTCGCTTCAGAGGCTTTCAGGATATCCCCAACACTTACACGGTAAGCCTTGTAGCTTTCCTGCGTCGTCTTGTACAACTCCCGGTCCTTATCGTCGCTGAGAGTTTTTTCGTAAGTGGCGAAGGCCGCGTCGAGTCCGTTCAGATCCTTATCGGTCGCACTGCGGATCTCGCTCATCTTGGCGGGGTCCTGCTCGATGATGTGAGCCAGAAGATCGCGTCGCACGGATTGGAAATTACGCTGCATCACCAGTAATACTTGGTAGGTTGGGACTACGTTATCCGACAAATTGTCAACCTCTTTTTTTGCCAGACCAATGTAATAGGAAATGAGGACGACCAGGGCGATCATAGCTACGGCTGCAAGCGCGCCGACCAGGCGGATACGGTTACCGACGTTCATATTGCCTCCAATCCAATGGATAACGGACAAGCTCGAAGACCCACACATCGTCGTGCGATGGACTGATATCCCGTGCGCACGGAGCCGACCAAGAAGTTTGAGTTTTCGAGACGCCCGGATATGGGCGAAAGCTCCGATCGCGGTGACCGGCCCTTCCAACCTTGAGCAACGAAATTCCCGCTGTGCAAAAAGAAAAGCGTGGATACCGAGCATCGGCCCGGATGGCACTCCCCCTCTGGCTTGAGTCGATAGTAAAACATCGTCCCCGATACTCTAATATTGAGAAAAATCAAAAAATTACTTCTACGCGCTCGAATGCCCGGTGTAAATAAGCTTCGCGCGCGCTAGAAATGCAAACACCGCCCAATTGGGCGGTGTTTGCGCAAAACAAGAAGGGAAGCGGCGTCCGCCGCCTTGCTTCAGATCGTATAAGTGCTGATCACCCGGTTCAGGTCGACCGCCAGCGTATTGAGCTCGGTGCTCGATTCGGCCGTGCGCTGCGCCGTCACGCTCGTCTCCTCGGCCATCTGCGCCACCTTCTCGACCTCCTGCGCCATGCTGTTGCTCGCCGAGCTCTGCTCGCGCATCGCCACCGAAATGTCCTCGACCTGGTTCTTGACCTGTTCGGAGCTTTGGCGAATCTGAATGATTGCGTCCAGCGCCCCTTGCGCATTGGTCACGCCAAGCTCGACTTCCGTTACCGTGTTCTTCATCGCCACCACGGTCTGCGCCGCCTCGTGCTGGATCGCGCTGACAGTGGCCGAAATCTCCTGCGTCGAA
>JAVBKC010000001.1:0-10907 GCA_031554255.1 Niveibacterium sp.
TTCGGCGATGCCTGGTATGCCCCATGACGAATGGATGAAAAGCGCGGCGCATTTCCGCCACCTCGATAAACTGGCAGAGCGCCTGCGCGAACTCGAAAAACGGATTGCTGAACTGGAGAAGCAAGCTTGAGCACTATGGACATCGGGGAGGTGATGGAATACCTCCCGCATCGTTACCCGTTTCTGTTGATCGACCGCGTCCTCGAGCTCATTCCGGGCGAGACGATCCGCGCGATCAAGAACGTGACGATCAACGAACCTTTCTTCACCGGCCACTTTCCGCACTTTCCAGTCATGCCGGGCGTGCTGGTCGTCGAGGCGATGGCGCAGGCCGCCGCCGTGCTGTCGTACAAAACGCGCGATCTGAAACCCGATGCAAATACGGTGGCCTATTTCGCGGGTATCGATAATGTGCGCTTCAAGCGTCCCGTCGTGCCGGGCGATCAGCTGGTTTTCGACGTGAAGCTCGTCAAAAACAAAGGGGATCTCTGGAAATATCATGGGCTGGCTTGCGTCGACGGCCAAATTGCCGCTGAAGCGGATCTCATGTGCTTCTTCAAACAAATCCGATGATTCATCCGTCCGCCATCGTCCATCCCGGTGCGAGGATTGCCGAAGGGGTCGAGGTCGGCCCCTTTGCCGTTATCGGGGAGCATGTGGAAATCGGCGAGGGTACGCGCATCGGTCCTCATGTCGTAATTACTGGACATACCCGGATCGGACGCGACAACCAGATTTTCCAGTTCTGCTCGCTCGGCGAGATGCCGCAGGACAAGAAGTACGCGGGCGAACCGACGCGGCTTCACATCGGCGACCGCAACACGATTCGCGAATACTGCAATTTCAACATCGGCACCGCCCAGGATCGTGGCGTCACTTCCCTGGGTAATGACAATTGGGTCATGGCCTCGGTGCATATCGCGCACGATTGCGATGTCGGCAGTAATACCATTCTTGCGAACAATGTGACGCTCGCCGGCCATGTGACGTTAGGCGATTGGGTCATTCTCGGCGGCATGACGGCAGTGCATCAGTTCTCGCGCGTCGGCGCGCATGCGATGTGCGGCGGAGGGACAATCCTCCTACAGGATTTGCCACCGTTTGTGATGTGTACCGGCAATCCCGCAGCCACCCACGGTATGAATTCCGAAGGTCTGCGCCGGCGCGGTTATTCGGCCGAGGCGATTCTGGCGATCCGCCGCGCCTACAAGACGCTTTATCGCTCCGGATTGACGCTGGAAGAGGCGAAGAACGAACTTGCTGCTGCTGCCGCGCAGACGCCGGAGCTAGCATTGCTTGTCGAGTTCCTGGCCGAGCCGGGGCGCGGCATCGTTCGTTGATCGACACCCATGGCACTGCGTATCGCGCTTGTCGCGGGCGAAGCTTCGGGCGATCAACTCGGCGCACGCCTGATCGCGGCGCTGCGTGCAACGCGGCCCGATGCTGAATTCTTCGGCATCGGCGGACCGCAGATGCAGCGCCAGGGCTTCGATTCCTGGTTTTCTTCCGAGCGGCTCGCGGTCAATGGTTTTGCCGATGCGCTGCGGCGCGTACCCGAACTTCTTGGCATCCGGCGTGAACTGATTGCGCGGCTCAAGCGCGAAGGCGCCGATATTTTCATCGGTATCGATGCGCCGGATTTCAATCTCGGTCTCGAAAAGCGGCTCAAACGGGCGGGTTTTCCGACCGTGCATTATGTGAGTCCGTCGATCTGGGCCTGGCGCGGTGGCAGGGCGAAGAAGATCCGCCGCGCAGCCGATCTGGTTCTTTGCCTGTTCCCGTGCGAGCCGGCGCTTTACGCGAAGCATCGTATGCCGGCGGAATTTGTCGGACATCCGCTCGCCGACGAGTTTCCGCTGCATCCGGATCGCGAAGCCATGCGCGAGCAATTGCGTTTGCCGCTCGCAGCCCAGATCGTCACGCTGATGCCGGGCAGCCGCAACGGCGAGGTCGCCAAGCTTGCCGCGCCTTTCATTCAGGCCGCGATGAAGATTGCCGAACGCAAACCCAAGGTGCGCTTTCTCGTTCCATTGATCACGCGCGAGACACGCGATGCATTCGATACGATGCGCTATGCATTGGCGAACGACGGGGAGCCGCCGCTACCGATGAACTTATTGTTCGGGCATAGCCACGAAGCAATGGTTGCCGCCGATGTCGTTCTGCTCGCGAGCGGCACGGCGGCGCTCGAAGCGGCCTTGCTCAAGCGCCCGATGGTGGTTGCTTACCGGATCGGAAACTGGTCGTATCGCCTGCTCAAACGACTGATGTATCTGCCCTATGTGAGCCTGCCGAATATCCTTTGCCGCGAGTTTGTTGTTCCCGAATTGATCCAGGACGATTGCGTGCCCGACAAACTCGCCGACGCGGTTTGTCAATGGCTTGACGACGCGCCAGCGCGTGCGCGCGTCGCCGAGCGCTTTCTCGCGCTACATGGGGATTTGCGCCAAGGCAATGCCGAGCGCGCCGCCACGGCGATCCTCGGCGTGCTCCGGAATCGGCGATGAGTGCGCTGCCGCCACGACTGACCACGGGTCTTCTTGCCGGTGTCGATGAAGCGGGGCGGGGTCCGCTGTGCGGGCCGGTCGTTGCCGCCGCCGTCATTCTCGATCCCGCGTGGCCGATTGAAGGGCTCGCGGACTCCAAGAAACTCACCGAAAAGCGGCGGATTTTTCTCGCAGGCGAGATTCGCGCGCATGCGCTGGCCTGGGCGGTGGCGCAAGCGAGTCCGAGTGAGATCGACGAACTCAATATTCTCGCAGCAAGCCTGCTCGCGATGCGGCGCGCAGTGGCGGCGCTGCGGCTGACGCCGGACGAAGTGTGGATAGACGGTAACCGTTTATGCGATTTCGGCCTGCCGGCGCATGCAATCGTCAAGGGCGACGCGCTCGTTGCCGAGATCTCGGCCGCCTCGATTCTCGCCAAGACCGAACGCGATGCGCAGATGCAGGCGCTCGACGTCCTGTATCCAGGACTTGGCTTGGGCGGCCACAAGGGGTATCCGACAGCGGCGCATCTGGCTGCCTTGCGGCAGTTTGGCGTGCCGGATTTCTATCGCAAGACGTATGCCCCGGTGCGCGCTTTGCTTGCGCAGGGCCAGCTTTTCTGAACATGAAACAGATCAGCTCGCGCGAGAATCCCCTCGTCAAAGAGGTTCGACGCCTGCGCGATTCTGCGCGGGCGCGTCGCGAAACGGGGCTTACGATTGCCGACGGGGCACATCTGATTGCTGCAGCATTGGACGGCGGCATAACGTTCGCACACATCTTCGTCGCCGAGTCGGCGCTAGCACGGTCCGAAATCGCAGCGCTGCTCGCGCGAATACCGCAAGCGCCGCAATCCCTGCTGCCCGATACTTTGTTCGCCGGGCTCAGCCCGGTGGAAACGCCGACCGGCATTCTTGCGCTGCTGCCGGTACCCATTACGACGCAGACTCCCGATCCGCAGTCCGACTGGCTGGTGCTCGATGGCGTGCAGGATGCCGGCAACGTCGGCACGCTGCTGCGTACGGCCGCCGCTGCCGGCGTGCACGATGTATTACTCGGGCCGGGCTGCGCGCAGGCCTGGAGCCCCAAGGTGTTGCGCGCCGGCCTGGGCGCGCATTTTGTGTTGCGGCTGCACGAAGCCGAAGATCTTTGCGCGAGCCTTGCAGGCTATCTCGGTCAGATCGCAGTGACGCGGCTTGATGCCGCGACGCCGCTTTGGGCCTGCAAGCTCGGTGGCCCGATAGCCTGGATCTTCGGCGCCGAAGGGCAGGGCGTGAGCGCGAAGATCGCGGCGCTGGCCGGGCTCGGCATCGCGATTCCGATGGCGCCCGGCATCGAATCCTTGAACGTCGCTGCGGCCGCGGCGATCTGTCTGTTCGAGCAGCGGCGCCAGCGCGGCAAAGCGTAGTCAGATGCCAGTGGGTGGGGTTTTACTACCGATTCTGCTCAATCGCAGAAGAACGACGTAACCCGGGTTTCGTCGTGCTGCAATTCGGCCCGGCATTGTTTTACGTGCGCGGCGTCCAGGCGCAGCGAGCGGGCCTGGCCTTTGCGCGCGTAGCGGCACTCGATTTGATCGTTTTCGGTCGGCGTGGTGTTCATGTTCCAGACCTGATAGACGACGCCGTGCTGCTTGCGCTCTTCGTCGGGCACCACGAAGGGCAGCCCCTCCTCGGTTGGCCATGGCAGGTCGGCGGGATATATGAGCACGTTTACTTCGACCAGCGGCATGCGCGGCGCGCCCCATTCGGAGGGGGACTGCGCGGGGCAACTCAGCGAGTGGGCGGACGCTGCGTTGGCGAGAACGCTCGCCAGTAGTGCGCCTAACAGATGTTGGTTCATATGGCGATCCAATATTGTTCAATCGCAGAAGAACCTGACCTCAATGATCTTGATGCCTTGGTACCGCAGTTCTGACCAGCAATGTTTGACATGGTTAGCGTCCAGCCGCAACGCGTGGTCTTTCCCCTCACGGGTATACAGACAATAAACTTGGTCCTCATCGCCGGGCTCTGTGTTCATGTTCCATGTCTGATAGACGATGCCATGCCGCTCACGTTGATCGTGGAAAATCGTGTAGGGCAATGCATCATCAGGCGGACGCGGTATGTTGGCCGGGTAGACGAGTACATCGGCTTCGACCAGAGGGGTTTGTGGCGTGCCCCAGGCGGCAGGGGACTGTGCGGGACAAGTCAGTTGATGAGCTGCCGCTGAGTCGCCCAGAATTACTGAAAGCAGGGCACTTATTAGGTACCTGTTCATTGGACGACTGAATACAGTTCCAGTCGCTGAGGCCTGGGAGCCGTTTTTTTCATGTTGAATGAAATTATGTGCTCTTTCGGATTACGTCCTACCCATTGGTCGAATACCCGTATGCCACCAGCTACGATGCCAAGGAAAATCGCAGCGTGGTTGCCATGTGGGTGATTCCGGTAACGGCCTTTCTCGAACGTGGCGATCACGGTTCCTGGTGCAAGCAGCATGATGCTTCTTTGATCGAGATGCTGGCCCTCGACCCAGAGCGACGAGGCCGGCGCATTACTGAACGGCTTGACCAGGGTGACGTACTGTCCATTTCCAACGACTGCGGTCTAATTCTCGAAACCACTGGCGATATACGGGCCGACCATGTCTGCTCCTTCGATGAAAGTGGCATTACACTGTTTCAAAGACTATGTATAGGTCACCGCAGACGATTTGATGCAGATCAACGCGCCTTCGTTCGCTGCTTTCCGATATTCGAGCGGTTTCCGTTTGCGCGCAGGCCATGGCGGTCGGTTAAAAAAGGCGGGTATGGCCCTGGCGCGCTCGATGTTCAGCAAACGGTCAGAACCCGGGTCGGTCGATCCGGATTTCCTGCATGATCTTTGCCGAGATTTCCTCGATGGAACGCGAGGTCGAGTCGAGGAAGCTGATTCCTTCGCGCCGCATCAGGCGCTGCGCGGCTTCGATTTCGAAACGGCAGTTGTCGAGCGAAGCGTAGACGCTGTTCGGCCGCCGCTCCTGGCGGATTTGAGCGAGCCGCTCCGGGGCGATGTTGAGGCCGAACAGCTTGTTGCGGTGCCGGCCCAGTTCTTGCGGCAGCTTGTTGCGTTCGAAGTCCTCGGGAATCAGCGGATAGTTCGCGGCGCGCACGCCGAACTGCATCGCGAGGTAAAGACTGGTCGGCGTCTTGCCCGAGCGCGACACGCCGACGAGGATCACGTTGGCATCTTCGAGGTTTTCGTGCGATACCCCATCGTCATGAGATAGCGTGAAGTTGATCGCTTCGATGCGCTGCGTGTAGCTCGCGGAATCGGACATTCCGTGCGAGCGGCCTATCGTATGGTCGGATTTCTGTCCCAGTTCGGTTTCCAGCGGCCCCATGAAACTGCGGAAGAGATCGACAAGATGCGCGTTGACTGCGCGCAGGGTTTCCGATGTTGCGGGATTGACGAGCGTCGAAAATACGATTGGCCGCGTGTTTTCGCGCTGCGCCATGTCGTTGATACGAAAGACCGCGTCGCGCGCCTTTTCCTCGCTGTCGACAAAGGGCATGCGAATGAGCCGAAAACCTTGATCGGGGAATTGCGATAACAGGCTGTGCCCGAGGGTTTCGGCCGTGATGCCGGTGCCGTCCGAGACAAAAAAGACTATGCGTTGGGATCGGTTGCTTGAGTTGCTGATCACGAAGGCTCCGCTTATCAGGGAAAACAACGATGTGGCGTAACCGCATCGCTTCCTAGAATGCCATTTTCAACCCCGCATCATCTTTACGAAAGCGCTTTCCCATGCCTCGCTATGTGATTCCCTTCGAAGAGTTGCGCATGACTGACATTGGACAAGTGGGCGGGAAAAATGCCTCGCTCGGAGAAATGATCAGCCAGCTTGCCGCTGCGGGTGTTTGCGTTCCGGGGGGATTTGCGACGACGGCCGACGCGTTCCGCGAATTTTTGGCGCACAAGGGGCTGGCCAACAGGATAGCTGCGGCGCTCGCTGCGGTGAATGTGGACGATGTCGAGGCCCTGTCGCGCACGGGGGCTGCGATTCGTTCGTGGATTATCGCTACGCCCTTGCCTGCCGCGCTCGAAGCCGAAATCGAACGTCATTACGAAGACCTTGCCGTGGGCGCGGGTTCGTTTGCGGTGCGTTCTTCCGCAACGGCCGAGGATTTGCCCGATGCCTCGTTTGCGGGTCAGCAGGAAAGCTTCCTCAATGTCGAAGGTTTCGCGAATATTCTCGATGCAATTAGGCAAGTCTTCGCTTCGCTCTACAACGACCGCGCAATCGCCTACCGGGTGCATAAGGGCTTCGTGGATGCCGACCTTGCGCTATCGGCCGGCGTGCAACGGATGGTGCGCTCGGATCTTGGCGCGGCAGGCGTGATGTTCTCGGTTGACACCGAATCGGGCTTCGCGGATGTCGTCTTCGTGACGGCTTCCTACGGTTTGGGCGAGACCGTCGTGCAAGGTGCGGTGAACCCCGACGAGTTCTACGTCCACAAGCCGATGCTCGCAGCCGGCCGGCCGGCCGTGATCCGGCGCAATCTTGGTTCCAAGCTGATCCGCATGGTCTTCGACGACACACAGCAAAGCGGACGCACGGTGCGCACCGAAAACGTTCTTGATGCCGAACGTCATCGCTTCTCGATTAGTGACGCCGAGGTGCTGGAACTCGCGCGTTATGCGCAGATCATCGAGAAGCATTATGGCCGGCCGATGGACATCGAATGGGGCAAGGATGGCCGCGATGGCAGGCTTTACATACTGCAGGCGCGACCCGAAACCGTGAAATCTCAATTTTCGGCCTCGGTCGTCGAAAAGTACCGGATGAAGCAGCACGGCCGGATGCTCTGCACGGGCCGCGCGATCGGCCAGAAGATTGGCGCGGGCCCGGTGCGCATCCTTGCGGATGCCTCGCAGATGGGCTTGGTGCAAGCTGGCGATATTCTCGTCACCGACATGACCGATCCGAATTGGGAACCGGTCATGAAGCGCGCGGCGGCCATAGTGACGAACCGCGGCGGACGTACCTGTCATGCCGCGATCATCGCACGCGAACTCGGGATTCCCGCGATTGTCGGCTGTGGCAACGCGACCGAAGTGTTGAGCGAGGGCGAGTCGGTCACCGTGTGTTGTGCCGAGGGCGATACCGGGCATGTGTATCGCGGTCGCCTGGCTTTCGAGGTGCTTACGCGGGACATGGGCCGACTGCCTGAATTGCCGCTCAAGCTCATGATGAACGTTGGTAATCCCGAGCTGGCTTTCGAATTTGCGCAGACGCCGAACGATGGCGTCGGCCTTGCGCGGCTCGAATTCGTCATCAACAACATGATAGGCATTCATCCGAAAGCGATCCTCGATGTCTCCAGCGTGCCGGCAAGCCTGAACCACGAGATTCACCGGCGCGCGCGCGGCTATCCGACGCCACGCCAGTTTTTCGTCGAACGGCTGGCCGAGGGCGTGGCCACGATAGCCGCAGCCTTCTGGCCAAAACCCGTGATCGTGCGCCTGTCCGATTTCAAATCGAACGAGTATCGCAAATTGCTCGGTGGTGAGATTTACGAGCCCGAGGAAGAAAACCCGATGCTCGGTTTCCGGGGGGCGTCGCGCTATATCGCGAACAGTTTCCGCGCATGTTTCGAACTCGAATGCATGGCGATGCGACGCGTGCGCGACGACATGGGGCTCGCCAACGTTGAACTGATGGTGCCCTTCGTTCGCACGCTCGCCGAAGCTAAGTCCGTCGTCGACCTGCTGGCCGAGAATGGCCTGGTACGCGGCGAGAATGGGCTGCGCCTCATCATGATGTGCGAGATTCCGTCGAACGCGCTCTTGGCCGAGGAATTCCTCGAACACTTCGATGGTTTTTCGATTGGCTCTAACGATCTGACGCAGCTTACGCTTGGCCTCGACCGCGATTCCGGCCTCGTCGCCCACGCCTTCGACGAACGCGACGCGGCCGTCAAGAAACTACTCAAGCTTGCCATCGACGCCGCCAACAAAGCCGGAAAATATGTCGGCATCTGCGGCCAGGGGCCGTCGGATCATCCGGACTTTGCCGAATGGCTGATGGATGCGGGCATCCAGTCTGTGTCGCTCAATCCGGATACGGTGATCGATACCTGGATGCGGCTGGCGGAGCATTGCAAACGATGATGAGCGAAAGCGCTGGCGGTCTTGGCACACGCGTTATTTCGATCCCTGAATAGCCCCGGTGCGAAACTGCAAGCTGAGTACAAGGGGCACCGCGACCACAAAGATGGTTACTACCAAGAGCCAGATCGCGCCGCACACAGCGCCGACGACGCGCTCGATAAGCGCGCCCTTTGAGACCGTTCTGTATTAGCAGAACGGCATGCTGACTATGCCTAGGCCGCAGAGCTGGTTAGTTCTTGGAAGAGGCGCTTGCATCATCGTCAGACGCCTTAACGAATTGAGGTGGGTCGTCTTTTTGTACCAAAACATACTTGTCGCCAACGTATTGGTATAGATGGTTTTCAATGTATCTTCTCTGTCCTGGCATCGTGTACGACAGTGTGACTTTCATGTCGTAGTGGGATGGGTTTTTTCCCTTTAGAAAGGCAGTTGATACTTCAATGCCTTCGTTTTCCGCTTCTGCTTCTGCGCCATCCACAGGAAGAGGGACGAATTTCCCATTTTCCAGCGCGAAGACACTTGTGCTGACGGAAATGATGCCCTGATGCATATCGCCGCCAGAAACCACTAAGGCATAAATATTATCGCCAGCAGGAATCCACTCGAATTTTCCCCCGACGCTCCCTGATGCACCCATGGATGCGACGTAGGGTTCGTTGGATTCAAGTTTCCATTGCGAACCGTCCTTGACGAAAATAGCAACGCCAAGCAAGCCTGTGCAGGCGTGGCAGCCGCCGTTTTCCTGAACCGCATTCGTCACGAAAACCTTTTTTTCCTTGCCATCTGCGGAATAGGCGAGAGTTGCGACGTTCGTGACAAGAAGATCTTCTCCGGCTTTGATTTGAAGGTTTTCAGCCCACGGTAAGTCGGGAGGAACCGCTGCGTCTGACCAAGAAGCTGACATTGTTTTTGCATCATAAGGACCATAGAGCAACTCAAGTGCCGCTGACTCACTGAAAGGGCCCAGAATTGCTCGCGCGGACATAGCTTTTTCGCAAGCTTTTGTCATGAGGTCGATCATGCCGGGTTCTGACTTTGCTTGAACGGGCGCGTCGTTGCCTGCATATGAACTGCCCGCTGTTCCGTCGTTGCTGTACTGCGTGCCCTTCATGCGTTGGGTCGTATCGCGGCAGTTGGTTACAACATCAAATGTGGCGTAACCCTGCGGAAAAATTTTCACGACATGGATGACATACCCGCTGCCGCTGCGAGCAATGTCCGATGGGCTGAAGCGCAATTGAGCAGCTTCGCCAGTTGTTCCGACCTGCTCGTAACCTGGAAACCGTTCCTCCGTTTTTTCTGCTTGCTGCTGCGAATTTTTGCCGCAACCAGTCAGCAATATCGTGCTGGTGCCAATTAGCAGTGCAGCATGTCGAACGCAACTTCGCTTGCTTGTTTTCACGCTGGTATGCTTTCGGATTGTTGCGTGGCGGGATCTCTTTTTTCGACAAGACGCTGGCGCGTGTTGCGCTCAATCGCCAGCAAAACAAGTACTAAACTGAACAAAGCGATAAGTAGCAGTCCTGTTCCAAAGCCAGCAGTAACGAGCTTAAGGGTCTCAACCTTTTGGATTTCGTTGGCAGCAGCAGTCGTATAGCGCGCATGCTTTGTTTTCATATAGCTATTGATAGCGTTGACAGCGTTGAGCTTGGCTTTTTCGGCTTCGACGATCACGGCTCCGAGTTCATCCAAATAAGCTTGCTGATCGGCTGTGGGTATCTCGTTAAGTTGATTCTTGAAGATCTGGGCGTTTTCGTCGGAAGTGTATTTCTGCAAAGATAGAGGAATGCGGTAACCATGAAGCGGACTCATTTCTTGCTCTGTCGGCACGGGAGGCTGTGTGCCATTCGGAGTAGTTGGCGCTCGATTCGGTATCTCGACAGGCTTAAGCTGGTCGATGATTTCCTGCGTAGTTACCTTAGTCGACACTTCTTTCTTCCAGACTGAAATGCCATAGATAGCCGCGCCGACAGTTGACAACAGGAAGATAGTGATGCAAACGAGAGCGACTGCTCGGGTAATGATGAATAGCGTCTTGCGCTCAAAGCTATCGACGATGCTCATTACGGCCTCCTGAGATTTTATATTTTGGTTACACAAGCACGATGTGTTCTGTTTTCGTTGTGGCACTACGTCGCTTAAACCCATCTCGTTATACAGAAGTCCCCCCGCCCCGATGAGCACCCAGCGCTCGCAGCAGAAGACATGGTTGAGCAGAAGAGTGTACAAGCCTGCCCGACACGGCGTTCAATTCTGAAATTTTGAGCCCCATGGACAACCCGAT
>JAVBKC010000136.1:0-22964 GCA_031554255.1 Niveibacterium sp.
ATCGGGTTGTCCATGGGGCTCAAAATTTCAGAATTGAACGCCGTGTCGGGCAGGCTTGTACACTCTTCTGCTCAACCATGTCTTCTGCTGCGAGCGCTGGGTGCTCATCGGGGCGGGGGGACTTCTGTATAACGAGATGGCTTATAGGCACCATGCTTGAGTTCGTAGAAAATATAGTCGATGCCGTCTTCATAGCCGAACGCCACCAGTCTGACTCTCGTATTCGATGCGAGCGCCCACTCATAACAGAACGCATCATCTTCTTTACCGACGCAGATTCCCGTGTTCGGTGGAATGGGCGTCATCCCGACGGCATTTGCGGTATTGAAAAATGAGAGCAGGAAAAAAACCGGCAGCATTCGCATGTCGACGTGTAAATGCTCGCGCTTCAGCCTTCCAGCCAGAACGTAACCGGCCCGTGATTGACGAGGCTGACGAACATCTCGGCGCCAAAGCGGCCGCAGGCGACATGCGGATGCGCTGCGCGCGCCAGTGCGACGAGTTCGTCGAAGCGCTGCGTCGCAAGTTCGGGCGGGGCCGCCGTGGAAAAGCTCGGCCTCCGGCCCGATTTCGTATCGGCCGCGAGCGTGAACTGCGGCACCAGCAGAAGCCCGCCGCCGACATCGGCAAGCGAGCGGTTCATGCGGTCGTTTTCGTCGCCGAACACACGATAGCCGAGCAGGCGTTCGAGCAGCCGCGCACAGTTTTTCGCTTCGTCCGTGGGACGCACGCCGATCAGGGCGAGCAATCCGGGGCCGATCGCGCCGACGATCTGGTCGTCGACGCGGACCGCCGCTTCGCGTACGCGCTGGATCAGCGCGATCATTGCAGTTCGATGTAGCCGCTGACCGTGACGCTGATTTCGCTCTCGCCGGCCTCGACCGGCGCTGGCGCGGCGTCGGACGCCATCGCCATCTTGGCCATCGGGTAATACGGTGGGCGCTGCGGCGCACCTTGCGTGCTGATGGCGATCTGACGCACCCGGTACTTGCGTCCGAAGGTGCCGGCAGCGACGTCGGCTCGCGCGCGAAAGGCGGCGATTGCGTCGACGATGGTTTCGTTTTCGACCTTCTTGCGCGTATCCGGCGCGGGTTGAAAACCGATGGTCGCGAGCGCGAGCCCGCTCGCTTGCAGCTTGCCGATGAGTTCGGACAAAGGCGCCGTTTCGCGGCTTTCGAGCACGATTTCGCTACGCATGCGCCAGCCTTCGATCTTCACCGAGGAACGCGCGGAACCCGGCCAGGATTGCACCGCACCGGTCCGCGTATTGACATTGGAATAGGTCTTGGCGAGCGCGAGGGCGCTGGCGATCTGCGCATTGAGCTTGCGCGAGAGCGCCGGCAGGCTGGCGTCGCTGCCTTCCACGTAAAGCACGGCGCGCCCCAGATCGTTCGCCGCGTTGCGCGAGGCTTCGGCCGTCAGTTCTATTGTGGTGGCGTTGTTCGCGGCGGTTGGTATCTGTGCGCCGGCCGGCATGGCGGCAAGGATGAGACAGCTTGCGGTGATCGTGAGGGCTTTGCGCATGGCGGATTTTCGGTCGAGTGAAAGCGAAATGGTACCAGCCGCCGCGCTTTAGCCTATCTTGCGTAAACCTTCGCGGTAACGCCGCGCATTACCGACATAGCTTGCGGCATTGCGCCGGAAGGCGTCGATTTCCTCGTCGGTCAGTTCGCGGATGATGCGGCCCGGCGTACCGACCACGAGCGAGCGGTCGGGAATCGTCTTGCCTTCGGGAATCAGCGTATTCGCACCGATGAGGCAATGCTTGCCGACCACGGCATGGTTGAGGACGACCGCGCCGATACCGATCAGCGAACCGTCGCCGATCGTGCAGCCGTGCAGCATCGCCATGTGGCCAACCGTGACGTGCGCGCCCAGCCTGAGCGGCACGCCGTCGTCGGTATGCAGGATCGCGCCGTCCTGGATATTGCTGCCGTCGCCTATCGTGATCGGATCGTTATCGCCGCGCAGGACCGCGCCGAACCAGATGCTGACATCGCGCCCCAGCACGACCGCGCCGACCACGCTTGCGTTTTCCGCCACCCAACAGCCTTCGCCAAGGATGGGGGTCCGCTCCAGAAGCGCGTAGATACTCATGTTGCTGTGCTATCCAGTAGATTTTTGCAGGATCTGTCCTCGAAGGACGGCGCATGGTAGGCGCGACGGGCGGACGCTGCAAGTCGGCCCGTCAAGCTTGCCTGGCGCTTGCGAAGCCTAATCTGTCGCGGCAGAGTTCGCTTAAATTTTTGAAGGAAAATCTCATGCAATCCCGCATCGGCCCGATCGTCCTGGTCCTGCTCGGCATTCTGTTCCTGCTCAATAATCTCGGCCTGCTGCCGCTGCGCGCGTTGGTCTACCACCTGGGGACCTGGTGGCCGGTGATTCTCATCGCGGTCGGTCTGGCCGGTATTTTTGGCCGCAGGCGCTGATTGGTACAAGGTTTTTTGCGCCCGGCGCGGTCAGTACGCGCGCGTCTCGTCTATGCTGGCGGGCAAATTTGAGCAGTAAACTACAGGAGTTTTGAGCATGCCCGTTTTCGAGGCCACACACCCCCTTATCAAACACAAAATCGGCCTCATGCGCGAAGCCAGTATCTCGACCAAGAAATTTCGCGAGCTGACGACCGAACTCGCGCGCCTGCTCGCCTACGAGGCAGCCAAGGATTTCGAACTCGAATGCGTAACGATCCACGGCTGGGCCGGCCCGGTCGAGATTGAGCAGATCAAGGGCAAGAAAGTCACGATCGTGCCTATCCTGCGCGCCGGCATCGGCATGCTCGATGGCGTGCTCGACATGATTCCGAGCGCCAAGGTGTCGGTCGTCGGCATTTCGCGCAACGAGGAAACACTGCGGCCCGAGCCTTATTTCGAACGCTTCGTCGGCCATCTGGGCGAACGCGTGGCCTGGATCATCGATCCGATGCTCGCGACCGGCGGCTCGCTGATCGCAACGATAGAGATGCTCAAGCGCAACGGCTGCCAGCATATCGCGGCACTGGTGTTCGTCGCGGCCCCCGAGGGCATCCTGGCGCTGGAAGCCAGCCACCCGGACGTGCTCATCTATACCGCCGCAATCGATAGCCATCTGAACGAGTACGGCTACATCATTCCGGGGCTCGGCGACGCCGGCGACAAAATCTTCGGCACCAAACCCTAGGCGTCACCATTGCAGCCGCGCGATCCGCGGCTGTGTTTGCGCCGGCCTCCGCCGGCAATTAAAAGGCTGTCCATGTCTTCCAGTTCCGATCCCGTCTGGCGCACCGCCCTCTCCGGCGCACAGATCCTTTTCGTCGCTTTCGGCGCGACCGTTCTCGTGCCGCTCCTGACCGGGCTGAACCCGAGTCTCGCGCTGCTCGGCGCCGGCATCGGCACGCTGATCTTCCAGTTTTGCACCCGCCGACAAGTGCCGATTTACCTGGGTTCCAGCTTCGCCTTCATTGCCCCGGTCATCTACTCGGCCCATACCTGGGGCATGCCGGCGACTTACGCGGCGCTCGCTGCCGCGAGCTTCTTCTATTACGTCGCGGCCCTGCTCGTGAAGTGGCGCGGCGTCGGCCTGATCCACAAATTGCTGCCGCCGGTCGTGATCGGCCCGGTCGTAATGGTGATCGGCCTCGGGCTCGCCAGCGTGGCGGTCAAGATGGCGACCGGCAAGGCCGGCGATACGCAAGTCGTGCCCTATGGCACCGCGCTTGCGATTGCGACGATCTCGCTCTTCGCCACGATGCTGACCGCAATCCGCGCGCGCCGTCTGCTCAAGCTCGTCCCCATCCTTGTCGGCGTAGCCGTTGGTTATGTCGTATCGTTATTCTGCGGCCTCGTCGATTTCTCGAAAGTCGCAAGCGCGCCGTGGCTGGGGCTGCCGCAATTCGGCCATCCCGAATTCAATCTTGCCGCGATCCTCTTCATGATTCCGGTTGCCATCGCGCCTATCGTCGAGCATGTAGGCGGCATCCTCGCGATCGGCTCGGTCGTCGGCCGCAATTTCACCGACTCGCCCGGCCTGCACCGCACGCTGCTCGGCGACGGACTCGCGGTGAGTGTCGTCGGCCTCTTCGGCGGCCCGCCCGTCACAACCTATGGCGAAGTCACCGGCGCGGTCATGCTGACCCGCAACTACAACCCAATCATCATGACCTGGGCCGCCTGCTTCGCGATCCTGATGGCCTTCGTCGGCAAGTTCGGCGCTTTCCTGCAAACGATCCCGATGCCGGTCATGGGCGGCATCATGATGCTGCTTTTCGGCTCGATCGCCAGTATCGGCCTCAAGACGCTACTCGACGCCAAGCTCGATCTGATGAATCCGCGCAACCTCTGCATCGTCTCGGTTACGCTCGTCACCGGCATCGGCGGCCTCGGCGTCGAAATAGGCAGCTTCAGCCTGCAAGGTATCAGCCTCTGCGGCGTGCTCGCAGTGCTATTGAACCTGCTGCTGCCACGTCCGCGCGAAGCAATAGCGGACTAAAGCTGCATAGCAAAAAGGGACCAATCGGCCCCTTTTTTGCATTCTTAGTCGCGCGGCAAATTATCGAGCGCGAGATCGACCATCAGCTCGTCCGAAATACGCTCCAGATCGCGCCGGAGCGCGGCTTCGTCGAGTTCGGTGGTCGTTTCGAGATCGGCTTCGGCATGGAACAGCAACTCTGCCGACATCGGTGCGCTGGCCGTGAAGGTATTTAACGCCTCGACATTGAGCCGGTGGCGCGCGAGCACGAGCGAAATATCGCGCACGATGCCGATACGGTCGTGCCCGACAACCGCCAGCGTGAGCCGCCTGCCACGCGGTTTTTCGCGCTCCGCCACGCTTTCCTCGATGGCGATGCGCAGATCGGGCAACAGCGAGAGCGCGGCCCGCAGCGCTCTCGATTTGTCCGGCGGCACGCTAATTTCGACGATGCCGGCGAACTTGCCGGCCAGATGCGCCATCGAGGATTCGAGCCAGTTGCCTTCATGGGCGCTGACCGTCGTGGCGATCTGCTCGACCAGTCCAGGGCGATCTTCGCCGATCACGCTCAGAATGAGCACAAGGTCTTGCATGGGAAACCTCAAGCTGTGAGTAGTGGACGATTCTATGCGGTACGCGTAGCCACGTCGCGTCGCGTGGAAAACAAAATCCCACCGACGATCAGCAGCATGCCCGCGAAATGATAGCCGCGCGGCGTTTCGCCGAGAAAGATCGCCGACAGTATCGGCGTGAAGACCGGCATCAGGTGGATGAACAACCCGGCCACCGGAGCGCCGACCTGCGCCACCGCGCGGTTCCAGAACACGTAGCCGACAAATCCCGGGAAGACTCCGGTATAGGCGATGCCCGCCAAGGCTAGGGCGGAGGGGTGGATAGACCGGCCCTGCGCGAGTTCCCAGGCATAGATCGGCATGAGCCCGAGCACGCCGATACCGATCAGGATCGCGAGCAGCGCCATCGGATGCAGATTGCGCGGCCGGTATTGCAGCAGCACCGTATAAACCGCCCAAACCACGACCGAGACGAGAATCCAGAGATCGCCCGGATTGAACGCGAACGCGGCAAGATTCGCGAACTGCCCATGCGCGACGATGATTGCCACGCCGGCCAGCGAGGCAAGGAGGCCGCAGCCCTCCCGCAGCGCGAGCCGCTTGCCGAGGAAAACACAGGAAATCACGAGGATTGCGACCGGAATGAAGGCGTTGAGCAGCACGCCGTTGGTTGCCGTCGTCCGTTGCAGGCCGAGGTAGGCCAGCGTGTTGTAGCCGGTGACGCCGAGCAGCGCCAGCAGCGCGAGGCGCCAGCCGTGCCCGCGCAAAGCCGGCAGGATCTCTGCGCGATGCGGCCAGGCCCAGGGCAACGTCAGGCCGAAGGCGAGCGTCCAGCGCCAGAACGCGAGCGCGGCAGGCGGCACCTCGGTACGCAGACCTCGCCCTACGACCCAGTTGCCCGACCAGAAAAGTGCAGTGAGCACGAGCAGAACATAGGGATGACCAAGGCGCTTGAGCATTTCGGAGTTCAGGACTTTGCTGGAATCGCCTCAAGAATCGCGCACAGCAACTCCCAGGCTCGCGCAACCGTTTCGACCTTGACGCGTTCGCCGGGCGCATGCGCGCCGCGAATGTCGGGGCCGAACGAGAGGATGTCCAGGCGTGGGTACTTGGCCGACAGGATGCCGCATTCGAGGCCCGCGTGAATCACCTTGACCTTGGCGCGACGGCCGAACAGGCGTTCGTGCACATCCTGCGCGAGCGCGAGCAGCGGCGAATCGGGGTTCGGCGTCCAGCCTGGATAGCCGCCCTCGGTCTGGACCTCTGCACCGAGCAGCGTAAACAGGCTTTCGATCTCGGCGCAGAGCGCTTGCACGCCCGAGTCGATCAGCGAACGCACTAGCAGCGTTGCATGCATGCGGCCATTGGCGACGCTCAGCACGCCGAAGTTATTCGAGGTTTCCACCACGCCGGGCACACGCTGGCTCATGCGGCGCACGCCATGCGGCGCAGCGTGCAGCGCAGCGAGCAGACGATGCTGATCGGGTATCGTCATCGCTTGAATGCCCACGGCATCGTGCAGCAGGGTCGAAATGCGTAGTTCCAGACCATCGTCGACGCTGCCGAATTCGGCCCTGAGAATGGCTTGGACATGCGCCACGCAGTCGGTGGCCGCCGTACCCAGCTCAGCCGGCAGTCCGACCGTGGCAACGGCTTCGCGTGCAATTGCGTTGCGCGCCGTGCCGCCTTCGAGCGAGATGATGTGCAGCGCCTTGCCGAAGCGCGCCTGCAGCGTTTTGAGTAGCCGCACCATCAGCTCGATCGCATTGCCGCGTTGCAGATGAATATCGACGCCCGAGTGCCCGCCAATCAGGCCACCAAGCTCGATGCGCGAAAGCGCATAGCCGGCGGGTAGCGCCTTCTGCGCGTAGGTCCAGTCGGCATTGACGTCGGCGCCACCAGCGCAGCCCAGGTAGTACTCGCCCCAGTCCTCGGTATCGAGGTTGAGCATCAATTCGCCCTGCAGCACATCGTCGGCAAGGCCGTGAGCGCCGCTCATGCCGGTTTCTTCGTCGGCGGTCAGCAGCACTTCGAGCGGTGGACGCGCAAGATCGTCCGCTTCGAGCGCGGCCAGCGCGAGCGCAGCGCCAATGCCGTTATCGGCGCCCAGAGTGGTATCGGGCGCGACGAGCCAGCCGTCGCGCAATTCGGCGCGGATCGGATCGGTGAAAAAATCGTGCTGCGTGCTCGCGTTCTTCTGACAAACCATATCCAGATGCGCCTGTAGCGTAACGACCGGCCGGTCCTCGCAACCGGCGCTTGGCCCGCGGCGTAAGATCAGATTGCCGCTGGCATCCTCGAAAACCGTCAGCGCGCGTGCTTGCGCCCAGGCGTGGATCTTCGCGCGCAGGGCGGCTTCGTGGCGCGAGGGGCGCGGCGTGTCGAGAAAGGTTTGGAAATGGCGCCAGACGGCGCGAGGTTCGAGCGCGGAGAAATCCATCCCGATTTACCTGAACGAAATAATGCAATTGTCGCCGATTCGACGCGGCTTGCCGAATCGAAGCCGGGCACCGGGTAGAATTTGGGATTCTTTGCAGCCTTAGCGAAACGCCCATGTCCATCGCTCAACTCCAGGCCCCCGGCATTTACGCAATCGATTCCGGCTATGTGCGGCCGCAGCTCGACGCAATCCAGCTCGTTGTTTCCGCTGACGGTCGCGCCGCGCTCATCGACACCGGCACAGTCCATTCGCTGCCGGCCGTGCTGAGTGCGTTCGAGGCGCTCGGCTTGGCACGCGACGCGCTCGACTGGATCTGCGTAACACATGTGCATCTGGATCACGCGGGCGGCACCGGCGCGCTCGCCGCGGCGTTTCCCACCGCGCGCGTCGCGGTCCATCCGCGCGGCGCGCGGCATCTTGTAGACCCGGCCAAACTCTGGGCCGGCACGGTCGCGGTGTATGGCCAGGCGAACGCGGAAAAACTCTACGGCGGCCTCGTGCCGGTACCGCAGGCGCGCATTATTGAAGTCGGCGAAGGCGACGAAATCCGCTTCGGCAGCCGCGTCTTCCGCGTGCTCGACACGCCGGGCCACGCGCGCCACCACGTCTGCTACTGGGATGCTGCGGCGCGCGCCGTTTTCACCGGCGACACCTTCGGCCTCTGCTATCGCGAAATGCGCGACGCCCAAGGCAACTCGCACATCTTCGCCACCACGACGCCGGTGCATTTCGACCCCGTGGATCTGCACGCCTCGGTCGATCGCCTGCTGGCGCTGGAACCCGAAGCGATCTATCCGACGCACTACAGCCGCGCGACCGACGTGCCGCGCCTGGGCGCGCGGCTCAAGCATCTTGTTGATGCGCATGTGGCGGCGACGCAGGGTATCGACCCCAGCACCGCCGATGCGCATGCGCGGCTCGTCGCACGCCTCTCCGCGCTCGTGGAAGACGAAGCAGCCACGACCGGTTGGGGTGTGCAGGGCGAGGCGGCGCGCGCGCTGCTCGCCGGCGATATCGATCTGAACGCCCAGGGTTTGCTCGTATGGATGCAGTCGAAGTAGATACCGCGCCGGATCTCGCGCGCCGCTTCGGCGGGCTTGCGCGGCTCTACGGCGACGCAGGGCTTGCGCGGTTAGCCAGCGCGCGCGTCTGCGTCGTGGGTGTCGGCGGTGTCGGCTCCTGGGCGGCCGAAGCGCTGGCGCGCAGCGCGCTCGGCGCGATCACGCTGATCGATCTCGATGTCATCGCCGAGTCGAACGCCAATCGCCAGCTCCATGCGCTCGATCCCGACTGGGGCATGGCCAAGGTCGTCGCCATGGCGCGCAGGATCGCCGCGATCAATCCAGCCTGTCGCATCGCACCGATAGACGATTTTCTCGACACCACGAACATGGCGGAACTGATTACTGGCTTCGACTACGTGATCGACGCAATAGACAACGTGCGCATCAAGACCGCGCTCGCCGCGCATTGCGCCCGGACCGGCACGCCTCTCGTCACCTGCGGCGCGGCCGGCGGCCAGACCGATCCAACGAAGATCCGCGTCGAGGATCTCGCACGCACCGAATACGATCCGCTACTCGCCAAGGTGCGCGCCACGCTGCGCAAGCAGTACGGCTTTGCACGCGAACCCAAGCGCAAGTTCGGCATCCGCGCCGTGTTCTCGACCGAAACCCTACGCTACCCGGATGCCGCCTGCATGCCGGCGGCCGGCCTGCAAGGTTTGAACTGCACAGGTTTTGGCTCCAGCGTCGCGATCACGGCGAGCTTCGGCTTCTTCGCCGCAGCCGAGGCGATCAATGCAATCGTTGCGGGGGGCCGCACATGAAGGATTCGCCCGCGATCCTGCTGCTCGCGCATGGCGCGCGCGACCCCGAATGGGCACGCCCGATCGAGCGGCTCGTCGCAGCGGTCGCGCACGAAGCGCCCGCCGCGCGCGTAATGAGCGCTTTCCTCGAATTCATGTCGCCGACGCTGGCCGAGGCAATCGATGCGGCGTTCGCCGAAGGCCATACGCATATCCGCGTCGTGCCGGTTTTTCTGGCCGCCGGCGGCCATGTCAAACGCGAGCTTCCCGCAATGATAGCGGCCGCGAAGCTGCGTCATCCGACTTGCACGATAGAGCTGGCCGGCGTGCTCGGCGAAGCTACGACAGTCATCGCGGCGATGGCGCGCGAGGCGGCACGGGAGCTTCATCGAAAGACCTAGTCACTGCATGCGGGACCATTCCGCGCTATGCTGTCGGGTTTTCGATCCGCGTCTGAGTTTGCTTCGCAGCCTGCCGGCAATCAGCTCTCCGGCGCGGGCGCCCCATACCAGCGGGGCGCTGCGATGCAAGGGAGAACACGCTGTAATGAACAAACCTACCAGCGGTAAGGAACGGCGCCGCGGCGTACGAATTCCGATAAGCTGCGAGGCAACGATCGTACCTGCCGGTACGATTTCGGAATGCGAGGCAATCTGTATCGACATCGGCGTCGGCGGCATGACGCTGCTAACGCGCTACGTACCGCGCGAAGAAGAGATCTTCGAAGTCTTCGTCAAACCGCCCAAAGGATCTGTGGCAGGCGAAATCATGCATTCGCGCGTACAGGTACGCCGATGTCATGCGAGCGGCGACGGCCAGTTTTCGCTTGGCGTGAAGATTATCGAAGTAATCAAGTAAGTACCCGCGACGGTTCTGCCGCTCGCACCGCACGCCGAAAGCGACGTGGGGCTTACGACAGAATCTCCTGAAGCTTCGTGCGCAGGTGATGACCAACGCGGAGCGCCTGCGCGGCAACCGTCAGCGCGGGATTCACCGCTGCCGACGAGGGGAAGAAGCCCGCATCCACGACATAGAGATTGTCGTGATCCCAAGCCTTGCAAAACGGGTCGAGGGCCGAGCTAGCCGGATCGGCGCCAAAGCGCACGGTGCCGCACTGGTGCGAAACCACCTCGGTGCCGAAGCCTTTGGCAAGCACAATGGGGTAGCCGGTGGCGCGCAGAATCTGGCGGCATTTGTCCACCCAGCGCCTATGCGCAGCAAGATTGGTTCGATGCCAGTGCAGGTTGATTGCACCATCGCGCCGCAGGCTGATACGGCTTGCGGGATGCGGCAAATCCTCGCTTTGTGCATACCAGTCGACGCTGCGGTTCGCCAGCCAAGCGCGCGCGAACTTAGGCAACGACGGCAGCGGCCCGCGCAACATCGGCTCGCGAATCTTGCCCAGCAACTGAAGGCTGCCAAGCGGGGTGTCGCCCGCGTGTTCGCCGAAGTAAAAATCGTGCACCGCAAGCGTCTTCGGAAAACGCGTCGGATTGCGTTTGAACGGATGCACCGCCATCAGCGCGGTGGTGTTGTGCGTCATGTAATGACGGCCGACCACGTCGCTGCTGTTGGCAAGGCCGTGCGGATGGCGAACAGTGGCCGAACGCAGCAGCAGCGCGGCGGAATTGATCGCGCCGGCGCAAAGCACAAACAGGCGCGCTTCGATACGCCAACGGGCGTTGCCTTCGACGACTTCGGCGGCGACGATGCGGCGACCTCCCTCGGCGGCGATCAGCCGCTCGACCCGCACGCCTGTGCGCAAGGCGACGTTGTGCTGCGCCAGCGCGGGACGAATCAGGCAGATTTCGGCATCATTCTTGGCGTCAATTTTGCACGGCAGCGCATCACAATTCGCGCAGCGCTGGCAGCGTCCGCCACTGCCAAGATCTACCGCGCTCGGCATCGGAAAGGGTTGTAGACCCTGGGCGCACAGCCGCTGTTCGATCCGCGCGAGCAAGGGCTCGTGCGGCACCGGAGGATAGCTGTATGGCGTGCTGCGCGGCGGCTCGGTCGGATCAGCGCCACCTTCGCCGCGCACGCCGAACAGGCGCTCGGCCTCGCCGTACCACGGTTCAAGGTCGGCATACCGGATAGGCCATGCAGGCGAAATGCCTTCAGCATGAACCACCTCCTCGAAGTCGCGCTCGCGCATGCGGAACATCGCGCTGCCGTAGAACTTGGTGTGCCCGCCGACGAAATAAAACATGCCCGGTCGGAACGAACGACCGTCCGTGTACCAGCTCTCCGCCGCGTGATAGCGCTTTTCGCAGAAGACGGCCTCGGGATCCCAGTTTTGCGCTTCGCGCGGCAGTCGCGGACCGCGTTCCAGGAGCAGGACCTTCGCACCGCTCCCCGCAAGCTGCAGCGCCACCGCACCGCCGCCCACGCCGGAACCGATAATGACGACATCGTAATTTTCTGTACTCATGTGGTCAGCGCCTCGGTAGCGGGATCGGAAACGGGTTTGGCAAGACTGACTTTCTTCATGGTGAATCTTGAGTTTGGAGAGAGGTCACGCGGACACTGCGACCCGTACGGCAGGCCTCTGCGATGGCCAGCGCAGTCGCGAGCGAACGCACGCCATCGAGCCCACTGGCGGCCGGCGTCCCCTCTCCGCGAATCGCCGCGCAAAATCGGGCTACGCCGCGTACGTAGAGGTTCTCGTGCTCGACGGCAACGATGCGCTCGCCGCGCGCATCGCGCAGCAGCACTTCGCCGACGGGCTGCTGCGTCATGACGTTGCGCCCGAACACCGAGCCCTTGTCGCCATGGATCTCGATACCCGTCCCGGCAAAGGGAACCGTGAAAGCATCGTGCAATTGCGCCACCAGTCCATTGTCGAAACGCAGGACCGCCATTGCGCCGTCTTCCAGACCCGCGCGGGCCAGCGAGGCAGCTTGGGATATGCCGATAGCCTCGACCGGCTCGGCGTCGAGAATGAATCGCAGGGTGTCCGCGTCATGCACCGAAATGTCGAGAATCACGCCACCGCCCGCCGCCGGTTTGTCGATGCGCCAGCCCTGTAGATGCGGCGGCAGATAAACGGCGTGAAAGACGCGCGCAAAGAGCGCTTGACCTATTGCGCCACCCTGCACAAGTTCGCGAATCTTCATATGCGTGGCCGCGTTACGTAGATGATGGTTCGTTGCCATCACCACGCCAGCCTCGGCGCAGGCCCGCACCATCGATTCGGCATCCGGGAGATTCAAGGCCAGCGGCTTTTCGCACAGCACATGCTTGCCGGCCGCCGCCGCCGCGATTACCTGGTCGCGATGCAATTCGTTGGTCGTGCTGATGTAGGCCACGTGCACGGCGGGATCGGCAAGGAGTTTTGCGGCGTTGTCGTAGGCGCTGGCGATCCCGTGCATAGCCGCATAGTGCTCAGCGCGCGCCGCGCTGCTGCTAGTCACCGCGACGACCGCGTGTCCGCGCTGCGCGCGAATGGCGGCCATCATGTGCTCCGAGGCAATCGTGCTGGCTCCGATCAAACCCCATCCGATTTTCTCGTTTTCCATTCTGTCTCCTTTGCGGCTACATTGATTGGAACGGCTCGATAAATTATTGGAACGTTCCAATTAGGAAACAATCGGACTATTCCGAGTGTAAAAATACTTACGTCATCATGAGCAGATCGAACTTGCCGTACGCCATCACGATCCGCGAGGTGGCGGAAGCGGCGGGCGTCTCCAAGTCCACCGTTTCGCTGGTCTTGAAAAGCAGTCCGCTGATTCCGGCCAACACGGCCGATCGCGTACGCGAAGCCGCACACAAGCTCGGCTACATCTACAACAGCCGGGCAGGAGAATTGCGCGGCCGCACGTCGAAGACCATAGGCGTCGTCGTGAGCGACCTCTCCAATCCCTTCTTCACCGAGATCCTCGTCGGAGTCGAGCGACGGCTCGTCGAAGCGGGATACATCGTCCTGATGGCCCACACCTGCGAGAGCGTCGAGCGTCAAAACCAAGTCCTGCGAACAATGCGGGAGCAAGGCGCAGCGGGGATCGTGCTGTGTCCTGCATACGGGACGCCGCGCGGTTTGACGCAGGAAGTGGCGTCGTGGAGCATGCCGCTGGTCGTGATGATCCGCTCCCTGGGACCGGGCAAATACGACTTCGCAGGCGCCGACAACGAACGCGGCGCCTATGCCGCCACCATGCACCTGCTGGCGGCGGGGCATACGCGCATTGGATTCCTCGGCGGCCTTACGGGCGTCGTCCTCGAACAACGATTGAAGGGATACAGGGCAGCACTGACCGGGCGTGGCCTCAAATTCGACGAAAATTTGCTTGTAGCAGCACAGCCGACTCGCAAAGGCGGCTTTGAAACAATGAACACCCTGCTGGACAAAAAGCCGCAGCCGACTTCGGCTGTTTGCTACAACGATATAGTCGCTTTAGGCGCCTTATCAGCCCTGGGCGCGCGCGGCATGCATGCGGGCCAGGACTTTGCCCTGATGGGATTTGACAATATTCAGGATGCAGCGCACTTCAATCCCCCGCTGAGCACGATAGACATTCGGCCGGGAAACCTGGCCGAGCAGGCGGCAACCCTCCTATTGAATCGCATGGAGACCCCTGGCCGTACCCGGCAGATCTTTCTGGCAGAACCGGAACTGGTGATTCGGCAGTCCGGGTAGGTGAAGCATTCCCGATGCGATGACCTGCCAAGCAGCGGGACTGAATCAGGAAAGGGCGCCTCGAAAACCCCGGTTTCCAAGCGAGACAAGACACGAACGAAAAATTGCGACGCCGCATATATTTGATATGTGAGGAGTAATTTTTCGTGAGTAACGCAGTATCGCGACGAAAGCGGAAATTCTTCGAGGAGCCCAGTAGATCACGCTCAATCGATCACCAATAGATATTCTGCCGGCACGGCATCGGTGAGCCACACGCCGTTGTCGGTGCAATAGAAGACGTGGCCTTGCACCTGCATGCGCGCTGCGGCAACGCTCAACAATGTGAATTTTCCATAGCGCTGTCCGACCGCGCGTGCGATGTCGCGACTCGTCGTAAGATGAACGTGGTGGCGCGCGCCTTTGACGAGTCCGTCGCGCAGGATGCCCGGCAGGAAGCGGTGCGCCGTCCCGTGCAAGAGCACATCGGGCGGCGCCACCGGGTCGAGACCGAGTTCGACCCCGATGGAATGGCCCTGATTCGCGCGAATTCGGAGGCCGTCCTCGCTGATCGCGAAGCGCTGTTTGTCGCTCGTGACCACGATCTCCCGCAGCATATCGTGGGAGAACGGTTTGCCGGCGGAATTCGCGCGTGCAATCAATTCATCGATAGCGACCCAACCCGCGTGATCCAGAGTGATGCCGATCAGTTCCGGTTCGTGCCGCAGCACCAGGCTCATGAACTTGCTGAGCGTCTTCAGTTGTTTTTCCGTCCTCATATTCTTCTTGTTCTCCAAATCTCGTTTTGTTGTGTGCGGCATACGCCGCTCGTCACGTCACCAGGCGACCCCGCTCGGAGGCAAGGCCGACTATCGCCTCCATTCCGGCAGTGAACCGCAAAAAATCCGTGTCCATCCCGTCCGAGAAGATCACGCCGTTCTCCGGCATGCGCGAGCGCACTTTCAAGGGCTGCTCGCTTGAGACCTCGCCAAACACGAGGCTAGTCTGCGATGTCCGCGTTGGGAACGGTTCCCGCACAGCGAACGTGAGCGTATCGGAGTCCCAAGCCTTGGCTGCATAGCCGCCCTGAGACGTCCGGCCTGACACCGCCTGCGCCAAGGCAATCGACCCGGTTACGATGCTCTTGAGCCAGGCTGTCGAGCCCAGTCCCGTCGCCACGATGATCCCGGAAGAGGACTGCACTTCCCGAATCGCGCCATGTTCGATTTCATAGAGCGCCGATGTGTGCGTCCGCGGTCCGATGAAGAGATCATTCACGGCTCGCAAAACTTGGCCATCCGCGAGCCGGACTTCTGCCATGGTCACCGCTCGTATCGGGCGCTTGTCGCAGGCGACATCCCCGAGCAGCGCCATCAATCCATCCGGTTCGAAGGGCAATAGCAAGCCGTCCCAACGACTCGGTTCCGGATTGACCCCGATCAGAGGCTGTCCGGCAAGGTATTTCATGGTGTTCGCGACCATGCCGTCTTGTCCAAGTGCCACCACGATATCGCTCGGTGCGAACACAAAGTTTGGCAAATACATCCGATCGACCAACTGATATCGCCCCCACGCCTGCAACGAACCGACTACCTGTGCGAGGCTCCGCGCATAGGCCGCGTTCTCTGCAAGGTAGTCCGAAAAGTCCGCGTGCAAGTGCTCCAGATAGAACCGCGCCTGAGCCAAAGTGTGATGGCGCGAGACCAGTTCTTCGAGCCGCGTGCGTCGCGTCACTAAAACCACTTTCCGATCAGCGGGCGCGCTCACGATTCACCTGTGATGCAGATTCCATATTCGGCGCGGCAAGCAGTGCTTGCAGCAGATCAGGGGAGACATTCAGATGCCCAATCTTCTCCGCGCGCTCCGCGATGCTGCCAAAGGCCTGTGCAATAAGTTGCCCCGGTTGCATGCCCGCCGCCGTCAGGGCCTGCACGATTCGAGGGTCTGCCGTCTCCAGCGCCCGCATGACGGTGGCCACTCGATGCCCTTCCGCCTCAGCCAGCACGCGGGCGTTCTCCGCCTGGCTCGAAACGAAGGCCTTGCGCTGATTCTCCAAGGCAATGTCCGCAAACATCTGTTCGTTGCGCAGTTCATTCTCGCGCTTGGCCACCAACGCTTTGGAATCAAGCTGCGATTCGCGGATCTGGCGCTTCTTCTGCTCCACTGCAATATCGGTATCGAGTTCGTTCTGGCGGATCGCGCGCTCTTTTTCCACCGCAGACATCCGCCGTAGATAGACAGCGTCGTCCGCAGCCTTCAGATTCGATTCGCGCGCCTCGGCTTCGAGTGCACGCGCGATGTCGGGGGTTGGTTTCACCGCCATGATGGAAACGCCGAGCACCTCCAGCCCGAGCGCCTCAATCTCCGGCTTTGTCGCAAGCTCGCTCTGGGCCTGGCGCGCGATCAGTGCGGACGCGCGCAGCGCCTGCTTAAGCCCCATCCCCTGTACCGCTTGTTGCACGATCACTTCGACCTGCATTGCCACGCGGTCGCCCAATCGCGACGGATCTTCGGACACATACGCCACGCCGTTCTTGGCAAGCGAGAAGTCCATCAACCCCGCTGTCTTACGCGGGTCTCGAATACGGAACGTCACCTGCCCCTGTATCGTGACGCTTTGAAAGTCCGCCGTGGTGAGCTCAAGCATGAATGGACAATCTCGGCTCGCGACCGGTACGGCCACCAACGTCGTGGTTGGAGCGTAGTAAAAGAAAGAGGCGCCTGCGCCTTCGCGCACCAGCCTGCCGCCCTTGAATTGCATCAAGTGCACTGTGGGTTGCGACTTGATATAACGAATGCCGAACATATGAGCCTCCATTTAGTTGTTTTGAACAACTTGTTAAATTGCACAGTACAACTAAAATTTTCACCCGTCAACAAAAGGTGATCGCATGCTCGCAAAAAAAACCGTCGCACGTCCCCCGGCCAAACAGCGAACGCCCGCTTTTCGCCTGCCCTTCACGACGGTCGACGTCGTAATCTTTACCGTGCTGGAAGAGGCGCTGTGCGTGCTGCTGGTGCGCCGCCCGAACGCCGACAGCGAGCCTTACCCAGGCAAATGGGCCTTGCCCGGCGGCTTCGTGAACGTCGATATCGACACAACCCTAGAAACCTGCGCGGCGCGCAAGCTCGCCGAGAAGACGGGAGTGGCAAGTCCCTACCTCGAACAGCTGGGTAGCTGGGGCAGCGTGGACCGGGACCCGCGCGGGTGGTCCGCTACGCATGTGTATTTCGCCCTCATCCCTGCGAAGCACATTCGAATCACGAAAGGTGCGAACGCAACCGAGGTGGCCTGGTTCGACGTAAACGAGGTTGTCGAGGCGGCGGATCTTGCCTTCGATCATTCTACGATCCTTGCGACCGCCGTCGATAGGCTGCGCAGCAAGGTCGAATACACATCCCTTCCTGCCTTCCTGATTCCCGAGCCCTTCTCGCTGCCCCAGCTGCAGCGGGTCTACGAGATCGTGCTCGGACGCTCCCTCGACAAGAGCGGCTTTCGCACCCGTATGCTCACGGCGGATTTCCTCGAGGAAGACAGCTATCTGGAGGGTCTCTCGAACCGCCCTGCAATGGGCTATCGCCTCAAGGATCGCAGCGCGCCGGTGGTGTTCCCGCGCACATTTGGGCGTTAAGGTCGGCGCTTATCTTCGGGCGTAAGCGCAAACCAGAGCCATGGCCACCCTCGCCACCCTGCTGTTTGCTGGATGATGCGTTCGGATTTTAAGATTTACTGAACAACTTATTTTCGTATGATGATTTCATGTTAAACGCGACACGGCCAGGAGGCCCCGCAATGAGACAGAAGCGCATCCACCTCGTGATTATCGATCCGCAGAACGACTTCTGCGATCTGCCCGATGCGTATCTCCCCGCGAGCACCGACAAACAGCTTCGGATCGTTCCGACGCTGCCTGTCGCTGGCGCGCACGCCGATATGCTGCGGGTCGCCGCACTGATCACCGCTGCCGGTGCAACTTTGACCGACATCTCGGTCACGCTCGATTCGCACCAGCACATCGACATCGCCCACCCGACGTTCTGGCGCGACGGTAACGGCAGTGCGATCGGCCCCTTCACCCCGATCACCGCTGCCGATGTGCGTGCCGGCCGCTATGTGCCGCGCATCGAGGCTGCCTTGCCGCGCGTGCTCGGCTACCTCGATCGACTCGAAGCCGCTGCCCGCTATACCCACATGGTATGGCCGGTGCACTGCGAAATCGGTAGTTGGGGTCACAACGTGCACTGCGATGTACTTGCCGCCTACAACCGCTGGGAAGAGGCGACGCTATGCACGGTGAACAAGGTCATGAAGGGCACCAACCCCTGGACCGAGCACTACAGCGCCATTCGCGCCGAAGTGCCCGATCCGGCCGATGCCGCCACTGGGGTGAATACGGCCTTCATTGCGCAGTTGCGGGACGCCGACCTGATCGTGATTGCCGGCGAGGCCGGGAGCCACTGCGTGAAGGCCACCACCGAGCACATCGTGGAGCACCTCGGCGCAGGGAAGCTTACGCTGCTGGTCGATTGCATGAGCCCCGTCGCGGGCTTCGAGGTCCAACATCGCGCCTTCATCGACGCAATGCGCATCCAGGGCGCTCGCATCGCCACCTCGGCCAACATCCTCCCTTCGCTGGTAGCTGCGACTGCCCCCGGCTAATACACGCTATACAGGAGCTGCAGACCGGACAAACCGAGCAAGGCCGTCGCCATTACGAAGAAGGGCTGCTCCGGCACGCGGCGCTGGAGCCATACGCCAAACCACACGCCGAGCGGCGCGAGCGGGGCAAGCAGCAGGCAGATCCGCAGCACGGGTAGCGATAACAGGTGCAGCGTCGCATAGGTCGCGAGTTTCGCCGCGTTGGTTGCCGCGAAGAATACCGACACAGTGGCGACGAACTGCTGTTTGGGGAGCGGACGCCCGAACAAATAGAGCAGCACCGGCGGCCCGCCCGCATGCGCGAGCGTGCTCGTAAAACCGGCAAGCACGCCCCAGGGGAGGCCCGAGCGCAGGCTTGCCTGGCTAGGCGGACGCCGGCTGTAGCGTGCATACAGGCGCTGCAACGCGAACGACACCGCAGTTGCTCCAACGCAGAACTTCACGACGGCATCGGACATCAGACCGAAAGCAAACGCGGCCAGCACGATCCCGACCACGGCGCCTACGAGCAGCATGCGCAACTCCGGCCAGGACCACTGTCGCCAATAAGCGCGCAGGCCCACGACATCCATCATGCATAGCATCGGCAGCATCAGCGCGGCGGCCGTTGCAGGCGGCATCCAGATTGCCATCAGCGGGACTGCAATGCCGCCGAGCGCTCCACCGAAGCCACCCTTCGAAATGCCCGTGAGCAATACCGCGAATGCCGCTACGCACCAGCCGGCGGGAGAGAACGTCATCGTGCCAAGAACCTTTCATGCGGGCGAACCTTAGAGCCTAAGGGTAGCGGACAGGTTTCGGCAAGACCGCGCCTGCGCCGGAAATCGTTTCGGACAATGACAGGAACTCCCGTTCTTTGCACAATGCGGGTCTCCCGCACGAGGAATGCGCAGCGGCGCACAGTTTCAGGACGCCCGGAAAAATGCTGGCTCCAATCAGGATTGCCGCAACAAAACACGAGTCGCGATAAGCTTCCCCGCGAGCGGTTGAATGGAAATCCTTTAGGACGCCTCAAAAAAAACCCGGTTTCTAAGCTGGCGTTTGATATGTAAGGAGTAATTTTTCGTGAGCAAGGCAGTATCGCAACGAAAGTCGGCGCTTTTCGAGCCGCCCGATTTCTATAGGAACACGGATTCACAAGGGAGTCAGTCCGCGTGCCGGAGCATATGAAGTCATGGCTTCGCAGCACCAGTGCGATAGCCGAATCGAAATGGGTCTACAACCCGACGATGCAGGCATTCCGCAATGGTTTCCTGCTGACCTTGCCGCTGATCATGGCGGCCTGCATCGCGCTGCTGATCAACAATTTGCCGATTCCCGCCTACCAGCAGACGATGGGCGAGTTATTCGGTCCGGAGTGGAAACATTTCGGCCTCAAAGTCTGGCAGAGCACCTTCGGCATCATTGCGCTGCCGATGCTCTTCGGTATCAGTCAGCATCTGGCGATCGGGCACAATCAACGGCCCGGTACGCATCCGGTCAGCCCGATCCTGGCCGCATTGGTGGCTTTTTCCTCGCTGGTCGCCGTTTTACCGGTCGATCGCGACGACTGGCTGCCGGTTATCTGGACCGGACCGAGCGGTTTATTCGTGGCGATGATCATCGCGCTGTGCGCCACGCGGCTCTTCCTTTTCCTGACCGAGCGTCCTGTTTTCCGGCTCATGCTGCATGCCGGGGGCGCCGACCCGATGATTCCCCATGCCTTCACCGGTTTGATTCCCGGCATTCTTACGGTCGTCGTATTCACTATCTTCAATTTCATTTTCGTTGGCCTGACCGGCTCCAGCCTTAACCGGTTCATCCATGACATTGTGCTTTATCCGTTTTCGCTTTTTGCCGATACGCTCGGCACCAGCGTTGCCTATGTCATGCTCGTTCAGTCCCTCTGGTTCATCGGCATCCATGGCACCAACGTGCTCGATCCGGTCACGCAGCAGTATTACCAGGCGGCGATGGAGGCCAATCTTGCCGCCCAGGCGGCGGGCCAGCCCATGCCGCATCTGATAACCAAACTCGTGCTCGATGTCTTCGTCTTCATGGGCGGGGCCGGCTCGACGCTCAGTCTGTTGCTCGCACTGCTGTTCGCCAGCCGCGACACGAGTAGCCGCCGGCTGGCCCAGTTGTCGGCGATTCCCGGCATTTTCAACATCAACGAATTACTGCTGTTCGGCCTGCCGGTCATTCTGAATCCGATATTCCTGATCCCTTTCATTTTCTTGCCCCTGGTGTTGCTCCTGGTCAGCTATTGCGCCATTGCATCCGGTCTTGTTCCCGGCCCGACCATCGACGTCGATTGGACGACGCCGGCAATCATCAGCGGCTACGTCGCAACCGGTTCGATTCACGGCAGTCTGCTGCAATGTTTCAACATTGCGCTTGGCGTGCTGATTTATCTGCCCTTCGTGCGCATTTCCGATCGCATCAAAGGCGTGCGCATGAAACGGGCGATGGACGGCTTGCTGAAGCTTGCGTCGGGTAACGCGGTCGGTCTTTCGGGCAAGAAGTGTCTCGACCGCGACGATGAAATCGGCGCGCTGGCACGCGCGCTCGCCAACGATCTTCAAGCCGCGCTGCGCAAGAACGAAGGTCTGTTCCTCCAATACCAGCCTCAGGTCGATCATGCGAGCGGCAAGGTCGTCGGCATGGAAGCACTGGCGCGCTGGCGCCATCCGGCCCTCGGGCTGATCGCGGCGCCGATCACGATCGCGATTGCCGAGGACGGCGATTTCATCAAGCAAATCGGGCTCTGGATGTTCGACGAAGCCTGTGCCGAGCGCGGACGGTGGCGGGCCGCCGGGCTGCCGGACGATTTCGAAACATCGATCAACATGTCGATGCGCCAGTTGGACGATGTCGATTTACCCGAAAAATTAGCCGCCAGCCTCGCCCGATATAGGCTCCAGGCATCGATGATCGGCATCGAGGTCACCGAATCGGTTGCGCTCGATCCGGATGCGCTCCACAACACGGTCTTGTACCGGCTCGGCGAGCTCGGGCTCGATATCTCGATCGACGACTTCGGCATGGGACACAGCTCGCTGCTCTATTTGAAGCACTTTCCGGTCAATACACTGAAGATAGACAAAGCGCTCTCGCGCGATGTCGTCGCCAGCCGCACCTGCCAGGAAATCATCACGAGCATCGTCGATCTGTGCCGTGCGCTCGAAGTCCGCATCGTCGTCGAATTCATCGAGAGCCAAGAACAGATCGATCTCTTGCGCAGACTAGGCTGTCATATCTTCCAGGGCTATTACTTCAGCAAGCCGCTGGCGGGCGATGCCGCGCTGGCCTATGCGCTGCAAGGACAGCGCGAAACGCTCGCCGGCGACGCGGCAGGAACAACGAAATAGCGAATCGAACGTCAGGCAGCGATTACCCCGCCCGCATGGCGCGCCCGCCAGCCAGACTTGTATAATTTATGTTTTGCTCGGACGCCAACGCCATGACCCAGCCGCTCTACGAATCGACGATCCGCAGTTTGCCCTTGCTCGGTCGCGGCAAGGTGCGCGACATCTACGCGCTGGGCGACGATCGCCTGCTGATCGTCACCAGCGACCGGCTTTCGGCCTTCGACGTGGTGCTGCCGGACCCGATCCCGCGCAAGGGCCAGGTGCTGACCGAATTGGCGAATTTCTGGTTCGATCGGCTAGCCGACGTGATTCCGAACCAACTGACCGGCATCGATCCCGCAAGCGTCGTCGCACCCACGGAGCGCGATCAGGTGCAGGGCCGCGCACTCGTCGTCAAACGCTTGAAGCCGCTGCCCATCGAAGCGGTCGTGCGCGGATACATCATCGGCGGCGGCTGGAAAGACTACCTCGCAACCGGCGCGATCTGCGGCATCCGCCTGCAACCTGGCTTGCAGCAAGCGGCTAAATTGCCCGAGCCGATCTTCACGCCCTCGACCAAGGCCGAGCTCGGCACGCATGACGAAAACATCGACTTCGCCGCATGCGAAAGACTCGTCGGCGCGGAACTTGCCGCCAAAGTGCGCGACACCGCTATCCGGCTCTATACGGAAGCACGCGACTACGCGGCCGGACGCGGCATCCTCATCGCCGATACGAAGTTCGAATTCGGTCTCGATGCAACCGGCACGCTGCATTTGATCGACGAAGCGCTGACGCCGGATTCCTCGCGCTTCTGGCCGGCCGACAGCTACCGCGTCGGCATTTCGCCGCCTTCGTTCGACAAACAGTTCGTGCGCGACTATCTCGAAACGCTAGACTGGAAAAAACAGCCGCCCGGCCCGCATCTGCCAGCGGACGTGATCGCAAAAACCACGGCCAAATACGTCGAAGCCTTCGAACGCCTTACCGGCAAAACGCTCGCCTGATCGCACGCTGCACCGAGCCAACGCCCCGCCCGCGCGGGGCGTTTTCTTTTGCGGCCAGCGAACCACGGGCTGGCCTCCTACAATCAAA
>JAVBKC010000066.1:0-39724 GCA_031554255.1 Niveibacterium sp.
CCGTGTGAGCGGCGATGGGGCGGCCGACAAGGCCGGTGCCAAACGCGTAAGCAAAGCAGGAGCGAATAATGCTGCAGCCGGCGAGAAGGAAGTATCGTAAGGAACAGAAGGGCCGCAACACCGGCGTTGCGACCCGTGGCAACAAGGTCAGCTTCGGCGAATTCGGCCTGAAGGCAATTGGCCGTGGCCGCCTGACAGCCCGCCAGATCGAGTCCGCGCGTCGTGCGATGACTCGGCATATCAAACGGGGTGGCCGGATTTGGATTCGTATTTTCCCGGACAAACCGATTTCCCAGAAGCCCGCAGAAGTGCGGATGGGTAACGGCAAGGGCAATCCGGAATATTGGGTTGCTGAAATTCAACCGGGCAAGATGCTGTACGAAATGGACGGTGTTGATGAAGTGCTGGCTCGTGAAGCCTTTCGTCTTGCTGCGGCCAAGTTGCCGATCGAGACGGCCTTTGTCACCCGCATGGTGGGGCAATAACTCATGAAGGCCAGCGAACTGAGGGTGAAAGAGCCCGCCGAGCTGAATAAGGAATTGCTTGAACTGCTCAAGGCTCAGTTTTCCTTGCGCATGCAAATAGCAACCCAGCAGCTCAGCAACACAGCCCAATTGGGCAAAGTGCGTCGCGACATCGCTCGCGTTCGCACGATTCTGCGGGAAAAGGTGGTGACCAAATGACCGAACAGAGCATCAAGCGCACGCTGACCGGTCGCGTGGTCAGCGACAAGATGGACAAGACCGTCACCGTGCTCGTAGAGCGGCGCATGAAGCATCCGCTCTACGGTAAGGTGATGATCAAGTCGAAGAAATATCACGCCGACGTCGAGAACGGCGTGGCAGGCGAAGGCGATTTGGTCGAGATCGAAGAATGCCGTCCGATCTCCAAAACCAAAGCCTGGCGCGTGTCGCGCGTGGTTGAGAAGGCTCGCGTTATTTAGTGCTTGCAGAATCCGATCCGGTTCTGCTAGTATTATCAGCTTCGTTCGTAGCACTCTTTGCAAGAGGGTGCTACGTTCTTTTACCCGGACGGGTTCCAAGACTGACCGCTGCCTTGAAAAGGGTTCGGATTCAAGTTGGAGTTTAAACAATGATCCAAATGCAGACCATGCTTGACGTGGCCGACAACACGGGTGCGCGTTCGGTGATGTGCATCAAGGTGCTCGGCGGCTCCAAGCGTCGTTACGCTGGTATCGGCGACATCATCAAGGTGAGCATCAAGGATGCGGCGCCGCGCGGTCGTGTGAAAAAAGGCGACGTATATAGCGCGGTGGTCGTTCGCACGGCCAAGGGCGTGCGTCGTCCCGATGGCTCGCTCGTGAAGTTCGACGGTAATGCAGCAGTGTTGCTCAACAACAAGCTTGAGCCGATCGGCACCCGCATCTTCGGGCCGGTTACGCGCGAACTGCGTACCGAGCGCTTCATGAAGATCGTGTCGTTGGCGCCGGAAGTGCTGTAAGGAGCGGCCATGGACAAGATTCGCAAAGGTGACGAAATCATCGTTCTCGTTGGTAAAGATAAGGGCAAGCGCGGTTCTGTGCTTGTGCGTGTCGACGACGAGCATCTGGTTGTGGAAGGCGTGAATAGGGTGAAAAAGCATGTTCGCCCGAATCCGGTGCGCGGCCAGGTAGGTGGCATTGTAGAAAAAGAGATGCCGATTGACGTTTCGAACGTCGCGCTGTTCAACCCGGCGACCCAGAAGGGCGATCGCGTCGGCTTCCGAGTCCTTGAAGACGGCCGCAAGGTTCGTTTTTTCAAGTCGAACGGCGAGCTGGTGGATCGGTAAGGAGTTGTCATGGCACGCCTGCAAGAATTCTATAAAAGCACCGTTGTCGCCGATTTGATCAAAAAATTCGGCTACAAGTCGGTCATGGAAGTGCCCCGCATCGCCAAGGTCACCCTGAACATGGGTGTTGGTGAGGCTGTGGGCGACAAGAAGGTTCTCGATAACGCCGTTGGCGACATGATCAAGATCGCCGGCCAAAAGCCGGTCGTGACGAAGGCTCGCAAGTCGATCGCGGGTTTTAAGATCCGCGAGGGCTATCCGATCGGTTGCATGGTCACGCTGCGTGGCCCGCGTATGTTCGAATTCCTGGATCGCCTGGTGTCCGTCGCGATGCCGCGTATCCGCGATTTCCGCGGTATTCAGGGCAAGGGTTTCGACGGTCGTGGTAATTACAACCTTGGTGTCAAGGAACAGATTATTTTCCCTGAGATCGAGTACGACAAAATCGATGCCTTGCGCGGTCTGAATATCAGTATCACGACGACTGCCAAGACGGACGAAGAGGCGCGCGCGCTGCTCGCCGCTTTCAAGTTCACGTTCAAGAATTGAGGGTGTTATGGCGAAACTCGCTCTGATCAACCGCGAAGAAAAGCGCGCCAAACTGGCCGCTAAGTTTGCGGCCAAGCGCGCCGAACTCGTTGCAAAAATCAATGACAGCAAGCTGTCGGACGAAGAGCGCATGGAAGCGCGCTTGAAGTTGCAGCAGCTGCCGCGCAATGCGGCCCCGGTGCGTCAGCGCAATCGTTGCGCGCTGACCGGGCGTCCGCGTGGTGTGTTTCGTAAATTTGGTCTGTGCCGTAACAAGCTGCGCGAGATTGCTTTTCGCGGCGAGGTGCCCGGTATGACCAAGGCCAGCTGGTAAGGAGACGGAAGAATGAGCATGTCCGATCCGATCGCCGATATGCTGACCCGCATCCGCAATGCGCAGATGTCGGAGAAGGCGTCCGTGTCCATGCCGGCGTCCAAGCTAAAGGCAGCGATCGCTGAAGTCCTCAAGGAAGAGGGCTACATCGACGGTTACGCCGTGCGGGGCGAAGGCGCAAAGCGCGAACTCGAAATCGCGCTCAAATATTACGCGGGTCGCCCGGTTATCGAGCGTATCGAGCGTGTGAGCCGTCCGGGGCTGCGAATTTATCGCGGCAGCGGCAATCTCCCCAAAGTCCTGAACGGCTTGGGCGTGGCCATCGTGTCCACCCCTCGCGGCGTCATGACCGATCGCAAGGCCCGCGCCACGAATGTCGGCGGCGAAGTCCTTTGCGTCGTTGCATAAGGGAGCTTTCCATGTCTCGTGTAGCGAAGAATCCCGTTGTGCTGCCCCAGGGCGTCGATGCCACGGTTACGGCCGGTGAGGTTGCGGTCAAAGGCCCCTTGGGTAGTCTGAAGTTTTCGGTTCATCCGTCGATTGTTATCGAGCGCGATGGCGACAAGTTGCAATGCTCGGCCAAGGCCGGCGGCGTCAACGGCAATGCGCTTTCCGGTACGGCTCGCGCCGTGCTCGCCAACATGGTTGTCGGTGTCTCCAAGGGTTTTGAGCGCAAGCTGAACTTGGTGGGCGTCGGTTATCGTGCGCAGGCTCAAGGCGACAAGCTGAACTTGACGCTCGGCTTCTCGCATCCGGTGGTGCACCAGATGCCGGCTGGTATCAAGGTCGAAACGCCGACGCAGACCGAAATCATCATCAAGGGTATTGACAAGCAAGTGGTTGGGCAGGTCGCCGCCGAAGTTCGCGCTTATCGCGCTCCCGAGCCATACAAGGGCAAGGGCGTTCGATATGCCGACGAGGTGGTCGTCCTCAAGGAAACCAAGAAGAAGTAAGGGCGGAATCCATGAACAAGAAGGATGCGCGTTTGCGCCGTGCCCGCAAGACCCGGGCCCTCATTGCCGAAAAGAAGGCGGTGCGCCTGACCGTGTTCCGCTCGAACTGCCATATCTATGCCCAGGTGATTTCGGGCTGTGGTTCGAAGGTGCTGGCTGCAGCCTCGACTGTCGAACCCGGTTTGCGGGCAGAGGCGTCGAACGGTGGCAATGTCGCCGCCGCTGCGGTGATTGGCAAGCTGATTGCCGAGCGTGCGAAAGCCGCCGGCGTCGAAACCGTGGCGTTCGATCGCGCCGGCTTCAAGTACCACGGCCGTATCAAGGCCCTGGCTGAGGCCGCCCGCGAAGGCGGCCTCAAGTTCTAAGCGGAGTTGAGATGGCAAAGCAACAAGCGAAGAAGCAGCAGGCCGGCGAGGAGCGTGATGACGGCCTGCGCGAAAAAATGGTGTCGATCAACCGCGTCACGAAAGTGGTCAAGGGTGGTCGTATTCTCGGTTTCGCGGCACTGACGGTCGTCGGCGACGGCGACGGCGGCGTCGGCATGGGTAAGGGCAAGGCCCGCGAAGTGCCGGTGGCGGTTCAGAAGGCGATGGAAGAAGCGCGCCGCAAGCTGTTCAAGGTTCAATTGAAGAACGGCACGCTGCAGCATTCGGTCATCGGCCATCACGGCGCCTCGCGCGTTTTGATGCAGCCGGCTCCGAGCGGCACCGGCATCATTGCCGGCGGCGCGATGCGCGCTGTGTTCGAAGTCATGGGCGTGACCGACGTGATCTGCAAGTGTCTCGGTTCGACGAATCCGTACAACGTCGTGCGTGCGACGCTGAACGGCCTGGATGCGACGAGTACGCCGGCTCAAATTGCCGCCAAACGCGGCAAGACGGTCGAAGAGATCCTGGGGTAAGCCATGGCCGACAAGAAAATTCGTGTCACGCTCGTCAAGAGCCTGATAGGTACCAAGCAGGACCACCGTGCAACCGTGCGCGGCCTGGGTCTGCGTCGTCTCAACCACACGGTCGAGCTTGAGGACACGCCCGCAGTGCGCGGTATGGTTCGCAAGGTCGCCTACATGGTGAAGTGCGAGGGCTAAATGGAACTGAATAATCTGAAACCCGGCGTCGGCTCCAAGCATGCTGCAAAGCGTGTCGGGCGCGGTATCGGCAGCGGCCTCGGCAAGACCTGTGGCCGTGGCCACAAGGGTCAGAAGTCGCGTGCTGGCGGTTTCCACAAGGTGGGTTTCGAAGGCGGGCAGATGCCGCTGCAACGGCGTTTGCCGAAGCGTGGTTTCAATTCGCTGACGCGCGCCCGCATGGCGGAAGTGCGTCTGTCCGAGATCGAGCTGCTGGCCACGGACGAGATCGACCTGTTGGTGCTCAAGAGCGCCGGCATCGTTCCGTCCGATACGCTGGCCGCCAAGGTCATCCTGTCGGGGGCGATCACGCGCAAAGTTTCGCTGCGCGGGGTGGGCGTCACCAAAGGTGCCCGGGCCGCGATCGAAGCGGTCGGCGGCAGCATCGTCGAGTAGGCACGAGGCTAGACGGTGGCGAATCCTTCCGCAACACTCGGGAAGACCGGCAAGTTCGGTGATCTGAAGCGGCGTCTTTGGTTTCTTCTGGGCGCGTTGATCGTGTACCGGATCGGGGCTCATATCCCGGTTCCCGGTATCGATCCGGTGCGTCTTGGCGAACTGTTTCAGTCCCAAAAGGGCGGGATTCTCGGGGTTTTCAACCTCTTTTCGGGCGGTGCGCTGTCGCGCTTCACCATCTTTGCGTTGGGGATCATGCCGTACATTTCGGCGTCGATCATCATGCAGTTGCTTTCGGTGGCTTCGCCGCAGCTTGAGCAACTCAAGAAGGAAGGTGAAGCCGGTCGTCGAAAGATCACGCAGTACACGCGGTATGGCACGGTGGCGCTTGCGCTATTCCAGGCATTCGGTATCAGCGTCGCACTGGAAGCTCAACAGGGGCTGGTGATGGATCCAGGCATGATGTTCCGCCTGGTGACGGTGACAACGCTGGTGACCGGTACGATGTTCCTGATGTGGCTTGGCGAGCAGATCACGGAGCGCGGTCTTGGCAATGGTATTTCGTTGATCATCTTTGCCGGTATCGCGGCGGGCTTGCCGAATTCGATCGGCGGTCTGTTCGAATTGGTGCGGACTGGCGCGATGCATCCGGTGGCAGCTTTGTTCATCTGTGCTCTCGTGGCCGTGGTGACTGCGGTTGTTGTCTTCGTCGAACGCGGTCAGCGCAAGATCCTGGTGAATTACGCAAAGCGTCAGGTCGGCAATCGGATCTACGGTGGGCAGAGTTCGCACTTGCCGCTCAAGCTGAATATGTCCGGTGTAATTCCGCCGATATTCGCCTCGTCGATCATTCTGTTCCCGGCGACAGCCGCGCAGTGGTTCGGTAGCGCGTCTGATTCGAAAGTGGCAAATTTCATCAAGGATATTGCCTCCGCCTTGCATCCAGGACAGCCGATTTACGTGCTGTTGTATGCGACCGCAATTGTGTTCTTCTGCTTCTTCTACACTGCCTTGGTCTTCAACTCGAAAGAGACGGCCGACAATCTGAAGAAGAGCGGTGCCTTCGTGCCGGGTATCCGGCCAGGCGATCAAACGGCCCGCCACATCGACAAGATTTTGATGCGGCTGACCCTGGCTGGCGCGGTGTATATCACACTTGTCTGTTTGCTGCCGGAGTTCCTGATTCTGAAGTGGAACGTACCGTTCTATTTCGGTGGAACTTCGCTGCTGATCATAGTGGTGGTGACCATGGACTTTATGTCTCAGGTGCAGGCATACATCATGACCCACCAGTACGAAAGCCTCTTGAAGAAAGCTAATTTCAAGGGTGCGGGTTTGCCGGTGAAGTAAAGATGAGCAAGGAAGACGCGATCGAAATGCAGGGCGAGGTCATTGAGACCCTGCCAAATGCAACCTTCCGCGTACGCCTCGAAAATGGGCACGTCGTACTGGGGCACATTTCCGGAAAGATGCGAATGCATTACATCCGGATACTTCCCGGTGACAAGGTTACGGTCCAGTTGACGCCTTACGACCTTAGCAAAGGTCGGATCGTCTTCCGGTCCAAATGAAGTTCGGGGAAATTTAGGAGCAAATCATGAGAGTCCAAGCTTCGGTTAAACAGATCTGCCGTAAGTGCAAGATCATCCGTCGCAAGGGTGTCGTGCGTGTGATCTGTGAAGACCCGCGTCACAAGCAGCGTCAGGGCTAAGCCCCAACGCTGACCGTCCAACAAGTAAGCGTTTTGGGGTAAGAGCATGGCCCGTATCGCTGGGGTAAACATTCCCAACCACAAGCACGCGGAAATTGCGCTGACCGCTATCTACGGTATCGGACGCACCCGTGCACAGAAGATTTGCGACGCCGCACATGTGGCTCGCGCGACCAAGGTCAAGGATTTGACCGAGGCTGAAATGGACAAACTTCGTGAGGAAGTTGGTCGTTTCGCCGTAGAAGGCGATCTGCGTCGCGAAGTGACGATGAACATCAAGCGATTGATGGACCTCGGTTGCTATCGCGGTTTGCGGCATCGCCGTGGTCTGCCGAGCCGCGGTCAGCGTACTCGCACGAACGCACGTACCCGTAAGGGTCCGCGCAAGCCGATCGCCGGCAAGAAATAATCCAGAGGCGTCCAAGACATGGCAAAGACCGCTGCGAAGGTTCGCAAGAAGATCAAGAAGAACGTGGCCGAGGGCATTGCCCACGTTCATGCATCTTTTAACAACACGATCATCACGATCACCGACCGCCAAGGCAATGCGTTGTCCTGGGCGACCTCGGGTGGCGCGGGCTTCAAAGGCTCGCGCAAGAGCACCCCGTTCGCTGCTCAGGTTGCAGCGGATGCGGCAGGCAAGGTGGCTGTTGAATGCGGCATCAAGAATCTTGAAGTCCGCATCACGGGCCCCGGTCCGGGGCGTGAGTCGTCGGTCCGTGCGCTCAATGCGCTCGGTATCAAGATCAGCTCGATCACCGACATCACACCTGTTCCGCATAACGGCTGCCGTCCGCCGAAGAAGCGTCGTATCTAAAGGAGTTCAAACGTGGCTCGCAATCTAGATGCCAAGTGCCGGCAGTGCCGTCGTGAAGGCGAAAAGCTCTTTCTAAAGGGCGAAAAGTGCTTCACCGATAAGTGCGCGATCGAACGTCGCGCCTACGCGCCAGGGCAACATGGCCAGAAATCTGGCCAACGCCTGTCGGGCTATGGTCAGCAACTGCGTGAGAAGCAGAAGATCCGTCGTATTTACGGGGTCTTGGAACGTCAGTTCCGCAAGACCTTCGCGACTGCGGAAGGCAAGAAGGGTCAGACCGGCGAAAACCTCCTGCAATTGCTGGAAGGCCGTCTTGACGCTGTCGCCTATCGCATGGGTTTCGGCGCTTCGCGCGCCGAGGCGCGTCAAGTCGTGCGGCATAACGGCGTGCTGGTCAATGGCAGGCGCGTGAATATTCCGTCCTACTCGCTGCGTCCGGGCGACGTGGTCACTCTCGCTGAGAAGACCCGTGGCACCCTTCGCGTCAAGGCGGCGCTGGTGGCAGCGGAACAACGCGGTTTTCCGGAATGGCTCGAGGTCAGCGCGAAGGAAGGGAAGGGCGTGTTCAAGGCCTACCCGCAACGTGCAGAACTGTCCTCGACCATCAACGAAAGCCTCGTGGTCGAACTGTATTCGCGTTAACGCCAGGCGCGCGGTATCGCGCGCTCAACCGAAGGATTGCCCATGCAAAATACTCTCCTGAAGCCGCGCATCATTGACGTCCAAAACGTCTCCCCGGTGCATGCCGTGGTGGTGATGGAGCCGTTCGAGCGCGGGTTCGGCCACACTCTGGGCAACGCGCTACGACGGATCTTGCTTTCCTCGTTGCCCGGGTATGCCCCGACTGAGGTTCAGATCGAGGGCGTGCTGCACGAGTACTCGACGCTTGACGGTGTCCGTGAAGATGTTGTCGACATCCTGCTTAACCTCAAAGGCGTTGTATTCAAGCTGCATAATCGCGGCGAAGTCACGCTGAAGTTGAGCAAGCACGGCGAAGGTGTCGTCACGGCCCGTGACATCGAAACGACGCACGACGTCGAAGTGATTAATCCGGATCATGTGATTGCTCACCTCGCGCCTGGCGGCAAGCTCGACATGCAGCTCAAGATCGAACACGGTCGTGGTTATGTGCCGGGCAATGTGCGTCCGGGTCATGCCGAGAACAAGTCAATCGGCCGTATCGTGCTCGACGCCTCGTTTGGTCCGGTCCGTCGCGTTTCGTATCAGGTCGAGGCCGCTCGCGTCGAGCAGCGTACCGATCTCGATCGTCTTGTGATGGATATCGAGACGAACGGCGCCGTCGAACCGGAAGAAGCGGTGCGCTTTGCTGCGCGCGTGCTGGCCGATCAGTTGTCGGTTTTCGCCGACCTGGAAGGCACGCCGGTTGCGGTCGAGCAGTCGCGCGCTCCGGCGGTCGATCCGCTGCTGCTGCGTCCGGTCGACGATCTGGAACTGACGGTGCGCTCGGCTAATTGTTTGAAGGCCGAAAACATCTATTACATCGGCGATCTGATTCAGCGTACCGAAACGGAACTGCTGAAGACCCCGAATCTGGGGCGCAAGTCGCTTAACGAGATCAAGGAAGTGCTCGCCACGCGCGGACTCACCCTTGGCATGAAGCTGGAAAACTGGCCGCCGGCCGGGCTCGAAAAGCTCGGTTAAAGCGCCTGTCGACCACATGTTGCGCTGCGCGCCCGGCCATTCATGGGCAGCAGGCCGCAGCAAGATAGAAACCAGAACGCCAGGAGCGTTCGCGCAAAATCGTGGGAAACTCCGGCATCCGTGCCGGAGTCTTCACGGCACTGCCAGCCTGAAGAAGGAAGATAAAAATGCGTCACCGTAACGGTCTTCGCAAGCTGAACCGCACCAGCGCCCATCGTCAGGCTCTGCTGCGCAACCTGTCGAATGCGCTGCTGCGCTACGAAACGATCAAGACCACGCTGCCCAAGGCCAAAGAGCTGCGTCGCGTCGTGGAACCGATGATCACGCTCGGCAAGAAGCCCAGCCTCGCGAATCGTCGTCTGGCATTCGACCGTCTGCGCGATCGCGAGATCGTCGTCAAGCTGTTCGATGTACTCGGGCCGCGCTTTGCCAACCGTAACGGTGGCTATCTGCGCATCCTGAAGTGCGGCTTCCGCGTTGGCGACAACGCTCCGCTTGCCCTTGTGGAACTTGTGGATCGTCCGGAAACCGAAGAAAAGGCCGCCTGATATAGGTGTCCTGGTAGCTGGCAAGGTAAAAAGCCGGGTTTCACCCGGCTTTTTGCTTTTATCCGATAGCAGCTTTCGCTATAGCGCTGATTTCTTGCGTATTCCGCTACCACGCGTTTTCCACGGCCAGCTGCGCTGGCGCAGTCAGGCGGCTGAGTCGATAACCCATATGCATTAGCTGTCGATGGGTGCTCGCGACCATTTGCGGGCTGCCGCAGATCATGAGCCGACTTGCCTCCGGGCTTAATGGGCAATTGGCTGCATCGACCAGGCTACCGTCTGCCAGAAGATCCGGAATGCGTCTTTGCAAAACGCCAGTAAAACTCCCACGCGTCACGACGGGAAGATAGCTGAGCCTGTGCCCATGCGCCTCCCATAGCGGATGTTCGCGTAGCGCGGCGATTTCGTCGCGATAGGCAAGATCGGCCGATTCGCGCACGCTGTGTACGAGCAAAAGACGCTCGAAACGCTCCCAGGTTCGTGCTTCCTGGAGTATCGCAAGATAGGGCGCGAGCCCGGTTCCAGCGGCCAGCATCCACAGATCGCGGCCATCGGTAAAGCGATCCGTCGTGAAAAATCCTTGTGCTTGTTTTTCGACGAGGATTTCGTTGCCCGGCACAAGCTCGTTAAGGATGGCCGTAAAACTGCCGCCAGGAACCAGGATCGAAAGGAACTCCAGATACTCGTCCCAAACGGCTGAAACCATCGAGTAGGCGCGCCAGACCATGCCGCCGTTTGCTTTGACGAGTCCAAGTCTGGCGAATTGCCCCGGCGTGAAACGGAAGCCGGCTGCACGGCTGATCCTGAATGAAATGAGCCGTTGCGACCATTTGTGCATCCAAAGGATCCGCTCGCGGGTAAATTTTTCGTGATTGTCGGTAATCATGGCGCCTTCCTTGGAATTTCCGACTAAATTACTCGGAAATTGGTTCCGGGTGGAACCGACTGGTAGTCGGGCGCACCTAGGCGCGTCGAAATTTTGTCGTGAGCGTAAAAAAGCCGCTTGGCCTTAAGCGCAAGCGGCTATTTGCACTCAATCCTCGGTCGGCGAATTATTTCTTTGTAGTAATGCTGAGTAATTCCACCTCAAACGTCAGTGTCGAGTTCGGAGGAATCACGCCGCCCGCGCCCTTGTCGCCGTATGCGATATCCGGCGGGCAGGTCAGCCGTGCTTTGCCGCCGACTTTCATCTTTGCTACGCCTTCGCCCCAACACTTGATTACGCCTTGAAGCGGAAACTCGGCCGGTTGATTGCGTTTGTAGGAACTGTCGAACTCCTTGCCGTTCGGGAGCATGCCGCGATAATTCACCTTGACCGTATCTGTAGCGGTGGGCGAAGCGCCGTTGCCTTCGTGCAGCGGGAGATACACGAGACCGGATGGCGTTTTGACCGCGCCTTTTTCGGCGGCTGCTTTTTCGAGCTGTGCCTTGCCGGTGGCGGCTGCCTTTTCACCCGCCGCTGCCTGACGTGCGACGAGGAGTTGCTGAACCTTGGGGCGCATTGCGTCGAGTTCGACGGCGGGCTTGGCGCCACTGATCGAATCGTTGAGCCCTTTTTTAACGAATTCTGCTTCGGCCGGCGTCAGGTTGAAGACGGCGGCTTGTTGGCCGAGCGCGAGACCGATCGCGTAAAGCGTCTTTTGGTCGTCGGTCATGTCGGCAGCAAAGGCTGACGGAAGAGCGAGTGCGAGCGCAATGGCTGTGATGGTGTGCTTCACGGATTGTCCTGTCTTGATTGGAAGACGTAACTCTTGAGGATAATGGATTTGTGACAATGTCGCCTCGACGTAGATGCGTTTCGAGTAATTAAAGAGGGTTGGCTCAAGACTGATCGTTGCGTTTACTGCTAGTCTTCGAAGCTTCCCCGGGGTAAACAATGGCTTACGAACTAATCATTTTCGATTGCGACGGCGTACTTGTCGACAGCGAGCCGCGCGGCAATCGGCTTTTCGTCGAGATGGCTGCTGCGCGTGGCTTGCAGCTTGATGAAGAGCAGACTTTGCGCGAATTCAACGGACTTTCCATTCCTGAGCGTTTGCGCCGAATCGAAGCGTGTCATGGCTGGAAGTCACTCGATGATTTCAATGCCGAATTCATCCGCCGCGTCACCTCGAACGAGTTGCCCGACCCGCCGCCGATTCCCGGTGTGGCCGAAGTGCTGGATGGGCTCGGCCTGCCAGCCTGTGTGGCATCGAACGGCATTCGTGCCGAGATCGAGCATCGCGTCGCGCTTGCCGGGCTTAAAACGCGGTTCCTGCGCTATTTCAGCGGCGCCGAGGATGTGCCGAATCCTAAGCCCGCTCCAGACCTTTATCTGCATGTTGCAGCCCAAATGGGTGTTGCGCCTGCGCGCTGTTTCGTCGTCGAAGACAGTCTGCCCGGCGTGGCCGCCGCACGTGCGGCCGGTATGCGCGTATTCGGCTATGCGCGGCTGACACCCGCCGCCGCGCACGCGGAACTCGGCGCAACTCCGTTCGACGACATGCGCGATCTATTGCCGCTACTGCGCGCCGTGTGCTAAAGCGCGGCCTCCGACACGAAGAGTTTAGGCAGCCGTTACACTGCGGGCCTTGTTCCATCGTTCAGCACGAAGGTGTTTCAATGAACTTGCGCGTTCTTACCGGCATCACGACGACCGGTACCCCCCACCTCGGCAACTATGTCGGCGCGATTCGGCCCGCGATCATGGCGAGCCATGGTGCCGGCGTCGAAAGCTTCTTCTTCCTCGCCGACTATCACGCGCTGATCAAGTGCGACGACCCGGCGCGGATCGAGCGTTCCCGCCTTGAACTTGCCACAACCTGGCTCGCGGCAGGCCTCGACCCCGAGCGCGTTTTCTTCTATCGACAAAGCGATATTCCCGAAATACCGGAACTCACCTGGCTTCTGACCTGCGTGACGGGCAAGGGCTTGATGAACCGTGCGCACGCCTACAAGGCATCGGTCGATGCGAACGCAAGCGCCGGCGCCGATCCGGACGACGGCGTCACGATGGGTCTCTTCTGTTATCCGATCCTCATGGCCGCCGATATCCTGATGTTCAATGCGAACCAGGTGCCGGTCGGCCGCGATCAAGTTCAGCATATCGAGATGGCGCGCGATATCGCGCAGCGTTTCAACCACCTCTTCGGCAACGGACGCCAGTTTTTCGTCCTGCCCGAAGCGGCGGTCGACAATGCCGTCGCGGTCTTGCCTGGCCTGGATGGCCGCAAGATGTCGAAGAGCTACGACAACACGATTCCGCTCTTCGAAGGTGGCGCCAAGGGCCTGCGCGATGCAATCGCGCGCATCGTTACCGATTCGCGCCTGCCCGGCGAGCCCAAGGATCCGGATAGCACGAGTCTCACCGCGATCTTCGACGTCTTCGCGACAGCCGAGGAACGCGAAATTTTCCGCGCCGAACTACGCGGCGGGCTTGCCTGGGGCGAAGCCAAGCAACGCCTCGTGCATCAAATCGAACGCGAAATCGCACCGATGCGCGAGCGCTACGAAGCCTTGATCGCCGAGCCCGCGAAGATCGAAGAAATCCTCCAGGAAGGCGCCCGCCGCGCTCGCGCAATTGCCTCGCCGCTGCTCGCCGAACTGCGCCACGCCGTCGGTTTGCGAGCGATGCTCGCCACGCCTGTCGCCGCGAAGCAAACCGAAACCAAGGCTACCTCGCAGCGAGCCGTGTTCAAGCAATACCGCGAATCCGACGGACGCTTCTACTTCAAGCTCTCCGACGCACAGGGCCGGCTCCTCCTGCAAAGCGCCGGCTTTGATCTGGGACGCGATGCGGGGCAGTGGGTGGGACGGCTCAAAAAGGAAGGTGTTCTGCCGGCTGACGCGCCGGTCATGCTCGCGGAGGGCGTGAGCCGCGAAGAGATCGTGGCGGCGCTTGCGGGTTTTGCGGAAGATTGAATTGAGGATTGATGAATCGTCTTGCATTGATCTAAATCGGGTCTGTTGAAATTCGCTGAGGTACTTCAGAAATACTGTGCGCTACAAATGAATTTCGGGCCGTTTTCGGCAAAGACTCGATATGATTTCCAAAGTAGTTTTTGCCGTGCTAATCCTCTCTCCCTTCCGTGGGGTGCTTTTGTGCGGGATACGCGAGTCAAGTGTTCTCCTGTCGAATACTTCAAACCACAGCAAGGAACTCGATAAGTTGGCGCGAAAGTATCGCAACAAACGATGAGTCGCAGACTGAAATAAAAACGCCCGGCATTAGCGACCGGGCGTTTTTTGTTGTGGTAGTGCGTATCGATCAAACCACCATCCCTGCCCCCACCGTATTGTTTGTGCTCTCGTCGATCACGATAAAAGCCCCTGTGGCACGATTTTCCACATAAGGGTCGGCGAAGATGGGTTGGGCGAGTTTCCAGGTGACTTCGGCGATGTCGTTCATCGCGAGTTGCGTAGCGTCTATGTGCGCTTGGGAATTGACGTCCACCTTGCATGCGATGCCCGCGAGCTTGGCCTTGACCGTGCGCGTGGTGTGGCGAATCAGGTAGGTGCGGGCCGGCGAGAGCGGAGTTTCGGAGAGCCAACAAACTGTTGACTTCAATTCGCGCTGAAGCTCGGGCGCTTGCGCAGTCTTCACGATCATGTCGCCGCGCGAGATGTCGACTTCGTCTTCGAGTAGCAGCGTGACCGATTGTTCGGCGAGTCCTTGCGCGATGGTGTTACCGCCGAGCTGCACCGCCTTTACGCGCGAACGCTGGCCCGAGGGTAGTACGGTGATCGCCTCGCCTGCGGCAATCGAGCCGGACTCGATGCGGCCGCCGAAGCCGCGGTAGTCGTGCAGGGCTGGGTTGTCGGACGCCTGGGGGCGGATGACGTGCTGCACCGGGAAGCGAAAGGCGTCGCTTGCGTGCTGGCCGGCCGCAGGCGCAGCCTCCAGGATGTCGAGTAGCGTTGGGCCGGTGTACCAGGACATTGCTTCGCTGCGATCGACGATGTTGTCGCCAACGAGCGCAGACATCGGGATGAAGCGAACTTCAAAGCCTTTGGCGGTGAGTCCCATTTTGTCGGCGAAGGCGCGGTATTCGGCGCAAATCCGCTCGTACGTCGCTTCATCGTAATCGACCAGATCCATTTTGTTGATCGCGACGATCAGGTGTGGTATGCCGACCAGATGCGCGATATAGCTGTGGCGGCGTGTCTGCGTCAGCACGCCGCGCCGCGCGTCCACCATGATGATCGCAAGATTCGCGGTCGACGCGGCGGTGACCATGTTGCGGGTGTACTGCTCGTGGCCCGGCGCGTCGGCGATGATGTATTTGCGCGCGCCGGTCGAAAAATAGCGGTAAGCGACGTCGATCGTGATGCCTTGTTCGCGCTCGGCCTGCAGGCCGTCGGTCAGAAGCGAGAGATCGACCGCTTCGAGTCCGCGCTTTTTCGAGGTTTTTTCGATTGCGGAAAGCGCGTCGGCGAGGATGGTTTTCGTGTCGTACAGCAGACGGCCGATCAGCGTGCTCTTGCCGTCGTCGACGCTGCCGCAGGTCATGAAGCGCAGCAGGCCGTTGTCGTGGGTCGGGAGGTGTTCCATGGCGGACATTCTGTGTTCTCTCTTCGGCCGACTTAAAAATAACCTTCTTTTTTCCGCTGCTCCATCGAGGCCTCGGAAGTCTGATCGTCGAGCCGCGTGGCGCCGCGCTCGGTGATCGTCGTCGTCGCGGTTTCGATGACGATCTGCGCGACGCTGCTTGCATGCGATTCGACGGGCGCGGTGCAGGTGATGTCGCCGACCGTGCGATATCGCACCATCAGTTCTTCGATGCGATCGTCAGGCTTGGCTGGCGTCAATTCGGTGACGGGTTGCAATAGATCGCCCCGGCGCACGATTGGGCGTTTATGCGCGAAGTAGATGGATGGCAGTTCGAGGTTTTCGCGCTCGATGTATTGCCACACATCCATTTCGGTCCAGTTGCTGATCGGAAAGGCGCGGATGTTTTCGCCGCGATGCGCGCGCGCGTTGTAAAGGTTCCAGAGTTCGGGCCGCTGGTTTTTCGGGTCCCATTGGCCGAATTCGTCGCGGAAACTCATAACGCGTTCTTTTGCGCGCGCCTTTTCCTCGTCGCGCCGTGCGCCGCCGATGCAGCAGTCGAATTCGAATTCGGCGATGGCTTCGAGCAGCGTCACCGATTGATGCTTGTTACGCGATTCGAGCGGATGCTTGAGCACCACGCTGCCGCGCGCCATCGAATCCTCGACCGAGCGGACGATCAGGCGCTCGCCAAGTTCGGCCGCGCGTTTGTCGCGAAAGTCGGTCACTTCCTTGTAGTTGTGGCCGGTGTCGATATGCATTAGCGGGAACGGGAAGCGGCCGGGACGGAAAGCCTTTTCGGCGAGACGAAGCAGGCAGATCGAATCCTTGCCGCCCGAAAACAGCAAGACGGGCCGTTCGGTCTGGCCGGCGACTTCGCGCAGGATGTGGATCGCTTCGGCTTCGAGCCAGTCGAGATGGGACAGCGTTTGTTGGGTGAGCGTGCTCATTCAAATGTCTTTCAATGGCCGTTTATTTCTGTTTTACATGCAAACCGCATTCCTTGGATTCGGGATTCTCCCACCACCAGCGGCCGGCGCGGATGTCTTCGCCGATGGCGATCGCGCGCGTGCAGGGCGCGCAACCAATGCTCGGATAGAACTGGTCGTGCAGTGCATTGTAGGGAACGCCGAAAATGCGGATGTAGGCCCACACCTGTTCTTCCGTCCAGTTGGCGAGCGGGTTGAATTTTTCGAGCCGGTTGCCTTCGTCGTAAGCGCGCACGGCGAGCGCTGTGCGCGTCGTCGATTGCTCGGCGCGCAGGCCGGTGATCCAGGCGCGTTTGCCGGCGAGCGCGCGATGCAGCGGCTCGACCTTGCGGATGCCGCAGCAGGCTTTGCGCAATTCGACCGATTCGTAGAAGGCATTGATGCCATCAGTGCGTACATAAGCTTCGACGTCGGTAGCGTCCGGAAAGTAGATTTTCAAGCGCGTGGCATAGCGCTTTTCGACTTCGCCGATCAGGGTGTAGGTCTCGGTGGGCAGCCGGCCGGTGTCGAGCGAGAAGATTTCGATCGGTAATTTTTCGCTGAGGATGAGATCGGTCAGCACCATGTCTTCGACGCCGAAGCTGTTGGCAAAGCACACTTCGCCGCCGCTGCCGAATTCCTCCAGCGCGCCTTGCAGCAAATCGAGCGCGCGAGTGCGTCCCTGCGCCACCATCGCGCGCAGCGCCGTGCTCAGTTCCGGCGAGGTCGCGGGGTTCTTCGACTTGGGTTTGAGGAAGGAAACCGTGTTCTGGCTCATCGAGGCCTCATTTCAGACGCGCGCATGACGCCGCCATAGCGGCTGATCGATGTGGACCGCCGCCTGGTAGGGTTCGGAGAAATCCGCAAAACCCGTCAGCGCTTCTTCGTACGAACGGTCAGCGCGTAGTTCGAAGGCATCGAAGCCGCAGCGGCGCAGGTAGAAAAGCTGGTCGCGCAGCACGTCGCCGATTGTGCGTAATTCGTTACGGTAGCCATGGCGCTGGCGCAGCAGTGTGGCGGCCGAATAACCGCGGCCGTCGGCAAAACGTACGAAATCCCAGGCGATGACGGGGAAGACGTTGATGTCTTCGACTGTTTCGACGAGTTCCTCGACGAGTTCGAAGCTTTCGAACCAGACGCCGAGTTCGCCCGCTGAAAGTTTCTGCGCGAGTTTGTCGCGGCGCGCGCGCCAGACCTGTAGTGGCACCAGCACTTTGCCTGATGGGATGTCGAGCGCGGCGATCGTTGCCGCAGCGGCGGCTTCGCTGCCGGTGATTTTGTGCACGACTGTCTTGCCGGCCTGTTTTTTTTCCTCTGCGATGACGGCCGGATAACGCAGCGTGGTCCATTCGTTCGCGGCAAGCGCCGTGCCCTTGACGAAATTAGACATGGGCGGATTCCTTCTTCACGGGGGCGCCATAGACGCGCGATTTGAACGGTTCGATGCCGAGCCGGATCACGGCATCGATGAAGCGCTCGTCGCCTTCGCGGTTTTCGACGAATACATCGATGATTTTCTCGATCACGCCGGGCACTTCCTGCGCCGCGAAGGCACGGCCTATCACCTGACCTAGCCGCGTGGCATTGCCCTGCGAGCCGCCGAGCGAGATCTGATACCACTCGGAGCCGTCCTTATCGACACCGAGGATGCCGATGTTGCCGACATGGTGGTGGCCGCAGGAGTTCATGCAGCCCGAGATGTTCAGATCGATTTCGCCTAAATCGAACAGGTAGTCGAGATTGTCGAAACGCTCCTGAATCGCTTGCGCAATCGGGATGCTTTTGGCATTGGCGAGAGAGCAGAAGTCGCCGCCGGGACAGCAGATGATGTCGGTCAAAAGGCCGATGTTCGGCGTCGCTAGCCCCGCCGCGCGTGCGATCTGCCAAAGTTCGAACAGCGCGGAGCGCTTTACGTCGGCGAGGATCAAGTTTTGTTCGTGCGAGACGCGCAGTTCGCCAAAACTATATCGGTCGGCCAGATTGGCGACGATCTCCATTTGCTCGGACGTGGCATCGCCCGGCGCGATGCCGGTCGGTTTGAGCGAGAGCGTGACTGCGCGATAACCGCTTACGCGATGCGGATGTACGCAGCGGCGGACCCACGCAGCAAAAGCCGGGTTTGCGGCGCACGCGGCGTCGAAGCTGGCGTCCGCGTCGGGCAGGGTTGCGTAGGCCGGCTGCGCGAAATATGCGGCGATGCGGTCGAGTTCTGCCTGATCCAGCGTGGCCGGGCCGCCCTTGGCGAGCGAAAACTCGGCCTCGACCTGGCGGCGGAATTCCTCGATCCCGAGCGCTTTGACGAGGATTTTTACGCGCGCCTTGAACGAATTGTCGCGCCGGCCGTGGCGGTTATAGACGCGCAGGATCGCCTCGCAATAAGTCATGACATGCTGCCAGGGTACCCATTCGCTGACGACTTCGCCGATGATGGGCGTGCGGCCCATGCCGCCGCCGGCCCAGACCTTGACGCCCAGTTCGCCGGCCGGGTTCTTCAGAAACTCCAGGCCGATGTCATGAACGCGGACGGCTGCGCGGTCGTGCTGGCAGCCATTGACCGCGATCTTGAATTTGCGCGGCAGGTAGGCGAATTCGGGATGGAAGGTGCTCCACTGGCGCAGGACTTCGGCAAGCGGGCGCGGGTCCACGACTTCGTCGGGCGCGACGCCAGCAAACTGATCGGTCGTGATGTTGCGGATGCAATTGCCCGAGGTCTGGATCGCATGCATTTCCACCGTGGCGAGTTCGGCCAGGATGTCGGGCACGTCTTCGAGCTTGGGCCAGTTCAATTGCAGATTCTGGCGCGTCGAAAAGTGGCCGTAGCCACGGTCGTAGCGGCGCGCGATTTCGGCCAGCCGGCGCAGTTGCCGGCTCGCGAGCAGGCCGTAAGGTACGGCAATCCGCAGCATGGGCGCCTGGCGCTGGATATAGAGCCCGTTTTGTAAGCGCAGCGGGCGGAATTCGTCTTCGCTGAGCTGGCCTGCCAGGTAGCGTCGCGTCTGGTCGCGGAACTGGGCGACCCGCTCGTCGACGAGTCGCTGGTCATATGCGTCGTAGCGGTACATCGTTGTGTCTTTCTGTCGAAATCGGTGTTAGTGCGCGATCAGCTTGCTGCCGACCAAAACCAGCATGCAGGCGAGCGCGGGGCGCAGGAAGCGTTCGGGTACCTTAGCGGAGACATGGCTGCCGAGCCAGATTCCGGGAATCGAGCCGATCAGCAGGCTGCCGAGCAGCAGCAAGTCCACCGTCCCCAGCCACCAGTGGCCAAGCCCCGCCACCAAGGTCAGCGGCACTGCATGGGCGATGTCGGTGCCGACGATCCGCGCCGTGGGAAGCCGAGGGTACAGGAAGAACAACACGGTGACGCCGAGCGCGCCAGCGCCGACCGAGGAAACCGAGACGAGTATGCCGAGCGCCGCGCCGGTTAGCAGCGTGAGCAGTGTCGTGAGCATTGGCGCGCGTTCGCCGCCATGATGCGCGAGCGACCAAGCCTGGATCTTTGCCCGCAGCAGTAGCGCCACGGCCGTCAGCACCAAGGCTACGCCGAGCGCGAACGAAATCAGGCGCGTCGCATCGCCGAGCCCATGCGGGAACCAGCGGCCGAGCACGAGAAGCGTGACCGCCGCAGCCGGAATGCTGCCGGCGGCAAGCGTGCGCACGATTTTCCAGTCCACCGTGCCGCGTAGACCGTGCGCGAGTGTACCGGCCGATTTCGTGGCGGCGGCATAGAGCAGATCGGTGCCGACCGCTACCGAAGGGTGAATGCCGAAGAGCAGCACGAGCAATGGCGTCATCAGCGAGCCGCCGCCCACGCCGGTGAGTCCGACGATGGCGCCGACAAGGAATCCCGCAAGGCTGTAGCTCAAGTCCATGGTGCGCAAAGAAACGATTGGAAGCCGCCATGGTAGCAACGCCCATAGTGCTGCAAGGCTGCTGAATGTTAGACTCTAAGAACGATTAGTTATTAGCGGGGAGAGGGCGTGAATCTTCAACAACTGCGGTATGTCGTCGAAGTCGTCCGCGCGGGGCTCAATGTGTCGCAAGCGGCCGATGCGCTTTATACATCCCAGCCTGGCGTGTCCAAGCAGATCCGCCAGTTCGAAGAGGAACTCGGGATCGAGATCTTCGTGCGCCACGGCAAGCGGCTCGTCGGTATTACCGATCCGGGCCGCGAGGTTGTTGCGATTGCCGAACGCATGCTGGGCGAGATCGACAGCCTAAAGAAAGTCGGCGCGGAATTCCGCAACGAATCCGAAGGCGTACTCAGCATTGCCTGTACGCATAACCAGGCGCGTTATGCGTTGCCGCGTGTGATCCAGCAGTTCGTTCAGAAGTATCCCAAGGTTAAGCTGATGTTGCACCAGGGCAATCCGCGCCAGATCTGCCAATGGGTGCTCGACGGCGAGGCCGATCTGGCGATTGCGACCGAGGCCGTGGCCGAAATGGAGGATCTCGTCTCGCTGCCCTGTTATCAGTGGAACCGCTGCGTGATCGCGACCAAGCGCCACCCTATTCTCGACGCGAGTCCCTTGACACTAGAAGAAATCGCCAAGCACCCCATCGTTACCTACGATACGGCTTTTGCTGGCCGCAGCCAGGTCAATAAAGCCTTCCTGGCGCGCGGCCTGCGGCCGAATATCGTGCTTGCGGCAATGGATGCGGATGTCATCAAAACCTATGTTGCGCTAGATCTGGGCATCGGCTTGATCGCCTCGATTGCTTACGATGCGCGCGTCGATACGCAGATCGGCAAGATCGACGCGGCGCATTTGTTTGAATCCGCCGTCACGCGGATCGGTATTCGGCGCAAGGCTTATCTGCGCGGCTATGTGTATGGCTTTATCGAACTCGTCTCCAGTCATCTGAGCCGTAAAGTCGTGGATGCGGCGCTGGCTGGACGAGGCAGCGATCCGGGGCTTTGATTCCGGCTCCAGGCCGGGCCATACCTTTGTCGACTTCGCCTTGCCGTATCAAAATGTACTGCCTGCGGCGCGTCTTCGCGACCTGGCCCGGCTTGAGCCGGAATCGGCGTCCATGCCACAAAAATAGGGAGCCCCGTTGAACCCATTCACAACAATCGCCATCCTGCTCGGTCTCACCGTGCTTTTCGTGCCGCTGTTCAAGCGTGCGGGGCTCGGTTCGGTGCTTGGCTATCTCGCCGCCGGCGTGCTGATCGGCCCCTCCGGCCTCGCCCTCGTCGACGATCCCGAAAGCCTGCTGCATACGGCCGAGATCGGCGTCGTGCTGCTGCTTTTCGTGATCGGGCTCGAACTTCAACCCTCGCGCTTGTGGGCCTTGCGACGCCAGGTCTTTGGGCTTGGTTTCCTGCAACTGGCCGGTGTCGGCGCGGCGCTTGCCAGCGGCATTGCGGGCAAGGTGGCCGTCGTGCTCGGCTGGACGCTCGCTTTGTCCTCGACCGCGCTGGTTCTCCCGACGCTGGCCGAACGCCGCGAACTGACTTCGCGTTACGGCCGCGAATCCTTCGCGATCCTGTTGTTCCAGGATCTTTCGGTGATTGTGCTGCTGGCGATTCTACCTCTGCTCGGCGTAGCGGGCGCGCGCGCGGGTGTACGGCCCTATGTTGGACTCGCCGTGCTTGTTATCGTGATTCTGGTCGGACGCAAGCTGCTGGCCTGGCTCTTTGCTTATGTCGCCCGCTTCGGCAATCGCGAGGTCTTCACGGCCGCCGCCTTGTTCGTCGCGCTTGGATTGGCGCTTTTGATGGAAGCGGCGGGGCTTTCGCGCTCGCTCGGCGCCTTCGTCGCCGGCGTGCTGCTCGCGGATTCCGAGTTCCGCCATGAACTCGAAGCCGCGATCGCGCCATTCGAGACGCTGCTCCTGGGACTCTTCTTCATCGCGGTCGGTATGGCGATCGATTTGTCCTTGCTGTTCGCCGAACCCGTGCGTGTCTTCGGTTATGCAATCGGTCTGCTCGTGCTCAAGATCGCGAGCCTGTTTCTGCTGCGTCGCTTCCTGCCGCACGGCAGGGACGTTGCGCGGCCGCTCGCGCTGGTGCTCGCGCAGGGCGGCGAATTCGCGTTCGTCGTCTTTGCTCTGCTCGACGATGGTCATCTCGTACCAAGCCGCATGCTCGATGAACTCACGCTCGCGGTCGCGTTGTCGATGGGGCTCGCGCCGCTGCTCTTCGTTCTCAACGATGTACTGACGCGGCGAGCCCGCGCGCGCATACCGAAGCGGCCGTTCGATACTTTGCCCGAGCAAACCGATGCGCCGGTCGTGATCGCGGGCTTCGGCCGTGTCGGGCAGTTGATCGGGCGCTTACTGCTGGCTCAGAAAGTGCGCTTTACCGCGCTCGACATCGACCCGACCCAGGTCGAACTCGTGCGGCGCTTCGGCACTCAGGTGTACTACGGCGACGCCTCGCATCTGGATCTGCTGCGCGCGGCGGGCCTGGCGAAGGCAAAGATCTTCGTGCTGGCCATCGACGACGTTGAGGCGTCGCTGAAAACCGCCGAACTTGTGCGCCGCCATTTTGCCCACGTGCGTATTCTGGCCCGTGCGCGCAACCGCTTCCACGCTTACCGCCTGCTCGATCTGGGCGTGGAGGAGCCGCTGCGCGAGACCTTGCTGTCGACGATAGAACTCGGCCGTCGCACGCTTGCCGGCATTGGCCAGCGCGATGACGAAATCGATCGCGTCGTGCGCCGCTTCGCCGAACACGACGCGGCCCTGCTACGACGGCAGCATGCGGTCTATCACGATGACCAGCATCTGATGCAGACGACACAGGAGGCGCGGGCGGAACTCGCTTCGATCCTCGATCAGGATCGCGAAGAAGCCGCCAAGCGCGATCGTTCCGCGAATGTGCAAGAGGGCTGATACGCGCGTGGGATGCGCGCTCCAGCGTCACACCAGGTACTGACCGACAGCCTTCTTCATGCGCAGGATCTCGCTCGCCAGAACTTCGACGGAGGTGCTGCTGCGGTGCACCGCTTTAATGCCTTCGTCATTGATGTTCACGGCGCGGCCGATGGTCTGCGCCATCTGCGACATCGACGAATCCTGTTCGCTACAGGAATGCGAGATGTCCGTCACCATGTGCAGCGTCGAAGCCATTTTGTCGGCGATCTCGCCGAGCATGCGGTTGACTTCCAGCACCTGGCGCACGCTTTCCGCGACTTGTTGCGTATTGCTGCGCATGCTCTCCACGGCACCGTTCGCATCGCTACGGATCGCCGCAATCGTCGAGCTGATCTCGCCAGTGGCAAGGCTTGTCCGTTCGGCGAGCTTACGCACTTCGTCGGCGACGACGGCGAATCCTCGGCCTTGCTCGCCGGCACGGGCGGCCTCGATCGCCGCGTTGAGCGCGAGCAGATTGGTCTGCTCCGCGATTTCCTTGATCAACGACGCGATGTTGCCGACTGCGGCCGTTCGGCTGCCAAGCTGTTCGACGGTTTCGGCGGAGTGGCCAATCGCGCTGGCGAGACGCTCTATCGTTCGATAGGCTTCCTCGGACATGGCGCCGCCATTGCGCGCCCGCTCGTGGGTGGCCTGAGCCTCGTCGGTCGTGCCCAGCGCATGCCGGGCGACCTCGCTGATCGATACTGTCATCTCTTCGACCGTCGCGGCCGAGGTGGCGGAGAGTTCCGTCTGGACGCTGGCGGTCTGCGAAAGCGCATCGATATTCTCGCGCAGCGCCTCCGACGAATTGCTTACCTGATGCGCCGCGTCGCCGATGATTTGGAGCGTGGCGCGTAGCGATGCGAGCAGACTGCCGACGCGGTTGCGGATCGCGCCAATCGCGTCGGAGCGAGTCGATGTTAACGACAGGCCGAATACGCCCTCGGTCAAGAATGTGTCGAGTGTCTTCTGGGTGTGGCGAAGCTCCGCGGCCGCGCGCGGAAGGTAGCTGCCGTACATATACGCGATCCCCGCCAGCGTGAGTCCGCCGAGGCATAACATGATGTTCCGCAATATTGGCATCGGCCACAGCGCCGTGGCGATGGCCGTTCCCGCAAGAAGCGCCGTCAGCGCGCCGAACGAGACCAGATGGCCCGTCATGCCGGAAGTGGCGAGTAGCCAGCGGGGCCGCCGTTTTATGACGCGTCCTTCGCAAATACTCAAGGAGGTGTCGCCTTCTCGGATTCTGCGATAGGCATCTTCGGCCGCTGCCGCCATTTCGCGGCTCGGACGCGATCGAACCGATTGGTAACCGACGATTCGCCCGTTTTCCCGTACCGGAGAGGCGTTCGATAGCACCCAGTAGAAGCCGCCGTTGGCGGTGCGGTTTTTGACGCAGCCTTGCCAGGGGCGTCCGGCTTTAAGCGTTGTCCATAGATCGTCGAATGCCTCACTGGGCATATCCGGATGGCGGACGATGTTATGGGGTTGTCCGACAAGTTGCTCGCGCGAAAACCCGCTGATCTTGGCGAAAGCGTCGTTCGCCTCGACGACGATCCCTTTCAGGTTCGTCCGCGAGTAAATGAATACACCTTCGGGAACGAGAGTTTCGTTGTGGGTGCAGGGGGTGTTTTTGCGCATGCGGGCACTTTCGCGTTGAGGGTTGGCAGTGGCCGCAGCCCGATGACGGTATGGGCCGGGGGTGCGCGCCATTCAGGACCACGTGCGACGTGGATCGATAGTGTCGTGCGCAGACTATATGTACGCACGACATTCGAAATGCCCTTCGCGTAAGTATAAATCACTGAAGATTATTTGATATATATCTTGAAATTTTGCTTTGATGCCAGATTTTTGATTTTTGTTGCGATTACGTTGCCAGGGCGTCAATATTGCGCAAAAAGTATCTGCAATGCGTTTCGATCGCAGCCGGTCGCTAGGCCGAGCGCCAACAGGATGCGCGCCTGCACTGGACTTAGCGCGCCGCTGGCGAGCGTGCCGCGAACGGAATCCGCGTAGTTCGCGTTCGGTGCGACACCGCCGCTCGGTATGCGGCTTGCGCGCACGACCACAAGGCCCGCGTCCAGCGCGCGGGCAAGCGCAGGTTCCCATGCTGTAGGCATGCTGCCGTGGCCGGCGAGCGCAAGCACGAGGCCGCTCACGCCTTTTGAGATCGCCGCATCGATGAGTTCGGCGGGTGCGCCGGCGTAACCGGGAAGTATCCAGATTTCGGGAAGCCTCGCCGGCAGGGCGGCGCGGAATGCTTGAGTATCATCGCAAGCTTGCCAGCGCGGCGCGCACCAGCGCGTGCCAATAGCCGTGGCGAGCGGCGCGGCCTCGAAGCCGCCCAAGGCATCGGGGGCATGCGTGTGGCGTTTGGTGACGTCGCGCGCGCACCACAGCCTGTCATTCGCGGCTACCAGCGGGCCGGCCGCTGCGAAGCGCGGATCGGCTGCGGCGGCGATGGCTTGCAACAGGTTCATCGGACCGTCGGCCGAGCGGGCGGTGGCGGGCCGCATCGCGGCAGTCAGCACGACGGGAATTTTTCGCGGCAGCGTGAGCGAGAGGAAAAAGGCGGTTTCCTCTATTGTGTCGGTGCCATGGGTGACGAGGATTCCGGTAGGGCCATTTTGCTGCGTTGCAAGCTCGCGCAGTCGTTGCGCGAGTTGCAGCCAGTCGGCAGATTGGAGATCCTTGCTATCGTATGCGTAGAGTTGTTCGCTATCGATGCGGGCGATTTGGCCAGCTTCGGGCAAGGCCGCGATCAGGGCGTCGGCACCCAGCGTCGCGGCGTTGTAGTTCGCAGTATCGACAGTGCTGGAGGCGGTACCGGCAATCGTGCCGCCAGTTGCGACAATGTGGACGAGTGGCAGTAGAGGCATAAAATTTCAATTTGATTGATTTTAATCAATATCACGCTTTGAGAAGTTTAAGCTGACCCGTGGCGCGTCGTATAAATCGTTAAAGCTAGAAAATATGGGGATATCAATGCTGGGGCTCATCACACGAAGCATCCGAAACAAGCTGCTCATCATCTGCGGCGGCGGTACGGGTTTGCTGCTGACGGCCGCGCTTGCCGGGCTGACGATGACAGTGAGCGGCCTGAATCGTTTGTCGGGCGATCTGGACGGCATATACCGCTCGGTCAGCGCGCTCGAACAGGTTCGCCGTATGACGACCGATCAGATCATGGCATGGAAGAACGCCCAGCTCCATGCCGGCGATGCGGTTGGAATGAAGACATACCGGGAGCGTTTCGAAGCCAGCGAGACCGAGGTCAAACGCCTGCTCGCGGAGGCGAATGGGCGGATTCCCGCCGATGCCACGGCGGTGACGGCGAATACCGAGGAATTTGCGCGGCGGCATACCGCGCTGGGCGCGCAAGTGCACGCGGCGTTCGCGGGCATGCAGCATGGCGAATCGGACGGCGCGGCGGGCAAGGTGCTCGGCGACGAGGCGGTGCTCGAACCGCTGAACGGCGCGATTGCTCAACTCGATCCGCTCGTTAGCCGCTATGCGGAACAGGCGCGCGTCGACGCGCGGCGCATCACGCTCTGGAGCCTGGCCATGATGGGGGTGGCGATCCTGCTTGCCTTCGCCAGTTTTCTCACGCTCGTGCACAGCCAGATCGTGCGGCCGACGCGCAATCTCGCAATCGAACTCAAGCGTTTGGCCGAAGGCGATTTCTCGCGCCCGATCAAGGCTTCGACACACGATGAAATCGGCATGGTGGCGCGCAGTGCGGAAACGATCCGGGTAGACCTGGGACGCGCGGTGGCCGAGGTGAAAATCGCAGCGGAAGATCTGTTCTCTTCATCACACCAGCTTTCCGACGGCGCTCGCGGCATTCGCGAGGCGGCGGGCGAACAGGCGCTCGCAACCGATGCGACGCGCGAGGCCACCGTGCGCATCGATACCGCGAGCGACGCGGTCGCCAAGTCGGCCAGCCTGGTCGGCCAGAGTACCGAGGTCTGCCTGGAAAACGGCCGTGTCGCCAACGCCGAACTCGTTGCGCTGCGCGAAGCGGTCGATGCGGCCGGCAACGTGATGCAGAAGGTCGTCGTATCGATCCATCACTTTGTCGAACAGGCGCAGCGCATTGATGCAATGACCGCCGATGTCAAAGGTATTGCTGATCAGACCAATCTGCTTGCGCTCAACGCGGCGATTGAGGCTGCGCGCGCGGGCGAGCAGGGACGCGGTTTTGCGGTAGTGGCCGACGAGGTGCGCAAGCTGGCCGAAAAATCGGCCAGCGCGGCGATAGATATCGAGCGCGTCACGCGTGAGCTTGCCGGCAGTTCGGGAAAGGTCGAACTCGATGTCGGCGCCGGCAGCGACGCCATCACAACGAGCCAGGCGCGCCTGGCTTCGGTAAACGACGCGCTGCGCGCGGTCGACGAAGCGGTGCGGCGCGCCTTTGGCGATGCCCAGGCAATCGAGACGGAAGCCGCAGCACAGCGCGGCGCGAGCGGCGGCATCCTGGAACAGATCGGGCGGCTGGCGGAGATCACCCAAACCAATCGGACGGCGACCGAATCGTTGACAGCGATAGGCGAGGATGTGCAGCGGCTCGCCGATCGCCTGCATGTGAGCGTGGAGAGGTTTCAGATCTGAATCCGTCGAAGGCCGGCATGCCCGGCTCTCGAAAAAGAAACGGCCCTCGTGTTTTACGGGCCGTTTCTTCTTTTGGTCTCAGTGCTGGAGGATCTTCGACAGGAAGGCTTGCGCGCGTTCCGAGCGAGGTTTACCGAAGAATTCGTCCTTGACGGCGTCTTCGACGATCAGGCCCTTGTCCATGAATATCACGCGATGAGCGACTTTGCGCGCGAAACCCATTTCGTGCGTGACGACCATCATCGTCATGCCGTCGCGCGCGAGTTGTACCATCACATCGAGCACTTCGTTGATCATCTCAGGGTCTAGCGCCGAGGTGGGTTCGTCGAAGAGCATGCAGATCGGGTCCATCGCAAGCGCGCGCGCGATTGCCACGCGCTGCTGCTGACCGCCGGAGAGCTGACCCGGAAACTTGTGCGCGTGCGCCTTGAGGCCAACACGGTCGAGCAGCTTGAGGCCCTTGTCCATCGCTTCGTCTTTGTTGCGGCCCAGCACCTTGATCTGCGCGATCGTCAGGTTTTCGATGATGCTCATGTGCGGAAAAAGCTCGAAGTGCTGGAACACCATGCCGACTTGCGAGCGCAGCTTTGGTAGATCGGTCTTGGGGTCGCCGACCGAGGTGCCGTTGACGCTGATTACGCCTTGCTGAAAGGGTTCCAAGCCATTGACGCATTTGATCAGCGTGGATTTTCCCGAGCCCGAAGGCCCGCAAACAACGACGACCTCGCCCTTATTGACGTGCGTACTACAGTCGGTCAGCACCTGAAAGCTGCCATACCACTTGGAAACGTTCTTAATGTCTATCATCGGGACAGCCTTTTAGCGGACGATGGCGATACGCTTCTGCAACCGCTTGGCAAGCAGCGAAAGGGAGAAGCAGATCACGAAATAGATGACGGCGGCGAACAGATACATCTCGACCGGCCGGTTGTAGTTCTTGCCTGTGATTTCGGCGGCCTTGAGCAGGTCCTTGGCTCCGATGATGTAGACGAGCGAAGTGTCCTGGAACAGGATGATCGTCTGCGTCAGCAGTACCGGCAGCATATTGCGCAGCGCCTGCGGCAGCACGATGTTACCCATCGTTTGCCAGTAGGTCATGCCGAGCGCATAGCCCGCGTTAACTTGTCCGCGCGACACGCTCTGAATGCCGGCGCGCATGATTTCGCTGTAGTACGCGGCCTCGAATAGCGTGAAGGTGATGAAAGCCGAACGCTCCGCGCCCATCGGCGAGCCGGTGACGAACGGGATCACGAGAAAAAACCACAGTATCACCATCAGGAGAGGGATCGAGCGCATCGTATTGACATAGATCGTCGCCGGCTTGGCGAGCCAGGGGCCGCCGGAGATCCGAGCAAGTGCGAGCAAGGTGCCGATGACGATGCCGACGCTCATGGCGAACAACGTGAGCTTGGCGCTGAATGCAAAGCCTTCCAATACAAACGGTAAGCTCGGAGCGATGACGCTGAAATCGAGATTTAAGAACATTGCCAGCCTCCGAAGAGCCGTCTCAAGGAGGCTGGAGCCCCCTCGGGGGGTAGAGAGCGAAGCGAACGTGGGGGCGTCATTATTCCGAAGAGCCGCCTCAAGGAGGCTACGGTCCCCTTTGGGGCAGTGAGCGGAGCGAACGTGGGGAGTGTCATTTTATTCACCTCACTTCGCGCTCGTAATGTAGCCGGGCACCTGGGTGCGCTGCTCGATGAAACTCATGATGCGGTTGGCCGAGAAGGCACAGATCAGATAGAGCACGGTAACCACGATCATCGGTTCGAATTCGAGGCCGGCGTCTTCCTGCATCTGTTTGGCCTGAAAGGTCATTTCGAGCACGCCGATCGCGAAGGCGACCGAGGAGTTCTTGAAGGTGTTCATGAACTCCGAGGTCAGCGGCGGGATGATGATGCGCAAGGCCATCGGGAGGATGACATGGCGATAGGTCTGCGCCAGCGAGAAGCCGAGCGCCAGGCCCGCGTTCGTCTGGCCGCGCGAGAGGCTCTGAATACCGGCCCGCACCTGTTCGGCGATGCGCGCCGAGGTGAAGAAGCCGAGGCCGACGGCGGCGGTCAGGAATTCCTTGGCTGGCATGTCCTGCTTGATCCAGAGCCCGAGTTTTTGCGGCACGAGTTCGGGCACGACGAAGAACCAAAGAAAGAGCTGAACCAGGATGGGGATGTTGCGGTAGAACTCGACCCAGCAGTTCGCGAGCATCGCAATCCAGCGCACCGGCGAGGTGCGCAGCGTGCCGACTATCGTTCCGACGACGAGCGCGATTACCCACGCGGTCAGCGCGACCGCGAGCGTCCAGCCCAGGCCCGAGATCATCCACGAAAGATAGGTCTCGTCGCCCGACTGCACCTGGGTGAAGAAAATATTCCAGTTCCAGTGGTAATTCATGAGTACTCCACTGCATCAGAAAAACAAAATGCGCCGGTTGCGACGTTTCCGCCCACCGGCGCATCAGCGTTGCTAAAGTCTAACTCAGCGCTTGTTGTACTGTTCGGCGGGCAGATCGTTCGGATCGGCGATGGCTTTCTTTAACGCGTCGCCCATCGGGAAATTCAGATTCACGCCGCGCGGCGGAATCGGACTCACGAACCACTTGTCATAGAGTTTGGCGATCTCGCCACGCTTGGCCATGTCGCGCACCGTTGCATGCACCATGCCCTTGAACTGCGGGTCGTCCTTGCGGATCATGATTGCGATGGGCTCTATCGATAGCGCTTCGCCGACGATGGCGTAATCCTGCGGCGCTTTCGAGCTTGCCATCAGGCCGAGCAGCAGGTTGTCATCCATCACGAAGGCCGCGGCGCGGTCGGTTTCGAGCAATAGGAAGGAGTCGGCGTGATCCTTGCCATAGACTTCCTTGAATTCGAGGTTCTTGCTCTTTTCGTTTGCGCGCAGCAGCGCCACGCTTGTCGTGCCGGTCGTGGTTGCGACCGTTTTACCGCCGAGTTGCGCAAGGCTCGTGATACCCGAGGCTTTCTTGACTGCCATGCGCACACTGGTGATGTAGGTGGTCGGTGCGAAGGCGACCTGGTTCTGGCGCGCCAGATTGTTCGTCGTCGAGCCGCATTCGAGGTCTACCGTACCGTTGGTGACGAGGCTGATCCGGTTTTGCGAAGTCACCGGCTGATACTGGACCTTGAGTGCCGGCAGCTTCAGCTTCGTCTTGACCTCATCGATGATGCGCTGGCAGATGTCGATGTGGTAGCCGATCGGTTTCTGGTTAGCGTCGAGATAGGACAGCGGAAACGAGGATTCGCGAATACCCATCGTGACCATGCCGCTACTCTGGATCTTCTTCAGCGTGCCGTTGAGTTCCTGCGCCAGAGTCGGCGTGCTCGCGAGTAAAAGCGCGACGCAGGTGGCGGCCAAGTGGCGGATTTTCATCAGTCTTGCTCCTGTTGCTCGATTTCATGGAATCGGCCGCGGCTTCCCGCGGGGCTTGATTCGTTGCTGCGCGGGCGGCAAGTGCGTCTGGGTATTTTACCCGCGAGCACTAAAGGACGGTGGCGCCCAACTACATCGTCCATCCTCCCCGATGAACGCGAAGCGCGAACCCTGCCAGTACAGAGGGATAACACAAAAACGGCAGTGTCGCCTCGACGACATTGCTGTGGCGAATATTTGCAAAACCGTTAAATCTAGCCTGCGCAAACCTGCTCCCGCAGGGGGCCCAAGTTCGACCTCGGTCAGCGTTTCGTGCGCACGCAGGGTTTCCATAGAGTTTGGCGCGGCTCTTGCCGACAGCCATGAAACCGCCGCCGAGCCCGCCCTGGCCACCGAAGCGGCGCATCGCGAAAAGCCAGATGCCGATGAATACGACGGCCGGCAAGATCCAGGAAAGGATGTCGCGCAGGAAGGTGTTTTCGACAATGCGTGCGTACTTGACCTCGTAGCGCGAGAGTTCGTCGGCAAGTTCGCCCTCGACACGTGTGGTCTCGAAGCGCGAGCGGCCATCCTTGAGCGGCGTCTTCAGCGCGCCCGGGATCGTATTGTCGGAGATCGTGACCTCGGCGATTTCGTTCTGGCTGAGCAAGCGGCGGAACTCGCTATAGGGCAGCGGTTCGACCGTCGTGATAAGGCTTCTCTTATAAGAATTTCTGCGGGCTAAGGCACGGTTTGTCACACCCTTATCGGGAGTCTCCTTCCTATACTCGGGGCACTTCCATTTATGCAAGCGCGCCTAACCGTGTCCCGTTCCGCCCGTCGACTGATTGCCCTGGCCGTACTTTGGGCCGCGCCCGCCCTGGCTGTGTCCGATAAGGCTTCGCGCTATTACGACGATGCGCTCGCGCGCGGCGAACGGCGCGACCCGATAGGCGCGATCATTCAGCTCAAGAACGCCTTACAGGCGGATCCGAACATGCTCGCGGCGCATGTGCTGTTGGGCCGGCAGTTGCTCGTGGTCGGCGATCCGACGGCGGCCGAGGTCGAGTTCAAGACCGCTCAGACGCTAGGCGTGGACCGCGCCGAGATCGAAGTGCCGATGGCGCAGGCGATCTATGCGCAGGGCCGCTTTGCCGACGTGCTCGCGCGCCCGCTGCCGGCCGATCTGCCGCCCGGCGTGCGCTTGCAGATCCTGCTGATTCGCGGTAGTGCGATGGGCGAACTGGGCGATTCGCGCGGCGCAGTGCGGGCTTTCGATGAAGCGCGTGCGCTCGACCCGCAGGCGGTCGAAATCCTCCAGGCCGAAGCTTCGCAAGCCTTGCGCCAGGGCAATGCCGTGCAGGCCGACGCACTCTCCGCGCAAGCCGTGGCGAAGGCGCCGAATAACGCCGACGCCTGGGCGGTGCGCGGCGCGGCGCTGGTCGCGAAAAACAAGCCGGCAGAGGCGATCGAGGCTTTCAATCGCGCGCTTGCGCTCAATCCGCGCGAGCACGAGGCGCGGCTGGCCAAGGTCAATGTGCTGATCGAGTTAGGTCGCGATGCCGAAGCGGCCAAGGAACTCGACATCATGCACGGCTTTGTCGCGAGCGATCCCCGCGCCGCCTACATGCGCAGCGTACTGGCGGCGCGGCGTAACGACGGTGCCGCGGTAGCGCGCGAACTGGGCGAAGTCGTCAAGCTTATCGACACGATTCCGCCCGAGATCCGCAACCGCCGGGCGCAACTGTTGCTGCTCGACGGCATGGCCCACTACGGACTGCATAACCCGGAAAAGGCGCGCGCCAGCTTCGAGAATTTCCTGCGCTTGCAGCCGGGGCATCCGGCCGGCAATCGCATGCTGGCCGCCGTCTATCTGGGCGAAGGCGAAGCTGCGCGCGCGGCCGGCCTGCTTGAGGGCTACCTGAAGCATGCGCCGCGCGATACGCAGGCAACGCTGCTGCTCGCCAATGCCTACATGACGCAGAAGCGCTATGCACAAGCGTCCAATTTGCTTCAGCAGGCGCTCGATCAGGGTGCGCTCGATCCGGATCTGCGTTCCGGTCTCGGCGTGGCGCTCGCGGGCCAGGGAATGGGCGCCGATGCTTTGCCACAATTGCGCACGGCGTTCGAGGCCCGGCCCGATGATCCGGGTACCAGCGCAGCGCTGGCCGTGTTGCTGATTCAGAAGGGCGACGGCCGTGCTGCGCAGGATGTGATGCGGCGCGCTGTCGCAGCGCGGCCCAAGGATGTCATCGCGCAGAACCTGTTCGGCATTGCATTGCAAATGAACGGCGATCGCGTTGCTGCGCGCCGCGCCTTCGAAGCCGCTCTGGCGGTCGATCCGTCCTTCGCCACGGCGCAGTTAAATCTTGCGCGGCTCGATGCGAGCGAGGGTCGCACCGATGCCGCGCGCGCGCGGCTCGATAGCCTGCTCAAAACGCAGTCGGGTAACGCCGACGCACGCGTCGATCTGGCCTTGCTCGATCTGCGCGCCGGACGCGTGGAAGCGGCGCTGCGCGGTTTGGAGCGCGCAGCGAATGCGGGGCCGCGCAATACGCGCGCCGCGCTGATCCTTGTCGATCAGTTGCTCGCGCGCGGCGATTTGGCCCGCGCAACCGAGGCCGCCCGGCTCGCCGTGGCCGCGCAGCCCGAAAGCGTCGCGTTGCTTATGTCGCTTGCGCGGGCGCAGATTGCCGCCGCCGAACCGGACAAGGCGCGCGATACGCTGGCCGATGTCCGTAAGCGCGTCGAATACGATCCGGCGATGCTCGTTGAAGTGGCGCGCTGGCAGATGCGCGCCAACGATCTGCGCGGCGCAGCCTACTCGATAGACAAGGCATTACAGGCCCAGGCCGACAACTATCCGGCGCTCGTGCTGCAAGCCGAGCTTGCCCAGCGTGCCGGCGATCTTGCGACTGCCGAACGCGTGGGTCGCCGTCTCAACGAAAAATACCCGCAGCGCGCCGCAGGCCAAAACGCGCTCGGCGATGTCGCGCTCGCGCGCGGCCAGTTGCAGTCCGGCCTCGCATTGCATCGCGCGGCTTTCACGCGCGAGCCGAGTATCGATAGCGCGCTGCGGGTCTTCCAGGCCCATCTGCTGGCAGGCGAAGCCGTGCGCGGCGTGAGCTTCCTGCAGGACTACCAGCGCGGCAAACCGGCCGACAAACGCTTGCAGATGGCGATGGCAGAAGGGCAATTGCGCGCGGGCGATTGGCGCGGTGCGCGCAGCAGCCTCGAAGCGTTACTCGCACAGGACGCGCGCGCAGAACTCTTTAACAACTACGCGCTCGTGCTGCTGCAGCTTGGGGATGCGGGTGCGCTGGCCGCTGCCGAAAAGGCCTGGAAGCTCGCGCCGGGCGAACCTAAATTTGTCGACACCTACGGCTGGGTGCTGGCGCGCGCAGGCCAGACCGAACGGGGTTTGAGTCTGCTACGCGATGCACGCCTGCGCGACCCACGCAATCCCGAAGTGCGTTTCCATCTGGCCTGGACCTTGGCGAAGTTGGGCCGCACGCGCGAAGCCCGCGACGAGCTTGGCCCTTACGCCAGCGCGCTGCGCACGAGCGCGACCGCCGAGCTTGCCGGATTGATGCGGGATTTGGGGCTCTAAGCGTGTCGACGGTTTTTACTGCTGCCTTCAATCGAATCGACTGCCACTGTGTAAGCGATTGAAAAAATTGGGGTTTTTTGTTTGGAACGAAGCTTGCTTTTATCGTCGCAGAAGATTGGCCCACCGCCAGAAAAATCATTCGAGGCTCTCATGAACCGCATTGGACTCATTACCGTCGCTGCTGTAACGCTGCTGGCCGGAAGTGGTGCACAGGCGGGTTATAGCTGGACTTACTCCACGTCGAACTGCAACCCGGGCAGCGGCGCTTCCTGCATCATGACCGGCTTGGCCGCCGGCACGCCCACGCTGGCAACGACGGCGTTTTCGAATACGAACGGCTCGGGTAGCAACGCCGATGCGTATAAGCTCGAAAACGCCTACCTGAGCGTCTATTCGGGCGGCCTTGGCGTCACCAACAAAGACAAGGGCACTGCTGCGGGACAGGATTTGAACGAAGGCGTAGATCCCGAGCATTCGATCGATAGCAATCAGCGCTACGACTCGGTGCTGCTGGCCTTCGGCACGGCGGTCAAGCTCGCCAGTCTGACAATCGGCTGGTCGAATACCGATTCCGACATGACCGTCTTAGCCTACATGGGAAGCGGAAGCCCGACCGCCAATCTGACCAATCAGACATATAGCCAACTGACCACGAACGGCTGGAAACTGATCGGCAACTACGCCAACGTCGTGGCCAATAGCGTACAAGGCATCAACGCCTCGAACGATGTGTCCCAATTCTGGCTGATCGGCGCATTCAACCCGCTGGTCGGCGGTACGACGACGGGGCTGACCAAGGGCGACGATTACGTGAAATTGCTCTCCGTGGCGGGCGATACAGTAACTCGTGCCGGACAGGTTCCGGAGCCGGCCTCGCTCGTGCTGACGGGCCTTGCGCTGACGGCGCTTGCCTGGAGCCGGCGCAGGGCGGCGGCCAGATAGTATCCAGCGGGGGAGCTTCGCTCCGATTGCATCAGCACGATCCTCGGCCTTTGCCGGGGATTTTCTTTTTCTCCTGCGCGGTCTTCGCTGCTCGGCGAGAGGCTTCAGCATGAATGCTGGAGTTTGCGTCGCAATGCATGTTCAAATCGCCACAAAGATCGACCGAGAACCCTTCTATTTACAAAAGTTATTGCAAATAATTCTTATTCATAGTTAAATTACTGCAATACGTTGTTACTATTCAAAATCTTTGCCGATGTCGCTTCTCGCCAGTCTTTCCGCCTTTACTGCCGCGCTCGCTTTCTTCCTGGGTAGCCCGCATCAAACATTCGTCGCTGTCGCAAGCTGCCGGCAGGCATGCCGATGGTTCGCCTGGGGCGCGCTCGTTGCCGCCACCGCGTTATGGATTGCCGAACTCGATACGGCTGCGGGGCTTTGCGTCACGTTTTCCTGCCTGATGCTCGGCCTGCTGGCCGCGCCAGCGTTCGCGGCATTGCATCGTCCGCAACTCCAGCGTCCGCCACGGAACCGACAATAATGATTTCGCGCTGCCTGGCGGGAATTCTGCTCGGCTTGCCGGCTTCGCTCTGGCTGCTCGGCGCGCTGGCGCTCATCTGGCCGGGCCGCTGGGATGCCCATGTGGTGCCGGTGACGCTGCTGTTCTTTCCTCTCTGGATAGCCTTCATGTCGGCAAGCTTCCTGCTGCCGGCCGGCTGGCGTTGCTGGGCCTGGCTTGCGTTTGCGAATCTTGCGGGGTTCGGCGCGCTGTGGGCGGCCAAGCTCGCAAGCGGTTTTGGAGTCACGGCATGAAGTCCGCAACGCTGCGCACATTCCAGACGGTACACACCTGGACCGGCCTGATTGCCGGCCTGGCGCTATTCATCGCCTTCTATGCAGGAGCGATAACCGTTTTCCACGAGGATATTCATGCCTGGCAAAGCCCGCACGACCGGCTTGCCGCCGTAGAGTCGCTGGCGCAAGGGCAGGCGCTGGTCGAAAAAATCGTCGCCGAACACCCCGCCGCGCGCGAATCGGTGCGCCTCTTGCTCGGCAAGCCCGGGGCGCCGCAACACACGGCGATCTGGCAAGAAAACGGCGAATGGCTGCACGCGACGAGCGAAGGCCTCGATGCGCCGCATTCCGAACTTTCCGATTTCGTTTATCAACTGCACTATTCGCTCGGCCTGCCGGCCACGCCAGGGCTGTATCTGATGGGCGTGGTCAGCGTGATTTACGGGCTCGCGATCGTCTCTGGATTGATCCTCTATCTGCCGACCTTCATGCGCGATCTGTTCGCGCTGCGTTTTGGTCCCAACCTGACTCGCATGTGGCGCGATGCGCACAACCTGATCGGCGTGTTGAGCCTGCCTTTCCACGTCATGATTGCGATTACGAGCGCAGTTTTCTGCCTTGGCACGCTGACGACGAGCGTCTTCGATTTTGCGGTTTTCGAACGCGTGCTCGCTCCAAAGCAAAACGAGCTGATTTTTGCGGCGCCGCTCGCGAAGGCCGCAGGCAAACCGGCCGCGATGCTGGCGCCGGCGCAGATCCTCGAAATCGGCCGCCGGATTGCGCCCGATTTCGAGGCCGGCGCCCTGCACTTCGAACGCTATGGCGACGCCAATGCGCAAGTTTCGCTCGGCGGCACCTCGCCGCGCGCGCTCGACGGTTTTTCCACGCTGACGCTCTCGGCTGTCGATGGTCATGCAATTGGTATTCAGGTTGCCGGCCAACGCGATGCGAACCACGCAAGCCTTTCCGGTTTCTATGGCGTGCACTTTGCCAACTACGGCGGCTATCTCGTGCGCACGGCATATTTTCTACTCGGGCTCGCTGGCGCCTTCCTGTTCTATTCGGGCAACCTGCTCTGGATAGCGTCGCGCCGCAAGCGCGATGCCTCAGTACCGCCGCGTACGCACCTGTGGATGGCGCGTATGACGGTCGGCGTCGCGCTCGGCTGTTGCGTGGCGGTCTCCGCGCTTTTTGTCGCGACGCAGACGCTCTCGCCGAAGCTGCTCACGCCGGGCAAGTTCGAGCACGCACTCTACCTTGTGGTCTTTTTCGCCTGCGTAGTGTGGGCTGCGTTCCGCTCGCCGGCGCGCGCGGCGTACGAACTCGCGCTCGCAGCTGCGCTTGCAACGCTGGCGATACCGCTTTCCAACGCGATCATGACTGGCGACCACCTGCTTGCAAGCGCGCAGAAGGGGTTTTGGTCGGTGTTCGGCATCGATCTTGCCGCCATCGTGCTGGCCGTCGGTTTCTGGCGCATCGCGCGACTCACGCAGCGGCGTACCGAGCAGGGCGACCCGGGCAGCATCTGGGCGCTCGCCACGACAGCCTGAAGCCGTGAACGAATGCCTCTTCGAGGCAAAATTGGTGGCAACGAAAGGACTTTCAGGACCGAATGTTGCTTCCATGGCACGAATCAAAAGTTTTATACCTCTGCATCCGACCCCATCTCGCATCGCTGGCGCGCCCTACTGGCGCTGGATTCGAGCGTTTACAGAGGTGGCGCAAGGCTTGCCGGCGATCTTCCCGGGGCAAAAACCGATTACCGGAACGCCCCGAATCGCTGTTATGCTGCTCCGCACAAATAGCGATTAATAGTGTTGCTTCAAGCAACCCGCGCAGTCGAGTCGGGTTTCTACCCGTTGTCTCCACGGTGGCATTCGTGCTGACCCGGCTGCCCATAACCCCCGGGAGCCTCTTGTGAATAATTCAGATCTTGGTATTCCATCCTTCGACGTCGCGCTCGACGATCCGGTCGGCAGCGCGCTCATCAGCGCTGCGCTCGACGAAGGTCAGCTCAAGCTTGCCGTGCGTCATATCGAAACGGCCCTGCAAGGCGGCTATACGCTCAGTCTGCCGCTGCGGCACAAGCCTTTCCTTACGGCGCTCAAGCATGCGCACTGGCGCCGTTGGGGCGAATTGCTGCGCATGGCGGACGAACTGAGCGCCGAGCAAATGCTTGTGCTGACGAGCGTTTTTGTCATTGCAATGAAAAAGGCGCCTCTCAAGAGCGTGATGCACTTTCAAACCTCGCTTTCGGCGATTGCAACCGCGCGCGATTTGCGTCTTGCCACGCTCGAACAGCCGTTGGCGGGTAAGCCGTTCGGCCTGCACGCGAACGTTTGCTAGCGCGTTTCCGGCCTTAGCCGTCCCGATAAGCGCCCGCGAGCTTGCGGGCGCTAAATAGCGCAAAACCCAGCGCTAGGGCCGGCTGCCAGATCCAGACGATCTCCGAACGGAGCACGGCGAAGCCGCGCGCGCTCAGCATCGGGCGCAGGCCGATGGGCGACACCTCGATGACCCGCCAGGGTGCGAAATGACGCGCGTCTGACCAGGGCCAATACAAGGCGACCCCGAGTCCGCCATTGGTCAGCATATCGAGCAGTGGATGCGAAGCCGCCGCTGTGCCGACGAACAGAAAGGCCTGTATGCGCGACGCGCGCAGCAGTGGGGCACTAGCGAACGCCAGGCAGCCGAGTAGCGCGGCGAACAGCAAGGAATGGCTCGCACCGCGATGGCCCAAGTTGTTGGCATAGGCGATGCCGAGCTTGAAAGCCACGACATCGAAATCGGGCAGCATCGCCGCGACGACACCCGCTGCGAGCAAGCGGCCCGGCACTCGGGCGCGGCCAAGCGCGAGCCCGATGGCGAGCGGCACGGCGGCGTGGGAAAGAATCGTCGGCATTCCGGACTCCAGTACAGGCGTTTGAAGTCTCCCACAATCGGGCGGCCGCTATTTTGCGCCAGCACACACCGGCCGCAGCGTTTCCACAAGCCAATCGACGAACACGCGTAGCCTGCGCGACAGATGGCGGCGGTGCGGGTAGAACCATCTCGTTATACAGAAGTCCCCCCGCCCCGATGAGCACCCAGCGCTCGCAGCAGAAGACATGGTTGAGCAGAAGAGTGTACAAGCCTGCCCGACACGGTGTTCAATTCTGAAATTTTGAGCCCCATGGACAACCCGATA
>JAVBKC010000121.1:0-25725 GCA_031554255.1 Niveibacterium sp.
TATCGGGTTGTCCATGGGGCTCAAAATTTCAGAATTGAACACCGTGTCGGGCAGGCTTGTACACTCTTCTGCTCAACCATGTCTTCTGCTGCGAGCGCTGGGTGCTCATCGGGGCGGGGGGACTTCTGTATAACGAGATGCCTTATACGGCGGTCTCAAGTCTCTGTATTCAACTCCGCCATCAGTATCGTTGTCACGTTATTCCGGACGGTCGGCTCGCGGCAAAACTTGCACCCGCAAGAGAAGCCGCGACGATTCGCAATTTTTCGGGAATTACTATGCCGGTTGGAGTTCGGCTTATTCCTGGCTACCTCGCCCAGAAGGGCTTCAATGTGCGGCAAATCGACGCCGCCGACGCGCCGTGAAGCGATCAGCTAAACAGCACCGGATCGCTGACGATAGAGGCCGCCGAATACAGTAAGGCATTCTCGAAGCTCACGATACCGGCTGCACCCCAACGTTCGCGTGCGCAGAACAGCAGATGCCGGGCTTCGTTGCTGCTAAGCGTCAGGTGCTGATCCTTGTTGTCGATTTCGATCGCGCAGTCGTCTGCTTTGCGTCGTCGGCAAGTGATCTTGATTCCGGATTTGCGAATACTGTCGGCCATGAAATTGATTTCTTCGGCCAGCCATCGTTCGGTTCTCATCGGATACCCCCTGCGGATCGCAGAATTGCATGCTTCAGAATTTCACCGTCGCAGTAATGGTTGAGCCGTGAGCGGACCGAAGTTTTGCGTTGAATCAAATCGAGGTGTAGGAGATAGGCTCTATTTGGCTGCTGCGTCAGCAATGAAGCGCCCGACGGTACCGACGCGGCTTCAGATGGCTGAAAAACCTTCGCCGCAGCACGCTGATCGCACCGATCAAGCTTTGGAAAATTAAAATCTGACTATTGCGGGAGGATGGAAAGATGCAGGAACAGGACTTGTACGGACGTTATCCCAGCCTCGACGGGCGTGCCGTCTTCGTTACCGGTGGGGGCTCGGGGATTGGCGCGGCGGTCGTGACCGCATTTGCGGAGCAGGGTGCGAGGGTTGCTTTTCTCGATATTCAGCGCGATGCTAGCGAGGCGCTTTGCGATGGTATCGCGGCGCGTGGCTTGATACGGCCTCATTTCGAGCCGTGCGATGTGCGCGACGTGGCGGCGCTGCGCGTCACGATTGCGCGCGCAGCCGAGGCGGTCGGTGAAATTTCGGTGCTTGTGAACAATGCGGCGAGCGACGATCGCCATGCGCTGGAAGCGGTGAGTCCGGAATACTGGGACGAACGCATGGCGATCAATCAGCGTCCCTATTTCTTCGCCGCGCAGGCGGTGGCAAAGGGCATGCGGCAATTGGGCTACGGTGCGATCATCAATCTCGGGTCGATTGCCTGGAAGCTCGCGCTGGTGGACATTGCACTTTATGCGATGGCCAAGGCTTCGGTGCATGGACTGACGCGTGCGCTCGCGCGCGAACTCGGCGCTGATGGCATTCGCGTCAATTCCGTGCTGCCGGGGGCGGTGATGACGCCGCGTCAGCTCGAACACTGGATCGACGAGGCGCGCCAGCGCGAAGTACTTGCCAATCAATGCCTCAAGCGCTTGCTGATGCCCGAGGATGTCGCGCGGCTCGTGCTGTTCCTTGGTGCCGATGACAGCGCAATGTGTTCGGCGCAGGAATATACGATCGATGGGGGCTGGGTTTGATCGGCTGCACGGGTAGAAAGGGCTGCGATCCGGCAGAATGACGCCTGATCCATTTTCGGAAAGGCATGGGAGCGCTTTGCGCTCCCCGCTATGGGTAGTAGTTTTCTGTTAATCGTTCTCGCTTTTCTGCTCGTTCTGCTCAACGGGTTTTTCGTTGCTGCGGAATTTGGCCTCGTCAAGTTGCGCCAGACCCGCGTCAAGGCCATCGCCAAGATTCATGGCTGGCGCGGCCGCATGCTGCTTAAGGTGCATCGCGACCTGGACGCTTATCTTTCAGCCTGCCAGCTCGGCATCACGCTGGCTTCGCTCGGCCTCGGCTGGATCGGCGAGCCGGCCTTCGCCGATCTGCTGCACCCGCTCTTGCGCATGCTCGGGGTCGATAGTGAGCATTCGGTTCATGCGATCGCGTTTTCGATCGCTTTTTTCATCATTTCCTATCTGCATATCGTCGTCGGCGAACTCGCGCCGAAATCGATGGCTATCCGGCGGACCGAACGCGTCGGTCTGTGGACCGCGCCGCCGCTCTATGTTTTCTACTGGATCATGTATCCGGCGATATGGGTGCTCAACCACAGCTCGAACTGGGTCTTGCGCAAGATGCGGCTCGATGTCCAGCACGGTCACGACAGCCATTACTCGGCCGACGAAATCAAGCTGATCCTGCGCGCCTCCAAGGCCGAGACCGGCTATACGCAGGACGAGTGGCGCACGCTTGCGCAGTCGCTGGATTTCCGCGAACTCGACGTGGCCGACCTGATGCGGCCGTTTTCCGAGGCGGTGACGCTTTCGGTTGAAGATAGTCTCGACGAAAGCCTGGATCGCATCGTTCAGCACCGTTTCAGCCGTTATCCCTATCTCGACGAAGAGGGGCGCGTCAGCGGCGTGATTCACTTGAAGGATGTGTTTTTCGCGCTGCGCAAGGGCGCGCTGCCGGCGCATCTGGATAAGTTCGCGCGGCCGGTGCTCAGCGTGCCGCCGGGCCTCTCGGCGATGGAACTGTTCCGGCGTTTTCGCGCGGGCGCGCCGCATTTTGCGATCGTTGCAGTGCCCGAGGGGCGGCCGCTCGGTTTTGTCACGCTGGACAACCTGCTCGGCGCGCTTGTCGGCGAGATTCGCGACGAGTTCCGCCAGACCGGCAACGACTGGCTCAAACTCGACGACGGCTCGCTGCTCGGCAAGGCAAGCCTGCCGATCTTCTCGCTCGAACGCGCGCTCGGCGTCGATATCGAGGACACCGGCGCAGATTCGGTCGGCGGCCTGATCCTCAATACCCTTGGCGATTTGCCCGAGGAAGGGCAACTGATCGCGTTCGAACGCTTCGATCTCGTCGTCAAAAAGATGCTGGGGCCGAAGATTTTGCTCGTGCGTGCGTATCCTAAGGACGAGCACTCGCAGCGGCATGCTTAAAGCGGCATGCTTAATTCCATTTCTGAACCAACCATGCCTTTGGTGACGTTACCTTGCCGTGCTAGGTGGTGCTCTGTCTGCGGCTCGTTCTCGTGGCCTGACTGATTTAGAAACGGAATAAAAGGGTTTCCCGACCATGAATATTCTTTTCGTCTGTACAGGAAACATCTGCCGTTCGCCGACGGCCGAGGGCGTTGCGCTGCGCACCTTTGCCGATGCCAGGATCGAGGTCGGAATCGATTCGGCCGGCACCGCGAGCTATCACGCTGGCGAAGCGCCCGATCCGCGTGCGACGAAGGCCGCAGCGCGGCGCGGCTATGATTTGACGAAACTGCGCGCACGCAAACTCGTAGCTGAGGATTTCCTGCGCTTCGACCTTCTGCTCGCGATGGACCGCGAACATCTCGAAATCATGCAACGCGCTTGCCCCGCCGCGCATCGCGCCAAACTTCAGCTTTTCCTGGATTTCGCGCCCACAACCGGCGCGAGCGAAGTGCCAGATCCGTATTACGGGGGCGCTGCGGGCTTCGAACATGTGCTCGATTTGTGCGAATCCGGCGTGGCCGGCTTGATTGAATATATCCGCAAGGCGTAGTTTTTATTCCATTCGAGATGCCCATTCCTAAACCATGACTTCGCCTTGCTGTACTAATGCACTGTCTGCGGCTCGTCTTCTCGGTCTGATTGATTTAGAAACGGAATTAGTTATTTTCGCCACCTCAAAACAAAAGAGCCGTCCGGTTTTGCCGGGCGGCTCTTTTGCAATGCGGCGCTTACGCTTTTAGCCCTTGCGGGTTTCGACCTGCTCCAATACATCCTCGACCGGCGCGGGGGCGGCCGCACGCGGACGGCGGCGACGGCCGGTCGCCGCGGCTTCCGATTCCTTGACGGCGGGCGCTGGCGTCGAGCGCGTTTCTATCATCACGAGATGATCGGCCGCGATCAGCGCCGTAAGATCGATAGGCGCAGCTGCGGGTTTTTTCGTTTCGACCGGAGCCTCGACTATGGGCGCTGCCGGAATTGGTGCGGTAACCGGTACCTCGGCGATGGGGGCTACCGAAATAGGCGCGGCGACCGGCGCTTCCACAACAAGCGCTACGGGCGCCGGCGTCTCGATGCGGGTTTCGACAACGGCTGCATCGACGCTGGCGCTCTGCACGGGTTTGCTCGCTACGACAGGCTCCGCGACCGCGAGCACGGCTTCGATCACTGTTGCTTCAGCCGGCATTGGCGCCACAGCTTCGTTGATTTCCACCGGAGTCTGTTTCGCGACCAACTCCATGCGGCCATCGGGGTAGAACAGATATTCGGTCAAGCCCTGGCTCGCATCGGTATTGCGACGTTCCCCGCCACGGCGGCCGCGACGGCTGCGGCGGCGACTGCTCGCTTCAGCTTCGGTTGTGGCAGTGATGGCCTCAATCGGAGCGGCCGAGGCTTCGCTCGCGCCAGCTTCTAACGCTTCGGTCTCGATTTGTTGTGGCACGCGCGGCTGCTTCGGCTGACGCGGTTCGCGCGGCGGACGTGGCTCGCGCGGCGGACGTTCGCGCACGACGGTTTCTTCCTGCATGCCAGCGTCAAGGGTTTCGGCGGCGTCGCGCTTGTCCAGACGCAGCTCTTGTGCGCGCTCCTGCTTTTCGCCGCGCGGTTTGCGTTCCGGGCGCGCTTGCTCTTTGCGTTCGCGCTGTTCGCCCGCGTCGCGTTGCGGCTTGGCCTCGGCCTGTTCGGGCTTGGCGGCGCGCTCGTTGCGGTTGCGGCCCTCGGCGCGCTTGCCTTCCGCGTCGCGGTTGCGTTCGCCGCGTTCCTCGCCACCACGATTACGGTCGCGGCCACGGCCTTCGCCGCGGTTACGTTCGCGGCCGCGTTCCTGGCCGGCTTCGCGCTTGGCGGGCTGGGTGGGCGTGGGCGTTACAGGCTCGCTAGCGCCGCCACGCAACCAGGTCATGATGCGCTGGAGCAGGCCCTGCGCCGGCGCAGCGGGCACGACCGGCACCGGCTTGGGCTCGATGATGGGCGCCGGGGTTTCGGGCGCGAAGCTGCGGATCGCGGCTTCCTGACGCTGCGGCTTGACTTCGGTATTGGCCGAAGGCGGCTGGTAGGCGGCTTCGGCCGGCATCGCCGCCATGCGATAACTCGGCAGATTCATCTCTTCCAGATTCAGTTGATCGTGGCGCAGACGCACGATTTCATGGGCCGGAGTTTCGAGATGGCGGTTCGGAATGATCAGGATGTTCACTTTGTGACGCAGCTCGATCTTCGCCATGTCCACCCGCTTCTCGTTGAGCAGGAAGGTGGCGACATCGATTGGCACCTGAACATGCACGGCGCCCGTGTTTTCCTTCATCGCTTCCTCTTCGAGGATGCGCAGGATGTGCAGCGCGGCCGATTCGGTGGACCGGATATGGCCGGTGCCGGTGCAGCGCGGGCAGGTGATGTAGCTGGTTTCGGCGAGCGCCGGGCGCAGGCGCTGGCGCGATAGTTCGAGCAGGCCGAAGCGGCTGATCTTGCCCGTTTGCACGCGCGCGCGGTCGTAGCGCAGCGCGTCGCGCAGGCGGTTTTCGACCTCGCGCTGGCTGCGCGGGTTTTCCATATCGATGAAGTCGATGACGATCAGGCCGCCGAGATCGCGCAGGCGCAACTGGCGGGCGACTTCGTCGGCCGCTTCGAGGTTGGTCTTGAGCGCGGTTTCCTCGATGTCCTGACCCTTGGTCGCGCGGCCCGAGTTCACGTCGACGGCGACGAGCGCCTCCGTGTGGTCGATCACGACCGCGCCGCCCGAGGGCAGGGTGACGTGGCGCGAGTAGGCCGATTCGATCTGATGTTCGATCTGGAAGCGCGAGAACAAGGGCACGTCGTCGCGATAGCGCTTGATGCAATGGACGCTGGCCGGCATTACGTGCGCCATGAACTGCTTGGCTTGTTCGTAGACGTCGTCGGTGTCGATCAAAAGTTCGCCGATGTCGGCCGAGAAATAGTCGCGAATCGCGCGGATGACGAGGCTACCTTCCTGGTAGATCAGCAGCGCGCCGGTCTGCGTATTGGCAACGCCGTCGATGGCCTTCCAGAGCTGTGTCAGGTAGTTCAGATCCCACTGCAATTCTTCTGCGGTGCGGCCGATTGCGGCGGTGCGCGCGATCAGGCTCATGCCGTGCGGGACGTCAACCTGATCGAGCGCTTCGCGCAACTCGGCACGTTCGTCGCCCTCGACGCGGCGCGATACGCCGCCGCCGCGCGGATTGTTCGGCATCAGGACGAGATAGCGTCCGGCCAGCGAGATGAAGGTCGTTAGCGCCGCGCCCTTATTGCCGCGTTCGTCTTTTTCGACCTGGACGATGAGTTCCTGGCCTTCTTTGAGCGCGTCCTGGATGCGCGCGCGCGAGGCGTCGACGCCTTCGCGAAAGTAAGCGCGGGAGATTTCCTTGAACGGAAGAAAGCCATGGCGCTCGGCCCCGTAATCGACAAAGGCCGCTTCGAGACTGGGCTCGATGCGCGTGATCACGCCTTTGTAGATATTGCTTTTCCGTTGTTCCTTGGCGGCCGACTCAATATCGAGATCGATCAGCTTCTGACCGTCTACGATAGCGACGCGTAATTCTTCGGCCTGCGTCGCATTAAAAAGCATGCGCTTCATGTTGTGGCGTTCCCCTGCGCACGAGCAGGCAGAACGAACCGCGCACCGTCGGTTGCAAACGGTTTTTAACTCAGATTGTCGGGAACGCTGTCATGCAAGGGTTCAGAGCAAAAGGAGTTGCGGGATTCGTTAGTAGGTGCCCTGCCGCTGGCCTTGCGGGCCAAACTGCTCAGGGCGCCAAAAGTGTTCTGTCTACTGTGCGCCAACTAAGTGGTCAAGTTTTAGGTACCATCGCGAGCTTTTGTGCTCAAGCGGTGGTTGGTTTCGGTGTTGTCCCGGGAGCAGAGCTCCTCGTACTGTTTCGGTGCACACAAGCAATCGGCTTCGTGTGACCCGCCCAGACGGACCGGAATAACCTCAGCAGTATATTCAACATGGTGCTGCAAGGCAAAAAGTCGGCGCCTGCCGTCCAGCGCGTCCTGATCGACGAACAGGACGCCGGGCAACGCATAGACAATTATCTGATCCGCGTCTGCAAGGGCGTGCCCAAAAGCTTGATCTACCGGATCTTGCGTAGCGGCGAGGTGCGCGTCAATCGCGGGCGGATCGATCAGACGTACCGGCTCCGCACTGGCGACGAGGTGCGGATTCCGCCGCTGCGGCTGGCCGACGCACGCCCTTCGACAAGCGTTCCCGGGCGCGAATTCCCGATTCTGTTCGAGGACGAAGGGCTGCTAGTCATCGACAAACCGGCTGGCACCGCCGTGCATGGCGGCAGCGGCGTATCTTTCGGCGTCATCGAGCAATTGCGTAGCCAGCGGCCCGAGGCGCGCTTTCTGGAACTCGCGCACCGGCTCGACCGCGAAACCTCGGGCATCCTTTTGATCGGCAAGAAGCGCGCGGCGCTCACGCGTCTGCACGATCTTCTGCGCGAAGGCGGGGTCGAAAAACGCTACCTGGCGCTCGTGAAGGGGCGCTGGCCGAATCCGGTTCAACATATCCGGCTGGCGCTGACAAAATACCTAACCGAGGAGGGCGAGCGTCGCGTCGCGGTCGACAAGGAAGGCGGCAAGCTCGCGTACTCCATCGTGCGGCTTGTCAGGCGCTGGGAGCGTTTTTCGCTCGTCGAAGTAGAGATCAAGACAGGCCGTACACACCAGATCCGGGTGCATTTGACGCACCTGGGCTTCCCCCTTGCGGGCGACGACAAATACGGTGACTTCGCGCTCAACAAGGCTTTGCAGAAAGAGGGGCTCAAACGCATGTTTCTGCACGCCACGCGCCTTGCGCTGCCGCATCCTTTGACCGATGCACCGCTGGCCTTCGCCGCGCCGCTTCCCCCCGAACTTGCGGCCTTCGTGGCGCGGCTCGATCAAACGGAAAAAAGCGACTATGGAACGTAGTTACGAACTGATCGTCTTCGATTGGGACGGCACATTGATGGATTCGACGGCCTTGATCGTGCGCGCGATCCAGGCGGCCAGCGCCGACTTAGGGCTTTCCGTGCCCTCGCGCGAACAGGCCAGCTACGTGATCGGGATGGGTTTGAACGAGGCGCTGCACGCGGCGATTCCCGAACTCGATCCGGTCGATTACCCGCGTTTGGTCGAACGCTATCGTGTGCATTATTTCTCGGGTGACCAGGATCTTGTGCTCTTCGATGGCGTGGAAACCTTGCTGCGCGACTTGCGTGCAGAGGGCCGCACGCTCGCGGTTGCCACCGGCAAGAGCCGCGCGGGACTCGACCGCGCGCTAGCAGCCTCGGGACTGGGCGGCTATTTTCAGGCTACGCGCACCGCCGACGAAACCTTCTCGAAACCGCATCCGAGGATGCTGCTCGAACTGATGGACGAACTCGTCGCCGCGCCCGCGCATACCGTCATGATCGGCGATACCACGCACGATCTGCTGATGGCGCGCAATGCCGGCACTGCTTCGATCGGTGTCTCGTTCGGTGCGCATCCGGCGGAAGACCTTGCTGAACTTGCGCCGCGCGCTTTGGTGCATTCGATTCCGGAGCTGGCCGAATGGCTGACGCGGAACGCTTGATCTGCACGAGCGCTGAAGTTGTCGAGGGCGGCGACGGCGTGCGCTTTCCGATACGCACCGACTGGGGCGAGGAAACCGGCTTCGTCGTACGCTGGCAGGGGCGCCTGCATGCGTATGTGAATCGCTGCGCGCATGTGCCCGTGGAACTCGACTGGCAGCCGGGAAAGTTCTTCGACGACTCCGGCTTATACTTGATTTGCGCCACGCATGGCGCTTTATATAGCCCGGCCACCGGTCAATGTATCGCCGGTCCCTGCCGTGGCGGCCGGCTCGCGCTACTCGAAGTTGTCGAGCGCAGCGAAGCCGTATACCTCATAGAGAGCAGAGCATGAGCGAACAAACTCCCGGATGGGAACGCAAACTCGTAGAAAACCTCGCGACCGATGCGCTCAAGGAGCAGCGGCGTCGACGGCGCTGGGGCATCTTCTTCAAACTCATTGGTGTCACCTATTTCGGCGCATTGATCTGGCTGATGTGGTCCGGCCGCAATCTCGACGGCACGATCGACGGTTCGCCGCACACGGCGGTGATTGAGATCGAGGGTGTTATCGCGGCAAACGGACAGGCGAGTGCCGAGCGGATCAATGCCGCGCTGCGGGAAGCCTTCAAGAATAAGGGCGCGAAGGCCATTGTGCTCAAAATCAACAGTCCTGGCGGCAGCCCTGTACAGGCTGGCCAGATTTACGACGAAATCAAGCGGCTGCGTGCGCTCAACAAGGACACGCCCGTTTATGCCGTTGTCGAGGAACTGTGCGCCTCGGGCGGTTACTACGTCGCCTCGGCCGCCGACAAAATCTATGTGGACAAGGCCAGTCTCGTCGGCTCTATCGGCGTGATCATGGACAGCTTCGGCTTCACTGGTGCGATGGAGAAAGTCGGCGTCGAACGTCGTGCGTTGACGGCCGGCGAAAACAAAGCCTTCCTCGACCCGTTTCAGCCGGCTGTGCCGGCGCAGGTCGAGTACGCCAAATCGATGCTCTCCGAAATTCACAATCAGTTCATCGACGCGGTGCGCAAGGGGCGCGGCAAGCGCCTGCACGAAACGCCCGAAATGTTCTCGGGCCTTGTCTGGACCGGCGCGAAGAGCGTCGAGTTGGGGCTCACCGATGCGATTGGCGACGTGCGCTCGGTCGCCCGCGACGTCGTCAAGGCCGAAACGCTGCGCGACTACACCGAGCGCGAACCGGTGTTCGAACGCGTCGCGCGCCGCTTTGGCGGAGCCGCCGCCTCGGCCTTCGCCAATAGTTTGATGGAGACGCGCTATCGGTGAGCGTCAGCGGGTATCGTGATCGGGTGGCTTACTCGATGATATGCAGTGCATCGACATCGATTTCCGGCGACTCCATGAAGTCCTTTTCGACTTCGCCCACAATCTCTACCAGCGTGGTGGGTGTTACCTGCTTGGAGGGAAAGAGCTTGCTGTCGATATCCACCCTGATCTCGTTCTTCCCGTCGGAGAGAATGTATTTGTCGTCGGAGACCTGGCGCAGAATCCTGCCTCGCAGGATGACGCGCTGGTCATCCACGGGCTTGCTTAACACGGCTTGCAATGTGGTGGCGACTGGCTGCGCACCCGGACCGGTGTACTGGGCCAGGGCGGGCGCCATTGCGAGTGCGGCGACGAAGGGCAATAGGGATTTCCTCATTTTCGCTTCTCCTGTTGATTGATTCGTTTGGCAATCCCAACCATCAGACTACAAAATCGCAAAAAACACCAATATCGGGATGAATGGGGGGTCAGTGCCTACGCTGCGGTACGGATGCGACCCCTGCAAGGAGCAGGAAAACCGTGGGGCGGCGTTCGAGTTCGGGCGCCGCTTGCCGTTTCCAGTTGGCAATGCGAAAGGTCTGAACCCACTCGCTGGCGCAGGTCAGCTCGCGTGCGACGCAAAGCCATGTGTCGGGCGCGAGCGTGGCGAGCAGGGTCGCGAACATCGCGTTATTGCGGTACGGCGTTTCGATAAAGAGCTGCGTTCGCTGCATACGGCGCGATTCCTGCTCGAGCGCGTGCAGGGCTTCGCGGCGTTCGTCCTCCTTGATCGGCAGATAGCCGTGGAAGGCGAAACTCTGACCGTTAAGGCCCGAGGCCGTCAGCGAAAGCAAGAGCGACGAGGGGCCGACGACGGGCACTACGCGCGCACCGTGTTGGTGCGCGCGGCGCACGAGCAGGGCGCCGGGGTCGGCAACCGCTGGCGCTCCGGCTTCCGATAGCACGCCGATGTCGTGGTCCTCGAAGAGTGGCGACAGTAGGGCATCCAGCGTTGCCGTATCCAGACGCTGGGGCAACTCGGCGATTGCAAGCGTCTGCAGCGGGCCAGGATGGCCGAGTCGCATGAGTTCCGCGCGTGCGCTTCTGGCGTTTTCGACGACGAAATGTCGCAGACGATGCGTGGTCGTAATCGCTGCGGGAGGATAAAGCCAAAAGGAATCGGCCATGCCGAGCGCGCTCGGCAACAGGTAAAGCGTGCCCGCCATCAGGGTAGAACGACGCCGGCCTGGCGTAGCAGTCGGGCGAGCGCGATCAGCGGCAGACCGACGAGCGCGTTCGGATCGTCGCCCCGGATGTGTTCGAGCAGCGTAATACCGAGAGCCTCGGATTTTGCGCTACCGGCACAATCGAGCGGGCGTTCGCGTTCGACGTAGCGGACGATTTCCGCGTCTGACAGATTGCGCACCGCGACTTCGGTCGGCACGGTTTCGCAGGCGATCTCGTTGGTTTGCGTATCGAGCAGGGCCACCGCCGTGTGAAAGACGATTGCGCGGCCGCGCATCAAAGTGAGTTGCGCGATGGCCTTTTCTACGGTGCCGGGTTTGCCGAAGCGTTCGTCGCCGAGGCTTGCGACCTGATCGGAGCCTATGATCAAGGCATCCGGGTGGCGCGCCGCGACAGCGCGCGCCTTGGCTATCGCGAGCCGGCTGGCGGTGGCCGCAGGGGGTTCTCCAGCAAGTGGCGTTTCGTCGGTATCAGGCGCGTCAACGACGAAGGGCAGGCCGAAGCGTTCGAGAAGTTCGCGCCGATAGCGCGAGGTGGATGCGAGAACGAGCGGACGCATGAATCGGGGGCGCGATGCGCGATCTTTGACAAGAGGAGCTGCGAATAATATCATTGCCTGTTTATGTCGCACCATCAACAAAGCGCCCAGAGCTTTATAATCGCCGACCCGCTTGAGTTTGCGCGTCGTGGCATGAAGCGGAAGGCTACGTTCGAGCTTGCCGGGTTTGCGCGGTTGGTCGATGTGCTGACCGACACGGCGGGTTCGGTGCATGTTACGGTCGAAGCTTGGCAGGAAGAAGGCGATCGCTTTCTTGTGCTTGCCATCGAAGCTGCGCCAAACTTGCAGTGCCAGCGTTGTCTTGGGGCCATGTCCTGGCCTCTGGATATTACGGCAAAGCTGTTGCTGATCGCGCCGGGCGAACCCTTGCCCGACGAGGATCTCGAAGAAGACGACTTCGATCCTATCGTCGCGGAACGGGATCTCGACGTTCGGGCGCTGGTCGAAGAAGAGCTGTTGCTCGCGTTGCCGATTGCGCCGCGGCATGATGATTGTGAATCCCCGCAGCCTTGCGGAGAGGACGACGGCACGTCGTCCTTCGCGGCGCTGGCGCAGCTACGCGATGCGGGTGGCAAGGAAAATTGAGTCCGAATTTAAGGTTTGGACGAATCGAATCAGGCGAAGGAGTTTCAAATGGCTGTCCAGCAAAACAAAAAATCCCCGTCGAAGCGCGGCATGCATCGCTCGCACGACTTTCTGACCAATCCGCCGCTGGCCGTCGAGCCGACGACCGGTGAGACGCATCTGCGTCATCACGTATCGCCGTCGGGCGTTTATCGTGGCCGCAAGGTCATGAAGGCCAAGGGCGAGTAATTCAGGGATCCCCGGCGAACGGCGCTCGGCTCTTGGCCGGCGCCGTTTTCGTTGGGAAAATCTGTTCGCACAGCCCCCGATGCAGGTAACGCTCGCGATTGACTGCATGGGCGGTGACCACGGTCCCGAGGTCACGCTGCCCGCAGCTCGACAGTTCCTGCGCGACGATCCCGATGCCAGCGTATTGCTGGTCGGATTGCCTGCGGCGGTTGAAGCGCAGGCGCTTGCGCTTACCCGCGAATTCCCCGACCGCGCGCGTTTCGTCGCGGCGGCGGAAGTGGTCGAAATGCACGATGCACCGGCGATTGCCTTGCGTTCGAAGAAAAATTCTTCGATGCGTATCGCAATCGATCTGGTCAAAACTGGCGAAGCGCAGGCCGTCGTTTCCGCCGGTAATACGGGTGCTCTTATGGCGATTGCTCGTTTCGTCCTCAAGACCCTCCCCGGTATCGACCGGCCCGCAATCGCGAGCATCCTTCCTACGCACGACGGCAAGGTCTATATGTTGGATCTTGGCGCCAACGTCGATTGCTCGGCCGAGCACTTGTTGCAGTTCGGCATCATGGGCGCGATGCTCGTGACCGCGCTTGAGCACAAGGAACGGCCCTCCGTCGGCCTGCTCAACGTCGGCGAGGAAGAAATCAAGGGTAGCGAGGTCGTCAAGCAGGCGGGCGACTTGCTGCGCAAGAGCGGTTTGAATTTTTACGGGAATGTCGAGGGCGATGATATCTATCGTGGTACGACCGATGTCGTCGTCTGCGACGGTTTTGTCGGGAACTCGGTATTGAAGGCATCCGAGGGGCTTGCGCAATTGCTCGTGCAATTGCTGCGCGAGGAACTCACCCGGACCTGGTACGCGAAATTCGCTGCGCTGATTGCATTGCCGGTCTTGCGCCGTTTCAAGCATCGGATCGATCATCGGCGGTACAACGGCGCGTCCCTGCTTGGGCTGCGCGGCGTCGTCGTCAAAAGTCATGGATCGGCCGACGCCTATGCCTTCGAGCAGGCGCTTTATCGTGCGGCCGAAGCCGCGCGGCAGAATTTGGTCGAACGTATCGGCGCGCGCATCGGCGCGCATCTAGCCGCCGAAGGAGTTTGTCCGTGATTTATTCGCGCATAGTGGGAACCGGCAGCGCGCTGCCCGGAGCGCCCGTCAGCAACGACGATCTGGTTGCGCGCGGCATCGAAACCTCGGACGCATGGATCGTCGAACGGACGGGTATCCGCTACCGCCACCTTGCCGAAGCCGACGTCACGGCCAGCCAGCTTGCGGTCGAGGCCGCGCGGCGCGCACTCGATGCAGCGGGACTTGCGCCCGGCGAGATCGATCTTTTGATCGTCGCAACCTCGACGCCGGACCAGATTTTTCCGAGCACGGCGTGCATCGTTCAGGAAGCCCTCGGTATTTCCGGCGGCGCGGCCTTCGACGTGCAGGCCGTCTGCAGCGGCTTCGTTTATGCACTGACGGTCGCCGACAAGTTCATCCGTTCCGGCAGCAACAAGCGTGCGCTGGTCATCGGCGCCGAAGTGTTCTCGCGCATTCTCGACTGGAACGACAGACGCACCTGCGTACTGTTCGGCGACGGCGCCGGCGCGGTGGTGCTCGAAGCGTCCGCTGTGCCTGGCATCCTTGCCAGCGCGATGCACGCTGACGGCAGTCAGCGACATATTCTCGAAGTGCCCGGTAGCGTCGGCAACGGTCAGGTTCAAGGCACGCCGTTCATCCGCATGGATGGTCCGGCCGTCTTCAAACTTGCCGTGCGTGTGCTGGGCGAAGTCGCGCTCGAAGTGTTGGATGCTGCCGGCATGCAGAGCGACGAACTCGACTGGCTAATTCCGCACCAAGCGAATATTCGCATTCTCAATGCGACCGCACGACGGCTGGGCTTGCCTACGGAAAAAGTGATCGCCACGGTCGATTGCCACGGCAATACCTCGGCCGCTTCGGTGCCGCTTGCGCTCGACGTGGCGGTGCGCGACGGTCGCGTTCGCGCGGGCCATAGCGTGATACTGCAAGGCGTCGGCGGTGGTTTCACCTGGGGTGCCGTGCTGCTGCGCATGTAAGCGCAGCACATTCTTCCTTCCGCATATTTCATGAGGTTTTCATGAGCTTTGCTTTCGTCTTTCCGGGCCAGGGCTCGCAGTCGGTCGGCATGATGCGGGCCTATGGCGAATCCGCAGCAATCCGCGCGACCTTTGCCGAAGCCTCCGAGGCGCTCGGCGAGGATCTTTGGGCGATGGCCGAAGAAGGCCCGGTCGAGCGTCTTGCCCTGACGGTCAACACCCAGCCGCTGATGCTGACGGCCGGCGTCGCCGTCTGGCGTGCCTGGCGCGCGGCGGGTGGCGCTTTGCCCGCCGTCGTTGCGGGTCACAGCCTCGGCGAATATGCGGCGCTCGTGGCGGCCGATGCTTTGCGCCTTGCGGACGCGGTGCGGCTGGTGCGTCTGCGCGCTACGGCGATGCAAGAAGCCGTGCCGGCGGGAGTAGGCGGCATGGCGGCAATTCTAGGGCTCGCGCCCGAGCGTGTCGTCGAGGCTTGCACGCAGGTGGCGCAGGGTCAGGTGGTTTCCTGCGCCAACCTCAACGATCCGAAGCAAATCGTGATCGCGGGCCACGCACAAGCCGTTGCGCGTGCCTGCGAAGCCGCGAAGGCGCTTGGTGCCAAGCGCGCCGTAAGCCTGCCGGTCAGTGCGCCGTTTCATTGTGCGCTGATGCGTCCCGCAGCGGAGCGTTTGGCTGAGGCGCTTGCCGATATTGCGATTGATGCGCCAAAAATCCCGCTGCTCAATAATGTTGACGTTGCCGTCGAAACCGACCCGACGCGGATCAAGGACGCGCTCGTACGCCAAGCTTATTCTCCGGTTCGTTGGATCGAAACGGTGCAGGCGATTGCCGCGCACGGCGCGACGCGTGTTGTCGAATGCGGTCCGGGCAAGGTGCTCGCCGGTCTCGTCAAACGCTGCGATGCCGGCCCTGAGGCGCTGGCAATTGCGGATGCGGCCTCGTTGCAAAAGATTCTCGACACTTTGAAAGCTTGATCATGAGTGCCTTACAAGGACAGATCGCGCTTGTCACGGGCGCTTCTCGCGGCATCGGGCGTGCGACGCTGCTGGAGCTCGGTCGCCAGGGGGCAACCGTCATTGGAACCGCCACGTCGGACGCCGGCGCCGCCGACATTGCGAGCGCGCTGGCCGAGGTGGGCATCGCCGGCGGCGGGCGGTGCCTCAACGTGACCGATGCGGCCGCCTGCGAGTCACTCGTAGGCGCAATCGAAAAGGACTTCGGCCCGGTGTCCATCCTCGTGAATAACGCCGGCATCACGCGCGACAATCTCGCGCTGCGGATGAAGGACGAAGAGTGGGCGGCTGTCATCGACACCAATCTATCGTCCGTCTTCCGCATGAGCCGTCTTGTCATGCGCGGCATGATGAAGGCGCGCAGCGGGCGTATCGTCAATATCACATCGGTCGTTGGTTCTTCCGGCAATCCGGGACAGGCGAACTACGCAGCCGCCAAGGCCGGCGTGGCTGGTATGACGCGCGCCTTAGCGCGCGAACTCGGCAGCCGCAACATCACGGTCAACTGCGTTGCGCCCGGCTTCATTGATACCGACATGACGCGCGCGCTCGGTGACACGCAGCGCGATACGCTGCTCGGCCAGATCGCGCTCGGCCGGCTAGGACGCCCTGAGGAAATCGCCGCGACCGTGGCATTTTTGGCTTCGCCGGCCGCAAGCTACATCAGCGGCGTGACCTTGCATGCGAACGGCGGCATGTATATGGTTTGAGAGGAATTCGAGCAGGCGTTGTCTGTCCAGGCAGATTAAGGCTTTTTGATAGAATAGGGCGCTTATTCGCGCCCTCAATCAGGGAAGGAGAGTTGTAAATGGAGAACATCGAACAGCGCGTCAAGAAGATCGTCGCGGAGCAGCTCGGCGTCAATGAGGCCGATATCAAGAACGAATCCTCGTTCGTGGACGACCTCGGCGCTGACTCGCTGGATACCGTGGAATTGGTGATGGCGCTCGAAGAAGAATTCGAATGTGAAATCCCGGACGAGGAAGCCGAGAAAATCACCTCGGTGCAGCAAGCAATCGATTACGTGACCAATCACAAGAAATAATCCCCCGCTCCATTGCACGGCCTGCGTTTCGCTGCGTTTCATATTGATCGGCGAAACGCAGCAGCCGCTGCATGGGTGCTGCGAGTGAAGCCTCCGGCATGAATGCCTGGGTTTCCCACAAATTAGAGCGAACGCCCATTGGGCGTTCTGGGCTGCGGTCTTGTTGCAGCTCACCCCGCCATGAATGACGGGGTTTGCGCTGCAACGCGTGGTCATTCCGTTTCTCGTTTTCCGCTGGAGCGTATCTTGAGTCGTCGCCGTGTCGTTATCACTGGGCTCGGAATCATTAGTCCGGTAGGGAATTCTGTTGCAGATGCGTGGGACAACATCCTCAATGGGCGCTCGGGTATTTCGCATATCACGCGTTTCGACGCATCGGTGTTGCCCGTCCAGATCGCTGGCGAAGTGAGGGGTCTGGATCTTGCGAGCTATATCTCCCCGAAGGAAGCGCGTCGTTACGACACGTTCATTCACTACGGCCTGGCGGCCGCGATCGATGCAATCAAAGACGCTGGCATAGGCGAGCAACCGGAGAACGCGGAGCGCATCGGTGTTTGTATCGGCTCTGGCATCGGCGGCTTGCCGTTGATCGAGGACACGCACAATGCAGTGATCGAGGGCGGTCCGCGCAAAATTTCGCCGTTCTTCGTGCCGGGCTCGATCATCAACGATATTTCCGGCTTGTTCTCGATCATGTACGGGCTCAAGGGGCCGAACTTCGCAACCGTGAGCGCTTGCGCGACGGGCAATCACGCAATCGGCGAAGCTGGGCGTCTAATCGAATACGGCGACGCTGATGTCATGGTTGCCGGCGGCGCAGAAGCAACTGTTTCGTTGCTCGGCGTCGGTGGCTTCTGCGCCGCACGCGCGCTGTCCGGCCGCAACGACGATCCGGCCGCGGCGAGTCGTCCCTGGGACCGCGACCGCGACGGTTTCGTACTCGGCGAAGGCGCTGGCGTATTGGTTCTCGAAGAGCTGGAACATGCGCGCAAGCGCGGCGCGAGGATTTATGCCGAACTCGGCGGCTATGGCATGAGCGCGGATGCGCATCACATCACCGCGCCGAGCGAAACCGGCGAAGGCGCGGCGCGCAGCATGACGAACGCCTTGCGCAACGGGCGTACGACGCACGACGAAATCGACTACATCAACGCCCATGGTACCTCGACAGGGCTTGGCGATCTGGCGGAAACGAAGGCGGTCAAGCGCTGTTTCGGCGATCACGCGGCGCGGCTCGCGGTAAGTTCGACGAAATCGATGACCGGCCATCTGCTAGGCGCTGCGGGCGGTATCGAAGCGGTTTTCACGACGCTGGCGGTCCAGCGTCAGATCGCACCGCCGACGATCAACCTCGAAAACCCGGGCGAGGGTTGCGATCTCGATTACGTGCCGAATACGGCACGCGAGATGAAGATCCGCGTCGCGCTCTCGAACTCCTTCGGTTTCGGCGGCACGAACAGCACGCTGGTTTTCCGCCGCTTCGCGGACTGACCGCCAGTGAGGCTTGCGGGCGAGATTTCGCTGCGAGCTTCGAATCTCTTCGTTGTCTTGCTCGCCGCGTTTCATCTCGCGGCGTTTATTTTGCCCTGGATTGCCGTTCTTTCTACACCATCGGCATTATTTGCGAACGCTTGCACGCTAGTCTCGGCAGTGCTCGCCGCGCACCAGTTGCGACGCCAGCAGAGGCTGGCACTGCGCCTGTTCGACGCGGGTCACGCCGAACTCATCAATGATGACGATGCTCGCAACATCGTGCTTGGACCGCAATCGCAGGCCTTCGCCGGGTTGTTGATCGTCATGCACTGGACCGAGCTTGCCTCCATGCGTCGCGGCTCGGCCTGCCTGTTGCGGTTCTGCGTCAGCGAGGCCGATTGGCGCTTGCTTGTGCGCTGGTTACGCTGGCGCTTGGTCGGTCCTGCTCGACCCAGCGTTTGAGGCCCTTCGGGAAGGTGTGATTGACGAGCACTGTCGGTTTTGCCTCTGACAGCATAGCTGGATAGTCGCGCGAAAAATGCAGGCCGCGACTTTCCTTGCGCGCTAGCGCGCTGCGCACGATGAGTTCTGCGCTGACGACGAGATTGCGCAGTTCGATCAGATCGTTGCCGACGCGAAAATTCGCGTAGTACTCGTCGATTTCGCGTTCGAGCAGGGCGATCCGGTGGCGCGCGCGCTCTAAGCGCTTGGTCGTGCGCACGATACCGACATAATCCCACATGAAGCGGCGCAATTCGTCCCAGTTATGGGCGATAACGACCTCTTCGTCGGCGTCGGTGACCTGACTTTCGTCCCAAGCCGGCAATTCGCCGGGCATGGGGCGCGGATGCATGGCGATGTCCTTCGCTGCTGCCTCGCCGAAGACGACGCATTCGAGTAGCGAATTGCTTGCCAGACGATTCGCTCCATGCAGGCCGGTGCCGGCGTTTTCGCCGATCGCGTAAAGGCCTGCTACGTCGGTACGCCCGCGTAGGTCGGTCAGGATGCCGCCGCAGGTGTAATGCGCGGCCGGTACGACGGGAATCGGCTCGCGCGTAATGTCGATCCCCAGTTCTAGGCAGTTCGTATAGATATTCGGGAAATGCGACTGGATAAAACCGGCAGGCCGATGACTGATATCGAGATAAACGCAGTCGATGCCATGCCGCTTCATTTCGAAGTCGATTGCGCGTGCAACGATGTCGCGCGGCGCGAGTTCGGCGCGCTCGTCGTGCTCGGGCATGAAGCGGGTGCCATCCGGGAGTTTGAGTATTCCGCCTTCGCCGCGCACCGCTTCCGAAATCAGGAAGGATTTGGCGTTCGGATGGTAAAGGCAGGTCGGATGGAACTGAATGAACTCCATGTTCGTCACTCGGCAGCCCGCGCGCCAAGCCATCGCGATGCCGTCGCCCGTCGCCGTGTCGGGATTTGTCGTGTAGAGATAGACCTTGCCGGCGCCGCCTGTCGCAAGTACGGTGTTGCGCGCGGCAAAGGTACGCACCCTTGATGTCGCGATGTCGAGGATATAAGCGCCCTGGCATCCGGCGTCCGGCTGGCCGCGCCGGTGGCCGACGATCAGGTCTACCGCGATATGTTGTTCGAAGACCTGGATGTTGGGATGCTCGCGCACCTTTTGCGTCAGCGTGCGTTGGACCGCCGCGCCGGTCGCGTCGGCCACATGCACGATGCGGCGGTGGCTGTGGCCGCCTTCGCGCGTCAGATGCATGTGCAGCGGCCCGTCCTCGGCCGGTGTGAAAGGTACGCCTTGTTCGGCGAGCCACTGAATCGCGTCGCGTCCGTGCTCGACGACGAATTGCGTGGCGGATGCGTCGCACAGGCCCGCGCCCGCGATATGCGTGTCGCGCACATGCGACTGCACCGAATCCATTGGATCGACGACGGCTGCGATGCCGCCCTGCGCCCAGGCGCTGGCGCTGTCCTCGATCTGCCGCTTGGTGACGAGCGCGACGCAATGATGGTTGGCCAAGCGTAGGGCGAGGGATTGACCGGCGAGCCCACTGCCGAGGATCAGGACGTCGAATTGGAGCACGTTCTTGGAATCGACCGCGAGGGCCGCTCGAGGAAGGGGAGGGAAAAATATATCACGCGTCGTTCGCGCGTTTGTCTTGGCTCAAAAGACCCTGCTCCAAGCTGAACTAATTCTTTGGGGCAAAGTCCGATTAGCCACGAAGACTGGCGCCCGATGGGCAAGTGATGGCCTAGGCTATACTTCGCGCTCCTACCCCCACTGAGCGCGAAGCATTCGCCCAAGCCCCACAACCCAATGAGCGATCGTCAGGTTGACCAGCAACTCGTCGAACGAGCGCAGCAAGGCGATAAACAAGCCTTCGGTCTGCTCGTGTCGAAGTACCAGCGCAAGCTGATCCGATTGCTGTCGAGGATGATCCGCGATTCGGCGGAAGTCGAGGATGTCGCCCAGGAGGCGTTCATCAAGGCGTATCGCGCCTTGCCGTCTTTCCGGGGCGACAGCGCGTTTTACACATGGCTGTACCGGATCGGTATCAACACCGCAAAGAATTACCTGATGTCGCATGGGCGCCGGACGCCGACGACTACGGACATTCTGTCGGAGGATGCCGAGGGGTTCGAAGACGCGGAATTGCTGCGCGACATCGATACGCCGGAGCGCCTGCTGTTATCGAAGCAGATCGGAGAGACGGTCAACGCGGCGATCGATGCATTGCCCGAAGAGCTGCGAACCGCGATCGTATTGCGCGAAATAGATGGTCTCAGCTACGAGGAGATCGCAACGGCGATGGATTGCCCGATCGGCACGGTTCGATCGAGGATTTTTCGGGCGCGCGAAGCGATTGCCCAGCGTCTTAGGCCCTTGTTGGATATAAGTCCAGATAAAAGGTGGTAGAGGTATGAAGGAGCAGATTTCGGCTTTGCTGGACGGCGAGCTCGCGCCCCCCGAGCGATCTGCCGTATTCCATGCGATAAAGGAAAATGAAGCGCTGCGCACGGATTGGCAGACATACTGTCTGATGAGCGACGCCTTGCGCGACTGCTGCGAGCCGAGTCGCGATATTTCGGCGGCGGTAATGGCGGCGCTCGAACGCGAGCCAACTGTTATCGCGGGCTTGGGTTCGAGCCGGAGCGAAGCGCGCAACGATTCCTGGTGGTCCCGCGCGATGCCGATCGCCGCCGCGATTCTAGGCGTCGCAGTTGTGGCCTGGGCAGGGCTAGGACTCAATTCCTCCGATCTGGCGCCGTTCGCCGATGTCGCACATATGTCGCCCAAGGCAGGCGAGCGGCCCCAGAGTGCTTCGGCGGCGCCTTCGGATGCGGAAACCAGTCGCGCCTACCTGCTTGCGCATCATGGGTATGCCGGGACTCAGACCATGCCCGGCCTTGGCTATTACATGCGGACCGTTGCCGAATCCTCGACGGAGGGGTTGGCTCGATGAATCGCCTTGCGGTGTTGTTTGCCGCACTGTTTTGGGCGGGGAGCTGCCTCGCGGACGTATCGACGGATGCGTTGACCTGGCTCTCCAGGATGGCGGCTTCTTCGCAGCGATTGGGGTATGCGGGAACTTTCGTCTACCAGGCGGGCAAGCGTAGCGAAACCTCGCGGATCGTTCACCTCTCCGATGCGAGCGGCGAATACGAACGGCTCGAAGCGCTCGACGGCACGCCGCGCGAAGTCGTACGGGCGAACGGCGAGGTCAGTTTCTACCTGCCGAACGAGCGGACGCTGATCACCGACCGCGTGATCGTACGTCGCTTCCCGGCCTGGGGTGGCGTAACACCAACTGCCCTGACAGAAAACTACAAGCTCAAGCTCGGCGGCATCGATCGCGTTGCCGGACTGGATGCGCGGATGGTCGTGCTCGAACCGCGTGACGGTTACCGCTTCGGCCATGTTTTTTGGGTGGACCCTTCGAGTGGGTTGATGCTCAAATCAAGGATGACCGATGCCAGCGGCGATTCGATCGAGCAGTTCGCATTTTCCGAGGTCAGCATCGGCGGCGCGATAGATCGCGAACGCTTGCGTTCCCGCTACGCGCAGGACGCTTCGAGCTGGCGCGTGATCAACGCGCGCGGCGAATCGCTGCGCGCTGAGGATTCGAACTGGCGGGTCCAGAGCGCCTTGCCGGGTTTTCGCGCGATCAGCATGGTGCGCCGGCCCTTGCAGCGCGAGGGCGCGGACGCTTTGCACATGGTATTTTCTGACGGACTGGCCACGCTTTCCATCTTTATCGAACCGCTTGCGGGCCGCCGGGACAAGCCGATAGTGGGCGCCAGCGCAGCGGGGCCAACGCAGATCTATAAACGTATCGTGGCGGGCGATTTTCTCGTAACCGCGCTTGGCGAAGTGCCGGCAGCGGCCGTCAAGCGAATCGCCGACGGTGTGGAGATGCAAGGCAAATGAGTGTGCGCGAGGCGCTCGTACTTGAAGTCGACGGCCAGGAGGCGCTGCTGAAAGTCGGCACCGAATCTGGCTGTGGCCGTTGCGAGAGTGCGGGCGGCTGCCGCTCAGGTTTGCTTGGCGAACTTTTCGGCAAGCGTTGCAGTACTTACCGCGTTGCAAGCGTTCCCGGTCTTGCTGCGGGCGCGACCGTCCAGGTCCGTCTGCCCGAACACGGTGTATTGCTCGCCGTCGCTTGTGTCTACGGCTTGCCGCTTGTCGGCGTGCTGGTCGCGGCGGTATTGGCCGCAAGCCTTGCTTTAAGCGACGGTTTGGCCGCGCTCATGGCGTTTATCGGCGCAGTAGCGGGTTTTGCGTTCGGTCTTGCCGTTTCGCGCCAGCGCGGGGCGCGTCGGGCCTTGGCGATCCGGATTCTCGATTGCCCCGCGTGCGGGGCTTCCGAGTGAAACAGTACGCCATCCGTGCGGCCTGTTTGCGCTTGCTCTGGCTCGTTGTCCTGTTGCCCTGCCTGGCTTTGGCGCGCGATTTGCCCGAATTCGCCGATATGGTCGAGCGTTTCGCGCCAGCCGTCGTCAATGTAAGCAGCACCCAGGTGGCGAAGTCGCGCAAAGCTGAAATGGACCCGCGAGACGACTTCTTCCGCAAGTTCCAGCCGCGTCGGCCACCGACGCCGCGCGACGAGGACGAGGAATCGCTAGGTTCCGGCTTCATCGTCTCGGCCGACGGTTATATCCTGACCAATGCGCATGTGATCGATGCGGCCGACGAGATCGTTGTGCGGCTCGTCGACAAGCGAGAGTTTCGTGCCCACCTGATCGGCGTCGACAAACGGACCGATGTTGCCTTGCTCAAGATCGACGCCACGAATCTGCCGCGGGTGACGATAGGCGACCCTGCGCGGCTGCGCGTCGGCGATTGGGTTGTCGCAATCGGCTCGCCATTCGGTTTCGAGCAGAGCGTGACGGCCGGTATCGTCAGCGCCAAGGGGCGCTCCTTGCCGGATGAAACGCTCGTGCCCTTCATTCAGACCGATACGGCGATCAACCCAGGCAATTCGGGTGGCCCTTTGTTCAATCTGCGCGGCGAGGTCATCGGCATCAATTCGCAGATCTACAGTGAGACGGGCGGCTTCATGGGCTTGTCCTTCGCGATTCCGATCGATGTGGCGATGGATGTGCAAAACCAGATCCGCAGCACGGGCCGCGTGACGCGCGGGCGGATCGGTGTTCTGATCCAGGAGGTCACGCGCGACGTGGCCGATAGCTTTGCGCTCAAAACCCCCCAAGGCGCCTTGGTCAGCGCAATCGAGCCGGATAGCCCGGCGGCGAAAGCCGGCGTAGAGGTTGGCGACGTAATCCTGAAGTTCGAAGGCCGGGCAATCCTCGTGTCCGAGGATTTACCGCGTCTCGTCGGTGCCTCCAAGCCTGGCGCGCGCGCGAACCTGCAGCTATGGCGACGCGGCGGCATGCGCGATGTGGTGTTGACGGTGGCCGAGTTTCCCGAGAGTCAGGACGATAAACCCAGGCAGACGCCCGTGCGCCGCTCCGAACCGCCCGGCAATCGACTCGGGCTTGTTGTCGCGCCGCTCACGGGCGAACAGCGCCGGCATTACCGCACGGCGGCAGGCGGCGTGGCGGTCAAGGACGCCCGCGGACTGGCCGCGCGAGCCCAGCTTCGGTCGGGCGATGTCGTGGTGTCGGGAACACGCAAGGGCGCGCAATCCGATTTCCGCTCGGTCGAACAGTTCAACCGTTTTGCCGGCAGCGTCGAGCGCGGCGAAAGCGTTTCGCTGCTCGTGCGGCGCGGCGAGGCGCAAAGTTTTGTGAGTCTGAGGTTGCCTGATTAGCTGCTTCGGCGGCGGGTTGGCGGTTCCGTTATAATCGACGGTTACGTGGAGACTCCGGCAAGAGCCTCGCGCTCCCTTTTCGAGTTTCTCGCGAACGTTTCCTTTTACGTTCTGATTTTAATCTTGTTGCGGCCGTATCCCTCCGAATGATGGCGGGGTACGGCCGCGACGCGTGGTGAAGCCCCCTTTTCTGTCATGCAGCGGATACGCAATTTTTCGATCATCGCCCATATCGACCACGGCAAATCAACGCTGGCGGATCGACTCATCCAACGTTGCGGCGGCCTTTCCGAACGGGAAATGGAGGCCCAGGTGCTCGACTCGATGGATCTCGAGCGCGAACGCGGCATCACGATCAAGGCCCAGACAGCAGCGCTGCACTACAAGGCGCGCGATGGCGAGATCTACAACCTGAACCTTATCGACACGCCGGGACATGTGGACTTCTCTTACGAAGTCAGCCGTTCTCTGGCCGCTTGCGAAGGTGCATTGCTCGTCGTCGATGCTTCGCAGGGGGTCGAGGCGCAAACGGTTGCGAACTGCTATACGGCGATCGAGCAGGGTGTCGAGGTCGTGCCGGTGCTTAACAAGATGGATCTGCCCTCTGCCGATCCCGAGTCTGCACGGCAGGAAGTCGAGGACGTGATCGGCATCGACGCGACCGAGGCGATTCCGTGCTCGGCCAAGACCGGCATGGGCATCGACGAAATTCTCGAAGCGATCATCGCCAAGGTGCCGCCGCCGCGCGGCGACGAGTCGGCGCCGCTCAAGGCTTTGATCATCGACTCGTGGTTCGACAATTATGTCGGCGTCGTCATGCTCGTGCGCGTTGTTGACGGCGCGATGCGGCCGAAGGACAAATTGCTCTTCATGAACACGGGGGCGCAAAACTTGTGCGAGCAGGTCGGCGTGTTTTCGCCAAAGTCGGTCACGCGCGAAGTTTTGAAAGCGGGCGAGGTCGGTTTTGTCATCGCGGGCATCCGGGAACTGAACTCGGCACTGGTTGGCGACACGATCACGCTCGCGGCCAAGCCGGCATCCGAGGCGCTTGAGGGTTTCAAGGAAATCAAGCCGCAGGTCTTCGCCGGTTTGTATCCAGTCGAGGCGAGCGAATATGACCAACTGCGCGATTCGCTCGAAAAGCTCAAGCTCAACGACGCCTCGCTGCGATACGAACCGGAAGTCTCGCAGGCGCTCGGCTTCGGCTTCCGTTGCGGCTTTCTCGGCCTGCTGCACATGGAGATCGTGCAGGAGCGGCTCGAGCGGGAGTACGACCTCGACCTGATCACCACCGCACCCAGCGTCAATTACCGGC
>JAVBKC010000120.1:0-10434 GCA_031554255.1 Niveibacterium sp.
TATCGGGTTGTCCATGGGGCTCAAAATTTCAGAATTGAACACCGTGTCGGGCAGGCTTGTACACTCTTCTGCTCAACCATGTCTTCTGCTGCGAGCGCTGGGTGCTCATCGGGGCGGGGGGACTTCTGTATAACGAGATGCATTGAACGAACGCAAAAACCTATAGCAGAATGAAGTTGCTCCTTAATGTTTGGCAAAGCAAAGAGCATACTGTTTCAGATCAAAGTTGACTGATTATCCGAGCTTTTATCGTTTCATATTCGGAGTCACTTATCAGCCCAGCATCAAGCATGCCCTTTGCCTTTCTCAGTCGTTCCGTGAGGTCTTCGTTGGACGTTGAAGATGCGCCGTTTTGGCTCAAGGCCCCTTGAAAACCGCCAGATTTAGCTCGCATTTCTTCGAGTTCACGGAGACGACGTTTTTCGCGCCATGCTTGCTCTTGCGCTTGGCAAATTTTGTTGCAGCCAACCCCCAATGAATGGCAGGTAAGCTGCAAAGCGTGGTCAAACCACGCGCAGCAGCGGCGGCCCGTCGAATAGCGCGCCGACGATGGCGGCGTCAACAAAACCGTCTTCGCGGAACGCAGCGAGCACTGCGTCCGCCGCGTCCGCCGCGCAGGACACGAGCAGGCCGCCCGAGGTTTGCGGATCGCTCAGCAGCGTGCGCTGCCAGGGTTCCAAGGGCGCGGGCGAAATCACGCTCTCTCCATAGCCGTTCCAGTTGCGACTCGTCGCCCCGGTTGCGAGCCCTTGGCGCGCGAAGCCGACGGCGGTTTCGATTAGCGGCAGGGCGTCGAACTGGATTTGCGCGGCAAGGCGCGAGCCGCGACAGATTTCGAGCAGATGGCCGGCGAGGCCGAAACCGGTGACGTCGGTCAGCGCATGCACGCCGGCCAGCCCGCCGAGGCGCGCGCCGACGCGGTTGAGCTGGGTCGTGTGGCGGATCATTTCGGCATAACCGGCCGCGCCGAGCAAGCCCTTCTTTATTGCGGTCGATAGCACGCCGACGCCGAGCGGCTTGCCAAGAATCAGTACGTCGCCCGCGCGCGCATCCGCGTTGCGCCGCACGCGTGCCGGATGCACGAGGCCCATCACCACAAGGCCGTAGATCGGCTCAGGAATGTCGATGGAATGGCCGCCGGCGATTGGAATGCCGGCTTCGCGACAGATAGCGCTGCCGCCTTCGAGGACGCGACCGATCACATCGAGCGGCAATTTGTCGAGCGGCATGCCGAGCAATGACAACGCCATTATTGGCGTACCGCCCATCGCATAAACGTCGGAGATCGCGTTCGTTGCTGCGATACGGCCGAAATCATAAGGATCGTCTACGACCGGCGTGAAGAAATCAGTCGTCGCGACCAGCGCCTGTTCTTCGTTGAGCTTATAGACCGCCGCGTCGTCCGAAGTCTCGGTGCCGACCAGCAAGGCGGGCGGCAGGATGCCGGGCGGCGCCTTGGCCAACAATTGTTGCAACACGGCTGGTGCGATCTTGCAGCCACAGCCGCCGCCAGGAGAAAACTGCGTGAGCTTGATGTCCATAAAGTTCTTTCGGATGCGCGAAATCGTGCGAAAAACGCAATGCTGCCATGCAAGCAGGGCGTGTGTACCACGTACCCAAAAAGAGAAGCGACTATCACTGTTTTCCACTAAACACAAGCAACTAATTCTCGACACTCATAGACCGAGGTCTGCGACTGACGCGCATCAATGCGGATGCGTTGTTCGATCAAAGTGCGCCGAATTTTGCCGTTTCTACCTTTACGGGAATTTACGAAAACACCTAACTTCGCCAGAGGGATCTGCGGCCCGCCGGGCGACAAGTCATATAAGCCATTCGGGGGAGACTTGGCTGACAGGGATTCTACGTCTGATGCAGCGCTCAGTTTTGTGAGAGGCCCCGTCAGTTATGCCGGAGTCTTCGCAACGCCATTCATGCACACAACTTTCGGGGGAAAACATGTGGTCAGCCATCCGACGCCTGCCTTTGGCGCGTCAAACCATGTTCGGAGCCGTCCTGATATGCATCGTGTCAGCACTGGGCTTGTCGCTGGCTTTTTCGACGTATACACGCCGCATTGCGCTGGAGGAAAGCCGGCGCGAACTCAAGACGCAAACCGATCTGATCGCGCGGACGTTGGAATATGCTGAAGAGAGCATGAAGAAGGAAGCTTTGGATGCGCTGGAACAGCTCACCAACGAGTTGCCGGCAGCCCACTTGACCGGGAGGACGCTGCCACAGAGCGGGGAGATGCGTCCTGAGCTGATGTTCGGCGAGATTCATGCCAATGGCAATCAGCAATTCCTGTTGGCCTACAAGAAAAACCATCCGTTCAACGAAACGGCTTTCCTCGTAAAAGACGGCGACAAGCTTTGCCGCGCCACGACGCTGCTCAAAAATACGGCAGGAGAGTACCGCGACGGCGAATCGGTACCGGACGCCTATGCAGGGGAAGTATTGGCGGGTAAGACCTTCGTCGGAACGATTCAACGCGGAGGCAAATTCTACGCCCTGGCTGCGAGGCCGGTTAAGGACAGCGCGGGCGCGGTGATCGGCGCGCTCACGATGCGCGTCGACATCGCGAACAACATCGAGCTGCTGAAGAGCAAACTGAGCACCATCACGATCGGCAGGAGCGGGTATCCCTACATCGTTGCCGAAGCAACCGGGGACACGAAGGAGCCTTACTTCGTCATGCATCCCACCCTCCAGGGCAAAACGCTCGGTAAGCTGGACGAGACCTTGCAGGGTGTGCTGACGACGATTCTCAAGCAGAAGACAGGGCAGTTGTCCTACGCCTTCCAGAATGCCAATGGCGAGGTGCAACAGAAAATCGCGGTATTCGGCGCAGTTCCCGCGCTACGCTGGGTCATTGTCGCATCGGCAATGGAAGCCGAATTCACCGAACCGTACGACAAGCTCCGCCACTTGCTGCTCGTGGGCATCAGCGCGATGGTCGTTCTGCTCGTCGTCTGCCTGGGTGTGCTGATCCGTTGGCAATTGCGCCCGCTGCAGCAGGTCGCGCACAGCCTGACCCAGATGGGTCATGGAGACCTGACCCACCATGTCGAGGCGCAGGCCAATTCGCGCAACGAGATCGACCTGCTCGCGATGCGCGGCAATGCAGCGCGCGATGCGATGAAGGGCCTTGTCAGCACCCTGCGGACAACCGCCCTCAAGGTTTCTGGCTCGACCTCCGACGCTTCGGGCGCGATGCTGCATCTGGCCGATGGCATGCAGGGCCTCGCGGCGAACGCCTCGATGGTCAGCAAAAATATCGAGCAATTGTCGTCGTCGGTGGATCAGATCGCCGAATCGTCGAACGCCGTCTATCAACGTGCAAGCGATGCGGTGGACAAGGTGGAGCACGGCAAGCGCGTCGTACTCGGGGTAGTGGATTCGATGCAGATAATCGAAGCGCGCGTTCAGTCCTCGCTTACCGAGGTCGAAGCGTTGACCGCGCATTCGCGCAAAATCGAGGCCGTTGTAGCCACGATCGGCGCAATCGCAAGCCAGACCAATCTGCTCGCCCTCAATGCCGCCATCGAAGCAGCACGCGCTGGCGAGGTCGGTCGCGGCTTCGCCGTGGTCGCCGACGAGGTGCGCAAGCTGGCCGAACAGTCGGCGCATTCGGCCAACGAAATCGGCGACATCCTCGGCCAGGTTACCTCGGGCGTCGTCTCGGTCCAGGCTGCGATCAGTGAAGTCGTCAACGAAACCACCAAAACCTCGCAGTCCAGCAAGGCTGCGGGTTCCGCGCTCCAGGACATCGAGACCATCACGCGGGATATTGCGGAGACCATCACCTCGATTGCCGATGCCACGCGCCAACAGGCCACAGCCACGCAGACGATGGCACAACAGGTTGCCGCCGCCGCGCAAGCCATCGAGGAGACCGACGACGTAACCCGGGGCGTGTCGAAGAGCACTGCCGGGCTGAAGGAGGATGCCGAGGCCCTGACCAAGGAGGTTGACCACTTCATCCTCTAGACACGCACGCCAAGCGTGCTCGATGCATCGCCCGACGAAGCCCAGAAATTGGGCTCCGTCGGGCCTGACCAAAGTCAGCTTATCCCGCCCAAACGCCTTCTTCTTTGTCGGGCCAGTCGCCACACCAAAACAGGCGACTCGCATCGATAAATTAGCCTGATGCGCTAAAACGCCTCAAAAATCAGGAGGCTTGTTCAAGCTGCCGGATGCGTTGCTGCTCGGACGCGAGCGGCTTGTCCACGCCAGCTCCGTCCGCACACTCTGTGTCGTACAGCGCCAGCCAACGTCGAGCCGTGGTTTCAACCAAGCCCATCGATCTGCATACCGCCAGTACCGACAAGCCCTGCCCGCGAATCATCCACGCCACTTCCAGCCTGGATCCCATGTCAAATCCTTGACCATTTTTGCCATCTCTTTCTCCCTCATCAGTTCAGGCTCTACCCTCGATCTCCCTGCCCGAGAAAATTAGGTCATGACACGACGGAGACTTTGAACGGGCCCTAGAATACGCAGTCTGGCGTCGCCGTCCGTAAGGCGGCGCACAGCCGGCCGGTTCTTTGCCGTAACAGCCTCGAAACTCGCACCGAAATGTCCGAGAAAGTCCTGCTCTTGATCTCTATGCTGCCCGATCCGGTAAGCGCCGAACGCCTTGCGCGACTCGCGGTCGAGCGGCGGCTAGCGGCCTGCGCGAATATTCAGGCATCGTTTCGATCCATCTACCGATGGCGCGGAAAGATCGAGCTGGCGGACGAGGTGAGCGTCGTGTTCAAGACCACCGTACGACGGTATCCGGAACTCGAAGCGCTGATCCGTGCCGAGCATCCTTACGAACTGCCGGAAATTCTTGCCTTCTCACCGCATTGCGGGCTTGAGGCATATCTTGGCTGGGTTGCGGCGCAAACCCAGGACGACAACTTCCGCGAGACGGACGCTAAAAGCCCCTCATGAAATATCTGATTTCCATTCTCCTGTGTCTGTTTGCGAGCCTGTCGGCGCATGCCGAGGAATTGCTGGACCCCGACGAGGCGTTCAAGGTGTCGGCGAGCGCGCCCGATCCGCAGCATATCGCGCTCGATTTTCGTATCGCCGACGGCTACTACCTTTATCGTCACCGTTTCGCGTTCGAGGCGCGCAGTCCGGGCCTCGCGCTCGGGCCGGCCTCCATTCCGGCCGGCAAGCCCAAACACGACGAATACTTCGGCGATGTCGAAACCTACCGAGGCACGCTACGCATCGTTCTGCCGCTGACGGCGGGCGCTGCCGACGCCAGCGCGAAAGTCCTGGCCGGCTTCCAAGGCTGCGCCGATCAGGGCGTCTGCTTTCCGCCAACCAAGCGCGAACTCGGTGTCGAGCTTGGCAATGGCGGCGGCCTGATCGCACAAGCCTTGGGCGGCGCGACGGCGATAACGCCGCAACCAATCGGCGCAGCGGTCCCGGCAACAAACGCCTCCGCCGTCGGCGACGAAAGCGGCCGCCTTGCAGCGCTGCTCGGTTCCGGCCATTTGCTGCTGATTCTCGCAAGCTTCTTCGGCGCGGGGCTTTTGCTTGCCTTCACGCCCTGCATGCTGCCGATGCTGCCCATCCTGTCCGGCATCATTGTCGGGCAGGGCAACAAGGTGTCGCGCGGACGCGGCTTCGCGCTCGCCGGAGCTTATGTGTTGGGCATGGCCGTTACCTATGCGCTGGCCGGCGTTGCGGCGGGGCTTTCCGGCACGCTGCTCTCGGCGGCGCTGCAAAACGCCTGGGTGCTCGGCGGTTTTGCCGCAATCTTCGTGGTGCTCGCGCTGGCGATGTTCGGCTTCTACGAGCTTCAGCTTCCGGCAGCGCTACAAAGCCGGATTTCCGGTTCCGCGAATGCGCAGCGCGGCGGCTCCTTCATCGGCGTAACGATCATGGGCGTGCTCTCGGCGCTGATCGTCGGCCCCTGCATTGCCGCGCCGCTGGCCGGCGCGCTGCTCTACATCGCGCGCACGGGCGACGCGGTGCTCGGCGGTTCCGCGCTCTTCACGATGGCGCTCGGCATGGGACTGCCGCTCGTCCTCGTGGCCGGAGCGGCGCGCGAACTGTTGCCGAAGGCCGGACCGTGGATGGAATCGGTCAAAAAAACCTTCGGCGTCATGTTGCTGGCGCTCGCGATCTGGCTGCTCGGACCGGTGCTGCCCACAACCGTGTTCATGCTGGCCTGGGCGGCGCTATTGATCGTCTCGGCGGTTTTCCTGCACGCGCTCGATTCGCTGCCGCCGCAGGCGCGTGGCTGGACGCGCTTTTGGAAAGGCATCGGCGTGATCGCGCTCGTCGCGGGTGTGAGTCTCGTGCTCGGCGCCTTGAGTGGTGCGCGCGATCCGTTACAGCCGCTTGCTGCTTTGCGCGGTGTGACCGCAGTCGAGAGCGCCGGCCTGCAATTCGAACGCGTCAAATCGGCCGCCGAACTCGATCGCAGGCTGGCCGAAGGCCGCCCCGTGATGCTCGATTTTTATGCCGATTGGTGCGTCTCGTGCAAGGAGATGGAGCGCTTTACCTTCAGCGATGCGCGCGTGCAGGCCGCCCTGGGCGACACCCTGCTCTTGCGCGCCGACGTGACGGCGAACGACGACGAAGACAAGGCCCTGCTCAAGCGCTTTGGCCTGTTCGGGCCGCCCGCCATTCTGTTTTTCGATACGACGGCGCATGAATATGCACCGCTGCGCGTGATCGGCTACCAGAAAACCGAAGCGTTCCTCGGCACGCTTACGCGGCGCCAGACCGCATCCAGTCCTCTTTCTTGACCACGCGCGTTGCGGTGCAAGCCCCGCCATTCATGCAGGGGTCTTCACGAGCTAAACTTTTCTGACGCCTGGCGGCACTAACGGCTACAGGAATACCAAGCGTCAGGAAGCCCATCATGTTCCGGACTGGATGGAGGAAGCAAATTGCGTTTCTCGCCGCCCTGACGATGACGTCCGCAACATGGGCATCTGGCGGCGGGGGTGGAGGCGGCGGAGGCAGCGGGCCTGCGATCGATCCTGCCATGCAGTCGATCAAGCAGGCGATCGATGCGCAGGACTGGGACGGCGCGCTAGGACGCCTGCAAGATTATGTCGTCGCGCACCCGAAGGATGCCGACGCATACAACTGGCTTGGCTACGCAAGCCGCAAGAAGGGTAATCTCGACGATGCCTTCCGCTTCTACGATACCGCGCTGATGCTCAATCCCAAGCATCGCGGCGCACACGAATACCTCGGCGAAGCTTATCTGCAGGCGGGCAATCTCGCCAAGGCGCAGGAGCATCTGGCCGTGCTCGACGGGCTCTGCTGGCTGCCCTGCAAGGAGTACAGCGAATTGAAGGCCGCGCTGGCCGATTACGCGACGCACGCTGCACGCTGACCTGAACCCGCCGTATTCACGCGGGCTCAAGCCAATCCTCCGGAAATATTTAGTGGGTCATGGCTGCAGGCGCGCGGCCAGCGCCGCCGCGTTGCGGGCCCATACCGCGCCATTCCATCCGGGTGGCCGAATCGAAGGCTTTCTGCTGTTCCGGACTCAGCTTTGCGTAGAACGTGCGGGTCGACTCCAACTGCTGCGCCAACAGTTTCTCGTGTTGCTGGGCGATTTCCAGCATCTTTTCGAGCCGTGTCACGGCGCTCGCGTCACGCAGCGCACCTGCGGCGGGGCGGCTTGCGGCGAAGGTATCGAGACGCGCCAGCGAGTCGCCGCGATACGTCGCCCAGGCGGATTCCTGGTCCGTGGTGAGCTTTAGTTGCGCATGCAGCCGGTCCAGTTTCTGTTCCATCCGCGCCTTGAATTTGGCCGGGTCCATATGCGCGCCGCGATGCATCGCGTGCGGCATGTCGGCCGCTTGAGCTGTATCGTCGGCAAGCGCGGCGCGGGCGCCAAGGCCGACCGTGAGTGCGCTCAGGCCTGCAATCGAAAAGGCAAGTAGACGGGATTTCATGAAAACCTCCTGTTTGGTGGCGCGCCATCGAATGGTGCGTGGGCGCATTCAAACACCGGCCAGGCGGCCAGATATGACGCCGAAGTTGGACTTCGTTTCGGTGTGTAACGCTTTGCTGTTGTTCAGACCTGGCCGAGCCAGTCCTTGTCGTGCATGACAAAGGCGTTGCGCAGCGTTGCTACCCAGGCCTCGGGTAGCGGGCCTGCCTGGAACCACGCCAGGTTTTGCGCAAGATTTGCGGCTTTTGCCGTACCAACGATTGCGCTGGATGCCTGTGCTTGCCAGGCCGAGAAGCGCAGCGCGAGTTCGCCTGGCGCCACCCCGAAATCGGGCAAACGCATCGCCTGCAAGCGCTCCCAGTAAACTTCGCTGTAGTCGCCGACCGGCCGCTCGACAAAGCGCCACGGGTGGTTCGCGCTTGGACGCTTGGCGATGAAACCGCGCCCGCCCAGGCGCGGCAGCGCGTCTACGATCAGGCGCTGGTCGCAAATATTCAGCGAGGCCATGAAACCGTCGAAACGACCGCAGTCGATTGCGTAGGCCAGATCGGCGTTTTCGCCCGAGTAGGCGATTGCGCGTACCTTGCCCGCTTGTTTTGCCGCTTCGAGCGCCGCTATGACTTCGCCGCGTTCGAGGATTTCGCGCGGGCAGGAGTGCAGATGCACGATGTCCAGCCTGTCGGTACAGAGGCGCACGAGCGCGGCTTCGACGCCGGCGGTGATGCACGGGCCGGTCCAGTCGTTGATGCCTGGAATGCCGTAACCGAGCTTCGTCGAGATGACGATCTCGTCGCGCCGGTGGGCCAGATGGCGGCCGATGCGCGCTTCCGATGCGCCATAGGCGCGTGCGGTATCAATCAAAGTGATGCCGGCATCGACCGCCTGGTTCAGAAGCGCGGCGACAGCAGCCTCGGCGAGGCGCTCGTCGCCGATCTGGCCTGCGCCCAGGCCGAGCGCGGAAACGCAAAGGCCAGTGCGGCCGTAGGGACGCTGGGGGATCATCGTGAATTCCTTTGTTAGCGGCGGCGGAAAACAAGATCCCAGACGCCGTGGCCGAGCTTCAGCCCGCGATTCTCGAACTTCGTGAGCGGACGGTAATCGGGGCGAGGCGCATAGCCCTCCGCCGTGTTTTCGAGCAGCGGCTCGGCCGACAGCACCTCGAGCATCTGCTCTGCGTAATCTTCCCAGTCGGTCGCGCAATGGATGTAGCCGCCGGATGCAAGCCGTTGCGCGAGTTCCTGCACGAACGGCCCCTGGATCAGGCGGCGTTTGTTGTGACGCGCCTTGTGCCAGGGGTCGGGGAAGTAGACATGGATGCCGGCGAACGAAGCTTTTGGCAGCATATCGCGCACAACCTCGAAAGCGTCGTGCTGGACCACGCGGATGTTCGCGATGGCAGATTCATGGATCAGCCGGCAGAGCTTGCCAACGCCGGGGCCATGCACCTCGATGCCAAGAAAGTTCTCGTGCGGGCGGGCCTGGGCGATGGCGGCCGTGGTGTCGCCCATACCGAAGCCGATTTCCAGGACTGTCGGCGCCGCGCGGCCAAAAGCTGCGGCAAGATCGAGCGGCGCCGCGCGATATTCCACGCCGACGCGCGGCAGCATCTCGGCCATGAAGCGCTCCTGCGCCGGCGAGATGCGGCCCTCGCGCAGTACGTAGCTGCGGATCGGACGCGTCTTCGGGTCATCGACCGAAAGGTGTTTGCGGACGGTATCGGTCATCGGGTTGCGGCAATCAGCTACCGATTAATCCGGACACCGGCGAACTCGGGTTCGCAGAATAAAACTTGCGCGGCATACGCCCGGCGCGGAACGCCTCGCGGCCCGCCTCGACGGCTTTTTTCATCGCGCCGGCCATCAGAACGGGCGCTTGCGCGAGTGCAATCGCGCTATTCATCAGCACGCCGTCGCAGCCCAGTTCCATTGCAATCGCGGCGTCAGAGGCCGTGCCGACGCCAGCATCGACGAGTACCGGCACCTTGGCCTGCTCGATGATCAGCTTGAGATTCCAGGGATTCAGTATGCCCATGCCGGAGCCGATCAGCGATGCCAGCGGCATCACGGCCACGCAGCCGATCTGTTCGAGCATGCGCGCCTGAATCGGATCGTCCGCGCAGTAAACCATGACCTTGAAACCGTCCCGCACCAGGGTTTCGGCGGCCCTCAAGGTTTCCGGCATGTTCGGGAACAAACTCGCCGCATCGCCCAGCACTTCGAGCTTGACCAGATCATGTCCATCCAATAACTCACGCGCCAGCCGCAGAGTACGCACGGCGTCATCCGCGGAATAACAGCCGGCAGTATTGGGCAGGTAGGTGAATTCCGACATCGGCAGCGCATCGAGCAGATTCGGCGCCTTGGGGTCTTGTCCAAGGTTGGTGCGGCGAATGGCTACCGTGACGATCTGTGCGCCAGAAGCCAGCACGGCGCGACGGGTTTCGTCAAAATCCTTGTATTTGCCTGTGCCAACGAGCAGGCGGGAGGAGTAGGTTTTTCCGGCAATCGAGAGGG
>JAVBKC010000053.1:0-27694 GCA_031554255.1 Niveibacterium sp.
GACCCCCGGTTACCACGGCAGCGACAGCTTCACCGTCACGGTCTCCGATGGCTTCGGCAGCAGCGCTACGACCACCGTCAATCTGGGCATCGCCGAGCCGGCGCAATTGAGCATTACGGGCCACCCGCTCACGTATACCTCTCATACGACCAATTTCGACAGCTGGGGTGTCAGTTGGCTTGACTCATCCAGGAATCCCATCAGTTCGAGCCAGTCCAGTCCCAGCTTGAACTTCGACCTGACCTCCGACGGCAGCGCAAACTGGTTTGGCACCACGGGCACCGGAGGCCTCGCCGTAGTCCAGGTCGGCTACGAAGGGCATTACCTTGGCAATGGCAACAATACCAATACCGTGATGGCGATCGAGCGCGCCAGCGCGGACGGCGTCGCTGGCATGAGTGGCGCCACGACGGCTTCGCAGTACTCCGACCTTGTGGTCAGAGCCGGCGATACCTTCGAGCTGTCATTCGACTATTCGGCGATGAAGGGTTTCGAGAATTCGTCGGAAATCGATGTCTATTGGGGCGGCCAGAAGGTCGCAACGCTCAACAACGCCCAGGCGGGTTTCCAGCATTACACGCTCGATCTGACGGCCACGGCCGCCGGTATGGGCAATGGCACGGCAGGCGGCCCCGGCAAAATTCCGGGCCTGACGGGCGTGCACGCGTATGCGGCAGGCGGCTCCGAGCGCCTGGAATTTCGCGCGGCCGACAATAACGGCGCCGGCGGCGTGCTCGATAATATCGAACTGGTCAAGAGCGGCTCTTATGGCCAGTACAACTACTCGCATCAGGATGCCACCGGCAACAACTGGCTTCGCCTGAGCGATGTCGCGCCCACGGTCGATCCCGATTCCTCGGTAACGGCGACGAAGCTGGTCTTCACGGGTATTCCGGCAGGTTGCACATTTAACGACGGTAGTGGCGGCGTTTTTGGGATCATCACTACCGGCGGTGCTGTCACCATCAATATGGATCCCAGCGGCCATGTCGTTTCGTACACCACGACTAATGGCGCTGGTGTCACAAGCGCACCGGTGACCGGTTCGGGCCAGGTTTTCCAGCCGACCACGCTGTGGCTGTTGCCGCCGGCTAATTACGCGGGCTCTTTCCATGTCGGGATCGGTATGACCACGACCGACAAAACGACAGGCGCCACTGCGACGACGACGGAGGCGGGCGGTTTCGATGTCGTTGTCAAGAACGCGGCCAACGATGCCGCGCCGGTCTATGACGGCCATTGGGCAGCCTCGAACTCTGCAGTGCATGTCGCGGAGGGTACGCAGCTCGTGCTCGGCGGCAGCAAGGCATACCAGATTCATGTGACCGACAGCGACGACACCTATCTGATGACAACGGTGTCGATGACTCACGGTGTGCTTACCGCCGTGACCGGCACGGGCGTCACGATCACCGGCAATGGCACGCATCAGATCTTGCTGACCGGCACGGCGGCCCAGATCAATGCCGCGCTCGACGGTTTGATCGTTACGCCGAAGGGTGATAGCACCAACAGTTACGACACCCTTAACGTGTCGACCTTCGACGGCACGAAGAGCACGATGGAGACGATGCAGATCAACATCGATTCTGTCGTGTCCCAGTCGATGATGGTGACGCACGACGTGCCGCAGGCCGATCCGGTCGTGGTGCCCGATGCCCCGACGCTGCATGTCGCACCGCTCGACCACGCGGCTCTCTCCGGCATGGCGGTGAGCAACGATGGCCAGCCCATCCACCTGAGCCTTGACGCGCAACACATCACGGCGCTGTCGGTGAGCGGGTTGGAAGCGGGCATGACGATCAGCGACGGCAACGGCCATAGCGTGACGAGCAGCGATGCGGCGACGGCCATCGATCTGACGGGCTGGACGCTCTCCGGTCTTCAGCTCGTCGGCGCGGCGGAGGCGTCGGCCACGCTGGCCTTCAATGCGAGCAACACGGTCATCGACCCGATCACGGGCGTGGCCCAGACGCACGACACGACGGCCTACCTGAACGTCGGCAGTGCCGATACGGCGAATGCCACGCTGATCAGCGGCGACGGTACGCTGACGACGCTGGCGAACGACCATGCCTCCCTGCTCGTGGCCGGCAACGGCAACGACACGCTGGACGCGCATCTGAGCACCGCCAACAATCGCCTGGTCGGCGGTGCGGGCGATGATCATCTGATCGGCGGGCAGGGCAATGACGTGCTGATCGGCGGCGCCGGCAGCGACACGCTGACCGGTGGGCTCGGCAATGACACCTTCGTCTGGCGGCTCGGCGACGCCGGCTCCCAGGGCCATGCGGCGGTCGATACGATCACCAACTTCGGCCAGGGCGGCAAGCAGGACGTGCTCGATCTGCGCGATCTCTTGCAGGGCGAGCATCACGGCAGCATCGACAACGGCAATCTGACAAATTACCTGCACGTCGAGCAGTCGGGTAGCGACGCGGTGATCCACGTCAGCAGCAAGGGCGGTTTTGCTGGCGGTTACTCGGCCGGGGCGGAGGATCAGACGATCGTGCTGCAAAACGTCGATCTGACGCAGGGCGGTGCGCTACATAGCGACTCGCAGCTCATCGCCGATCTGCTCAAGACCGGTAAGCTGCACACCGACTAAGCATCCTCGGGCTCAACCCGGCTGTTTATACGGCGCCCTGCGGGGCGCCGTTTTTCTGCTCTGCGGGCAGAGTAGGCAGCGAGCCGTACGGAGACTGGAACTTCAAATTCGGTCCGACGTCTACCGACCGCTCGAACGGTTTTTCAATAGGCCGATTCGGCATCTTTGCGCGAGTTTTGGCGAGTTTCTGCGAATCCGTCGGCTTTACGCGCCTTGTGTGCATATTGTTACGGTGAAGCCCGCCTGCGCTGTCCAGGATGCAGCGGGAATGCCGGTGCCAAAGCGTGGCGCCGTCCGGCGTTCGTTCCTCTCGATTCAAGATCGGTACGTGTGCGAATGCCAGAGTTTCACGATCATAAATTTGTATTGCATATCATGGCGTTTGCGCCATGCGCCGTGTTCTGTCTGCTCTGGCTACGCGAAATCCGCCGCAGGCGGCGCGCCGAGCGGCTGGCCGCGCTGCGCCGCGCGGATCTTGCGCACGGTACGCGGCTGATGGCGCTCGGGGAACTGACGGGCTCGATCGTGCACGAGATCAATCAGCCGTTAGGCGCGATTCTCGCGAACGCCGAGGCGGCGAGCCTGTTGCTGCGGCAGAACCCGCTGCGCGTCAAGGAAGTGCGCCAGATTCTTACCGATATTCGCAACGACGACCTGCGGGCGAACCGCATCGTGCGCCAGATCCGGGGTTTGCTGACCCGCGCCGAACTCGAAATGGCGCCGCTTGCCTTCGACGAACTGGTTGCCGACACGCTGCTGCTCGCCCACGGGGCCTTGCGCGCCCATGACATCCGGCTGACCGTCGCACTGGCCGCGCCGTCCCGGCTGGTGCGCGGCGACCGTACGCAATTGCAGCAGGTGCTGATGAACCTGCTGCTCAACGCGATCGACGCAATGCGCGACGCGCCACCGGCGCGGCGCGAGCTTGCCGTGCAGACGCACAGCGAAGGCGGCCAGCTCGTCTGCGCGGTGCTGGACCGTGGCCACGGTCCGGCCTCCGCCGCGCGCGAACGGGCCTTCGAATCCTTCTTTACCACGAAGGACGACGGTCTCGGTTTGGGGCTTTCGATCAGCAAGGCGATCATCGAACGGCATTGCGGCGTCATTGCACTCGCTGCGCGCGATGGCGGCGGCGCGAGCGCGAGCTTTGCGCTGCCGCTCGCGCCTGCCGGCGCGCCAGCGTTGCGCGTGCTCGCGGGCGGCATGGCACGGGCCGGGGCAGGGCGGTGAGCGGGCTGCGCAATTGGCAAGGATCATTTTTAATACTTTAAATATGTATTTTGTATGCATATAATTCCATGAAAATTTCGTTTGATCCGGCCAAGAACCGACTCAATATCAAGAAACACCGTATTGACCTTGCCGAAATCGAAGCTGTTTTCTTCGATCCACGGGCCTTGACCCGCGAGGATCGCGATCATGACGAAGAAATATTCATCACCCTCGGCATGGACGGTTTCTGGCGTTTGCTCGTACTTGTTTATACCTATCGCGGCGAGGACGAAATCCGGGTGTTTTCCGCCCGTTATGCCGAGCCACGCGAACGACAAGCCTTTGAAGAGGGCTAACCATCATGAAAGAACATTACGATTTCACGGCCGCCAAGCGCGGCGCGGTGCTTGAATCCACCGGCAAGACCCGCATCACGATTTTTCTTGACGACGAGGTACTGGCGGTATTCCGGGCGCGCGCCGCCAGCGAAGGCAAGGGCTATCAGACGCTGATCAACGAGGCGCTGCGCCACGCCGTCAGTCCTGAGGCCACTCCGGTCACGCTCGAAACCCTGCGCCGCATCTTGCGCGAAGAACTGCATGCGGCTGATGCAATCTGAATTCTCTGGCGACTGCGGGCTTGAGCGGATATGGCAGGCCGAATCTTCCCTATGAACAATCCTAAAGCGCGAGTCGCCGTTGTCGAAGACGATGCCAGCATGCGGCGAGCCATGACGCGCCTGCTCGATGCGAGCGGGCTGGAAATCTGGGCGTTCGAGCGCGCGGAAGATTTTCTCGTGGCGGGCTGCCGCGCGCTGGATGCGGCGTGTTGCGTGATCGATCTGCATCTACCCGGCGTCTCCGGCCTGGAACTCGCGGACCGCTTGCCGCAAGGGTTTTGGCGCCGCTGCATCTTCGTGACCGCCTACGACAGCGAAGACTTTCGCAGCCGTATCGCGGCGCAGGGCGCCCGCTACCTCGTCAAGCCGTTTCGCGGCGATGTTCTTGTCAACGAGGTGTTCGGTGTGCTCGACGCGGGCCTTGCCGGGCCGGCGGGTACGGGGCGTGTGGCATGAAGGCGCGTCTCGCGGCGGTTTGCTGTGTCTTTGCGCTGCACGGCCCGGCAGCGCTCGCCGAGGAAAAAGAAGCGCTTTTCTTCGACGAAGAGGACGGCGCGCTCGATATGTCGAAGTGGCTCTTGAAGAAGAAGGGTTTCCTGCCGGTACCCATCATCATCACCGAGCCGGCGGTGGGTTACGGCGGCGGACTCGCGGCTGTGTTCTTCGGCCAGTCTATGGAAGAAGCTGCCACCCAGGCAAAGGCGAGCGGTCACCGCACGCCGCCCGACATCTATGTGCTCGCTGCCGCACGGACGGAAAACGGAACGCAGTTCGCGGGCGGCGGCGCGATGCTCTCGTTCCAGGATGACCGCTGGCGCTACCGGGGTTTCGTCGGGAGCGCCGACCTGAAGCTCGATTTTTACGGCGGCGGCGCGATCCTCGATAAAGACTACAAGATCGGCTACGCCCTGGACGGCTGGTTTTCGTCGCAGCAGGTGTTGTATCACCTGGGCCAGAGCGATAATTTTCTCTCCGCGCGCTGGCTCTACATGGATTTGTCCAGTGCTTTCGATAGCGGCCGGCCGCAGCCCTTGCTACCCGGCGCTGCGTTCGCGATGCGCAATTCCGGGCTCGGCGTGGCCTTCGAGCACGATTCGCGCGACAACATCTTCACGCCCACACGCGGCTTCCTCGCGGCGGCGGATACCCTGTTCTACGCGCCCGCCTGGGGCGGCGACACGCGTTTCCAGACCTATCGCGCGCATGCATTCGGCTATACGCCGCTGGGCGATTCGCTCGTTTTCGGCGGACGCCTGGACGCGCGCGCGGCACGTGGTGACGCGCCGTTCTACATGCTGCCTTTTCTCGATATGCGCGGCATGCCCGCCGCGCGCTATCAAGACCGCAACGCCGCGCTTGCGGAAGTCGAAGCGCGCTGGAATTTCACGCCGCGCTGGGAACTCGTCGGCTTCATCGGCGCGGGCCGGGCCTGGGGCAACAAGCAAGACTTCGACACAGCGGAGAGCAAAGTGTCCAAGGGCGCGGGCTTTCGCTACCAGATCGCGCGCCTGCTCGGTCTTTGGACCGGCATGGACTACGCGTGGGGGCCGGACGGCGAGCGGGCGTTCTATGTTCAGGTCGGCAACGCCTGGCGGTGAAGCGCGGGCGGGGCAACGTATTTCATGCCGAGGGCTCCCAACAGGGCAAATGACACGGCGCGCCAAACCCGCCCAAGGCATGATTGAAGCGCCGCGAATAAGGCGTTGTACCGGGCGTCTTGCCCACAACTCGAAGAGAGGAGTGCAATATGAAAAAACTGCTCTTGCTGCCTATCATTGCCGCGCTAATGCTCGCCGGCTGTAGCCCGACGCAATACATCATCAGCACCAAGACCGGCGCATTGATCCAGGCCAACAGCAAGCCGCGCCTCGATAGCGACTCCGGCCTCTACACCTACAAGAACGCCGACGGCAAGGAAGGCACGATCAACAAGGACGACGTGACCGAAATCCTCGAACGCTGAGCTTAAGCATTGCAGTACGAGCCCCGCCCCTGATGGCGGGGCAAGCGCGATCCGGGAACGGGAGGGACGGCGATGCATGAAATCCGCAAGGCGCGCGTGGGCGCGCTGATTTTCGCTTGCGTGGCGCAGGCCGCCACGGCGGCGCCAACACTCGATTTCCTGCCTAACCTCGTCGGCGTCGGAATCGGCATGACGCCGCAATTTGCCGGCTCGCGCGAACAGGCTTTTGGTGCGGTGCCCGGCGTGCGGCTGAAAATCGGCGACGGCAACCGGTTTTTCGAGTGGTACGGCCCGGTCGCCGACATCAATCTGATCGATTCGCCGAACTGGCAGTTCGGCCCGGCGCTCGGCCTGCGGCTCGGGCGTCACGACGCCGACGATGCTGTCGTGCAAAAGTTGCCCGAAATCGACGCCACAACCGAGGGCGGCATCATGGCGTCCTGGTACAAGGCCAACACGCAAGGCGTGCCCTGGACGTTGCGCATCGGCGCTTACCTGATGACAGACCTGGGCGATGCCTATCACGGCGTCAATGCCACCGCTTTTGCCAACGGCTGGCTGCCGCTTTCGCCGCGCGTATTCCTGGGCATGGGCGGCGGCGTATCGTGGGCCAGCGCAAGCTACAACCAAACCTATTTCGGCGTAACGCCGCAAGGCGCGGCCGCCAGTGGCCTGCCGGTGTATGTGCCCGATTCCGGCCTGCGCCAGTTCTACATCTGGCCCGCGCTTGTCGTGCAACTCACGCCGCACTGGTACGGCGGCGCCGCCGTTTTCTATCAGCGCCTCGCCGGCCAGGCGGGCGACAGCCCTATCGTCACGCAGCGCGGCGACGCCAATCAGTGGACTTGGGGCATGGGTCTGGGCTACGTCTGGAAATAGCGTGCCCGATATGCCGCCTTAATCGACGGCTCACGCGGCCCGCATATGCGAGCTTGCGCGCAATCGTGAAGGTCGATAGGCGTCGCAATTTTTACGTCCGGCCTTGTCTCGCTTAGAAATCGGGTTTTTTCGAGGCGCCCTGATGCCATTGCCGACGGGATCGAAGATTTTCAAGCGCATCAGGGTTCATTCGGAGCCGAAGCTCGGCGGCGTGTAGCCGGTCCGGCGCAGTCCTTCTGCGAGCAATTTTGCAAAATAGCGGCCTTCTCGCGTCTTGCGGAACGCCACATGCAGGCTGCGCTGTTCGAGCATGCGCGGATTCATCGTAAGTTGCCCGCGATAGGACGCCAAATGTGGCTCGTTGGCCATCAGATAGGCGAATGTCAGCGAATCTATCATCGCCAGATCGATCCGGCCGTTGGCGAGCCGGATCAGATTGCCGGTGTCGTTGGCGGCGAAATCGACGCGCTGCTCGCCTTGTGCGATCCGGCGGCCGAACGGGCCATTGACGACGTCGTTCTCGACCATGCCGATAGCGTAGGGCTTCAGGTGTTCGGGCGTCACCCAGGGGACAAAGTTGTCCACGCGCTGGGCCAGCCCGAGCGGACTGCCGCCGATGGGATCGGAGAGCCGCCAGCGGCGGTTCAGTTCCGGCGTGAAGTATTCGGGGAAATAACCGGCGACCGGACTGCCGGTGGACGCTGTTGCGGTGGCTCGGTGGCTGGGTTCGAATTCGACGATCAGCGTATAGCCGACCGCCCCGAACGCGCGCCGCAGGGTGTCGGTGACAGTGCCCTGCTGGCTGATTTGTTCGCTCGCGTAGGGCGGCCACTGGAACGAGGCGAGACGTATGGTTTTGTTCTGCGCGCGGGCCGGCGCGGTAGATAGGCTAAGCCCTATCAGAAGCGTTAAAAAGAGCTTATGCATCGTCGATTGATGTCCCGCAAGCCATTCCGGTCGGCGGGAGCCGGAATTCCCCCTTATTCCATTTCTAAACCAACCCTGCCTTTGTCGACTTTGCTGTGCAAGGGCTCTGTCTGAAGTTCGTTTTCGTGGTCTGATCGATTTGAAAACGGAATGAGCTTGCGATTGTCGCTAAAAGCACGCGCGAGCGAAACGAGGGGAAACCATGAACGCTGTATGCATGGCGTTGCCGCTAGCGGGTCGCTGCGAGCCGTTCGAGCGCATTGGCGACGGCCGCGATCACCGGCTTCCAGTCGCCGTCCCCGGACTGACGAAACAACCGCAGCGAGGAATACCAAGGCGAATCCTCGCGGCTTGTTAGCCAGCGCCAATCGGTTTTGTAGTCGGGCAGGAGCAGCCAGCAGGGTAGGCCGAGCGCGCCAGCCAGGTGCGCAGGGGCGCTATCGACGCTGATCACGAGATCGAGGTTGGCAAGGATTGCCGCCATGTCGGAGAAATCGACGATTTGTCCACCTAGGGCCTGTATTTGCAGGCCAGCCGGTGGATTGGCGGCCTCGTCTTCGCCTGCGCCTTTTTGCAGGCTGAAGTAGCGAACGCCTTTGACGCGCGCGAGTGGGGTGAGCAGTTCGAGCGAGGCGAGCGAGCGCTCGGCGTCGTTCTCGAAGCGCGGATTGCCTTTCCATGCCAAGCCAACGCGAAGGCCACCCGGGCCGATTGCTGCGGCCCAGGCGGCACGCTTGGCGGACTCGGCGGCAAGATAGGGGATGGCGGCCGGGATAGTGTCCAACGTCGTGCCAAAGTAATGCGGCAAGCTCATCAGCGGGGTCCAGCAGTCCCAGCCGTCTAGGGGCAGCGCTTCGTCGTAGGCGATAAGTTCATCGACGTCGGTGAGGCTGTGCAAGAGGCGTTTGAGCGCCGGATGGCAGATCAAGCCGATGCGGCCTGCGCCGGCCTGCTTTAGCAGCGGCAGATAGCGGCAGAACTGAATAATGTCGCCGTGGCCCGCTTCGTAGGAGACGAGGATGGCGCGGCCGACGAGCGCTTCGCCGCGCCAGCGCGGACAGGCAAGCCGGGTGGCGATGGCGGCGTACCAGTCGCGCATCTCGAAGTGCGGCCAGCCCTCGGCCAGGCGGCCTTGGCGCAGCAGCAGATAGGCGAAGTTGAAATGCGCCGAGCGGTGTTCCGGGTTCAGCGCCAGAGCGCTCTGGTAGCAGCTTTCCGCTTGTTGCTCGTGGCGCATGCAGGCGTAGAGCATGCCGAGGTTCGACCAGGCATCGGCCGTGGGCCGCAGCATCAGGGCTTGATGGAAGGCGGCCTCGGCTTCAATGAAGCGTTTCTGCGCGCCTAGCAGCACGCCGAGGTTCAGGTGCGCCTCCGACAGGTGTGGGCTGCAAGCGATGGCCTGGCGATAAGCTGCCTCAGCCTCAAGCAGGGCGCCAGCTTCTTCGAGCAGCAAGCCGTAATTCGCGTGCGCTTCGGCGAAATCGGGCACGAGGCGGATGGCCTCGCGGAAGAGCGCTGTGGCGAACTCGGGCTGCTTGTCGCGCATCAGGCGCGCACCCTCGAAGAAAAGCGCCTCGGCTGCCGTGCGCGTGTCGCTTACTGTTTGCCGTTTCATTTTGTCCGTGGGATTGGCGCAGGGGAGATGGCGGATCATAGCCGGGGAGCGCGGTAGGCGCGCTCAGTCGAGCAGGTCGACATAATCCTTCTGCTGGTAATCCGTGAGTCGCCGCCACGGCAGCGTCGCGCTCTGTCGGGGATCGAGCCGGACCTGGGTGCGGTTCCAGCGGTTGCCGTCGTCGTTGCCGGAGACGATTTCGAGCGCGAGTTGGTGCGGCTGCGACCAGAGTACGCGCAGGAAGCGGCCCTGGCTGCGCGTCTCGTACCAGATCGCACCGGCCTCGGTAGTCTTGCGTTTCGATTTCTGTAAATTCTTGAGCAGGGCCGGATCGAAGAGCGACCAAGACGCCGGCCATTTGCCGTCGAAACCGAGTTGTGCGAAGTCGCGCGGCTCGGCATTGACGACGGTGTGTTGATCCTCGACGACGAAGCGCAGGTGCAGTTGCCCGTCCGCGTCAAGGCTCAGATGGCGCGCGGCGCGCGATAGATCGGCCGGATGCAAGTGGTCGTGGCTTTCATCGTGCGCATGTGCGGCCTCGGCGGGAATCACGCGTTCGGTCCATACATCGGTGGCCGTGCGGACCAGGCGCTCGGAGAAGCGCGTGCGTTTTTCGATGCCGTCGTGCGTGATCAGGCGGCTCTCGTAGGTGACTGTTCCCGTGAGCGGGGCGGGTTCGGCAAGCGCTACGGACGAGCAGAACAACAGGGCGAGTAAAAGATGGTGTCGGCGCATGGCGGAAAAGGGCAGCCTTGCAGCTGCCGCATCCAGGAGTAGGAAGACGGGCTCAAAGACCGAAGGCCGATTTGAGCAGCGGAAATATGGCGGTGTTGTCCAGCGTACCCTTGAAGTCTTTCGAGCCGGCGCCAGTTGCGAACAGCATCACGTCGCCGCCGCCGTGGGTTTCCGATCCGCTGCGCAGGCCGCTTTCCTGCTGATAATCGTCGTGCAGCGCCTGGCTGGCGTCTGTTGCGCCGGACACCACGGATGTGCGTACGTCCTTACGGTTCGGGCCGTTGCCGAAGACGAGCGTCGTATAGGTGTTGCCGTCCGCGTCCAGCGATGGCTGGCCGTTTTTGTAGTCGCGCGCGATGTCGAGGATGGCGTTGCCGCGTTTCGAGTAACCGTTGATTGTCAGCGTGTGATCGTGATCGGCCGTCGCGACGATCAACGTGTTCGCAAGACCTGGGTCGAGCTTGGCCATTTTGTCGAGCGCCGCGCGGATCGCGTCGTCGAAGGCAATCGTGTCTTCGAGCGCGCGTTTGGCATTGGTGGCGTGAAGCGCGTGGTCGATGCGGCCGCCTTCGATCATCAGGAAAAAGCCCCGGTTGTTCTTCGCGAGTACGTCGATGGCCTTGCTGGTCATGGCGGCAAGGCTGGGCTGGTCGAGACTTTTCTTCACGCGATCGAGTTCGTAGTCGACATGATTCGAATGGAAGAGACCGACGAGCTTGTTGGTTGTCGCCGCATTGATATTGGCCAGCGCGCTGCCTGTTTCGACGTAGGCGTAGCCGGCGGCCTTGAGTTCGGCGGTCAGGTCGCGGCCGTCGCTACGCTTGCCGCCAGCGGCCTTGGGCACGAAGAAACGCTTGCCACCGCCGAGCAATACGTCGAGCCCGTCGCGCAGCGCCGGGTTGTAGCCGATGCCGCCGGGCACGGCTTGCGCGGCGATCAGGTTTTCGCCGTCGCGATGGCAAACGTGCGAGTAGGTCGCCGCCGGGGTCGCATGGGTGACGCGCGTCGTGGTGACTGCGCCGACGGATTTACCCGCTGCCTTCGCCAGTTCGAGGATCGTCGTCACTGGCGCGCCGTTGCCGCTGGCGGGGCAGGTGGAATCGCCGTCGCGCGTCGCGTAGTCCTTGCCGCTCGCATCGGTCGCACGCGTCTCGGGCGACATCGAAAGCACTTCGTTGTTCATCTTCACGCCGGTCATGTAGGCCGACATCGAGGGCGCGGAATCGGTCGTCTGCGCATCGTTCGAGTAAGTCTTGATCCGCGCCGTGCGGGTCAGGCTTTCCATGTTCAGCGCGCCGGCTTCGCCGTACTTGTAGATGCGGGCGGCGGTGACGGTTGCCGGGCCCATGCCGTCGCCGAGGAAAAAAATGATGTTCTTCGCTTCGCCGGCTGCGCGTGCCGTGGGGCCGACGAGCGAGGAGGCCAGCGCAGCAGCCATCAAACAGTGCTTGATCATGATGATTGAATTCCTTTCGGGATACCGGCTCACAGGCCGGCGGCCGTCTTGACGAGGCCAAAGACCTTGGTGTTGTCCATCACGCCGAGGAAGGTGTCGGCGCCGTGGCCGATTGCGCCGATGAACACATCGGTTCCGCCGTGCGTCTCGCCGCCCGCGCCCATGCGGATCGCGGCTTCCTGGTGATAGGTGCTGGTTGCGACGAGATCGTCGGTAAGATCGGCGAAGCTGGCGCGCTTGCCGGCCGGGCGGTTTTCGCCGTTGCCAAAACCGATGATCGTAAAAGGCTTGCCGTCCGCGTCTTTCGCGATGCCGCCGTCGCTGTAGTTGCGCAGCAGGCCGAGTACGCCGGGGTTGCCCGCGGCGGTTTTGCCGGTGCGCTTGGCGTAGCCGTTGAGGACCAGGGTGTGATCGTGGTCGGCGGTGGCGACGATCAAAGTGTTGGCAAGCTGCGGATCGGTTTTCTTCATCTCGGCGATCGCGGCCTTTATCGCGTCGTCGAAAGCAACGGTGTCCTGCAAGGCTTTTTGAGCCGTGGTTTCGTGCAAGGCGTGGTCGATGCGGCCGCCTTCGACCATCAGGAAGAATCCCTTGGCGTTCTTTTGCAGCAGCCGGATCGCCTTGGTGGTCATCTCGGCGAGGCTGGGCTCCCTGGCCGGATCGCGATCCAGGTCGTAACTCATATGGTTATTGGCGAAGAGGGCCAGGGCCTTGGTGGTTTTGGCGGGCTCGATGGCGTCGAAACCCGCGCGATCGCGCGCCACGACATAGCCTCTGGCTGTGAATTCGGCGGCAAGATCGCGCCCGTCGGCGCGCTTACCGCCAGCGGCGCTCGGCGCGAAAAATTGCCTGCCGCCGCCAAATATCACGTCTACGCCGTCGCCGAGCCGGGTGTTAAAGCCCGCGCCGCCCGGTGTGAGTTGGGCGGCGATGTCGTTCTCGGCATCGCGATGGCAGACATGCGAATAAGTTGCTGCCGGCGTGGCGTGCGTGACGCGCGTCGTCGTCACGACGCCGGTGCCGCGTCCGGCGGCCTTGAATAATTCGAGTAGCGTGGTAACCGGCGTACCGTTGTTGCTTCCGCAGTCGCTGGTGAGGTCGGCGCGGGGGCGCCGGGCGCGCGTGTCGGTACTCATCGAGAGCACTTCGTTGTTCATTTTCACGCCGGTCATGTAGGCCGACATGGACGGCGCCGAATCGGTGACCTGGGCGTCGTTCGAGAACGTTTTGACGAAGCCGGTTTCGGGCAGCGTATCGAGCGTCAGCGTGCCATCTTCGCCGACCGAATAAATGCGGGCTGCCGTGAGGGTGGTGATGCCCATGCCGTCGCCGAGAAAGAAAACGACATTCTTGCCTTGCGGCTGGGACGGGGGATTTAGTGAAGTGCCGCTGGAGCCGCCGCAGGCTGCAACGGCGAGCGAACCGCCTAGCGCCAGGGCAAGCGTGGTTTTGCGCATATCGCGTCTTTCGGAGTGGGGACGCGATGCAGCTTAAGTAACGGACGTTAAGTTCCAATTACATCCGTAAAATATTGCGACAGTCGCCGCCGCGGCGACGACCGGCAGGCGAAAAAAAAGGGTTGCATACGCAACCCCCGCAAGGCCTCTGACAGGGCCTACCAAGAAAACCCGCGGCGTCGCCGCGGGTCGCTGCAACTTAGGTTCAGGCTTTTTCCACCAGCATGCGGCTGCGCATTTCCAGGTGCAGCGCATGGCAGAAGTGCGTGCAATAGCACCAGAACACGCCGGCCTTGTCGGCCTTGAAGGTGACCGATTTGGTTTCCTGCGGATTGACGATGAAGTTGACGTCGTACTTCTCGATGCCGAAACCGTGCGTCAGATCTTCTACCTTGTCGTGGTTGGTCAGGATGATCGTGACTTCGTCGCCTTGCTTGACGGTGAACTCGCGCATCGAGAACGCCGGCGCCTGGCTCGCGAGGTGGATCGTCACCTTCTTGCCCTTGCGCTCGATGAGCTGGCTCTTCGGATCCTTCACCGCGTTCGGGAAGTCTTCCATGTTGTAGACCTGCCGCGTTTTGATCTTGCTACGCGCGACGATGATCGCGTCATGCGGCTCGGGATACGCCGTGTGATCGGCGATGAGCGCCATCTTCTCGCCCGTGATGTCGATCAACTGCTCGGTTTCGCAGTGCAGCGGGCCGACGGGCAGGAAGCGATCCTTGGAGAACTTATTGCCGGAGTTGTAGAAGCGGCCGTCGGCTTCCTTGGTCTCGCCCATCGAGGTGTAGCCGTGGCCGGGCTGGTAGTGCACATCGATGCGGTCGAGCACGACCTTCGCGCCTTTATCGCCGGCAAATTGCTTGAGCGCAGCAGCCACGTCCCATTTGACGATCTGGCTGTCGAGGAACAGCGTGGTGAAGGCGTGGCCCTTGTTGTCGAATGCCGTATGCAGCGGGCCAAGACCGATTTCCGGTTCGCCGACGACGCAGGCGCGCGGTTCTTTGACTTCGCCTTCGAACCACTTCTGGACGAGTTCGACGGAAATGATCGTGGCGGTAGGCGAGAGTTTTCCCGAGCAAACGAAGAGCTTGCCGTCCGGACTTGCGTTGACGCCGTGCGGGTTCTTGGGCACGGGCACATAGCAGGTCAGGGCCGTCTTCGGATCGGTATTGGCCTTCGAGCGGCCATCGACGACGGGTACCTTGGAGTCGCCATAGGTCACGAACTTGCCGGCCTTCACGGCCGCTTCGATGCGTGCGATGTCGAAGAACACGCAGGCGTCGCGCTCGGCCGACATCATGTCTTCGTAATGCGCGCCGTTTTCGGTGTTGTACTGGTTGGACGCCGCGAGCTTGCCGTCGTAGCTCGTTGCGATCAGGTCCATATTGCCGTCGACATGGACCTGCCAGCGCACTTCCATGCTCTCGGCGTCGAGGCAGGAGAAGAGGCAGCCGTATTTCGTAGGATCGGTTTCGTCCTTGCCGACGTTCGGCAGCGGAATATGGAATTCGGCGCCGGCGAATACGCGCGTCGTATGGTTGATTGCCTGATCGACCGGATCGCGCTTATCGGGGAAGAGGCCGTGATGACCCTGGACGTTCGGCAGATCGGTGATCTTGTCGCACTCGAAGGTGTCGCCGCGAATCCGCGCCACGCGCGCATTGAGCTTGTCGTTGACCCAGAAGTACTTGCCGTCGTAAGTGCCGTCGGTATAGGAGCCGTGCACGTGGTGCGTGTCGCCGGTCTTGTACTTCAGGCTGCCGTCCGGCTTGGTGCCGAGGATGGCCTTGGATTCGTTGGTGATACCCCAACCGACCATGCAGTCGATGTTGAAGACCGGAATCCGCTTGAGTTCGCGGCCCGATGGGCAGCCATAGATGCGGACTTCGCCCGAGTGGCCACCCGACGACAGCGTGTAGTAATCGTCGAGTTGTCCGGGAGCGACTTCGAACTTCCCTGCGGCGGCATGGGCCGCAGGCGCTGCGGGCGCGGATGCAGCCGGCGCGCTGCCGGCGGCTGCGGGTGGCGCGTTTTCCTTGCAGGCGCCAAGTCCGACGCTCATACCCGCGCCAGCAAGGCCGACGAAGGCGGATTTTTCGAGGAAACTGCGGCGGTTAGGATCGGGCAAGGCCGAGGATGTGGGCGTCTTTTTTTCCGACATGGTGGAATCCTGTTCAGAGAGTCTGAAGCCGGCATGCACTTTGTCATTCGCATGTGCTTCCCGGAGTGGCGCTAATCTACGTTTTGGTTTGTTAAGCCAATTGATTCGAGTCAAGGATGGATTCGAATTTCGGGTTCCTAGCTCTACTGAAGAAATCGCAATGGACGGTATAGGCCAAAAGAACTACGTCTTGGCTTCGCATGTATCAGGACCAATCCAGCAGTGCGTCTACCAATGCGCCCAGATCGTGGTCCGGAATACGCGCGAGCGGTTCCTGGCGCCAGCGTCCATCGGCGGTTCTGCACCACAGGGTTTCGTCGCCGGGCAGACGCGAAAGACTTTGCGCACCAGAATCTTGTTCTCCCCATTCGAGGAACCACCAATCGAGCGCGGCCACGCGCAGGATGCGCATGGCGCCCGCAGCGTCGCGAAGTTCGAGCGCGTCGAAACGTCTTTGAACGCCATCCGGATGCGCTAAGGCTGCGCGCGTTTCGATAAGGGCGGCGATCCTGCCATGCAGGCTGACGCTATCGGCGCTGGTTCTGGAGAGACGAGCCGTGAGTTCGGCGCGAACCGCAGCCTGTTCGTCTTCGAGCACGGCGGCTTTCACCGCATCCGCGCTGGCATTGCGCGGCAGGCTTCCATCGAGGATACGCAGACAAAGCGCCCGTGCGTCCTCGGCGTCGTATTGGGCGAGCAGCGTCTTGCGCGTTTCGCGCAAATCGAACTGCAGACGCGACAGGATATCGAGCTCCTGCGCCTGGTCGGCCGCAATATTGCGGTAGAAGTCCGAGCGCGCCATTACATGTTGTGGTCGTGTACGACGCCGCCATCGAGCTTGACCATGGCCGGCGTGATTTCGGAAAACGCGAGTACCTTGCCGCCTTGCTGGGCGGCGAAGCGCTCGGCATCGGGGCGCTGGGCGAACGAGGCCAGCGTCGGTCCCATGCTGCCGTGCACCTTGCTGTCCGCGACATAGAACGCGGTCTTCGCGTCTATCCAGTGGCCAACCGGTTTTTGCCAATCCGCCTGTGCCATGTCCTGCACATAGACGCCCTTGACGCCACGGGCCTGCTCGGGTTGCAGCAGCGAGGACAGCAGTTCCACCGTGTCGCAGAAATAATCGACCGCGCCGTCGGTGTAGCGGATCTGACCCTTGGGGCCGGGATGTTCGGCGAGGATCATCCCGTCGAGCGAGCAATACGTACCGGCGGAAGGATCGAGCGAAACTGGCGCTTCACTCCCGGCCGGCTTGCCGCACGCAGTGAGGGCGAGAACGATCATTGCGAGGGACAGCGTGCGTTTCATAGTTTCTTGAATCTCCAGATTGCGGCAAAAAGTGGAACGAGAATCCAGGCGAACATGACGCCGCCCATCGGCAGCGGATCGGTGAGGGCGTCGGGCAAGGTCGTGGCGAGACCGTAGTAGGCGCGCAGCTCGCTGGTCGAGAACATGTTGAGGATGCGGAACACGTCGGCCGGATTCAAAAGCATGACAGCGGCAAACAGGCGGGCTTGCCCGTCGCCGCCGATCAGCACCATGGCGCCGAGCAGCAGCATGTCGAAGACGAGGACGAAGAGGAACCAGAAGGCGATTGCGAGCCCGCTGGCGCGCGCGGTCGGCCGCGATCACCGAAATGAAAAGCGCCAGACTCAGAAAGGCGCAACCCAGCAGCAGGGCGCTGGCGACAAAACCCGCGTAGTGCAGCAGCGCGCTGGCGTCCAGACTGCTGGCCAGCGCAATGCCGGCGACCCCGAAGCCGGATAGCGTGGCGCAAGCGAGCGCGGCCGCCAGCCCCAGGTATTTGCCCAGCACCAGTTCGGTCCGGGTCAGCGGCATCGCGAGCAAAAGATCGAGCGAGCCGCGCTCGCGCTCGCCGACAATCGCGTCGAAACCGAGTATCAAGGCGATCAGCGGCAGCAGATAGACGACGAGGCTGACGAGGCTTGCGATCGTCAGTTCGATGCCGCGATAGCCAATTGTGCCTTGCTGCGCCGGCCCGAACCAGGCGATGACAAGCGCGAATACCGCGAAGACGATGGCAACCGCCAGCACCCAGCGGTTGCGGATGCGGTCGCGAAACTCCTTGCCGGCCAGCGTCAGGATGGGCGCGAGGCTCAAGGACTCCCGCGTGCGCCCGCGTCTGTCGTTCGGAATGGTTTCATTGCGGATTGGATTCATTTGCCTGCGGGCTCCTGATGGCCGAGGAATACCGCTTCGAGCGAAGGCTCGATGAAACGGAAATCGCTCAATGCGTCGTCCAGACTGGCCAGTTCGTGCAATAGACGCATTTTCTCGTGACGCGGGATCGCGAGCGTCAAGCCTGCTTCGCTACGCGCCGCGTCGAAACCGCGGCTGGCGAGGCGGGCGCAAACCGCATCGCGCGCAGTTGTGGCGAGCGTGAGTTCGACATTCAAGGGCAGGGCGATTGCGGCTGACAATTCGCTCACCGAGCCTAAGGCGGCGAGCGAGCCTGCGCGCATCAGGGCGAGCCGGTCCACGCGTTGTTCGATCTCGGACAGGATGTGCGAGCTGAGGATCACGGTCGCGCCGCGCGCACGTGCGCTATCGAGCACCGCGTAGAACTCGTGGATGCCTTGCGGGTCCAGCCCGTTCGTGGGCTCGTCGAGCAAGAGCAATTGAGGATTGCCGAGCAGCGCCTGGGCGAAACCCAAGCGCTGACGCATGCCTTTGGAATATTCGCGGACACGCCGCCCGCCCGCCCGCTCCAGGCCGACCACTTTGAGCAGCTCGCGGCATTGTTCGGTGTTCTTGGTGCCCTTGAGGCGCGCGAAGAACGCCAGGGTTTCCGCACCCGAAAGATTGTCGTAGAGCGCAAGGTTTTCGGGCAGATAACCGATGCGCCGGCGGATTTCGCGGAAACCCGCGCGGTCTATCGGCTGGCCGCACAAGTGGATCTGGCCATGCGTGGGCGTGAGCAGGCCGAGCATCATTTTGAAAAGCGTGCTCTTGCCCGCGCCGTTGTGGCCGATCAGGCCGAAGATCTCGCCTTCGCCAACGGTGAAACTTACGTCGTCAACCGCCTTGATCGGGCCGAAATAACGGCTCGCCGAGCGTAATTCAATGGCTGGGGCAGTCGTCATGACAGGCTATCCATTTCTGCCATTCACGATGGCCTGGCTGCATCGCCGGGTGCTGCTCGACGATGGAGGGCGCGCGCAGCACCGGGAATTGCCGTGCAACCAGGTGCAGCGTCTGGACGGCGGGGCTGTTGAGAAGAAGTTTTACGAGCGGAAAGCGCCAGATCAGACGATCTATCGCATCGCTGGCTGCGTAGGGAATGTCGCCGCGACCGTCGCCGTCCTGATCCCAGCCCGTGTAGTTGCTCCAGTAGTTGGGCGCAGATTGCCCCCAGTCCTGATCGCGCGCCGCGACATAGCGGACCTGTTCGCGATTGCGGATGAAGTCGTTGCCCGAAAGCTCGTTGCGATACGAGCCGGCTGTCATGTGAATGCCGACCTGGTTGCCGATGACAAGATTGTTTTTGAGCGTGTTGTACTCGGCGTCGTAAATGAAGAAACCGCGCGCATTGTCGGCGACAACGTTGTCCTCGATTACGGAATCCTGGATCGTGCGCAGCATGATGCCGTGGTCCGTATTGCCCCAGGCGCGATTGCGCCGAACGACCTGATTACGCACTTCCATCAAGGCGAGGCCGCCGCGATTATTGAAAACGTCATTGTCTTCCCAGGTGTTGTAATAGGAATTCATGTAGTGCGTGCCGTAACGCGAATGGTGTATCCGGTTACCCGAGAAGCGCGCATGGTGCGACACATCGACATAGATGCCGTCGCGCACGAAGCTGATGTTGTTGCCGGTGATGCTGGCGCCTTGCGTGTTGTAGAGCTGGATACCGTTGCCGCGCTGCGCCGAGGCCAGATCGCGCATGCCGGTAATGAGGTTGTTCTCGATTCGCACGTCATTGGATTTTTCGATCCAGAGCCCGAACAGGGTGTAGGAGAAATCGCAATTCCTGACCTGCGCGCGATGGGCCCCCGGCTGCAGGTAGATACCCGCGTTCTGCGCCGAAAGATCGCTGCCGCTATCGCGCACGATGAGGCCGTCGAGCACGACATCGGTCGCGGTCACGCGGATCACGTCGCCGTTGCCGCCGCCTTCGAGCGAGGGCCGCTGGTTTGCTTGCGTGGCGCGCAAGGTGAGCGGTTTATCGATACGCAGGTTGACCCGGTAACGGCCGGGCGCAATCGATAGAACATCGCCCGGCGCTGCACTGGCGACCGCCTTGGCCAGATCCTGCGTGGGGTCTATCGCATGGGTTGCGGCGCCGACCGGAGCTGCCAGGCAGGCAATGAGGACTCCGATCGATAGTCGATCCGGCCGCATCATTCGGCCTTCTGGATCGGAATGTAATAACCGTTGCGGCCAATCGGCGTTAGCGCAATCCCAGCCTTTGTCCGCTGCTTGCGCTCGCTGGCGAGCGGCGGACACGCGTGCGCGTCGTAATACAACACCATGCAATCGAGACAGAGCATGCATTCCTTCTGATCTATGCGACCGTCCTTATCGATGGCCAGCGAACCGCAGCCGGCCGCGCAAGCCGTGCAAGGACCGCATTCGGCCTTGCGCGGCAGGCCGAACAGGCGCAAATACGATGGAATCGCGATGGCCGCGCCAAGCGGACACAGATACTTGCAATAGGGGCGCTCGGTCAGCAGCGAAAGCCCGAAAATCACGCTGACGAAGAGGACGAAAGGCCAGCTCCGGTTCCAAATGCCGACAAGAAAGGTCGTTTTGAAGGGTTCGACCTCGGCGAGCTTTTCGGCCAGAACCATCGAATGCAGCGAGGCCGCGAGTAGCACGAAAAAGACCACATACTTGAGCCATTTGAGGCGATTGTGCCAGGGCATCGGCAACTTGAATTGCCAGCGCGCCAGACCGAATTTCTTGCCGAATTTGTATAGTAGTTCAGTTAATGATCCAAAGGGGCAGAGCCAGCCGCAGAAAAGACCGCGGCCCCACAGCAGGATCGTGATCGCGATGAAGATCCAGAACATGAAGATCAGCGGATCGGACAGGAAAAGCTCCCAGCGCCAACCGTCGGACGGCGTATGGAACAGCGTCAGCACCTGGGTTACGGACGGTTGGGCAAGTTGCCAGAAGCCGACGAAACCGATGCTGATTGCCCAGATCGCCATGCGCGGCCATTCGATGCGCCGCTTGTCCTTGCGGGTAGACAGCCTCTGCCAGCGCTCGCGCATGCAATAGAAAACGAAGGTGAAACCCAGCAGAATCGCGAAGCCGGCGATTTCCAGCGGTTTGGACTTCCAGGTCTTCAGCCAAATCGGATCGGCGCGTTCGATTGCGGGGCGTCCGCCGACAAGATAGTCGGCAGGGAGCCAATATTCAGTTTCGAAATTGGTGAAGCTCTTCTGGTTGCTCGCCCGATCCAGCTTGTTGGCAAGAAACGTAAAAGACCACGGATAGGCGGCGGAAAAGCCCGCGTCGCGCAGGATGAAGATGCCGGTTTCGCGAAATTGTGGCGCGCCCGGTGCGCGAATATCGTAGAGATTCAAGTAGTCGGAATCGCGAAACGTGTGCGTGTCGCGGTCCTGCCGAACCTGGATGCGGTCGTAGATGCCGCCGCGCACGAAACCGGAACCCTTGAACGAGGCCGTACCGTTGGAGACGATGAAAATCGCATGCTCGCCAGGCTTTAAACGGGCCATCAAGCTTGCATACCCGTCGTCGCCGAGCAGGCTGCGCCCGACTGCCGGCGCATTCAGATAAGCAAAATACAGATCCAGGTGCGGGCTGCCGCTATCGGCCTCGCCGACATCCGAAGGCTTGACGTACAAATGGCCGACGCTATGTTCGTCAAGGAGCTGGGCCCACGAGCGGGCGCCGTGGACCTCGGCGAACACCGCCTGGGGCCTTGCCATCGCCTTGATCAGACCGACCTGGCGGGCAATTTCGTAGCTCGTGCGCGAAATAAGCTGATTCTGCGCGATCAGCGTCACCGTGGCGCCGGAAATTGCGTCCATCGCAACATAGTCGCCATCGGCGCGGCCGAGTTCGAAGCGTGTGCCGGCCGGATGCCCGACATATTGGCCGACGTAATCGATCAGCTTTTGCTCCGGAATGCCGACAAGCAGGATGGGCTCGCTGTGCTTGAGAATCCGCACGCCCCGGATGACCCCGCGCGCATCCATCCCGATCAGCGTAACGACCGGTTTGCCCGAGTACGCGGGAATATCCGAGACATCGGTCGAGAGCCAGACATACCCCACGGTGCGCGTTTTCCCGCCCGCTTCGGCATAAGCCTCCACATAAGGCGGCGCGCCTTTGCGCGGCGAAAACGAAGTCGCTTCCGGCAATACCGATTTACAGTCGAGGTAGCGGCACATGTCCGCGTCGCTCGCCAACTGTGGCGGCAAGGCGGCTTCGTAGGAGGACGCAAGACAAACCTGAGCTGCGATGCAAAGGAAAAGGCACATGCAGGCCCTGAGAAACAGGGCCGGATGGATTCGTGGCGGAGTCATGTAGCGTAGGCTAGGTTTCGCGGCCTAGCGCGACATTGATGTGAATCAATTCTGACTCATGGGTCTATTCGAACGGCTCGGATTAGGCACTAAGAGCTAGTTCCGGCGATACGGGATTTCGAACATGGCAGGGCGCGTAGAGAAGGCGAAAATCCGCGAAAAATCAGGCCGTGTGGACCCGGCTCTGGCGCGGCACATGGCGCGCGAGGAAATCCATCTGATCGGCCAGGATGTTGCGATTCGAGAGAATCAGGTACTCGGCCTTGTTCGGCACATAAGGCGCATAGAGCAGTTCCATGCGCGCCAGTTCGGGCGTGCGGCCGGCTTTGCGCTGGTTGCAATGGCGGCAGGCGGTAACGACATTCATCCAGACGTCGCGACCGCCGAGCGAAACCGGCACGATATGGTCGCGCGTGAGTTTTTGGCCCGCGATCACATCGCCGCAGTAGCCGCACATATGACGGTCGCGCTGAAAAAGTTCGCGGTTCGATAGCGGCGGCACCTGCAAGAGGCTGCGCGCGCCGAGTGCCTTGCCCTTGATCGCGATGATGCTGTTGGTCGTGATGTGCGAACGCTCGCCGGTATCGCGCCGGATACCACCAAAGTAGGTGAATTCCTGATTTCCGGCGTCCCAGGCCACCTGATGGCGTGCGTAGTAGATGACCGCATGCTGCCAACTGACCCAGCGGAAGGGCTGGCCGTACATGTCCAGGGTGAGGATCAGAGGGCGTCTGGCGGAGTAGGCGAGCGTGCCGCGTTCAGCAAGAATCAAGGCCGGCTCCCAAGTTAAGACCCACGAACTTTCCAGGAGCATACGCCGCGCTCGAACGAATACCTCGAAAAAGATCGTTTCCCGCAGCGCGCGTTGCATGAACAGGGCCGGATGCTGTGCCCTAACTCGTCTTAGAGCACCAGGACGGTGCGTAGGTTCCCGGCAGCCACATGCAACGGTTCGCTTTTGAAACTGCCAGGTCTAAGGTAGTCAAACGCGAGGGGGGCCGCCAAGCGTGCACCGCAGCGCCGTATCGAGATCCACGTCCGGCCGCCATGCCAGCGCTTCGAACAACGGATTGGCATCGACTTCCAGCGATCCGGTGAGTCGCGCGGCCTCGGCACCGAGGCCAATTGCACCGAGCGCCGCACGCAGCAAGACGGGCGGCACGGGTACGAGACGCGCGGGGCGATCCATCGCGTGCGCGATTGCGCGTAGCAGTTCGGGCGTGGAAATCGGTTTCCCGTCGTCGATCAGGAAGCTGCGGGCGGCAACGCGATCGGCGCGAGCGAGCAGGGCGAGCGCTTGTGCAAGATGCTCGACATAGACGAGGCTGCGGCGGTTTTTTATCGCCCCGAGCGGCAGCGGTATGCCGCGTGCAACCCAATTGAGCAAGCGACGAAAATTCGCGCCGACGCCGGGGCCATAGACGAGCGGTGGGCGCAGGATTACCGGCTCGACGCGGCTGGCGTTGGCAAGCAGCAAGGTCTCGGCCGCATGCTTGGAGCGGGCGTAGGCATCGGGCGGAGCCGGCGCGTCGTCGTCGCGAAACGGCAGGTTCGCAGGGCTTTGCTCGCCGAGCACCTTGAGCGTCGAAAGATAAACGAAGCGGCGCACCTGTGCGGCCTCGGCGGCTTTTAGCAAGGCGGCGGTCGCGTCGCGATTCACAGTCATGAAGGCCGCTTGCGGATCGGCGAGCGTTTCGCGCATCACATGAACCCGCGCCGCGAGGTGAAAGACCGTGTCTGCCTGCGCGACCGCTTCGCGCCAGTCCGGGCCGTGCGCGAGGTCGCCCACGGCTACGCATTCGTCCCAGGCGCCAGCCTGGCGCACGCGCAGCGCGGCGCGCACGCGCCAGCCATGCTTTTTCAGATGCGGGACCAGGGCACGGCCGACAAAGCCGTTGGCGCCCGTGACAAGAGCTAAGGGTTCGGACATGACGTTATTGTGCGGCATCCGGCGTGCTGGACGCCCACTGCCCGCTCGCGTAGCATGCACGCCCCTCGCAACGGTCGCCCTACATGCAGTCCCAACCCGCCCGCGCCTGTGGCGTAGATTTCGGCACCTCCAATTCCACCGTCGGCTGGCTACGTCCGGATATGTCGGCGCTTCTGGCGCTCGAAGCCGGTAAGCCGACACTGCCGTCGGCGGTTTTTTTTAATGCCGACGAAGAATCCGTGGCCTTCGGCCGCGCGGCGTTGAGCGAATATCTGGATGGCTACGAAGGCCGCCTGATGCGTTCGCTCAAGAGCCTGCTCGGCTCCAGTCTGATCGATGCCAGCACCGAGGTACTGGGCCGCTCCCTGCCATTTCGCGATCTGCTCAAGGCTTTCATCGGCGAGCTGCGCAAGCGCGCCTGTTTGGCATCCGGGCGCGATTTCGACCAGGCCGTGTTCGGCCGCCCGGTGCATTTCGTCGACGACGACGAGGATGCCGACCGCCGCGCCGAAGCCACGCTCGACGAAATCGCACGGGCAGTGGGTTTTCGCGAAGTGAGCTTCCAGTTCGAGCCAATTGCCGCAGCCTTCCATTACGAGCAGCGTTTGAGCCGCGAAGAACTCGTGCTGATCGTCGACATCGGCGGCGGCACATCGGATTTTTCGCTTGTACGGCTCTCGCCAGAACGCGCGCAGCATTGCGAACGGCGCGACGATCTGCTCGCGAATATGGGTATACACATCGGCGGCACCGATTTCGACCGCGCTTTCAGCCTGACCTCGGTGATGCCGCTGCTCGGCTACCGTTCGCAGAAGAAAAACGGCACCGAAATGCCGGCCACGCCATTCTTCAATCTGGCGACCTGGCACACGATCAATTTTTGCTACACGCGTAGCGCCTGGACGGATTTCCAGGAAATGTTCCGCGATGCGCTCGAGCGCGACAAGCTCGACCGTCTGCTCAACCTCATCAGCCAGCGCGACGGCCATTGGCTCGCCTTGCAGATCGAGCAGGCGAAAATAGATCTCTCTGCTGCCGACAAAATCATGCTCTCGCTCGACCGCATCTCGCGCAACGGCGAATCCGGCGAGCCGTGGCTATTACGCTCAGATTTCGAGACATCGGTCGACGCGCTCGTCGCCCAGGTCGCCGCTACCGCGCAGCAAACGCTACACGCAGCCGGCGTCGCGGCTGACCGCGTCGATACGCTTTTCTTTACCGGCGGCTCCAGCGGCGTGCCGCTTTTGCGCCGACGCGTCGCCCAATTGCTGCCGGCAGCCCGTGTCGTAGAAGGCGATTTGTTCGGCAGTATCGGCGCGGGGCTCGCAGTGGAGGCGTGGCGGCGCTACGGGTAAAGCCTTGACCGCAATTGCGCATCGCGGACCCGTGCGCAACGGATGCTGTCAGCTTGCCTCGACCGCCCGGTATCGCCCACGCGCATGGCTGGCTGCCGCGAGCGCCGCAAACAGCAGCCCCGCGACACACACGCCCAGCCAGCCAAAGTGGGGCCAGACGAATGCGCCTACCGTTGAACCCACCGTTCCGCCAATGAAATAGCAAACCATGAAAACCGTATTGACGCGGCTGCGCGCCTCCGGTTTGAGCGAAAAGATACGCGACTGGTTGGAAATCATGGCGGCCTGTACGCCGATATCGAGCACGATTACGCCCGCCACCAGCCCGACAAGACTCGCTTCCGAGAGCCAGAACACGCCGAACGACATCGCCACCATTCCAATCGATAGCGAAATGATGGCCCGCGGCCCGCGCCGGTCGGCAAACTTGCCTGCCAGCGGGGCGGCAAGCGCACCCCCAGCGCCAACAATCCCGAACAGGCCAGCCGCTTGCGGCCCGAGGTGAAAGGGCGCGTCCGCCAGCAGTAAGGCCAGCACCGACCAGAAGATGCTGAACGCGGCGAACAGCGCGCCGCCGGTCAGCGAGGCTTCGCGCAGACCGGGCAATTGAATCGTCAGATGCCACATCGAGGCGAGCAGCTTGCGATACGGTAGCGTCGAGGTGGGCTGACTATGCGGCAGCCGCATGACCACCACGATCGAGAGGGTCAGCAACGCCAGCACCGATGCGCCAAACACCGCGCGCCAGCCAAAATGCTGTCCGACAAAACCCGATGCCGTGCGCGCCAGCAGAATTCCCAGCAAGAGGCCGCTCATCACCGTCCCGACGGCCTGGCCACGGGCTGCGGGCGGCGCGAGTTCGGCGGCGAACGGCACGGCTTGCTGGGCGATGGTAGCGAGGATGCCTATCGCCAGGCTTGCGAGCGCCAGCACCGTCAGATTAGGCGCCAGCGCAGCGACTAGTAGGGCGATGCACATGCCCACGCTTTGCAGCAGAATCAACTGCCGTCGGTCGAACCGGTCGCCCAGCGGTGCGAGCAGAAGCATGCCTAGCGCATAGCCTGCCTGCGTGGTGGCAGGCACCGCGCCGACCCACGATGCACTGGCCGGAAACGACTGGCGGAAGTGATCGAGCAGCGGCTGGTTGTAGTAGATATTCGCCACCGAGACACCTGCGGTCGTGGCAAGCAGAAGGAGCAGGGCGCGTAATGAACGCGTCGAGGTCGAGCCCGTGGCTGTATGGGGGGTGGGCATAGGCGCAGGATATTAACGCCGGCAGAGCCTTTGGCGAGCACCCACCGCCGATCGGGGCGCAGAACATGGTCTTGCTGCTGCGCTTACCACCCCGCATTTGTTTGGATGTCGGTTTGATCGTCGCTACAAGACAAAACCCCCCAAGAAACCGTGTTTTCTTGGGGGGTCTTCTGGCATTGCTGGAGGCAATGCATGTTCATTTGGCGGGAGGGCGTCGTTCACATCATTGGCGGCAATGCGCGTAAATGTTGGGTTTGTGGGTGATGGGATTGGCGCAAGTCCCCCAATAAGTCCCCCAGATGCCGCAGCCTCAATGCACGCCACTCAATGGCAGTTCTTGCCATTTAATGCCATTTATGGCAATGTGCTGGAGAAAGCGAGGTGCCCATGCAAAGCATGAATATTTCCCTGCCCGACCCACTGAAGCAGTTCGTGGACGGGCAAGTCTCCCAAGGTCGATACAGCAGCGCCAGCGAATACGTGCGAGAGTTGATCCGTGCCGACGAGAAGCGCAAGGCCGAAGAACAGCTTGAAGCCAAGCTGCTGGAAGGGCTCAACACCGCTGAGAGCGAGTTGACACCATCAGACTGGAGCGCCATTCGCGCCGAAGCCTTAGCGAGGGTGCAGGCACGAAAGAAAACGAGCTGATGCCAACGGTCTTCCAACGTACAGCCGCCCGCAATGACCTGGTGGAGCACTTCGTCTACCTGGCGGAAAACGCTGGCCTGAATGTGGCCGAGCGTTTTCTGGCCAATGCAGAAGCCAGCTTCAACGACCTGGCTGAGCAGCCCAAGATGGGCGCTCAGTTAAAGCTCAAGAACCCAGCCATGAGCGGGATCCGGAAGTGGCGTGTCAAAGACCGGAGCATGTCAAGCAAGTTGTCGCCTCATCCAAATCACAAAATCGGTTTATCAGAGATCGGATTTTGGTTTGAGGTTACGGCAGATTCGCGCTCGGGGTTGAGCGTGACAGCGCCGATCGGAGCCCAGTTTCGTGTCT
>JAVBKC010000063.1:0-16673 GCA_031554255.1 Niveibacterium sp.
GACCCCCGGTTACCACGGCAGCGACAGCTTCACCGTCACGGTCTCCGATGGCTTCGGCAGCAGCGCTACGACCACCGTCAATCTGGGCATCGCCGAGCCGGCGCAATTGAGCATTACGGGCCACCCGCTCACGTATACCTCCCACCTGACCGATTTCGAAAGCGGGCTTGGTAATTGGTGGACGGTGCATTCGAATCCTGTCCGTCCGGATCAGTCCAGTGCCAACCTCAATGACTTTGGCCTGACCTCCAACGGCAGCGCACAGTGGTTTGGCACCCTTGGCAACGGGGGCTACTGCACTATTCAGGTCGGCTACGAGGGGCACTACCTTGGCAATGGCAATACCGCCAACACCGTGATGGCGATCGAACGTGCAAGCGCGGATGGCGTTGATGCGACCGGCGCCACGGTTGCCTCGCAGTACACCGATATTGCGGTCAGAGCAGGCGATACCTTCGAGCTGTCGTTCGACTATTCGGCGATGAAGGGTTTTGAGAATTCGTCGGAAATCGACGTCTATTGGGGCGGCCAGAAGGTCGCAACGCTCAACAACGCCCAGGCGGGTTTCCAGCATTACACGCTCAACCTGACGGCCACGGCCGCCGGTATGGGCAATGGCACAGCAGGCGGCCCCGGCAACATTCCGGGCCTGACGGGCGTGAACGCGTATGCGCCAGGCGGCACCGAGCGCCTGGAATTTCGCGCGGCCGACAATAACGGCGCCGGCGGCGTGCTCGACAACATCGAACTGGTCAAGAGCGGCTCTTATGGCCAGTACAACTACTCGCACCAGGATGCCACCGGCAACAACTGGCTTCGCCTGAGCGATGTCGCGCCCACGGTCGATGCCTCGACGACGCTGACCAAGCTGATTTTCACCGGCCTTCCGGCAGGCTGCACGTTCAACGACTCCTCGCCTGGAAGCTCTGGCGACGTTTTTAGCATCGTCACCAACGGCGGCCCCGTCGTCATCGACATAGCGAGCCTGCCGAAGGGCTTCAACCCTGCCGGCCTGTGGGTGTTGCCGCCGGCCAATTACGCCGGCACCTTCCACGTCGGCGTCAGTGCGGTCACGACCGACATACTGACGGGCGCGACCGCAACGGTCACGACGAATGGTTTCGACGTGGCCATCAAGAACGCGGCCAACGATGCCGCGCCGGTCTATGACGGCCAGTGGACATCTCCTTCGGGACAGGTGGGCTGGGGCAGCGCGCTCGTGTTCGGCACAGGTAAGACGAACCAGATCCATGTGACCGACAGCGACGACACCTATCTGACGACGACGGTGAGCATGGCCCACGGCCTGCTCGCCGCCGTGACCGGCACGGGCGCGACGATCGTCGGCAATGGCACGCACCAGCTCGTCCTCAGCGGCACGGCGGCCCAGATCAATGCCGCGCTCGACGGCCTGACCGCCACGCCGCTATCCGGCGGCAGCGATAAGTTCGACACGATCAATGTGTCGACCTTCGACGGCATCAAGAGCACGCAACTGCCGACCATGCATATCGATATCGATACGACCAACACCACAGCGATACCGACGCTGTACTTCGCGCAGACGAATCCGCAGTTGTTTACCCTGAATAACGGCACGGGAACCCAGACCTGGGATCCGAATAATGGGACCAACGCTGGCACCCTGTCGAATTTCAAAGGTACTGCTGCTCTACCAGACTGGATTGCGGGCCGCAATAGCGCCGCAGGTTATGCGCTGCGGTTCGATTCCGACGGAGAAAGCCTGAGAGTCCGTCCGAACGAGGGATACGCCCTGACGAGCAGCCTTAATTCCACCCCCTATCCCTCCAACAATTATGTTTCCGTCACGCTGACAGCCTGGTTCAACACCACTCAGTCGGGCGCTTCCTCCGCCTCGAATTACCGATTCAATCCGAGCATCATCGGCGGCGCGCAGACGGACGGTGGCTCAAATCCGACCGACATCCGCTGGGGTCAATTCGACGCCCAGGGCCATATCGGTTTTGGCATCGGCAACAATAATGTGTATAGCCAGGCGGTCGTCAACGATGGCACCTGGCACCAGGTCGCGATCACCCGCACGATCAACCCGGCGACCGGGGCGAGCCAGGTATGGCTCTACGTCGACGGCAAGGTCGATGCCGCCATCAACGGCGTGTCGCTCGCTGCGCCAACCCCCGTCAACGGTAATGCGCCAGGCGCCATCCCCGCAGGAAGCCTGCAGTACGGGGGGTTTGGCGTCACAACCAGCTTTACCTGGAACGGCATCACAAACGTCAACTACGATGCCAATGCAAGCACGTATTTCAAGGGTGCGCTTGACGACATCGGCATTTTCGGAACCGCCTCCTCCACCGGCAGCACGATCATAAGTACAAGCTTGACCTCAGGCGGTGGGCTGGGCTACATCGGCAACTCCTTGAACGCCGCCCAGGTGGCACGGCTCTACTTGGTTCAGCGCGAGGCCGACAACACGGTCTGGCATAGCGCTGCGACAACGGCCTATCTGGGCGTTGCCGCCCAGAACGCCACGAGCTATACGCTGAGCGGGCTGGAGCGCGGCATGACGATCAGCGACGGGGCCGGCCACAGCTTCACGAACTCGTACGGCGACGCCACGACGCAGATCGATCTGACCGGCTGGAATGTCGGCGGTCTCCAGGTGGGAGGCATTGGCGCGGCCGGCGCGGCCACCGAATCGGCAACGCTGGCGCTGACCGCGACGAATACGGTGACGTCCGCGCCGGGCGTAAACCAGACGCACGATTCGACGATTTATCTGAACATTGTCGACGACAACACCTTGTTCACGGGCGGCGGCACGCTGGACGCCAGCGCTCAAACCCATGCCTCGCTGCTGATCGCCAACGATACCAACACCACGCTCAAGGGCGGCAGCGGCAGCGACCGCCTGATCGGCGGCGGCGACAACGACACTTTGATCGGCGGGACTGGCGACGATGTTTTGATCGGCGGCAAAGGCAGCGACACGATGACAGGGGGCCTTGGCAGCAACACCTTCGTCTGGCGGCTCGGCGACCAGGGCACCCAGGGCGCTCCGGCCGTCGACAAGATCACCGACTTCCACGCGACCGGCGACGTACTCGATCTGCGCGATCTCTTGCAGGGCGAAAACCATATCGGCAACGACAACGGCAATCTTTCGAAGTACCTGCATATCGAGTACGTGGGCGGCGACACGAAGATCCATGTCAGCAGCGGCGGCAATTTTGCGGGCGGTTACCTGGCTAGCAAGGAAGATCAAACGATCACGCTACAAGGGGTCGATCTGACGAACGGCGGCACGCTGACCACCGATCAACAAATCATCAACGACATGCTGACCAAGGGGAAGCTGCACACCGATTAGGATTCCTCGGGCTTTTATAAGCCTGTTTATAGCGGCGCCCCACAAGGGTGCCGCTTTTTTTTGCAAGGCTTTTTCGAGGCGCCCGTAAAATGGCTCGCAATACGGCAATGCAAAGGAACCGCAATGAAGTACGCAACCATCGAAGTCGAAAACGGCGCGCCGATCAAGATGTGGACGCAGGGCGTGCCGGTCGAAGACGACGCGCGCGCGCAGCTCGTCAAAACCGCGCGTATGCCATTCATTTACAAGCACCTTGCCGTGATGCCCGACGTGCATCTGGGCAAGGGTTCGACGATAGGCAGCGTGATTCCGACCCTGGGCGCAATCATTCCGGCTGCGGTCGGCGTGGATATCGGCTGCGGCATGATCGCCGCACGGACTTCGCTCAAAGCCTCGGATCTGCCGGACAACCTGGCCGGATTACGCGGCGCAATCGAGGCCGCCGTTCCGCACGGCCGCACCCTGAGCCGCGTCAGTCGCGATAAAGGCGCTTGGGAAAACCCGCCCGCTAATGTCGATGCCATGTGGTCGGAACTTGCCGGGGGCTTTGCGCGGATTTGCGAAAAGTATCCGCGCCTGAAGAACACCAACAACCATACACACCTTGGCACGCTGGGCACCGGCAACCATTTCATCGAGGTTTGCCTGGACGAAGCCGATTGCGTGTGGTTCATGCTGCATTCCGGTTCGCGCGGCGTCGGCAATGCAATTGGCACGCACTTCATCGCGCTTGCCCAGCAAGACATGCAGCAGCACATACAAAATCTGCCGGACCGCGATCTGGCCTATTTCGAGGAAGGCAGCGAACACTTCGACGATTATGTCGAAGCGGTAGGCTGGGCGCAGGATTTCGCCCGCCGCAACCGCACCGCGATGATGCAGAACGTCGTCGCCGCCGCGCGCAAAATCATCGCCAAGCCTTTCGCAACCGAGGTCGAAGCCGTCAATTGCCACCACAACTACGTGCAGCGCGAAACCCACTTCGGCCGCGAAGTGCTTGTCACGCGCAAGGGCGCGGTGGCAGCGCACAAGGGCCAGCTCGGCATCATTCCCGGCTCGATGGGCGCCAGGAGCTTCATCGTGCGCGGCCTTGGCAACGCCGACGCCTTCTGTTCCTGTAGCCACGGCGCGGGGCGGACGATGAGCCGAACCCGTGCCAAGAAGCTATTTAGCGTCGAGGATCAAATCCGCGCCACGGCGCATGTCGAATGCCGCAAGGACGCCGAGGTGATCGACGAAATCCCGATGGCGTACAAAGACATCGACGCCGTAATGGCCGCGCAGTCCGATCTGGTCGAAATCGTCCACACGCTGCGGCAGGTTGTGTGCGTGAAAGGCTGATTGCATGACATAGAAATTACTCGCGTGGCTGTACCTAAAACAAGCTGACAGCTTCAGATGGCCTTGGCCATTGATGCCGCGAAAATCTTATGGCCAATAGCGTATGCGGCATCCCGGTAGGCATGCAGTTCCTGTAGTTCGGGTTGCAGCAACAACACCGAGGTAGCGACTGGAGCGCCGCAGTAATCAAAGATGCCATGCTCGATCTGCGCTTTCATCGCTTCAGCAAAACCGTACCGCGTATAAGTTTGCCGGTCAGCAGCACCGATGGCGACCAGATGCACCTGAAGGCGATGCAGCTTTTTCTCTGGCTTGCCGTCAGCGCCTTCATCATAGGCCCAGCCATTGCTAAATACGCGATCGATCCAACCTTTGAGCAGCCCCGGCATTGACCACCAGTAGATGGGATAGACCAGCACCAGCGCATCAGTCCGGTCAATACGCGCCTGTTCGGCAGCAACATCCGCTGGCGGCGCTGCCTCTTTGTGGAAAGTGGCGACATCCGCAACGTTGAATCGGGGGTCGAATCCTTCGGCAACAAGGTCGGCGATTTCAACGCGATGGCCGGGGTCGGACAGGGCAATGCCCTTGGCGATCTGGGTGGCCACTTGATGACTGAGCGAGGTGTTGATGGGGTGTGCGATGACGATAAGGGCATGCATGATGAAAGCTCCTGCTTGATGCGATTAGGCGACTGGCGTAATCTACTTACCAAAAGTAGGTTACTACTTGTAAGTTACCTTTGGTATGTAAGCATGTCAAGCAATGAAATAGACAAACAGACTGCCAATTCGCCACCGCGCCGCCACTTGCCGCGCGAGGAACGTTATCGCCAGTTGCTGGATGCGGCATGGCGGCTAATCCGCGAGGAAGGCACCGAGGCGTTGACGCTGGGCCGTCTTGCCGAACAATCGGGCGTCACCAAACCAGTGGTGTATGACCATTTCGGCACACGAAACGGGCTGTTTGCCGTGCTTTATCAGGAGTTCGACGAACGGCAGAATAGACTGATCGAATCGGCGCTTGAGGCCAGCAAACCGACACTGGAGGAGCGGTCCAGACTGATTGCGTCGTGCTATGTCGATTGCGTGCTGCGACAGGGCCGTGAAATACCAGGCGTCATCGCAGCGCTGACTGGCTCGCCGGAGTTGGAAAAAATCAAGCGCGACTACCAAACGGTATTCATCGAAAAATGCCGGGCGGTGCTCAGCCCTTTCACCCATGGCGGCGCGATTGCCACCGCCGGTCTGTGGGCCATGCTGGGGGCAGCAGAGGCGTTGTCCTACGCCGCCACGACCGCAGAAATCACGGCGGATCAAGCCAAAGAGGAATTGTTCGCCATCATCGTCGCTCTGGTTGAGCGCAGTGCGGGCTGACGATCAGATTAGCGGTTGCAGTGCTGGTCGTGGTTTTACTCATGATGGTTTTTTTGCCGGCCGCTATATGGCCCGGCGAAGTGAATTACCAGCAATAGAAGTAATACCCGTTGTGTTCGGTGATGTCGTTGATCATCGTGTCGCGGGCGAATTTTTCATAATCAAAGTTATCGTGGAAGCCAACCGCACATCAGCCGTCGATCCTGGCAACTTCTTAGACTCAAACAATTGAAATTACTCGCGTGGCGGCGGCGTTCGGGTAAAGCGCCCTTATCGGTAAATCTGGCGCTGGTTGCCGATCTGCACCACGAGTACGCGCAAAGCGCCGTCCTGAATGTCACAAACCACCCGACAGTCTCCCACCCGGTAGCGCCAGAAACCGCCAAGCGGGCCGGTCAATGCCTTGCCCGTACTGCGTGGATTCTCAAGTCCGGCGATGCGCTCGTCCATGAAGTCAACAATGCGCCGCACCGTCTGCTTATCGAGCTTGCGAAGCTGTCCTTTGGCCGTATCAGCGTAATCAATCGTCCAGACCAAGGTCTTTCCTCACGTCAGCAGCGGAATGCACCTGTTCTTGCCCTTTGCGGACACGTTCCCGCACATCAGCGGCAAGGTAGTAGTCCTCCATTTCATCAATACCCTGCTCGATGATTTCTCGCAGGTAGTAAGCCTTGGTGCGCCCGGTGTGCGAGGCAAGATAGTCAAGCCTTTGCTCGATTTCAGGAGCGAGGCGGATTGAAGTGGCCATGTCAGAATCTCCGCTTGAATACTTGTATTCAAAGTATCTCGAAAAGGTGCTTTACACAACCGGCAGTCTCTAGAATCCGCGCGCGTCTTGCACGCATATCCGGACGCACGCTGCCTAAAGCGCCCGAGCGTCAGTTCGAGATATTCGAAGACACCGATTCATGGGCGCCGACCCCGGTATGAAAAAGGGCTATTCCCAACGTGCGCGCGCGGCGTCGTCCGATTCGCGCGCATCGACCCAGCGCGCACCGTCCGGCCCGTCTTCGCGCTTCCAGAACGGTGCGCGCGTTTTGAGGTAATCCATGATGAATTCGCAGGCGGCGAAGGCTTCGCCGCGATGCCGCGAGGCGACGACGACGAGCACGATCTGCTCGCCCGGAAGCAGGCGGCCGATGCGGTGGATGATCGTCACGCCAAGCAATTGCCAGCGCGCGCGCGCTTCGCCTTCGATCGCTTCCAGCGCTTTCTCGGTCATGCCCGGATAGTGTTCGAGCGTCATGGCGGAGATTGCGTTCTCGCCGCTGCCGCCGCGCACGAATCCGACAAAACTCGCGACCGCACCAGCGTCCGCTCCCCCCGCCAGGGCTGCAATTTCCGCGCCGCAGTCGAAATCGGTTTCGCGTACGGAAACGGTCATCTCGGCCTCCGCCGGGCAGTGAACGAAGTGAGCGTGGGGGTGGCCAGCCCGCCGCCGGGCCGCCCCAAGACGGGCGCGCCCCCTTGGGGGGCAGCGAACGAAGTGAGCGTGGGGGTCGTCATCTCAGCCTCCGGTTACCGGCGGAAAGAACGCCACTTCGTCGCCATCGCAGAGCGCATGCTGCGGCGTAACCATTTCCTGGTTCACGGCCGCGCGCAGGGTTCGCGCCGGTTGGAACGCATGCCATACATCGCCACGCGCGCAGAGGTATTCGCGCAAGGCCGCTACTGTATTGATTTGCGGCGGCAGTTCGATGCTTTCGTGGCTGCATCCGAGCGCTTCGCGCAGCGAGGCGAAGAAAAGCACATCGAGTTTCATGCAAAGCACTCCAGCGCCGAGAACGCCAGGTAGCGCACCGTATCGCCCGCGCGTACCGCCTGCCCCGGCGGGTTATCGACCAGTCCTTCGGCCCATGCGCAGGAACTCAGGACGCCCGCGCCCTGGTTGGGATAAAGCTGCGCACGCCCGGCCTCGTCGATGCGCACGCGCAGGAATTCGCGCCGGGCGTCGGGACGTGGCCAGTCGAAATTCGCCACAAGCGACTGCGCACGCCAGTGTGTGTCCTGCGCGCCCATGCGGGCGAGCAGGAAGGGCCGCACGAGCGTCAGGAAGGTTACAAAGCTGGAAACCGGATTGCCCGGCAGGCCGATGAAATCCGCATCGCGGACGCGACCGAAGGCCAGTGGCTTGCCGGGTTTGATCGCGATTTTCCAGACGTCGAGCCGGCCTTCGCTCATGACGGCTTCCTTCACATGATCCTCTTCGCCGACCGAAACGCCGCCACAGGTGATGATCACGTCATTGTTTTCGGAGGCCCGCCGCAGCGCGGCTACCGTGTCGGCGAGCGTGTCGCGGACGATGCCCAGATCCTGCACTTCGCAACCGAGCGCGGCGAGCAGGCTATTGAGCACAAAGCGGTTCGAGTTATAGATCGCGCCCGCACGCAGCGTCTCGCCAGGCATTTGAAGTTCGTCGCCGGTGAAAAAAACCGCCACGCGCAAGCGCCGCCGCACCGCGAGCTGCGCAACGCCGACCGAGGCTGCGAGCCCCTGATCGACGGCACAAATGCGCCGGCCGGCGCCGAGGATCGCGCTGCCCACGGCAATATCCTCGCCGCGCCGCCGGATGTTTTGCCCCACGCGCGGCGTCTCGTCCAGCCAGAGCGTGTCGCCTTCGACGCGGCAGCGCTCCTGCCTGACAACCGCATCGCACCCAGGCGGCACCGGCGCGCCGGTGAAGATGCGCGCGGCCGTGCCGGGCGCGAGCATGGCGCCGACCGTGCCGGCGGCAATCCTTTGCGTCACGCAGAGCGGCGCGCCGCCCGCGAGATCGGCGCAACGCAGCGCGTAGCCATCCATCGCCGAGTTGTCGTGCGGCGGCACATCCAGCGTCGAAGCCAGCGGTGCGGCCAGAATGCGGCCGCGCGCGGCCGCCAGGGCAATCGTTTCGGCGTCGACCGGCGCGCGCACGGCTGAGAGCAGGCTTGCGAGCGCAGCATCGAACGACAGCATCTCTGCGTTCATGTGAGTTCCAATTTGTCCAGAATAAAAGCCGCGATTGCTGCCGGGTCGTTAAGGTCCAACTGCGGCAAGGCGCAGGCAAGCGGTGCGTCAGAAGCGATGGCGATCACGTTGGGGAATTTCTCGAACAGCAGCGGATGCCCGGCGGCGGGCCTGTGGACTTCGATCTTGGGGATGTCCGTATTGCGAAAACCCTCGACGAGCACGAGATCCACCGGCGCAAGCCGTGCGAGCTGATCGGCAAGCACAGGCTCGCCCTCGTCGCGCAATTCGTGCATCAACGCCCAGCGCTGCCCGCCTGCGAGCAGCACCTCGGCGGCGCCTGCCTCACGAAAGCGGAAGGAGTCCTTGCCCGGACGGTCGATGTCGAAACCGTGGTGCGTATGCTTGATCAGCGAGACACGGAGTCCGCGACCGGTGAGAAGAGGAATCAGGTTTTCGATCAAGCTTGTCTTGCCCGAACCCGAGTAACCGGCAAATCCGAAAACTTTCATTGCATTATTTCCTGCGAGAGTCCGGGAAGATCGCACAGACAGGCGCGCCGCGCCAGTGCACGGCCTTGGCCACGCTTTCAATACCGATGCGTACGGCGTTATGCTGCCGCGCTACGACGGCCTTTTCGAGAAACCATGAGCGAATATATTCAAATAGAGACCTTAGCCCGCGTCCGCGTGATCCGCTTCCTGCGTCCGGAAAAGAAGAATGCGCTGACGCATGCAATGTACGAGGCGCTCGTCGCGGCCTTGCGCGAGGCCGACGCCGACGCGGCAGTGCGCTGCATTTTATTCGCCGGCAGCGAATCGGCCTTCACGGCCGGCAACGACATCGCCGATTTCCTCGAAAATCCGCCCACCGACAGCGACGCACCTGTCATACGCCTGCTCGCGCTCCTGACCGAAATCGGCAAACCCATGCTGGCCGCCGTCTGCGGACCGGCGGTCGGCATCGGCACGACGTTGCTCCTGCATTGCGACTTCGTAGTGTGCGGCGAACAGACAAGTTTTGCCCTGCCCTTCGTCAATCTCGGGCTCTGCGTCGAAGGCGGTGCAAGCCTGCTGCTCGCGCAACGCGTCGGCGCGGCGCGCGCGCGCGAATGGCTGCTGCTGGGCGAAGCCTTCGACGCCAAGGCCGCACTCGCGGCGGGGCTGGTCAATCGCGTGTTGCCGAACGAGAACGTCTTTACTGAGGCGCTGGCCCTGGCGCAAAAACTCGCCGCCAAACCACCCGCTGCGCTGCGCGCAACGCGACGCCTGATCTACAGTGGAAGTCTTCAGGCCACGCGCGACGCAATCGCCGCCGAAGCCGCGCAATTTAGCGCTCTGCTGCGATCGGCCGAAGCCACGGAAGCCTTTGCCGCCTTCATCGAAAAACGCAAAGCGGATTTCTCGCGCTTCTGATTCTGTCGCCCCAACCAGGAGACACGCATGCTCTCGCTGCTCGTCAATGGCAAGAAAATCAGTATCGACGCCGACCCCGAAATGCCGCTGCTGTGGGCCCTGCGCGACCGCGCGGGTCTGACCGGCACGAAATTCGGCTGCGGTATGGCGCTGTGCGGCGCCTGCACGGTACAGCTCGACGGCCAACCGGTCCGCAGTTGTTCGACGCCGCTCAAAACCGCCATCGGCAAGCAGATCACGACGATAGAAGGCGTTACCGGAAGCCGCGCCGGGCGCGCCGTGCAGGCAGCCTGGAACGAACTCGATGTCGTCCAGTGCGGCTACTGCCAGTCGGGCCAGATCATGAGCGCCACGGCGCTGCTCGCCGGTAACCCCAAGCCGTCCGACGCCGAAATCGACGCTGCGATGAACGGCAACGTGTGTCGCTGCGCCACCTATGTGCGTATCCGCGCGGCGATTCACGCGGCGGCCGATCATCTGGCGAGTGCCTGAGGCGCGCCATGAACATCGATTATGGAATTGCCAACATCAGCCGCCGCCGCTTTGTCCAGGCTGCAGCCGGACTCACGCTCGCCATCCGGATGCCCGCTGCGGCAGCCGCGCTCAAACCGAAGAGCGGCGCCGAGGCGCTGATCGCGAACGCCTTCGTGAGCGTGGCCACCGACGGCACCATCACGGTGCTGGCCAAGCATCTGGAGATGGGCCAGGGCAGCCACACCGGGCTTGCCACGCTCGTCGCGGAAGAAATGGACGCCGATTGGGGCATGGTGCGCGTGGCCGGCGCGCCGGCCGATGCCGCCAAGTACAACAACCTGTTCTGGGGCAAGGCGCAGGGTACGGGCGGCAGCAACGCAATGGCAAACGCTTACGAACAGATGCGCCGCGCCGGCGCTTCGGCGCGCGCGATGCTGGTTTCCGCGGCTGCGCGCGCATGGCAAGTCGATGCCGACGCCATCGAGGTCGAGCAAGGCGTCATGCGCCACGCGGCAAGCGGCAGGCACGCCAGCTTCGGCGAATTCGCGCTTGCGGCAGCGTCCGAAAACGTGCCGGCCGAGCCCAAGCTCAAATCGGCCAAACAGTTCCGCCTGATCGGCAAACATGTACCGCGCGTCGATTCGAAAGCCAAGACCAACGGCAGCGCGATTTATACGCAGGATATTCAACTGCCGGGCATGATCGTCGCCGTCGTTGCGCATCCGCCGCGCTTTCTTGCCAGCGTAAGAGGTTTCGATGCCGCCGCCGCGCGCCGGATGCCCGGCGTATTCGATGTCGTGGCGATCCCCTCGGGCGTGGCCGTGCTTGCGCGCGATTATTGGTCGGCTCATCAGGCGCGCGAAAAACTCAAGATCGATTGGGACGAAAGCCATGCCTGGCGCGGCAACACGGAAGATTTAATCGCCGACTACCGCAAGCTCGCCCAACAGCCGGGGACTTCGGCCCGCCAGGACGGCAACGTGGAAGCCGCGCTTGCCTCGGCAGCAAAGGTGTTCGAGGCCGAATACGTATTTCCCTACCTCGCCCACGCCGCGATGGAACCCTTGAACTGCGTGATACAGCTCGGCGCCGACCAGTGCGAGGTCTGGAACGGCGAGCAATTCCAAACTGTGGACCAAGCAGTGATCGCGGGCATCTTCGGCCTCAAACCCGAACAGGTGAAGCTCAATATGCTCTATGCCGGCGGCAGCTTCGGCCGGCGCGCGAATCCGGGCTCGGACTATCTCAAGGAAACCGCCTTCATCGCCAAGGCACTCGCCGGCGGCAAGCTGGCCGGACGGCCGGTGAAGCTGGTCTGGAGCCGCGAGGACGACACGCGCGCAGGCTGGTATCGGCCGCTTTACCTGCACCGGCTGCGCGCGGGCGTCGATGCTGCCGGCAAACTCGTTGCGTGGCAGCACCGCATCGTCGGCCAATCCATCCTCAAGGGCACGCCGTTCGAAGGCGCAATGGTCAAGAGCGGTATCGACCCCACCTCGGTCGAGGGCGCGGCCAACCTGCCCTACGCGATCCCGAACCTCAGCGTCGATCTGCATACGACGACAGTGCCGGTGCCGGTCCAGTGGTGGCGCTCGGTCGGATCGACGCATACGGCCTATTCGAGCGAGACTTTTCTCGACGAAATCGCACTCGCGACAGGCAAGGACCCGCTCGCCTGGCGGCTCGAACTGCTCGCCGGCAAACCGCGCCATCTTGCCGCGCTCAAGCTCGCGGCCGAGCATGCGGGCTGGGGCACACCAAGCGCTGGAATTGCGCGCGGCGTGGCGGTACACGAAGCCTTCAATACCGTCGTGGCCCAGATTGCCGACGTCAGACTCGGCAACGACGGCAGCATCCACGTCGAACGCGTCGTCGTGGGCGTCGACTGCGGCATCGCGATCAACCCGGATGTAATCCGCGCGCAGATGGAAGGCGGCCTCGGCTACGGGCTCTCGGCCGCGCTGCATGGCGCGATCACGATCGTCGACGGCCAGGTGCAGCAGTCGAACTTCCACGATTACATGCCCTTGCGTATCGACGAAATGCCCAAGGTCGACGTGCACATCGTGGCCTCGGCCGCGCCGCCGACCGGCGTCGGCGAACCCGCCACGCCAGTCATCGCACCGGCGGTTGCGAACGCGATTGCGCAAGCCACCGGCAAGCGGCTCTACAGGCTGCCATTCAAACTCGCATGAGCGATCCCGTCGTCGTGCTGCTGGCGGCAGGCTTCGGCCGCCGCTTTGGCGGCGACAAACTGTGCGCGAAGCTGCCCGACGGCACCCCGCTCGCGCTCGCCGCGCTGCAAGCACTGCGTGCGAGCGGGCTCCCCGTCGTCGCCATCGTGCGCAGCGGGCAAAGCGCGCTGGCGGAACTGCTCGCGGCGGACGGCACGCGCGTGGTCGAAGCAGAATTTGCGCAGCTCGGTATGGGCCACACGATTGCGGCCGGCGTTGCGGCAACGGCCAGCGCACCCGGCTGGCTGATCGCGCTCGCGGATATGCCGTGGATCCGCCCGGCAAGCGTGGCAGCGGTCGCCGAAACGCTGCGCGGCGGCGCTTCGCTTGTCGTGCCGTGCTTCAATGGCCAGCGTGGCCATCCGGTCGGCTTCGCGGCCGAATGGCGGCAGGCGCTGACAAATCTTACGGGCGACGAAGGCGCGCGGCGCATCGTTGGCTCGGCGCCAGGGCGAGTCGAACTCGCGCTCGACGATCCGGGCATCCTGCGCGATGTCGATACGCCCGAAGCGCTTTTCGACGCACAAACCGAGCGCTGAGAAAAAATAACGGGCGCCGGATTTCCGGCGCCCGTTCAGGGTGTCGAAATTTTTTACGCGTAACGGCGCAAGCTTCGCGAGAATTCCTCAAGCTGCCGTATGCCGCTGGCCTCGGCGCGCGCGCACCAGTCTTGCAGATTGCTCACGAGTTGTTCGCGCGATGCCGAGGAGCGCGCCCAGAGTCCGGCGAGTTCCTGCTTCATCGCTTCGATTTTGGCCAGACGCGGACTTGCGTTCAGCGCGGTCTCGAATGGGTGTTGCAGCGCGGACACGCACGCGGCGCGTTCGGTATTGAGCCAGCGGCGAAATTCGACAAGCTCGAACTTCGGGCCGTGGCTCTGCGCGAGACGTGCGATTTCCTCGCTGTAGATGCTCTTGAGGCTCACGGCGTAGCGCCGCATCACGTCGTAGCGATGGGTCACGATGGCTTGCAGCATGTCGAAATCGACGACTTTCCTGGCTTCGCCGAACTTCGGCCGCGGGATCGTTTTCCTGACCTTAGCCATGCCCAGCATGGCAAGGATGCGGATGTACAGCCAGCCGATGTCGAATTCGTACCATTTGGCCGACAGCTTGGCCGAGGTGGCGAAGCTGTGGTGGTTGTTGTGCAGTTCCTCGCCGCCGATCAGGATGCCCCAGGGCACGATGTTGCGCGAAGCGTCGGCGCAGTCGTAGTTGCGGTAGCCCCAATAGTGCCCGATACCGTTGATCACGCCGGCGGCCCAGATCGGTATCCAGGCCATCTGCACGGCCCAGATCGAAAAACCGAGGAAACCGAACAGCAACACGTCGATCGTCAGCATCAGGACGATGCCGCAGACCGAATGGCGGTAGATATTGCGTTCGAACCAGTCGTCGGGCGTACCGTGGCCGTACTTGGCAAGCGTCTCGGCGTTCTTCGCCTCGGCCTGATAAAGCTCCGCGCCCTGCCAGAGCACCTTGCGCAAGCCGCGCGTCTGCGGGCTGTGCGGGTCTTCCTCGGTTTCACACTTGGCATGGTGCTTGCGGTGGATCGCGGTCCATTCCTTGGTGACCATGCCGGTCGTGAGCCACAGCCAGAAACGGAAGAAATGGCTCGGAACAGGATGCAGATCGAGTGCCCGGTGCGCCTGGTGGCGATGCAGGAAGATCGTCACAGAAGCGATCGTGACATGGGTCAGCCCGAGCGCCACAAGGATGTAGCCCCACCAGGGCAGATCGACGAAACCGGATAAAACCATCGCTTGAAGTCTCCTGAAATCCGCACAGCGCCCGTTCCCGCAGCATGCGGGAATCGGGGCGGGGCGCAAGTGTAATCGAGTCGCGGGGCAAATGCACAAACGCCCGTTCGACGCCACTGCGCAACGCAAGTTCTGTGCAGACAGGGATTTATTTCGCGAATTCGTGCGTCTCGGGCGCGGCGGCCGGCAGGCTTTGATTGAGGATGCGGATTTCGCGCTGCGGGAATGGGAACTGAATTCCCTCCTCGTTGAAGCGCCGCCAGATCTCGCGGTTGATCGCCGAACGCACGCCGCCGGAGCCCTGGCGCGGATCGTGGAGCCAGAACCCCAGGTCGAGGTCGACGCCGCTTTCGCCGAAGTTGGCGAGCGACGCGAACGGTGCCGGTTCGGCCAGCACGCGTTCGTGTACGAGCGCGCAGTCGCGCAACACTTCGAGCGCGCGTTCGATGTCGGCGCTGTATGCAACCTGGACGCGGATCGTGAGCGAGACGTTCGGATCGAGGAAGGTTTCGTTCTGGACGATGGAGCCGATCAGGGTTTCGTTCGGCACGATGATGTTGATGCCGCCCAGCGTTTTCAGCACCGTGTAGCGCGTGGTGATTTCCTGCACCTCGCCGCGCTCGTTACCCACACTGATCATGTTACCGATGCGGATCGAGCGGTCGAGCAGGATGATGAAACCGGCGACGTAGTTGCTCGCGATCTTTTGCAGGCCGAAACCGAGGCCGATACCGAGCGCGCCGGAAAAGACCGATAGCGCCGTGAAGTCGAGCCCGACGAGCGACATCGAAATCAACAGCCCGAGGAAGGTCAGGAGCGCCTTGATCACGCGCACGAGTACGGCGCGCACGGACGAATCCATGTTCTGCGCCGCGTGCAGCCGGTCCTCGATCATGTCGGAGAGCCAGATCGCGCCTATCATCGTCGCGCCTATCGTCAGCACGCCCTGGATCAGTACCCAGAGCGAAACCTGCTGCTTGCCGATGTGCACGCGCAGCTCATCCATCCAGGCGATCAGATCTTGCAAAAGGCCGACCTGATCGAGGGCGACGATGATCCAGACTATTGTCGAGATATAGCGCTCGGCGACCCTGAGCCAGGCTTTGCCGGGGAATACGCGCCGCAGGATGAGGCCGATCAGGCGTAAGAGGCAGGCCGCGAAGGCCAGTTCGACCGCCACCGAAAGCGCGAGGGTGTTGACGCCCGAGCGGCGCAGGATCGCGCGCCCGAGTTCGAGCAGGATCATCACCGCAAGCGGCAGCGCGAGCGCGCGCACGAAGCGACCGCGCGCGCTCGCTTCGTCGGTCGCATTCATCAGACGCTTCGTGATGAACCCGCCAAGCGCGAAGGCGACCACCACCACGGCGAACTGAATCAGGTTGGCCGGTCGTTGCAGGGCGAGGAATAGTGCGGAAATATCCTCGAAAAGCGCGTTGAAACCGTTATCTCCCATCAGGCACGCTCCAACACCGCCGCGAAGAAACCGTCGGTAGCGTGTTGCAGCGGATCGAGCCGCAGGCGTTCGCCGCACGCGATATTAATGTCCTGATCGGCAAGCAAAGTCTGTGCGTTCAGCGACTTGAACGTGGGATGCGCCGCCAGGAAGGCCGCGACAATCGCTTCGTTCTCTTCGTCGAGGAAGCTGCAGGTCGCATAGACGAGCCGGCCACCAGGTTTGAGCAATTTTGCGGCGGCGGCGAGGATGGCCGCCTGCTTTTGCGCCAGTTCGACGAGCGCTTCCGGCGTCTGCCGCCACTTCAGGTCGGGATTGCGGCG
>JAVBKC010000045.1:0-9799 GCA_031554255.1 Niveibacterium sp.
GATCGGCGGCGTGTACGGCGAGTTGGCCCGCCTCGCGGCCGAAGCGTGGCCAGGCGAAACGGCCGATTGCGACGCTCCAGGCCAGCGCGGCTAACGCCGAGGGCAGGCGAAAGCTCCATTCGCTTGCGCCGAAAACCCAGAACACCGCAGCCTGCAACCAATAGATCAGAATGGGCTTGTCGAAGCGCGGTTCGCCGTTGAGCCAGGTCGAAACGAAGTCGCCGCGCGCGAACATCTCGCGCGTGGCCTCCGAGAACGCGCCTTCGTCAACGTCGAAGAGCGGCGCGGCGCCGAGGTTGAGCAGCAACAGGATCGCGGGGATGAGCGCGAGCAGGAACAGTTCGCGCGGGCTCGGCCGCGTATCGGCAAGGCCCAGTTTCATGCTGAGAGCTGACCCGGTGCATGCCAGGATGCGTCGTCGGCGGGATCAATGGGATTGCGTACGCGATATTGCGAGGCTGCGCCCGATTCGAAGTAGATCCGCGCCAGCGTTTCGGCGAGCACGCCGGTCGAGATGAACTGGAAGGCGCCGATTACGCAGAAAAAGCCGAGCAAGAGCAGCGGCCGGCCGCCGATGGCCGCGCCCGTGAAGAGCTTGAGCCCGGCGAGCCAGGCAAGAATCAGCATGCCGATCATGCCGAGCCCGAGCCCGATGCCGCCGAAGAAATGGCCCGGCCGCGCGCGGTAACGCATGAAGAAGAAAACCGAAATCAGATCGAGGATCACGCGGAAGGTCCGCGAGATGCCGTATTTGCTCTGGCCGAACTGGCGCGCGTGGTGGCTCACGACTTCCTCGGCGATGCGCCGTGGCGTCGTTATGGTGGCAAGCCAGGCCGGGATGAAGCGGTGCATTTCGCCGTAGAGCCGCACGTTCTTGATCACGTCCGCGCGAAAAGCCTTGAGGCTGCACCCGTAATCGTTGAGCTTCACACCGGTGATGCGCGCGATCAGGCGGTTGGCGATCCGCGACGGAATCTTGCGCATGACCATCGCATCCTTGCGGTTCTTGCGCCAGCCGGCGACCAGATCGAGATCTTCGGTCAGGAGGCGCGTGACCAGGCGCGGAATGTCGATGGGATCGTTCTGCAAGTCGCCGTCCATCGTCACGATGACATCGCCGCGCGCGGCATCGACGCCGGCCTGCATCGCCGCCGTCTGCTTGAAGTTGCGCATCAGAGAAATGACGCGCACATGCGGGCCGTAATGGCGTGCGGCGCGCGCGAGTTCGGCCGGTGTGCCGTCGGCGCTGCCATCGTCGACGAGCACGAGTTCCCACGGATGCGGATAGTCGGAAAGCGCCTCGTGCACCCGTTTGACGAGCGGCTCGACGTTGTCGGCCTCGTTGTACATCGGGACCACGACCGACAAGCGGTGCGGCGGCGCGATGGCGGCTTGCGGGGCGGGGGCGATTTCGTTCATGACTGTTTTCCGTTCGAGGAAGAGGCGGGGCCCGTCGGCAGGAGGGCGAAACCCGCCGCGCCGGCGACGACCGCCGAGGCAATGATGACTAAGTGCAGCGCCAGCGCTGCCTGCAAGCCGGCCGACAGGATAAAACCGTGTGGCGCGAGCGCGGCGGCGACGCCGGCTTCGTAGGTGCCGAACCCCGCCACGCCCTGCACCGGCAGGATCGCGACAAGTTCGCCACCGAGCACGCCGGCGACCGAAAATTCGCTGCTGCTCGCGAGCAAAGCGGCGAGCAGCAGCGCCTGAGCCGTCAGCTTGACGCTCCAGTTCGCCAGCGTCCAGCCCCAACTGCGCCAGGCGCCGCGCGTGCTGTGAGCGAGCGCCGCGCGCACGCGGGCGAGCTTGGCGCGCCAGCCGGTTACGCCGGGGACTATGGCGGGATGGCTGCGCGCCCAAGCCGGCACCGCCCAGGCGGCGGCGAGCACGCCAAGGCTCCAGCAAACCCGCAACCCAAGCGGCACGCCGGGCCAGATCCAGGCCGCGAGCAACAGCACGACGAATGCATCCTGCATGCGCAGCCAGAGCAGCGAAACCATCGCGCGGCCCAGCGGCACGCCGAATTCGCGCTGGAGCAGAAGCGGCAGCGCGAATTCGCCGCTACGCATCGGCAACACGTTGATCGCCGCATTGTGGGCTGTCGTGACGCGCGCCATGGCCCAGAAATGCCCGCCCGCAATGTCGCGGAACTCATCCTGCATGCGCGCGGCGCGCAGCGCGTAGCTGATGAAAAGCCCGCTTAGCGCCGCGATTAGCGGCGTCAAGGGCAGCGCCGCGAGCCGCGCGCCGACGCCGCGCCAGTCGCCGCTATGTGCGAGCCAGGCGAGCAGCGCGACCGAGATCAGCAGGGCGAGCGCGCGCTTGATCATGACGCCGCCCGCAGTGCGAGCGCATGACGCAGCGCGACTGCGCCGCCAGCGAGGGCGAAGGCGGCAAGCGTCCATTGCAGCGGCCCTGCCTGCGGATAGCCCAGCTCGCTGAGCGCCAGTCCGAGCGCGAGCGCGAGCATCGCGAGCGCAAAGGCGATGCGCCAGGGTTTTTGCGCCCAGACGCTCCAGCGCCGCGACAAGGCTTCGCCAGCCATGCCGCAGACCCAGCCGCCCGCCGCGCCGGCGAGCACATCGAGCGGCCAATGTGCGCCGACTGCGATGCGCGAGAGCGCGACGAGCGCGGCGAGCGGAAGTGCCAAGAGTGCCATACGCCCCGGACGTGCGACATAGAATGTAAGCAGCGCCGCGAACGCGAAGGCCGTGGCCGAATGGCCGGAGGGAAACGAATTGTGCGTCAGTGTTTCGCCGATCACATGGATCTGCTCGGCGGGGAACACGCCGGCCGGACGTGCCGTTTGGGCGATCCGCTTGAGTGCATGCGTATAGACGCCTGCGAAAGCGCCCGTCATCAAAGCCGCCGCCATCAGGCGCGGCGCGCCGATCAGCGAGAACGCGAGCAAGGCATAGGCGCAGGCGCCGGTGCCGAGAATCGTGAGCGAGGACCAAAGCGGTTCGGGCAGCGTGCGCGCCCACTGGTTGAGCGCAAGGAAAAGATCCTGGTCGGCATGCCGCGCGAAAACCCATGCGGCGGCCGCGCACAGCGCAACGAAGGGAAGCCAGCGCAGTGCCAAACGATTGATGCCGGAACGGGGAGTGGCCGACATGGCCAGCGGGCTTTCGTGCATCCGACAAAGCGCTCGGAAAAACGGCGCATTCTAGCATTGGCGTGGTTTTGGAAGGTTTTCCAGGTGATGGGCGGCCATCGAAAGCATCGCTTGACGGAAATCAAGTTTTCCTGGTTTTATTTTTTTGTAACCGTAATATATGAATGTATATTACGACTGACGTCCTTCGTTACTGCTCAAGGCGGGACGGGTTTTGTCTTCGGCGACACGAAAAAGAATGCGGGGGCCTTGCGCAGGGCTATCGCACCGACATGTCATAACTGGAGCCCCAGCAACTCAGCCCGATAGTTTGGGGAAGTTGCCGCCAGGAATATGACGCACGAAGGCCAGATTGTTGGCGGCAAAACCGGTGCGCACTGTGGACTGATCTTCATTGAACTGAACGTCCAAACACCAGTGCAACCGATTTTCCACCTCCCAATGACTGCGCACGACCTGCGCGATGCGCTGGGCATCGGCCGCCAGGCTGCTCAAGTAGTAACGGCGTTCCGTACTGGTGCGCCCGCCCACGGTACGCTCGCGCTCGACGATGGCAAAGCTGGCCAAATCCTGCCATTGCTCGGCTTTGTAGAGCCGATCCACGGCATCGAAGGCCCAGCAGCGACGCACTTCGGTGCGTCCGTGCCCTGTCGTGATGGTCTGCGAATGACTCACCGCCTCCAGAGGGGCGCCTACGCCGGCTTGCGCCAGCAGAATCGAGTCAGCCAGCTTTGGGTGATTGTCTTTGACGCACAGCACATAGTGGGCCCGCCGAGCGCGAATGGCGCTGGCGATGCGCGTCTGCGTGCCCGTGGCGTCGATGGTAACGGTGCAACCTTCCAGCGCCAGGACGGACAACAGTTGAGGGGTAGCGGTGATTTCGTTGGACTTCTTATCGGTGGCGGTCTGTCCGAGCACGAGCCCGATCCCTGCGGCAAAAGCACTGACTAGATGAAGTGGGCTGTGATCGGCCTTCAGGGTCGTGCGCCGGCGGCTCTTGCCATCGATAGCAACAACCTGTCCCGCTGCAAGGCTGGGAATGAGCATCCCGGCCCAGCGCCGGAAGGCGGACTCGAATTCACGAGGGTCGAGCAAGGCGAACACCCGCGCGAAGGTGTCATGCGAAGGGATGCCGTTCTTGAGCACCAGAAAGCTGCGCAGCCAGTCCAGGCTTTCGTTGGCCCAGGCTTCGATCTCCAAGAAGTCGTCTGCCCGACACAGCACGCCACACACCGCTACGGTCAGCAGTTCGGCCAGACCATGTCGCACATGGCGTGCGCTATGGGGATCGGCCACCGTCACGAAAACCTCGGACAGCGGGATTACCTGAGCATTTTCCATCGCACGCCCAAAATGGCAACAAGCTACTCTTCTGGCGCTACGCAGGGGGCTGTGGGAAATTATTGCGCACGAAATATGCTAAGTAGGTGCGATAGCCCTGCGAAAAAGGCCCCTCCAAAAGCACCGGTTACGCTCAATCAGATGATTCGCCAAGTGGCCACTCTGGGTGGCTTTCTTGGGCGCAAAAGCGACGGCGAACCCGGCGCCAAGACGATCTGGATCGGCATGCAACGAACCATGGACGCTGCCTCCATGATTCTGGCGCTCCGGGAGGATTCGTTGAGTTCTGTATAACGAGATGGGTATAACGATAAAGGTTATCGACCACGGCGAAGGCATCGCGCCGGATGAGTTGCCACGGGTGTTCGATCGTTTTTTCCGCGGGCGCGCGGCGCAAGGCAAGCCGGGGGCGGGGCTTGGCTTGTATTTGGCCAAACGTATCGTCAATCTTCATCGCGGTGACATAAGCGTTGCGAGCCAGCTTGGGCAGGGAAGCGTGTTTAGCGTCAGCCTGCCTGCAAACCCGTCCGCCTGAGGACACATTGCAGCATGCCTCGGTATTGGCGAGGCCCCCGCTTTTTAGTCCGGATCAATACAAATAAAGCTTTGCCGCCCGCGCCACTCGCCGCCTGCGCCCAGTTCTATCGGGGTGTCGACCGCTGCGGCCTCGACGCAGATCATATGGCGGTAGTCTTGGTCGGGCAGGTCGGCGATGGCCGCTGCGGTCTTTTCCCACGGATTCCAGACGATGACATCGGGTAGGTTCTCCGCGCGAATTTCGAGTGCGCGATGTGCTTCAAGCAGGCGGCGTGGGCCGCTGGCATCGAAATAGACCCGGTTGGTCTCTTGCGCGATGACGAGTTCCGCGGCGCGCTCCTGTGCGTCTTCGCCCTTGAGCGCATCGAAGTAGCGCAGGCCCGCCAGACCTTCCACGCGTATTCCGGCGATGTCGCGCACGCGCTGGTAGCTGTGCAGCGCAAACGTGAAGCGGAACGGCGTTTGGCCCGGATTGCGGACGCGCATTTCGAGATCGAGACGGCGGTCTGATAGACGGACTTCGAGCACGGCCTCGAATGGGTGCGGCCAGGCCGACTGGCGCGTCGCCTCGTCGTCGGCGAGTTTTAGCGCGATGGCGGCGAAATCGTCGCCGCTCTGCGAGTCGGCAATCGCCCACTCGCGCGTGCGCGCGAAGCCATGGTTCGGCAGCGGGCCGCGCGTGCCGTATTGCGGGAAGCAGACCGGAATGCCGCCGCGAATTGCCGCGCCGGGGCCGTAGGCGGATTTTTCGGACAGGTAGAGCCATTCCTCTTCGCCGGCGGGAATCCAGCTTACGACATGGGCGCCGTGCAAGAGGACGATGGCCTGGGCGCCGTCCGGCGTATGGAGGCGCACGGCGGGCTGGTCCTCGAAACGGATGTGTTCGATGGCTTGCGTCATGAGGGTATCTTCTAAAATGGTGCGGTTTCCACGCGATTACGGCCATTGTGTTTGGCCCGATACAGCGCCTCGTCGGCTTGATTGAGCGTGCGTTGATAATCCGGGTGGCCGTCGTTGAGCGCCGCGCCCACGCTGATACTCAGCTTGAGCGTACGTTCGCCGGGTAAATTGAAAACTGCTTCCTCGATTTTTTGTCGCAGCTTTTCGGCCACTTTCAATGCACTGTCGGCGGTGACATCGACGAGGACCATCAAGAACTCTTCGCCGCCGAGCCTGAATGTGTAATCGCCGCCCCGGCTCGATTCGATCAACATGGCGCCCAACTGCTGCAATACCATGTCGCCAGCATCGTGTCCGTAGGTATCGTTGATCCGTTTGAAATAATCGATATCGACGGCGAGTACCGCAAAATAGCTGCCGCGCTCGCAAGCAAACTTGACTTCCTTGCTCAACACCACCGGCAAAAATTTGCGATTCAAAAGGCGCGTGAGTACGTCGCGGCCAGATTCCAGTTCGCTGCTCTGTTTGAAAAGCGTTTCCAGATTGAGCGCGATATTGCTGGTTTGCTCGCGTAGCTTGCGTAATTGCAGCACGCGCATCTCGAACGCCGCGTCACGCAAGCGGATAAAGCCGGGCAGGATGATTGCGTCGATATCTTTCATTGCCTGCAAAATGATGCCGGCTTCGAGCACGCCTTCGAAAATATGCGAGCCTTTGTGGCGAAACCATAGTCCGAATTCCGAAGCCTGGATTTGAGGCAGACCGGTTACTTCGGGGTTGATCGCCAGCTCGAACATCATCAGGTTTTCCCAGTCCAGTAGAGCAGCGCGCTGACGCTCCTGCTCCGCCGCTGCGTTCTGGATGACCGAAAATAATCGATAGGCTTCGTCGGCGCGCGAATTGCGGTCGTGCGATTTACCGTAGGCCTGGCTCATTATTTCCATTGCCTGATCGATCGCTTGCGATATGAGTCGTAGCGCCTCGAAGCGCGATTCGACGTCCAGCGTCGACGATTCCTGCAAAAGCGCAGCAAACCTGATCTTCAATTGGCCTGCGCCGCGCAGCACCAAATACACCGGCACATCGATACGCGCATGGCCTTCGCCGATCTTTGCCTGATGGTCGATGAGCGGCAGTAGATCGTCGCCGGGTTCGACGGTAAAAAGATTGGCGATCCACCGCACCATTGCACTATGCAGGCGGGTTTTGACCTGATCGTGCGAAATCAGCCGCGATGCGGCTTCGTCCTGCAGCATGTGCTCATAAAAGTGGGTCGCCAGCTCCTGACCGTGTTGCGAGGCCAACTGACGTACCGCCGAGCGGACATCGGCGGAAAAACCATCGAGCATCTCACGCCAATTCCTGGCAAGTTCGGGCAAATGCAGACGAGGCATGACAGACTCCAGCCAATCCGGAAATACGTCCGGGCGAGAAAAAACGCATTCTTTTGCCGTCGGTATACTGGCCGATGCGCTGGGTTGTGCTGCGTCAGATCAAGCTATGTGAAAATCGACAGAGTAAGGCGCACCTCGAAAAACTCCCGCTTTCGTCGCGATACTGCGTTGCTCGCAAAAAGTTACTCCTTACATATCAAATATATGCAGCGTCGCAATTTTTTACGTCCGGCCTTGTGCCGCTTAGAAACCGGGGTTTTTCGAAGCGCTCATTAATCGTAAGACGCATCGAATACGCCATCGCGCAGGGGTCTTGCATTTTCATGGCATGTTAAAGCGCGACGAAACTCTGCCGACCCCACCATTCGGCACCTGCCGCGAGTTCGATGGGCGTACCGACTGCGGCGGCTTCGACGCAGAGCATATGGCGAAAACCGTTGGCCGGCATGTCGGGCATCTTCGCTGTGAGCTGTTCCCAGGGGTTCCAGACGACGACATCGGGCAGCCCTTGCGCGGAAATACCGAGCGCGCGACGCGGTTCGCGCAATAGCAGCGGTCGTTTTGCATTGAAATAGATGCGGTCGATTTCGTCCTCGACCGAGATTTCCGTGCCGGTTTCGAGGTGTTCGCTGCCTTTGGTCGAGTCGAGATAACGCAGGCCGCGCAGACCTTCGAGCTGTGCATGCTCGACTTCGTGCGTGCGCAGATAGGTGTGCAGCGCACAGGTAAAACTCAGCACGGCCTCGCCTCTATTGCGCACGCCGAATTCGATATCGAGCCGCTTGCCGGTCACCAGTACGGTCAGCTCGGCTTCGAAGGCGTGCGGCCAGATTTGGCGCGTTTGATCGTTATCTTCGAACTTGAGCGTGGCGGTGGCGAAGTCGTCGCCGCCGCGCGCTTCGACAAGTTCCCATGCGCTCGTGCGTGCGAAGCCGTGGCGGGGCAGCGGACCGTGCGCCGCGAACTGCGGAAAGCAGATCGGAATGCCGCCGCGCACCGCCGTGCCCGCTGCAAATTTTGCTTTGTTGGATAGATAGAGCCGTTCTTCGGCGCCGGCGGGAATCCAGCTTACGACCTGGGCGCCGTGAAGCAGAACGGTGGCCTGCGCGCCATTCGGAGTGCTGAGCCGTACTGCCGGCAGGCCATTGAATTGGATGGGGTCGATTGGGTTTGTCATGGAATCTATTGTTGGCGTAGTCGGATCGCGTACGCTTTGCGCGTGCGCCTTTTTTGACGCTACGTTTGTTGAGGCGCGTTCTGTGGAGCGGTGGAGTTGCAAAAGCAATTTTCCAGATGGTCGCCCACCATGCCGGTTGCCTGCATGAAAGCGTAGCAGGTCGTGCTGCCAACGAAGCGAAAGCCGGCTTTCTTGAGCGCCTTCGAGAGTCGCTCTGATGCCGGGGTGCTGGCCGGTACGTCGGCGAGCGACGCCCAGCGGTTGTTGCGGCCGGGCGCTTCGCCGGTTTGCGCGTACAGCCAGGCGACCGGATCGCCGTGTTGCGCGCGCAGGGCCAGCCAGGCGCGCGCGTTCGAGATCGTGGCCTCTATCTTGCCGCGATGGCGCACGATGCCCGGATCGGCGAGCAGGCGCTGGACATCGGTCTCGTTGAAACAGGCGATTTTTTCCGGGTCGAAGCCTCTAAAAACGCGGCGGTAGTTCTCGCGTTTTTTAAGGATCGTGAGCCACGACAGCCCGGCTTGCGCGCCTTCGAGAATCAGGCATTCAAACCAGGCGTGTTCATGCGCCGGCGCGATGCCCCATTCGTGGTCGTGGTAGGCAAGATAGAGCGGGTCGGTCGTTACCCAGCCGCAGCGGATGGGTTCGGGGGTCAAGTGCTGCTCCCGAAGCGTGGCTGATAAGCCTGAATATCCAGACTACCGTTCTTGATCGTGTTGTCGTCTGGGTCGGTTCGCAGCACGAAGCCGAAGCGCTCGATGAACTGGATCATGCGGTCGTTGCTCGTCAGAAAAATACCTTTCATTTCCTTGAGCCCGCGCTCCTTGGCCGTGAGCGTCAGGATCTCCATCAGTTGTTGCGCTAGCCCGGAGCCTTTTCTTTCGTCCGATACGACGATTGCGAATTCGCAGGAGTGGCCGTCGGGGTTGACTGCGTAGCGGCAGACGCCAAGCTGGTACTCGTCGCCGTCGCGCGTGACGGTCGCAATAAAGGCCATCTCGCGGTCGTAGTCGATCTGGGTAAGCTTGGCGAGCATCGAGGGCGGCAGCTCGCGCAGTGCGCTCATGAAGCGGAAGTATTTGGTCTCGGGCGAGAGCCTGCGCACGAAGGCCTGCACGAGATCGGCGTCCTCGGGCATGATGGGACGCACCGTCACCGCCGCGCCGTCGCGCAGATTGATCCGGCGCACGAGCTGCGACGGATACGGGTGGATCGCCATGTGTTCGTAGCGGCCCGCATCGCTCGGCGTGCGACCGATGACGATGCGTACGTCGACTGCGACCGCCGCCTGATCATCGGCGAACAGCGGCTGGATTTCGAGCGAGCGTATCGACG
>JAVBKC010000031.1:0-19275 GCA_031554255.1 Niveibacterium sp.
AATAATTCGCCCAGTCTCTCCGCACCACTCATGCTCATGAATTCGAAAGCCTGTGCGCCCAACAGGCTGGGCATCGCGGGCGATGAAACGGTAACGGTGCGGAACATGAGCAGGATCTTCTGAGACGCTATGTGCCACGCACTCTGCGCCGAAAATATTCACAGAGGGTTTTTTAGTGCTATTACGTTGACGCGGATTAATATTTCGTCATGTTTTCATCTGCGCTTCGGTCCGGTCAGAATGGCGTAAGCATCCCGGGCTATGCCTCGCGTAGCTGCTCGCTGCGCACCCACGATGGGTAAGCGCGATGGGCATACACGTCGCGGCTCGTGTTGTTCGGATCGAGCACCGCTTCGAAGTGCTGGCTGTCGTGCGTGCTCGCACTACCGATCTGGATGCAGGGGATCACCTTGTAGCGACGGTCGACACTGATCGAGAGTTTGTAGCCGAAATGGCTTTTGCCGTGCTGCTTCGTCCAGCTCGCGTCCGTGTCCTTCTGCCGACGCTTGGCCGGGCCCCACATTGCCGGCATCGCGCCTTCTTCGACCATCGCGCGTTCCTCGCCGCTCAGATGCTGGCGCGGCGCGGGAACCAGGGTTGCGTCGATGATCTGGCCGCCACGGGCGCCGACTTCACCGATGCGATTCTCGAACGTCCAGATCGTCGTGCGGTCGGGTATGTTCGTGGCGCTCAGCAGGGCGCAGAAGCGCTGATAGCTCATCCGATCGAGCAGTTGATATTCCGTCTGCGCGTCCGACAGGTTGTACAACCGTTTGAACACCGGAATGCGCACCATCGTCTCGCTCGGAAATGGCGGCCGGCCGCCTTGCGCGCTCACCAGCCGCGGCGCCACTTGGTCGCTGGCGCGCGCCAGCGCCGAGAAATCGATATGCGCCTCGATCTGTGCGAGCGGATCGCCCAGGCGGTCGATCTTCGCGCGGCGATGATCGGCGGCGAACGGGAGGGTGAGTCTTTCGAGGCGCCCCGAAGGACTGTTTTTAAAAAATCTGTGATTCCCGAGGTGTCAGTGCTTATCCGGAAGCTGGACAGGACAGTGGCATGCGAAATTCGCTTGTCGGAATCGTCAAAACCGTCAGCATAGTTATCTGAAGTTTTTCAAGATACCCATAGGCCTTCAAGCGCCTGCGGCATCCTTATCTCCACGCTCTTCGAGCACGTAGCCCATACCGCGGATCGTGTGCAGCAGACTGCGCCCGAACGGGGCGTCGATTTTGGCGCGCAGGCGCTTGATCGCGACTTCGACGACGTTCGTGTTGCTGTCGAAGTTCATATCCCATACGAGTTCGGCAATCGTGGTCTTGGAGAGGATTTCGCCCTGGCGTCGCGCGAGCACGGTCAGGAGCGCGAATTCCTTGGCGGTAAGATCGATGCGTTGGCCTTCGCGCATGGCCTTGCGGCCGATGAGGTCCACTTGCAGGCTGCCCACGCGCAGCAGCGTGGGTTCTTGCGCGCGGCCGCGCCGCGTCAGCGCTTGCAGGCGGGCAAAGAGTTCCATGAACGAGAACGGCTTGACGAGGTAATCGTCGGCGCCGGCGCGCAGGCCTCTTACACGGTCTTCGACGCCATCGCGCGCGGTCAGCATGATCACCGGCGTGCTCTTGACCGCGCGCAGCGAGCGCAGTACCTCGAAGCCATCGAGCCCCGGGAGCATTACGTCGAGCACGATCACATCGAAGTCGTAATGCAAGGCGAAATGCTGGCCGTCGATGCCGTCGTAGGCCAGGTCCACGGCACAGCCCTGCTCGGTCAGTCCCTGGTACAGGTAATCGGCGGTCTTGCGTTCGTCCTCGACGATCAGCACCTTCATTCGGCCGCGCCTCCGCTCGTTGCCAGGGGTTCGTTGTGCCTCGCGGCGCCATTGCGCCGCACATACCAATGATGCACGCGATCGAGGTAGAGGTAGATGACCGGCGTGGTGAAGAGGGTGAGCATCTGCGAGAGGATGAGTCCGCCGACCATCGCGTAGCCGAGCGGACGCCGCAGTTCGGAACCGGCGCCGTGGCCCAGCATCAGCGGCAGGCCGGCCAGCAGCGCGCACATCGTCGTCATCATGATCGGCCGGAAACGCAGTATGCAAGCCTGATAGATTGCGTCGCGCGGGGACAGCCCGCCCTCGCGCTCGGCGGAGAGGGCGAAGTCGACCATCATGATGCCGTTCTTTTTGACGATGCCGATCAAAAGGATGATGCCGATCAGCGCGATCACGGTCAGATCGTAGCCACCAGCCATCAGGATCAAGAGCGCGCCGACGCCGGCCGAGGGCAGCGTCGAGAGAATCGTCAGCGGGTGAATGTAGCTCTCGTAGAGGAGGCCGAGCACGATATACACCGCCACGAGCGCGGCCAAAATCAAATAGGGCTGGGTGCGCAGCGAATCGCCGAAGGCCTGGGCCGTGCCCTGGAAGATCCCGCTCAAAGTTGCCGGCACGCCCATTTCGGCCTGCGCCTTCTGGATCGCTTCGACCGCTTGGCCAAGTGCTGCGCCCTGCGCGAGGTTGAACGAGATCGTCACGCCGGGAAACTGGCCCTGGTGGTTGACCGCGAGATAGCCCGTCTTCGTCGTGTCTACCTTAACGAAGGTGGATAGCGGGATCTGCTGGCCCGTCAGCGGCGAGGTGATGTAAATCTTGTCGAACAGCGCAGCATCCTTTTGCAAGGCGGGCGTAACCTCCAGCACCACGTTGTAGCTATTGAGCTGGGTGAAGTATTGCGCTACCTGGCGCTGGCCGATTGCGTCGTAAATCGTGTTGTCGACGAGCGCCGGCGTGATGCCGTAGCTGGCCGCGCGCTCGCGGTCTATCGTGAGGTTGGCGGTCGGCGCGGCGTTCTGCTGATCGGATGTCACGTCGGCAAGCTGCGGCAGGCTGCGAAAGCGCGCAAGCATCTTCGGCGCCCAGGCGTTCAATTCGTTGAGGTTCGAGTCGGTCAGCGTGTATTGATATTGCGTACGCGCGAGGCGGCCGCCGACCGATAGATCCTGCCCCGCCTGCATAAACAGGGTGATGCCGCCGATCTTCGCCAGTTGCGGGCGCAGGCGCGCGATCACTTCGTCGGCCGTATCCTTGCGGCCTTCGTCGAGCGGTTTCAAACCGATGAAGAAGGTGCCTGAATTGAAGGTGCTGGCGCCAGCCTGCATGCCGAAGGTTTGCACGTCGGGGTCGCTGCAGATGATGTCGGCCAATTGCCGCATGCGCTTGTGCATGATCGCGGAGGACGAATCCTGCGCCGCGTCGGCCGAGCCGAAAACGAAGCCGGTGTCCTGCTGCGGGAAAAAACCTTTCGGAATAATGATGAACAGCGCGACCGTGGCCGCTACGGTGGCAAGAAAGCTCAGTAGCGTAGCGAAGGGATGGCGCAGCACTACGCCTAAGCCGCGCTCATAACCATTGAGCATCGCAGCGAAGCCGCGCTCGAACAAATCGAACAGCTTGCCGTGTTTCTCGGCAGCCTTGCCGGCATCGTGCGCCTTGAGGAACTTGGCGCAGAGCATGGGCGTGAGCGTGAGCGTGAGCACAACCGAAACCAGGATGGTCAGCGTCACCGTGACGGCGAATTCGCGGAACAGCCGGCCCACCACGCCGCCCATCAGGAGCAGTGGAATGAACACTGCGATCAGCGAAACCGAGATCGAAACAATCGTGAAGCTGATTTCGCTCGCGCCCTGCAAGGCGGCCTGCAGCGGTTTCATGCCATTTTCGATATGCCGGTAGATGTTCTCCAGCATGACGATGGCGTCATCGACGACGAAACCGACGGCGATCGTCAGCGCCATCAGCGAGAGGTTATCAAGGCTGTAACCGACCACGTACATCACGGCGGCGGTGCCGAAGATCGACAGCGGCACGGTCACGCTCGGAATCAGCGTGACCGTTACATTGCGCAGGAAGACGAAGATCACCGCGACGACGAGCGCGATCGACAGCACGAGCGTGAATTCCACGTCCTTGACCGAGGCGCGGATCGTCTGCGTGCGGTCGATGATCTGGCTGACCCTCACGCTCGGCGGAATCGAGGCTTCGAGTTTGGGTAGTGCGGCCTTGATGCGGTCCACCGTTTCGATGACATTGGCACCCGGCATCTTGGTGATGGCGAGCAGAATCGTGCGGCCGTCCTCGATTTTACTGTCCTTCGGCACGGCCGGGCCGGCGAAGGCCCAGGCGGCGACCTTGGCGTTTTCCGGCCCGTCCACCGCCACGCCGATGTCGCGGACGCGGATCGGCGTGCCGTTGCGCCATGCAAGCACCATACCGTTCCAGGGTTCGGCGCGGAGCAATTGGTCGTTCGTGTAGACGTTGAACGATTGGTTGTCGCCATCGAGCGAGCCGGTCGGCGAACTCACCGTGGTGGCGGCGATCACGCCGCGAATGTCTTCGAGCGACAAGCCCATTGCGCGCAGCTTGGCCGGATCGGCCTGGATACGCACCGAAGGCTTCTGCGCGCCGAAGATATTGACCAGGCCGACGCCTTCGATGCGCGAGATCTGCTGCGCGAGTACGTTGTCGGCATAATCGCTTACTTCGGTCAGCGGCAGCACCTTGGACTGTAGGCCGAGGATCAACACGGGCGAATCGGCCGGGTTGATCTTGCGAAAGCTCGGCGGGCTCGGCAGGTTCTTCGGCAATTGGCCGGTGGCGGCGTTGATCGCCGATTGCACGTCGAGCGCGGCGCCGTCGATATTGCGGTTCAGATCGAACTGCAAGGTGATCTGGCTCTGCCCGAGCGAGCTTGTCGATGTCATCTGCGCAAGCCCCGGAATCAGCGAGAACTGGCGTTCGAGCGGCTGGGCGACGTTGGCGGCCATGGTTTCGGGACTGCCGCCCGGCAGGCGGCCGGTGACCTGGATGGTCGGAAAATCCACCTGCGGCAGCGGCGCGACCGGCAGCAAGGGCCAGGCCACGAGGCCGATCAAAAGCACCGCGATAGCCAGCAGCGAGGTGCCGATCGGGCGTTCGATGAAGATTGCCGAAATGCTCATGGGCGGCTCCCGCCCGCAACTGGCGCGCTGCCCCCAGCATGCATTTCGATTATCTGCGCACCCGGCGTGAGCCGGTACTGCCCGTCGACCACCACGCGCTCGCCAGCAGCGAGCCCCTGCGTGACCACCGCGATACCGCCATCCACCTCAGTGGCCTCGATTTTCTGCATGCGCGCCTTGTTGTCGGCTCCTACCACGTAGGCGAAGAGGCCCTCCTGGCTGCGCTGCACGACCGGCGCGGGCACGGTGAGCGCCAGTTCGCGCTGACCGAGTACGACACGTGCATCGACCGACTGGCCCGGCCAGAGCTTGTGCGCAGCATTCGGAAAATGCGCTTTGAGCGTAATCGTGCCGGTCGAGGCATCGATCTGATTATTCACCAGCACGAGCTGACCTTCGGCGAGCACTTCGCGCGTATTGCGATCCAGCGCCTGTACGCGCAGCGGCGCGCGGCTCGCGCGCAACGCGGCGTTGACGGCCTGAAAGCTCGCCTCGGGCAGCGTGAATTGCACCGCAATCGGGTCGATCTGATTGATCACCAAAAGCCCGTTGGCATCGGCGGCGTGAACGATATTGCCCGGATCGACAAGGCGCGCACCAATGCGGCCGGCAATCGGCGCCGTGATCGTGGTGTAACCGAGGTTCACGCGCGCAAACGCGATCTGCGCGTTGTCGTTGCCTAGCGTCGCCTGCAATTGGCGCACGAGCGCGCGCTGCGTGTCGAGCTGCTGGCGCGTGGTGGCGTCGTCCTTGATGAGTTCCTCGTAGCGTGCAAGATCGGCCTGCGCATTCGCCAGTTGCGCTTCGTCGCGCGCCTTCTGCGCCGCGCTCTGGTCGAGCTGGGCCTGATAGGTGCGCGGATCGATGCGCGCAAGCAACTGCCCGGCCCGCACGTCCTGCCCTTCCTTGAATTCGACATGATCGAGCTGGCCGTCAACACGCGGCTTCACCGTCACCGACATCACCGGCAGCACATTGCCGATGCCGCTCTTCATGATCGGTACGGTCCCTTGCTGCACCGCTACCGTGCGGACCGGCACCGGCCGCGCCGCATTCGGCGGCGGCGCGGTTGGCGTCACGAAGCGTTTAACGAGCAGGCCGAGCCCGGCCAGCACGACGAGAATCATCACCCAGCGCAGCGTGCGGCCGGATTTATTCGAATTGACTTGCGCATCCATCGCTTGGGATCACTCGTGAGAATTGGGGGAGTTCAAAGCGGTTGCGCCCGTTTCGGGCGCGTCCAGCCGTGCCGCGCTCCAGCCGCCGCCGAGCGCCTTGATCAGCGCTACGCTTGCGGCATAGCGGCGGCTTTCTACCTGCAACAACGCGCGGTCGGCCACCAGCGCCGCCGCTTGCGCGGTAATGACCGAGGTATAAGCCGTGGTGCCGGCGCGGTATTGGGCGAGCAGCACCTGTTCCGATTCGTGCGCCGCACGCGCGGCTTCTTCCTGCTGCACGCCCTCTCGTTCGAGATCGCCGAGCGCGGCCAGGTTGTCTTCCACTTCCTGGAAGCCGCCGAGCACGCTCTGCCGATACGCCGCCGCCGCCGCGTCGAGGTTCGCGCGCGCCTGCGCAAGCTGGGCGCTGCGCGCGCCGCCGTCGAACAGCGTGGCGGCCAGCGAAGCGCCGAGCGCCCACACGCGCTCGGGCGTCAGCAGCCAGGGGCCCAGGCCCGCGCCTTGATAGCCGCCGTTCGCGCCCAGCGTCAGATTCGGATACCAGGCCGCAATCGCCACGCCGATCTCGGCATTGGCCGCCGCAACGCGGCGTTCGGCCGAGGCGATGTCGGGGCGCCGCTCCAGCAGCGTCGAAGGCAGACCGGTGGGCGTCTGCGGCAAGCTTGTCGCAAGCGGCGCCATAGCCAGCGCAAAGGCGGCCGGCGTTTTGCCCACGAGTACGGCCAGCGCATGTTCGATCTGGCGTCGCGTCAGATCCACGTCCACCGCCTGCGCGCGCGCCGCAGCCAGCGCATTGCGCGCAAGCGCCACATCGGCGCGTGTAACGACGCCAGCGCGGTACTGCGCCTCGGTCAAGGCCAGCGCTTTCTCGTAACCTGCGGTCGTGCGCACGAAAAGATCTTTTTGCTGATCGGCAAGGCGCAACTGAATGTAGTTATTAACCACGGCGGCCTGCACCGCGAGCCGCGCCGCCGCGAGATCGGCCGCGCTCGCCTGCGCGCTCGCCTCAGCCGCCTCGTTCCGGCGCCGCACGCCGCCCCACAGATCCGGCTCCCATGACGCCTGTAGCGACCAGGCATGGCTATCGCCGGTCGAGCCCACGCCATTCGCGAGGCTGCGCCCGCGATTGACCGAAGCGCCCACGCCCACGGTCGGGAAGAACCCGGCGCGCGCGCCCTCGACGAGCGCCTGCGCCGCGCGGTACTGGGCCTCGGCTTGCTGCACGCTCTGATTGGCCCGATTGGCCGCCTCGACGAGCGCATCCAGCTGCGCGTCGCCATACGCCTCCCACCAGGCGCTGGCCGAGTCGGGAAAAGCCGGCGCAGCCGGCTTCCACAGACTACTTTCCTTGAAGGCCGGCTGCTCGATGCCTGACGGCGGCGTTGGCCGCGTGTAATCCGGCCCCACGGCGCAACCGGCCAGAACCACCGCAAGCGCGGCAACGGAGAATGTGCGCATGATTGTTCGATAGGGGATGACCCCCCAATGTAGGAAACCTGCCGGGACGCCACGCTGACGCGAAAATGACAATCCCGTCAGCCACGCCAAATAGGCCCGCCACGATTGCCTGAAAAGCCGGCGGGCATTACAATCGACGCGCTACTTATGGCCCCGAAGAACGCGTTTCTCCGGGGCTTTTTGCGTACGCCGCGCCCCAAGGCGGCCTCATCGGACAGCCAACCACCGTGAGCATCAAACCAGACAAATGGATCCGCCGTATGGCGGAACAGCACGCCATGATCGAACCCTTCGCGCCCCAACTCGTGCGCGCGGTGGACGGGCAGCGTATCGTTTCATACGGCACATCGAGCTACGGTTATGACGTTCGCGTGGCCAACGAATTCAAGGTCTTCACGAACATCAACTCGACGATCGTCGACCCCAAGGCATTCGACGCCAAGACCTTCGTCGACTTCACCGGCGATTACTGCATCATCCCCCCCAACTCCTTCGCGCTCGCGCGCACAGTCGAATACTTCCGCATCCCGCGCAAGGTGCTCACGATCTGCCTCGGCAAGAGCACCTATGCGCGCTGCGGCATCATCGTCAACGTCACGCCGCTCGAACCCGAATGGGAAGGCCATGTGACATTGGAATTCTCGAACACAACGCCGCTGCCAGCCAAGATCTACGCGAACGAAGGCGTCGCGCAGATGCTGTTCTTCGAATCCGACGAAGTCTGCGAAACCTCGTACAAGGACCGCGGCGGCAAATACTTCGGCCAGACCGGCGTCACGCTGCCGAAGATCTGATCGCGCAGCCCATCGCATAAAAAAGCGTCGGCAGTCCGACGCTTTTTTTCATTCGTCCAGATGCTTCGCGACTTGAACCAGCTATCGGCGAACAGCAATTTCGTCGGCTTGGCTAACACCGGCCAGCAGCGCGGTTTGAGCCGATCGGGCCGCCAATCGGCTGCGAGTCAGCAGCGCCAGACCCGCACCGGTGATCTCGATAATCTGGATTCTTCGTCCCAAACCGACTGGGCCACGCCTTACCTGCGTCATGTCTTCGAGACCATTGGCCTGCGAAACTTCCATGCCATCGTGCTCGAAAACTGCAACAGATCGCCCCAGGCCCAAATGACGTCGCGCATGCGTTTCGCAGAATGCCTGGCCGCGAAATCCTGGCCTTGGTGATCGATAGATCGCCGCCTTTGCGCGCGCTTCCGATCAGGGCGCGCAGCGCGAGCGCCAGCCGCCAGCCTCGTACCACGCAAGCAATTGGTCTTCCGGCATGGGCCTGGCGAACAGAAAGCCTTGCATGAGCTTGCAGCCACGGCGCACGAGCGCTTGCAATTGCGCTTCGGTTTCGACGCCCTCGGCGACAACGGCGAGCCCGAGTTCCTGCGCCATCGCGAGGACCGCCGAGGTGATTGCTGCGTCCGAGTTGTCGTGCCCGAGATCCTTGACGAAGGAGCGATCGATCTTGAGCGCATCGATAGGGAAGCGCTTGAGATAAGCGAGCGACGAATAGCCGGTGCCGAAATCGTCTACCGACAGGCGCACGCCCATGCGTTTGAGTTCGGACAGGATGCCCTGCGTCAGTTCGACGTCGCGCATCAATACGCTCTCGGTCATTTCGAGTTCGAGCTGCCCGGCCGCCAGGCCCGAGGCTTCCAATGCACCGCGCACGGCCGCAAGCAGCTTCACATGGCGAAAGCTTATGCCGGAGAGATTAACGGCCACCGTGCCGAATACGCAGCCACGACGGACCCATTCGGCCATCTGTTCGCAGGCTCGACGCAATCCCCACTCGCCGATATCGACAATCAGACCGCATTCCTCGGCCAGCGGGATGAACTCGCCCGGCGCCAGCAGTCCGCGTATGGGGTGGCGCCAGCGAATCAGCGCTTCGAGCGCGCCGACCCCACCGTCGGCGGCGCGGATCATGGGCTGATAAAACAATTCGAACTCGTCTCTATCGAGCGCACGCCGCATGGCGTTTTCGAGCGCGAGCCGCTGCTGTGCAGCCGCACGCATTGCTTCGCAGAACGGGCGGACCGCGTTACGGTTTTCGCGCTTCGATTCGCTGACCGCCATATTGGCGCATTCGAGCAGCGCATCGGCAGCCAGCGCGTGTTCGGGATAGACGGCGAGCCCGACGCTCGCCGTCAGCGCGAGTTCGCCGCCTTCCAGCGGAATCGGCTTTCTGACCGCTTCGATCACGCGCTCGGCGAGCGTTTCTGGCGTATCGCCCGCCGGCGCGCCATCGACGAAGACGACGAACTGATCGCCGCCAACGCGGGCGACGACCGCCGCGCGCGCGGGCGCGCCCTCGCCGACCGCCTGCGCCGCGACCGCCTCGCCGAGCCTGTGCGCGACGAGCTGCAACACCTGATCGCCGACGCTGTGGCCGAGGCTTTCGTTGATGCGACCGAAGCGGTCCAGATCGACCGTCATCGCCGCGATCCAGCGCTTGGCGCGCGCTGCGCGGCGAATCGCCTGCTTGAGCAGATCGCGGCAATATTGACGATTGGGTAGCCCGGTCAGGCTGTCGTGATACGCGAGATAGCGAATCCGCTTCTCGGCCTCGACCTGTTCGGTGATGTCCTGCGTCGTGCCTTGCAAACACTGAACCGCGCCTTCGCCGCGCACGATCGGCTCGCCCTGTTCGAGCACCGTGCGCACCACGCCGTCATGGCGGACGATGCGGTATTCGATCTTGAATGCCTGACCGCGCATGCCCTGCGCATAGGCTTCGCGCAGCGCCGCGCGATCTTGCCGGAAAACGCGTTCGAGCACGGCATCCATGAGCGGCGAAAAGGCCGCCGGAGCTTCGCCGAAAAGCGCGAAAAACTGATCGGAGCGTCGCACATGGCCATCGCTTAAATGCCATTCCCAGCTACCGAGGCAGGCGATCCGCTGCGCATCGGCGAGATTGGATTCGCTGCGCACGAGTTCATCGAGCGTGCGCGCCGAGCGCAGCACATACTGGATGCGGTGGCGCAGCAGCATCCAGTTGATCGGCTTGGAGATGAAATCGGTAGCACCGACTTCGTAGGCGCGCTCGATTGCCGCAGAATCTTCGAGCGCCGTCATCACGATGATAGGCACCCGCTGTCCCCCCGGCGTACGGCGCAGACGCTGCGCCGTCTCGAAACCGTCGAGTCGCGGCATCAAGAGGTCGAGCAGCACGAGATCCGGCCGATGGCTCGCATATTTTTCGAGCGCTTCGATGCCGTCGCCGGCCACTATCGATCCGAAACCCGCTGCCTTGAGCGCCGCCGCCGCCATATCGCGGGTAGTCGGATCGTCATCCACAACGAGGATGCAACCGTGAGCCGGCACTAACGTCATGCACACCCCCGGAAACACGGACACCGACTTGCACGAGCTTGAATTTGTTGAAGCATTTCTCTACCGAAACCACGGACGCGGCAAGGACAAAATCGCTTCGACTATACCTGCCGGCATCCGCAGAAATTCTTGCACCGACAGGCGCGATGCCCAAGAAGTCACACTCCGGATAAACGCGGTGCGCGGCGAGGAGCGGCTACAATTGGCGGTTTGAATCGTTATTGCCGAATCGACACCGTGACTGCGCCCAACAGCCCAAAATCCCAAGCGGCCCCTACTCCCGCCGCGAACTTTCTGCGCAACGCCATCGAACGCGATCTTGCCGCCGGAATTTATGCCAATCGCCAGTGGGGCGGCAGCCCCGGCGATGCGGCGCATCATGCCGCCGGCCCGCTCGATGGCGCGAAAATCCGCACGCGCTTTCCGCCCGAGCCGAACGGTTATCTGCATATCGGCCATGCCAAATCGATCTGCCTGAACTTCGGGCTCGCGCGCGACTACGCCGGCATCTGCCACATGCGTTTCGACGATACCAACCCCGAAAAGGAAGAGCAGGAATACGTCGATGCGATCCTCGACGCAATCGCCTGGCTAGGCTTTAGCTGGGAGCAGAACGGCGCACCGCATCTGTATTACGCGAGCAACTATTTCGATTTCATGTACCGCGCGGCCGAAACGCTGATTGCGCGCGGCCACGCCTATGTCGACGAACAAAGCGCCGAAGCCATGCGCGCTACACGCGGCACGCTGACCGAAGCCGGCACGAATTCGCCCTGGCGCGAGCGCCCAATCGAGGAAAATCTGCGCGTCTTCCGCGAAATGCGCGCGGGAAAACATCCGGAAGGCAGCATGGTGCTGCGCGCGAAAATCGATATGGCATCGCCCAACATCAATCTGCGCGATCCGGCGATCTATCGCATCCGTTTTGCCGAACACCACAACACCGGCAATGCATGGTGCATTTATCCGATGTATACGTTCGCCCATCCGATAGAAGACGCGCTCGAACGGATCACCCATTCGATCTGCACGCTCGAATTCGAGGATCAGCGCCCGTTCTACGACTGGCTGCTCGAACGGCTCGCCGAAGCCGGGCTCTTCGCGCATCCGCTACCGCGCCAGTACGAATTCGCGCGGCTCAACCTCACCTACATCGTCACGAGTAAACGCAAGCTCAAACAGCTCGTAGACGACAAACACGTCGAAGGCTGGGACGACCCGCGCATGCCCACGCTCGTCGGCATGCGCCGCCGGGGTTATACGCCGGCGAGCCTGCAAATGCTTGCCGAACGCACCGGGGCCTCGAAATCGAACTCCTGGATCGACTACAGCGTGCTCGAAGGCTGCCTGCGCGAAGACCTCGAAGGCCGCGCGCCGCGCGCGATGGCCGTGCTCGATCCGGTGCGGCTCAAGCTCACGAACTGGAACGACGCAATCGGCGCCGGCGACTTCGATGCCTGCACGGCTCCGGCGCATCCGCATCATGCGGAATTGGGCAAGCGCGAATTCAACCTGACGCCCGAGATCTGGATCGAGCGCGAGGACTTCGCAGAAGTCCCGCCCAAGGGTTTCCGTCGCCTCTATCCGCCGCAGAACGGCCAACCCGGCAATATGGCGCGCCTCAAATATGGCTACGTCATCGAATGCACGGGATGCGAGAAAGACAATGACGGCAATATCGCCGTCGTGCTCGCGCGTATCGTGCCGGATACCAAGAGCGGTACGCCGGGCGCGGACAGCGTCAAGGTCAAGGGCGTCATCACCTGGGTCAGCGCCGCCGAGGGCATCGCGGCGGAGGTGCGGCTCTACGACCGCCTCTTCACCGAAGCCCAACCCGACTCGGGAGGCCGCGACTTTCTCGCAGCGTTGAATCCGGATTCGAAACGCATCATCACTGCCTGGCTCGAACCCGGACTCGCGTCGGCCAAACCCGACGACACGTTCCAGTTCGAGCGCCACGGTTACTTCGTCGCCGACCGGATCGACTCGCAGGCAGGAAAGCCGGTCTTCAACCTTGCCGTCGGCCTGAAGGACACCTGGAGCAAGTAAGCAACCGCCCGGCGCATTCCGGGCGATCTTTTGCTTTCATGCGTAGAAAATGCAAATGGGCGCCACTTGGGCGCCCATTTGCATTTATTGCCGAACGATCCAGTTGACTCGTCTCGGTGTCGGACGCCGAGACGAAACTTCGTCGTACTATTTTTCGTTCGCGATGCGCGACCGAATATGGTCGGCACGATCCTTCGAGCCTGGATGCGAGCTGAACATGCTGGAACTGCCGCCATCGAGCTTCGCCAGTTTTTCGAAGCTCGTCGCCAACGCCTCGCGGTTGGCGCCATTTTTCTTCAGTAGATCGAACGAGAAATCGTCGGCGGCACTCTCTTCCTTCTGGGAAAACTGTGCGTTGACGAAGCCTTCGGTCAAATCGCCCAGTTGCGAGGAGGAGAGCGTTCCGACAGTGCCGCCCACCGAAGCCAGCGCGGTCCGCGCGGCGGATGTCGCATAGGCTACTTGCATCTTCGACTTCGAATGGCCCAGCACGACATGGCCGATTTCATGGCCGAGCACGCCGCGCACTTCGTCGTCGTTCATCATGTCCATCAGGCCGCTATAGACGCGCACGCAGCCGTTTGCCATCGCCCAGGCGTTGACGTCCTTCGTCAGATAAACCTTGGCCTGGACCGGCACGCCACTGTCCTTAAGACCCGCCATGATCTTGGTCAGCCGCTTGCTATAGTTACTATTGTTCGGTGCGATTTGGTTCTTGCTATCGCTGTCCGTACAAGCCCCGTTCGCCATTGTCTTGATGTCCTGGTCCGACAGACTTCCCGCCTTGAAAGCCGTCATACCCGCATCGGCCATGCCGCCAACATTCATTCCCGCGCACCCTGTCAAAGCTACCGCCACAGCCACCAACGAAATTCCGAGCTTCATTCTTGTTTCTCCTGGATATGATTTTTGTCCAACGCCATCACTTATTCGTCCGGATAGTGCCCGAGATTATGGATGGAATCCTTGATGTGCATTGAGTCGAAACCAATGCTGTATCCATCAGTTGGCGGAACGCGATTTTTCCACGATACAGGCGAGCCGCGCCGAGTCCACCGCAGCCAAGCCAGACTGTCCGCTTCCGCCGTAGTGCCTCGCAAATGCCTCGCCTGCGGCGGCAGGGTTACGCGTGTCGAAGCCAAGCGCCTGCAGGGCAAGCAGAATATCGAAACCCTCGGGCGCGGCTGGATACGGTGGATCGCACCAGAGGCCAAAGCCTTGCTGGGCCAGATAGCGCCACGGGAAGAGCACGCTGGGGTCCTGCTTCCTGCGCGGCGCGACATCGGCATGTCCGACGAAGGCGCGGGCCGGCAAATGATGCCGCTCGGTCAGATCGGCCAATAGCGCGACAAGGCTCGCAATTTGCGGCTCGGCGAAAGGCTCGCTGCCGCTGTTGTCCAGTTCGATGCCGATCGAAAGCGAATTGACATCGTCCGCCCCAGCCCAGCGCGCAGCCCCCGCATGCCAGGCGCGTTGGTCTTCGCCTACGAGTTGCACGATGCGGCCTTCGCGCGTGACAAGATAATGCGCGCTGACCTCGCTCGCCGGATCGGTCAGCGTCCGTAAGGCCGACGCGGCCGTGTCGCTCCCGGTATGGTGGATGACGACGAGATTGACGCGGCGCGCGCCGAAGTTTGGTGAGGCCTGCGTCTGGTGGGCCAGCCGCGTGCCTTCCAGCGTGCCGGCGCAGCCCGCGAGCAGCAGCGCCGCAACGGCGCAAAGAGAGCGAAACGGTACGCGCATGGCGAACGGAAAGTCCAAAACCGCAATGCTGGCCGCGATTGGCACGCGAATCAAGCGCGGGTGCACGCTCAAAACCTCTCCAGGCCGGTTGTCCCGCTGTCACGACAACGCCGAATCGGCAGCGCAGCGGGCTAAGGCGGGCCGCGTCCGGATTTAGCGTCGCTACACAACGACAACCGCGTACAGAAAATCATGCCAAAAATCAGAAAAAATCATCAAATACAGTCGGTTATAGAAGGTGGCACGAATACCGCATAACACGCTGCGACTTCGGCCATGCCCCACGATCGGTGGCTGGCCGCGCGTCAATCGTGTTCAATGAAATGGAGTAACGCCATGACCCCAGATCAGATCCGCCGGCTGTTTCGCGCCTCTGCCATCGCGCTCGGTCTACCGCTTGTAGCGGGCACCGCTGCGGCCCACGCAGCCGAAACCAATGTCGCGGAAAACGCCGTCAGCTTTACGCAGCTCGACGCCAACAAGGATGGCTATATCGACGCCGGCGAAGCCTCGGTCGTACCCAAACTCGCGGAACTCTTCGCGAAGGCCGACGCCAACAAGGATAGCAAGCTCTCGCCCGACGAATTTGCCGCCGTCGCAAGCATGCTCAAGTAAGGCCACCACGCGACGCCGCTGCGTCCCCCGCGCAGCGGCTTCCCCCATCTCAAGAATATCTGCGATAAATCCCAACGCCGCAGCGTCTTGGTCTATGTCTACAGCAGCACTTGCGAAGGAATCCCCATGCTGCCCAATTTTATGAAGGCCGCCGTCGTGCACAGTTTCGGCGCGCCGCTCGCGATCGAGGATGTCGCGGTTCCCCGACCAGGCCCAGGCCAGATTCTCGTCCGCATCGACAAGAGCGGCGTCTGCCACACCGATTTGCACGCCGCCGACGGCGACTGGCCCGTCAAACCGAGCCCGCCCTTCATTCCGGGCCATGAAGGCGTCGGTTTCGTCGCGGCGCTCGGCGCTGGCGTCACGCGCGTAAAAGAAGGCGACCGCGTCGGCGTGCCCTGGCTGCACAGCGCCTGCGGCGAATGCGACTACTGCATTACCGGCTGGGAGACGCTCTGCGCGCGCCAGCAAAACACCGGTTATTCGGTCAATGGCGGCTATGCGGAATACGTACTGGCGCCGGCCGCCTACATCGGCCGGATTCCCGACACGCTCGATCTGACCTCGGCCGCGCCCATCCTCTGCGCCGGCGTTACGACTTACAAGGGCCTAAAGGAAACCGGCGCGCGGCCCGGACAATGGGTCGCAATCGTCGGCATCGGCGGACTCGGCCATCTCGCGGTCCAGTATGCCAAGGCGATGGGCCTGCATGTCGTAGCCATCGACGTCAGCGACGAGAAATCTGCCCTCGCGAAAAAGCATGGCGCCGATGTGGCGCTCAATGCGGCGAAGATAGACGCGGTCAAGGAAATTCAAACCCAACTCGGTGGCGTACATGGTGCGCTCGTTACCGCCGTATCGACGCGCGTATTCCGCGACGCGATTGCGATGCTGCGTTCGGGCGGCACAGTGGCGCTCGTCGGCTTGCCGCCGGGCGATTTCCCTACCCCGATTTTCGATGTCGTACTGCGCGGACTCACGATTCGGGGCTCTATCGTCGGCACGCGCAAGGATCTCGACGAATGCCTTGCAATCGCCGGCGAAGGGCTCGCGAAACCAACCGTGACACTGGCAAAACTCGATGCGATCAACGATGTTTTCGCACAAATGAAGCGCGGCGAAATAAATGGCCGCGTGGTGCTCGATATGGCTTGATTCCGCCGACGATTTACCGCGGCGTGTTCAGGCAGGCCGCACGAGCAAGCCAGCACGCAGGCCGATTCGCACGGCGGGATTCGGGAAGACGATGCATTCGCCTGCCTCGGCAAACCAGCGCGTCGCAGCGTCCTCGGCAACCAAGGCGCCCGCCGCCAGCGGGCTGAAGTTCGGCGCATCCTCGGGGAGCGCCAGCCGGAAGGCATCGCTTTGCTTGACGATCTCGCGCGTAATTCTGAATACCTGCGGCACAGCATCCACCGCCGGTAACGCGGCGTCCGTCATCAGCGCTACCAAGCTTGCGGCAACAGTAGCAAACTCACCACTCAGGCCACCGCCTAGCTCGCGCACACGCCCGAGCTCCAGCGTGTAGGACTCGCCGCCGAAACTGCGCGCCGAGAATGCGGCAAAGGTCGGCGCGCTATCCGGGCCTATCAATACCGCTTCGATACCGCAGGCCGCAAGTCGCGCCATCTGCTCGGCAGCAGGTGCAGCCTCGGCCGCGTTCGGGAAGATCGCGAAGCGCTCGAAATACGAAACGCGGATCGCGCTATGCAAATCGAAATGCAGCGGCGCCCGATGGCAAGCCGCAAAACGTCCGTAAGCATCGATGAGTTCGCGCGCGCGCGAAGCCTCGTGCGCATCGCCAGCGGCGTTCGCGAACAACCGATTCAGATCGACATCGATGTAGCGCACGCCAGCACGCAAAGCCGCGAGATTACCGAAGGCGATCAAGAGAGGCACGCGCAGCACGATTTCGCCCGCGACAAGGCGCTCTATCAATGCCACAAGCATTTCTACCGGCGCCGTCTCGTCGCCGTGGATGGCGGCCGAGAGCACGAGCGCGCGGCCGGCCCCCTCGCGCTCCGGCGTAATCGCCCAAACGGCCGGCGCAAGCTTTGCGACGCACGCGCCATCGGGCAAGCGCGGCGGCAGCGTCGCCAAGTCATTTTCGAGCAGCGCCGCCAACACGCTCATAGCTGGAACGGATAAATCGCGCCAAGCCCGAGAATCCGCGTCAGTTCATCGAGCGCGCTGCGGCTTTCGACGAGCAGGCACGGATCGGCGAGATCGACGACCGTCAGACGGTCGCGATAATGCTTCTCTACCCAGGCCACGAGTCGCGCATGAAGCGCATCTGTCAGCCAAACGCCGGGGGCGGCGGCGCGCGCTTCTTCCTCGTCGAGCACGACGCGCAACCGCAGGCAGGCAGGCCCACCGCCATTTTTCATCGACTGCTTCAGATCGAAACTCAGCACTTGCGCAATCGGCCCGCCTAGCGACAATAAAGAATCGAGATACTCGCGGACCCGAATGTCATTGCGGCACTCTTCGGGCGCGACGAGCAACATGCGGCCATCGGCGCGCGACAGTAGCTGGCTGTTGAACAGGTAACTCGCCACTGCCGCCTCGATCGGCACCGCCGCTGCAGACACCTCGACCGCCACCAGCGGCGTCTCGGCCAGAGCCGCCTGGCAAGCCGCGAGCAAGCCGGATTTATCGAGAAAAGCCTGTTCGTGGAAGAACAGCACATTGCGGTTGCCGACCGCGATCACGTCGTTGTGAAACACCCCGGCATCGATAGCCGCCGGATTTTGCTGCGCGAACACAGTGCGCTCCGTCGCCAGCCCATGCAGGCGCGCAACTGCCTCGCTCGCCTCGCGCGTCTGGCGCGCCGGATAGCGCTGCGGCGCGAGCGCACCGCCGAAGGCTTCGCGGCCATAGACGAAAAGTTCGACACCGGGCGCACCGTACTCATTGCAGAGCCGCGTATGGTTCGCCGCGCCCTCGTCGCCGAATTGCGCACAATCGGGCAACGCCGCGTGATGCGCAAAATGGCGCCCCTCCGGAAAGATCGCGCGCAAGATACGCACCGTCGTCGAATGCTCGATTGCGCGGTGGAACTTGTTATTGAGATTGGCCGGCGTGAAATGGACTCGGCCATCCTTCGTATCCGCCGACGGACTCACGGTCGCCGCGTTCGCGGTCCACATGCTGGCTGCGGAAGCCACCTGCGGCAAAAGCCCTGGCGCGCTCGCCGCAGCGGCGCGAATCACATCGGCGTCGCTCCCCGCAAAACCCAGACGACGCAGCACCGCGACATCGGGCCGCTCCTGCGGCGGCAGAACACCCTGACGAAAACCGCAGTCGGCAAGCGCCTTCATCTTCGCCAAGCCCTGCAATGCGGCCTGCCTCGGATTCGAGACATCATTCGTATTCGACTCCGACGCGACGTTCCCGCGCGAAAGCCCACCATAGTTATGAGTTGGGCCGACAAGTCCGTCGAAATTGGCTTCGAATGCGTTCATGAGCATGCTTGGCACGGGGTTCCTTTGAGGCGGCAAAACTGTCTGAATCAGGAGCCTAGTTTAGCTATCTGTCGCCCACCGCTTATGAGACCAAGGCTGCACAACAACAACCGAGATGATTGTCCGAAATAACTTGACCACTACACTCATGGTGTTCACTTCCATAGCGTCAAGCCCGGCGGCAATTGCGCCGGCAAGCTCACCGCATCGGCCTCGATGCCTGCAACCGGGTAGGCGCTGTAGTCGGCCGCGTAATACGCGCTGGCCCGGTGGTTGCCGCTCCAGCCGATACCGCCGAAGGGTGCGCTGCTCGCGGCCCCGGTCAGCGGTTTGTTCCAGTTGACGATGCCGGCGCGCGCTTCGCGCCAGAAACGCGCGTAAAGCGCAGCATCGTCGCTGATAAGGCCGGCCGCAAGGCCATAGCGCGTCGCGTTC
>JAVBKC010000027.1:0-49141 GCA_031554255.1 Niveibacterium sp.
ATCTGAATGATTGCGTCCAGCGCCCCTTGCGCATTGGTCACGCCAAGCTCGACTTCCGTTACCGTGTTCTTCATCGCCACCACGGTCTGCGCCGCCTCGTGCTGGATCGCGCTGACAGTGGCCGAAATCTCCTGCGTCGAACCCGACGTACGCTCGGCCAACTTGCGCACTTCGTCGGCAACCACCGCGAAGCCGCGCCCCGTTTCGCCCGCACGCGCCGCCTCGATGGCGGCATTGAGCGCGAGCAGATTGGTCTGGTCGGCGATTTCCTTGATCGTATTGACGACAATCCCGATGCTCTCGGTCCGCTGCACCAGGCTTTCGATCTGTTGCGACGAATCGCGCACGTGATTGGCGATCCGGTTGATGCGGGCAATCGTGTCCTCGATCACCTTGCCACCGTTCTCGGCGTGGAATCCGGCTTCGCGGGCAAGCGCATCGGTGCCCTGGGCGCGTTCGGCGACGTGGCTCACGCTGACGGTCACTTCCTCGGTGCCCGCCGCCATTCTTTCGGCCGATTCGCTGACCATGTTCGAGGCCGACGACAGCTCCGCCGCCGCCGTGGAGACATCACCGGCCCGTTGTCCGACCGCCTGACCGATGTCGCGCACCTGCGCCAGACTCGCCTGAATCGCTTCGAGCAATTGATTGAAGGACGCCTGCGCCTGCCCGACTTCATCCTTGCCGATGCCGGTCGCGCGCCGCGTAAAGTCGTAATCCTTCGCTGTCGCGGCGACCAGATCGCGCAAGGCATTGAGCGGCCGCGCGATGCTGCGCGTGATGTATTCGCTGAACACGAAAATCAGGACGACCAGCACCACGGAGGCGGCAATCGCAACAAACGACAAATCCTTGAAATCGCTTTCGATGGTTTGCTGCGATAGCTTGGCCAGTTCGTCATAGTGTCGGGACATCTCGGTGATGCTCTTGAAAACCGCATCGGCCTTCGGCGCCGTCACTTCCTCAACGATCCGTGCCGCCTCGGTTTTGTTCATCGCCGTCGACGCCGCGAAAACCTCTCCGGTCCCGGTGCGCCAGTCCTTCACGGCCTGAACGGTCGTCTTGAACAGATCCCTGTCCTTCTCGTCGCTCAGCGTCTTTCCGTATTCGACGAGCGCGGCATCGAGACTGGCTAGATCCTTTACGGCTGCGGCCTGGATGGCCTCCATCTTGCCCGCGTCCTGCGCGATGATATGCGACAGAAGATCGCGCCGCGCCGACTGGTAGCTGCGCTGCATGACGAGAAGGTTCTGGTAGGTCGGAACCACGTTCTCCGACAGGCTGGTGACTTCTTTTTTGGCGTGTCCAATGTGATACGAAATCAGGACTACCAGCACAATCATCGCCACGGCCGCGAGCGCGCCCAACAAGCGAATACGGTTGCCGACGTTCATATTTACTCCGACTTGAATTCCGTTGCGCCGCTTACCCTGAAGGCAGAGCCAAAGCGGCAGGGAACAACGCAAACCCTCAGGGCACTTTCGCTGTTCGCGTTTTGGCTGTGAGGGCTCGGCCGATACAATTATTTGACGACGTTTTACATCGTCTAACAATCGTTATCGGTTTTATTTGAAATGTCTTGAATTTTTCTGACGGGAGCGCACGCAGCCCATGAAAAGCAAACGCCGCCCGATTGGGCGGCGTTCGTGAAGGGCGAAGGGCGGCAGGTGCGCCGCCTTGCTTCAGATCGTATAAGTGCTGATCACCCGGTTCAGGTCGACCGCCAGCGTATTGAGCTCGGTACTCGATTCGGCCGTGCGCTGCGCCGTCACGCTCGTCTCCTCGGCCATCTGCGCCACCTTCTCGACCTCCTGCGCCATGCTGTTGCTCGCCGCGCTCTGCTCGCGCATCGCCACCGAGATGTCCTCGACCTGGTTTTTCACCTGCTCGGTGCTCTGGCGGATCTGCACAATCGCATCCAGCGCGCCCTGCGCATTGGTCACACCGAGTTCGACCTCGCTCACGGTGTTCTTCATCGCCACCACGGTCTGCGCCGCCTCGTGCTGGATCGCGCTGACGGTGGCCGAGATTTCCTGCGTCGAGCCCGACGTGCGTTCGGCCAGCTTGCGCACTTCGTCGGCAACCACCGCGAAGCCGCGCCCCGTCTCGCCCGCACGCGCCGCCTCGATGGCAGCATTGAGCGCGAGCAGGTTGGTCTGATCGGCGATTTCCTTGATCGTGTTGACCACGACGCCGATGCTCTCGGTCCGCTGCACCAGGCTTTCGATCTGCTGCGACGAGTCGCGCACATACGTGGCGATCCGGTTGATCCGCGCAATCGTGTCCTCGATCACCTTGCCGCCGCTCTCGGCGTGACCGCCCGCTTCGCGCGCGCGCCCATCGGTGTCCTGGGCGCGTTCGGCGACGTGGGTGACGCTAACGGTGACCTCTTCCGTACCTGCCGCCATTCTTTCGGCCGAATCGCTGACCATGTTCGAGGCCGACGACAGCTCCGCCGCCGCCGTGGAGACATCGCCCGCCCGCTGCCCGACCGCCAGGCCGATCTCGCGTACCTTTTGCAAGCTCTCCTGCATGGCTTCGAGCAGATGATTGAACGATGTTTGCGCCTGCCCGACTTCGTCCTTGCCGATGCCGGTCGCGCGCCGCGTGAAGTCGTAATCCTTCGCCGTTTCGGCCACCAGATCGCGCAGCGAATTGAGCGGCCGCGAAATACTGCGCGTGATGTACTCGGAAAGCGCGAAAACCACGACGACGAGCGCAATCGCGGCACCTATCGCCACCATCGACAATTGACCGAAATTGTCGTCGATGGCGTGCTTCGATTGCTTGGTCAGTTCGTCGTAGTACGCGGACATGGCGTTGATGTCCTTGAACACGGCCTCCGCCGCCGGCACGGTCACTTCCTGGACGAGCTTGTTCGCTTCGCTCTTGCTCATTGCGGCCGACAGGTTGAAAGCGGAGTCCAGCCCCGCGCGCCACATGCTGATGCTCTTCTTGGCTGTCTTGAACAATTCCTCGTCGTGTGCGTCGGAGAACGTTCTGCCGTATTCGGCAAGCGCTGCGTCGAGGCTGGCCAGATTCTCGTCGGCCTTCGCCCGCTGGGCGGACATTTTCTCCGGGTCCTGCTCGATGATGTGCGCCAGGATGCCGCGTCGCACGGACTGGAAACTTCGTTGCATCACCAGCAGGTTCTGGTAGGTCGGAACCACGTTATCCGACATATTGGCAACTTCTTTTTTCGCCAGTCCGATGTGAAACGAGATGAGGGCTACCAATGCGATCATGGCCACAGCCGCGACCGCGCCAAGTAAGCGAATGCGATTACCGACCTTCATATAAACGGCTCCGATAGATATTTTTGCCAAAAACCTGCACGAGGGGCCCGGTCGTTCAAACAGTCGAAGTCGAAGACTGACGCGCGCGCAAACGAACTCGTGCCCGAGGTGAAGCTGTATCGGCCTGCCATGTAAGCGTCTTGAGTCTTTTCGAAAGAAAGTTTTACAAAGATCAAACAAACTTTGCGAGAACAAAAAGACCATTACGAACGAAAGTCATCCGTTGGCGTTACCACGGAATTGATATGCATGGCGGGATTTCACGCCGTCGGGACACGGGCGCGCCTGGCGTCCCGAAAACGGACGAAGCCAGCGCCAGGGCCTGCCGCGAATCAGTGCGCGGGTCGGCCGAAAACCAGCATCTTGCAGATCCCGTCCTGCACCGGCTCGCCATTCTGATTCAACGTGGTAATACGCATTCTCACGATGCCCTGACCGGGACGCGAGCGCGAGGGCCGCACCTCCAGCACTTCGCATGCGACGCGCAGTTCGTCGCCGGGGCGCACCGGGCGCGGCCAGTCGAGCGCTTCGAAGCCCGCGCCGATCAGGCCGCCGGCCGGCTGGACTTCGCTATCCACGAGTAGCCGCATCGTCAGCGCAGCCGTATGCCAGCCACTTGCCGCGAGTCCCCGAAAGAAGCTCTTGTCGGCGGCTGCCTCGTCCAGATGAAACGGTTGCGGATCGAACTGGGCGGCGAAGGCCTTGATCTCTTCGGTGTCGATGCGCCGCCGCGCGGATTCGAAACGCTGGCCGGCCGTGAAGTCTTCGAGATAGCGCAGGTTCATTTTTTCAACAGGCCGGGTTGGGATAACGGCGCTGAACGGCTTCGATGCCGGCCAGCACTTCGGGCGCGAGCGTCAGCGAAATGCTGCCGAGATTGCTCGCGAGTTGAGCCAGCGTGGTTGCGCCAATAATGTTGCTGGTAACGAAAGGACGCGATGTCACGAAAGCGAGCGCCATTTGCGCAGGATCGAGGCCATGTTCGCGCGCCAACGCCACATATTCCGCGCTCGCTGCGACGGTATTGGGGCCGCTGTAGCGCTGAAAACGTTCGAACAGCGTAAGCCGTGCACCGGCCGGCCGCACACCGCCCGCGTACTTGCCCGACAGCACGCCGAAAGCGAGCGGCGAATAGGCAAGCAGGCCCGCGCGTTCGCGGATCGCGATTTCGGCAAGCCCGCTCTCGAAGCCGCGCGCAACCAGGCTATAAGGATTCTGGATGCTCACGATACGCGGCAAGCCACGAGTTTCGGCCAAGTGCAGGAACCGCGAAAAGCCCCATGGCGTCTCGTTCGACACGCCGATGTAGCGCAGCTTGCCGGCACGCACGAAGCTATCGAGCGCTTCTAGCGTTTCTTCGATCGGCACCGTGTATTCGTTATCGACATGTTCGTAGCCGAGCTGGCCGAAGGTATTCGTGCTGCGGTCCGGCCAATGCAACTGATAAAGATCGATATAGTCGGTGCGTAGCCGACGCAGGCTATCGTTGAGCGCCTCTTCAAGACTGGCGCGGTCGAAGTGGTTGCGTCCGCCGCGCACGTGGCGCGGATTGTGCGGCTTACGCGCGGGGCCGGCGGCCTTGGTCGCAAGGATCAACTTATCGCGCGGCTGGCGCTCCAGCCAGCTACCGAGATAGCGCTCGGTCGCCCCCTGGGTTTCCGCGCGCGGTGGCACCGGATACATCTCCGCCGTATCGATGAAGTTCACGCCCTGCGCAACGGCAAAATCGAGCTGCGCATGCGCGTCCGCTTCGGTGTTCTGTTCGCCCCAGGTCATGGTGCCAAGGCAGAGCGCGCTGACTTCGATGTCGGTAGTGCCAAGCTTGCGGTATTGCATCGATAAAATCCCCGGGTAGAAGAGAAGCGGTGCGCGGATTGTGCATGAAATTTCCGTATCCGCGAGCGCGCCCGGGAAATGCTTATGTATTAACGGCGACTAGAATCGCAGCAACGGAATCCGATCCTGGAGAGATGCCGCAGACTTGCAACATTTCAATGCGAAAGCGTATGAAACGAAAGCCTCGTTCGCCGCAATGACACTGGCAAGCATTTCGCGAAAAACCCAGACCCGACAAAGCATTGGAGGAGTTTTTCCCAATCCGGATGGGCGCACGGCGGCATCTGTCCAGCATTTTTCCCGCTTGATTTGCTTGCCGCGCCCAGTAACATCGCAAGCGGCTGCCCTCACGTAGCCAAAATTTCTTGTACCGCCCGTATTCCGGGCGGTTTTTTCATTTCAGCCGCGCCCGCAATTCGTATTGCTGCCAATCGCGTCGCTCGGCAGTGGCAAGCGCGTACTGCCGGCTTTCCTCGGGCGTTTGGGCGGAGAAGGTTTCGAGCAGGCGGCGCAGCACGCCGTGATCGGGCAGCACGGTGCCGAGAAAAAGCACCGCATCGTCGCGCTCGACGAGCAGGGTCGGGAAGTTTTCGGCGTCGATGTCGCCGGCCTGCTCGGAATGGTCTTCGACGTCGATCCAGGTGAAGCCCATCTGCGGGAAAGCGCTCGCTAAGGCGAAGAAACCGTCGCGATATTCGCGGCAGGTTCCACACCATTCGGCGCAAAGGCAGGCGATGAGGAATTCTCGGCCCGGGTCGGTCGGCTTGGGCAACATGCGTGCGATTATGCCAGCCTGAGCCCTATTTGACTCGGCCCGATCCGCGTAGCACAATGACAGGCTTAATTTACTAGCCGGCCACATTCACCGGCAACGGAAAGGCTAAGCATCATGCAAGCAGAAATCCATCCGAAATACGCCGTAGTTCAGGTCACGTGCTCCTGCGGCAACACGTTCGCAACGCAGTCGACGCTGGGTAAGCCCGCGCTGCACATCGAAGTGTGCTCCGAGTGCCATCCGTTCTGGACCGGCAAGCAGAAGATCATCGATACGGCCGGCCGCGTCGAGCGCTTCCGTCAAAAGTATGGTCGCGGCGCCTGATCGCCACGCGACTTCCTGCAAAAAAGGCAGCTCAGGCTGCCTTTTTTGTTTCCGCCCGCAGCGTGGCGCTGCCGCAAGACGGCCACGCCATTAGAATCTGCAGATCTGTCCGGAGTTTTTGCCGCGCATGACCGAGGCCGCCAAGCCCTCCTCCGCCAATACGCCCGTCTGGGCGCTATGCCTGCTGTTTCTGCTCTACGCCCTGCCGGGCACGCTCGGCCACGGCCCCTGGCGCGGCGACGACGGCACGTTCTTCGGCGTCGTCGACGAAATGCTGCGCAGCGGACAATGGCTCTACCCCGCCATCGCAGGCCAGCCTTTTCTCGACAATCCGCCGCTCTATTACTGGATAGCGGCACTCTTCGGCAAACTGTTGGGTGGCCTTATGCCGCTGCCCGATGCAGCGCGCCTGGCCTCCCCCTTTTGCGTCGCGGTCACGCTTTATTGCCTCGCGCGATGCGCGCGCCGCTTCTACGGCGGACAGGCCGACCGCGCCGCCGTGCTGCTCGGAATTGGCCTGCTCGGCCTGCTCACGCACGCCCATGAATTCCAGCCGCAGTTGGCGCTGCTCGCCTGTAGCGCCGCCAGCTTCGTCGGCTTCGCCGAATTTCTCGACCATCCGCGCCGCGGCGCATTGATCGCAGGCGTCGCGATCGGGCTCGCCTTCCTTGCCGCCGGCCTGCCCGCGCTGACGCTCCTGATGCCGCTCTGGGCCGTGTTGCCAGGACTCTGCCCGGAATGCCGCAAACCGGGCGTAGCCCTCGAACTTGGGCTCGGGGCCGCTGTCGCGCTACTGCTGTGTTGCGCCTGGCCGCTGCTTTTGCATGTCGCACATCCGGGCATCGCCGCAGCCTGGTGGGCGCAGGAGCTTGGCGACATCGCGCTGCACAGCGGCCATTTTGGCCGTGCGAACGCGTTGCTCGAACTCTTTGCCTGGTTCATGTGGCCACTCTGGCCCATCGCCGGATGGGCACTCTGGCGCGAGCGCCGCAATCTTCGCCAAACGCGTTTTTTGCTGCCGCTCGCAGCACTCGTGCTGGCGATCCTGCTCGTCGTCGGAACCGGTCCGCTGCGCCCGGCCTATGCCTTACCGCTCGTCCCTCCCTTGATCCTGCTCGCCACCGCCGGCCTGCCTACGCTCAAGCGCGGCGCGGCGAGCTTCCTCGACTGGTTCGGCCGCATGAGTCTGCTCGCAGTCGGCGTATTCCTGTGGCTGGCCTGGTTCGCCCAGCATTTCGGCTGGCCCGCACCCATCGCGCGCAACGTGGCCCGTCTCGTGCCCGAATTCGTCCCGCGCATTTCCTGGCCCGCGCTCGCCGTCGGCGTTCTGCTCGCGCTAGGCTGGGCGCTGCTCGTGATCCGGCCGCCGCGCTCGCCGCTGCGCGTGGCGATGTCCTGGGCAACCGGCGTAACTTTCGTCTGGGTGTCGGCGAGCCTGCTGTTCAGCGATTTCGTGGATCGCGACAAGCGTTACGACGAGATCGCGGCAAGCCTCAAAACCGCGATATCAAGCCGCCCCTACACCTGTATCGCCGCCTCCGGCCTGGGTTCGAGCCAGATCGCAGCTTTCGCCTATCTGCAAAAACTGCGCTTCGAGCCAGCCGGTTCTGCGGCCACGCCCTGCGAATGGCTGCTGGTTTACAGCAATGCCCGCGAGCCGGCGCTCGAACCCGGCGCAGGCTGGACCCAGCGCTGGCACCAGGAACGCAGCCGCCGCCGCACGGCCGAGGCGCTGACGCTCTATCGGCGTAGCATTGCGGATTGAAGAAAAGGGCCCATTTCAGGCCCTTTTTGGTCGCAGGGCTGTTCAGGCCGGCAAGCACAGGAAGTGGTCGCGGTAGTAACGCAATTCGTCTATCGATTCGCGGATATCGGCGAGCGCGGTATGCGCGCCAGCCTTCTTCACGCCCGCGAACACGTTCGGGTTCCAGCGTTTGGCCAGTTCCTTGAGCGTGCTGACATCGAGATTACGATAGTGAAACCAGGTTTCGAGCTGCGGCAGCCAGCGCGCCATGAAGCGGCGGTCCTGGCAAATCGAATTGCCGCACATCGGGCTTGTGCGTGGCGGCAGGTATTCGTCGAGGAAAGCCCGCAATTGCCCGGCGCAGGCGGCCTCGTCCAGCGTCGAGGCCCGTACGCGCTCGATCAGGCCGCTCTTGCCATGCGTTTTCTTGTTCCAGTCGTCCATCGCGTCGAGCACCTCGGCGCTCTGATGCACTACCAGCACCGGGCCTTCGGCAACGATTTCGAGATCCGGCCCCGTAACGATTACCGCGATTTCGATGACGCGATCGCGGTCGGGCTCCAGCCCGGTCATCTCCATGTCCACCCAGACGAGACGCTTGGGGTCCTGTGCCATAATCCTTGCCTCCCGATGCAAAGCCCGATTTTCTCACAGCCCCGCTGCATCCGGCACCGCCCCCAATGACGCAAAGCACCTTTACCAGCCTTTTTCTCGCCGCCGTATTCGTAAGCTTCGGGCTGCGGCTCTGGCTCGCTTTGCGCCAGAACCGCCATGTCGCCGCCCACCGTGCGGTCGTACCGGCCGCGTTCGCCGATAAAATCCCGCTTGCGGCGCACCAAAAGGCTGCCGACTACACACGTGCGCGCCTGGCGCTCGGTACGCTCGAACTCTTCGTCGATGCCGCCGTGCTGTTGCTCCTGACCTTGGGCGGCGGTCTGCAATGGCTGCACGATTTGGCCGCCCGCTGGCTACCCGCCGGCGGCATCCTGCACGGCATGGCCTTCCTTGCCGGACTCACGGTTGCAACCTCGCTCGTCGGACTGCCGTTCTCGCTCTGGCGCACCTTCGTCGTCGAGGCGCGTTTCGGCTTCAACAAGACGCGCCTTGCGGTCTTCGTCGCGGATCTTGCCAAGGGCGCACTGCTCGCGGCGCTCATTGGCCTGCCGGTACTCGCCATCGTGCTCTGGATGATGCAGGCAACGGGCGCGAACTGGTGGATCTGGGTCTGGGCTTTCTGGCTGGCCTTCAATCTGCTCGTAATGGTGCTCTACCCCATCGTCATTGCACCTATTTTCAACAAATTCGCGCCGCTTGCCGACGGCCCGCTCAAAACGCGCATCGAAGCACTGCTCGCGCGTTGCGGTTTCAAAAGCTCCGGACTCTTCGTGATGGACGGTTCGCGCCGCTCGGCCCACGGCAACGCGTATTTCACCGGCCTGGGCGCAGCCCGCCGCATCGTCTTTTTCGACACGCTGATCGATACGCTGGACGCGGCGGAAGTCGAAGCCGTGCTTGCGCACGAACTGGGCCATTACAAGAAAAAGCATATCGTCCAGCGCGTCGTGCTGATGGCGGTCGCAAGCCTTGTTTTCCTCGCGCTGCTCGGCTGGCTCGTCGGTGCCGATTGGTTCTACGCGGGGCTAGGTATGCGCGCGCATGGCAATGCCGCCGCGCTCGCGCTCTTTCTCCAGGCGCTGCCGGTCTTCACGTTCCCGCTCACACCGCTTTCCAGCCTGTGGTCGCGCAAGCACGAATTCGAAGCCGACGCCTACGCCGCCGAGCATGCCGATGCGCGCGATCTCGTCTCGGCGCTCGTCAAGCTCTATCGCGACAACGCCGGCACGCTGACGCCCGATCCGCTGTATTCGGCCTTCTACGACTCGCACCCGCCCGCGCCGGTCCGCATCGGGCGTTTGTCGGTCTTATGAAAAGGGGCCTGGACGCACGCATTCTCGCGGCTTTCGGCCGTCAGTACGAAGTCGAACTCGAACAAGGTGGCGAGCGTCTGCTGTGCTTTCCGCGCGCCAAGAAAAGCATCTTCGCCTGCGGCGACCGCGTAGAAATCACCGCTAGCGGCGACCGCCAGGGCGTGATCGAGCGCCTGCACGAGCGCCGTTCGCTGCTCTACCGCGAGGATGCGTTCAAGCAAAAACTGATCGCCGCGAACGTCAGCCAGATTGTCGTCGTCGTCGCGACCGAACCGAGCTTCAATCCGGAACTCATCACGCGCTGCCTCTGCGCAGCCGAGGATCAGGAACTCAAGATCCTGATCGCCCTGAACAAGGCCGATCTGGCCCCACGCCTCATGGATGCGCGCGCGCTGCTCGCGCCTTTTGCGGCAATCGGCTACGCAATCATCGAACTATCGGCCAAGCAAAGCGCGGAAACCTTGCGGCCGTATCTCGCCAACGAAACGAGCCTGCTCGTCGGCCAATCCGGCATGGGCAAATCGACGCTGACAAACGCCATCCTGCCCGAGGCCGCAGCCGCAACGCGCGAGATTTCCGCCGCGCTCGATTCGGGCAAACACACGACGACTTTCTCGCGCCTCTACCAACTGCCCGAGGGCGGCGCGCTGATCGACAGCCCCGGCCTGCAAATCTTCGGCCTCGCACAACTCTCGGCCGACGCGCTGCAATACGCCTTCCCCGAATTCAGGCCCTATCTGGGCCAGTGCCGCTTTCGCGACTGTAAACACGAAGCCGAACCCGCCTGCGCCTTGCGCGCCGCGCTCGCCGCAGGCCAGATCGCCACGCAGCGCTTCGAGCACTACCGGCGGCTACGCGACGAACTGGCCTATGCGCAGCAGGCGCGTATAGGCCGCTAAAGTAGCCAGCTTTGCAGGCACCGGTAGCGGCAAGGCTTTCTTACCGGTAAGCGCAGAAGTGCTGCGAGTTGAAACGCGTCAGACGCGCACGACCTGCGGATCGCGACGATCGTCGGCGCCATGCCGGCGATCGTCGTCGAAGCAATCAGTTATTTCTGCGTGTCATAGAGCTTTTCCTTGATGAAGAAGGCCGGGATCAGGCCGCAGAAGAAATACGCGACGCCTAGCATCAGGAAACCCGTACCGATCGAGCCGTTGGTCGCCAGATAGCCGATCACGACAGGGCCAAGTGCTGCGCCGACCCGGCCTACGTTGTACGCGCCGCCGACCGCGCTGCCGCGAATGCTGGTTTCGAAACTCTCGGTCATGTAAGTGGCATTGACACCGTAGGGGATGCCATACAGGAAGCCGAAGAAAATCAGCAGATATGTGATGTTCCCGGGGGTATTCCAGAGCACGATGACGGGCAGGAAAAGTGCTGTTCCCAACGCACCGAAGGCAAAGATGGCGCGGCGTCCGAACATGTCCGCCATCCAACCGGCAAGGATTTTCCCGAGGATCATGGCGATATAGGTACCCACCATGTAGCCGGCCATCGACTTGAAATTGACATGCAATTCGTTCTCGATGTAGCTGGGCATCCAGTTATTGACGCCGTAATACCCGAATTGCAGGAAGCCGGCCGTGAACGACCACAGAATGAACATCCGCCGGTGCCCTGGGTTACCGAAGATCAGGTTCAGGGAACTCGATTTCGCGGTGTCCGTCGTGGTGCCGGCGGCTTTGTCGGCATCCAGCCGGGCGCGCGCTGCGACCCAGTTCGGCGGCTCGGGCACGATGCGCTGCATCAGCACCGCCATGACGACGGGAAAAATTGCGATGTAGAACAACCAGCGCCATCCGTATGCCGGCAGTATCCATCCGGCAAGCAGCGTGGCGACGAGATAGCCGACCGACCAGCCGGCTTGCAACGAACCGAGTACCGTGGTGCGGTGCTTGGTCGGCACATACTCGGCCATCAAGGTATTGCAGACCACATAGACCGCGCCTAAGCCTACCGATGCAAAAAACCGCGCCAATGCGAATTCGAGGTAGTTTTGCGTCAGTCCCAGCACGGCGGTGCCAACCGAGAAGATCATGATGCACCAGACCGTCACGCGCACGCGGCCGAAGCGGTCGGCGGCCCAGCCGCCGAAGATTCCGCCGACTGCCATGCCGACGAGCGTGACGGTTCCGAGGCTGCCCGCCTGGACGCTGCTCAGGCCAAATTCCTTCTTGAGGCTGGACAGGCTGTAGGACAAAAACATCAAGTCCGCGCCGTCCACCATCAAAGCTAAAAAGCTGAATACGAACACGGCGATCCAGATGCGTTCCCCCGCTACGGACGGCGTGCCTTTCAATGCGATCTCCCCCACTTTTACCTCCCCCTTTTGATACATTTATTCAGCATTCGAGCTGCCGGGCAGCCTTACGGTTTTATGCCGCCGCGCTTTTTAGCATGTTACGGGCGATGACGATTTGCTGGATCTGGGTCGTCCCTTCGTAGATGCGGAACAGGCGCACGTCGCGGTAGAAGCGCTCGATGCTGTATTCGCTGACATAGCCGGCGCCGCCGTGGATCTGGACGGCCCGGTCGGCGACGCGGCCGCACATTTCAGACGCGAACAGCTTGCAGCACGACGCTTCGGTGGATACGTCCTGTTTTTCGTCGCGGCGACGTGCGGCGTCGAGCACCATGCAGCGGGCCGCGTAGATCTCCGCGCGGCTGTCGGCCAGCATTGCCTGTATCAATTGGAACTCCGCGATCGCTTGCCCGAATTGCTTGCGTTCCATCGCGTATTGCAGGGCATCGGCGAGCATTCGTTCGGAAACGCCGACGCAGATGGCGGCGATATGCAGGCGGCCTTTGTCGAGCACTTTCATCGCTGTCTTGAAGCCGACGCCTTCCTGCCCGCCGATGAGGCTGCTTGCCGGGACGCGACAATTCTCGAAGATGACGTCGCAGGTATGGGCACCCTTCTGGCCCATTTTTTTGTCGGGTTTGCCCAAGGACAGGCCCGCCGTGCCGCGTTCGACGATGAAGGCGGAAATTGCACCCGCACCTTTTTTTGTCGCGTCGGTGCGCGCCATGACCGTGTAAATGCCGGCCTCGGGCGCATTGGTGATGAAGCGCTTGGTGCCATTGAGCACATAGTGGTCGCCATCGCGCACGGCCGTGGTGCGCAATGACGCCGCGTCGGAGCCGGCTTCCGGCTCGGTGAGCGCGAATGAGGCGATCAACTCGCCCGAGGCGAGTTTGGGCAGATAGTGGTTCTTCTGTTCGGGCGTGCCGTCGATGATCAGCCCCTGGGAACCGATACCGTTGTTGGTGCCGACGAGCGAGCGAAAGGCCGGCGAGGTCTTCGCCAGTTCGAAGGCGACGAGCACTTCCTCTTCCATCGTCAATCCCAGGCCGCCGTATTCCTCCGGAATCGTCAGGCCGAAAAGGCCGAGTTCCTTCATCTCGGCAATGATGTCGGCCGGGATTTCGTCGGTGTCGGCCACATCGTGCTCGGCCGGCACCAGGCGCTCGCGTACGAAACGCGCAACGGTGTCGAGCAAAAGATCCAGTGTTTCTTTATCGCGAATCATGTTTTCCCCCAGGCTTTTCGAATGGAATTCGGAACGATCTCCGTTCAGAGAACGCCCTTCTGCTTGAGTGCTTCGATGTCGGATCCCGTCAATCCGGCGAGCCGCGAAAGCACGTCCTCGGTGTGCTGGCCGAGCAAGGGCGGCGCGCTTTTGTAGACGACCGGCGTGGCCGACAGGCGGATCGGACTTGCGACCAGGGGAACCGTGCCGCTGAGCGGATGCGGCAATTCGATTTTCATCTTCCGGTGCTTGACCTGCGGGTAGTCGAAGGTCTGGCGGATGTCGTTGATCGGCCCGCAAGGCACGTTGGCGACTTCGAGCGGGGTAATCCAATCCGCGACGCCGCGTTGCAGAAAGAGTTCTTGCAGCAGTGGGACCAGAATTTCACGATTGCGCACGCGCGCCGCGTTGGTGGCGAAACGCGCGTCGGTCGCGAATTCCGGGCGCCCGAGAACTTCACAGACCTTGGCGAACTGGCCGTCGTTGCCGGCCGCGAGGATCAAATCGCCATCCTTTGCCTTGAAAACCTGGTAGGGCACGATGTTGGGATGGGCATTGCCCTGGCGCTTGGGCACGGCGCCCGATGCCAGGTAGTTCATGTTCATGTTCGCCATGCTGGCGACCTGAACATCGAGCAGCGCCATGTCGATGTGCTGGCCTTCGCCGGTTTTGTCGCGAGCGATCAGGGCGGCCAGAATGGCCGTCGTCGAATACACGCCTGTCATCAGATCGGCAAAGGCAACGCCGAGCTTCTGCGGCCCGCCGCCCGGCAGATCGTCGCGCTCGCCTGTAATGCTCATCAGGCCGCCGACGCCCTGTATGACAAAATCGTAGCCGGCGTGTTCCGCCTTGGGGCCGTCCTGACCGTAGCCGGTGATCGAGCAATAGATCAGGCGCGGGTTGATCTTCTTGAGATCGGCATAGGCTAAGCCATAGCGCGCCATATCGCCGACCTTGTAGTTTTCGATGAAAACATCGCAATGGACGACGAGCTGGCGGATCAGCGCCTGGCCTTCCGGACTGGACAGATTGAGCGTGACCGACTTCTTGCCACGGTTGGCCGAAAGAAAGTAGGCCGCTTCGCTGGTGTCGTTCCCGTCCGCGTCCTTCAGATACGGCGGCGCCCAGGCGCGCGTGTCGTCGCCCGTTTTGGGGCGTTCGATCTTGATGACTTCAGCCCCCAGATCGGCCAGAACCTGGCCCGCCCAGGGCCCCGCGAGCACACGCGTAAGATCGAGTACCCGTATGTGTGACAATGCTTCTGACATGTTTTCTCCGGTATTAGGTTCACACGCGCTCAATGACGACAGCAAGTCCCTGGCCGACGCCGATGCACAGGCTGACGACGGCGTAGCGGCCATTGCGGCGTTGCAGTTCGCGGGCGGCGGTGAGCACCAGACGGGCGCCTGAGGCGCCCAGCGGATGCCCGAGAGCAATCGCGCCGCCGTTGGGATTGACGCGCGGGTCGTCGTAGGCCAGATCCATCAGCTTGAGGCAGCCGAGCACCTGGGTCGCGAAGGCTTCGTTGATCTCTATGACGTCCATGTCGGCAAGGCTCAGGCCGGCTCGCGCCAATGCTTTCGGAATAGCCAGCGCGGGGCCGATACCCATCAGGCGCGGCGCTACGCCGACGGCGGCTCCGGCCAGGATGCGCGCGATCGGTTGTGCGTTCGCCTGCTCTCCTGCCCGCAGGCTGCCGATCAATAGCGCGGCAGCGCCGTCATTGATGCCGGACGCATTGCCGGCGGTGACGACGCCAGACTCGAATAGTGGCTTTAAGCCCGCCAAGGTTTCGAGCGAAGTGTCGGGACGTGGATGTTCGTCGGTGTCGATCAAGAGCGGCGGCGCCTTGCGGCCGCGCGGCACCGCGACAGGCAGGATTTCGCCGGCGAAGAATCCGTCTTTCTGCGCAGCGGCGAAACGCTGCTGCGAGGCCAGCGCAAAGCCGTCGCTCTCGGCGCGCGAAATAGCGAATTCGCGGGCGATGTTGTCGGCGGTCTCGGGCATCGTGTCGTTGCCGAAGGCCTTTGTGATGGCCGGGTTGGGAAAGCGCGCGCCGATGGCCGAATCGAAAACTTTGAAATCGCGGCTGTAGGCCGATTCGGCCTTGGCCACGACGAAGGGCGCACGGCTCATGTTCTCCACGCCGCCGGCGATATAAAGATCCCCTTCGCCCGCGGTGATGGCGCGCGCAGCGTCGAGCACTGCGGCAAGGCCACTTGAGCAGAGCCGGTTCACCGTCTGGCCCGGAATCTCCTGCGGCAGGCCGGATAGCAGCACGGCATGGCGGGCGATATTGCGGCTGTCTTCGCCGGCCTGGCAGGTGCAGCCTAAGATAACGTCCTCGATCTGCGAGAGCGGAAACGGCGAATTCGCTAGCAGTGCGCGCATGAGTTGCGCGATCAGATCGTCGGCGCGCAGCGGCGCCAACGCACCGCCATGACGTCCGAATGGCGTGCGAAGGCCCGCGTAGATGTATGCATCTAACATTGTTATTCCCGAGTGGTTATCGAATGATGGCTAGCCGGCTTGCTCCGGCGTCAGCAAGGAAACCCCCAGCAGCGCGCGGCGGCGGAGCCACGGGCAGGGGCGATAGCGGGGGTCGCGGTAGAACTCATGCAAACCGTCGAGAATCCGCAGGATCGTCTTCGCACCGAAGAAATCGCCCATCGCCAAGGGTCCGCGCGGGTAGCCCAGGCCGAGCGTGACTGCCCTGTCGATGTCCGCAGGACTTGCGATGTTCTGTTGGGCGATGTCGCAACCTAGATTGACGATGGCCGCCACGACGCGCTGCGCGACGAAGCCCGGACTGTCGTGGATGACCGAAACCGGCACGCCGTCGCGACTTAGCAGGGCGTGCGCGGCACAGCGGATAGCCGGCGCGGTCAGCGGCGTGGCCATGAGGGTGCGATGGCCGTCGAGGAACAAGGGGTCGAGCGCCATCACGCGCGTCGGATCGAGATCGTCGGCGAGCGCGGCAGTCGTAGCGTCCTGCCCGATAGGCAGCACCAGGCACAGGGCCTCGGGCGGCGGGCGTGGGCTATCGACAAGTCTTGCGCCTAGCGTTTCGAGCAAACCCACGACGGTCTGGCGCGCCTGCGGATCGGCCGAGCTGACCCATACCGGAATCGAACCGTCGCCCGCGGGCTGTTTGGATTCGAGCGCCTTCTTGCGCCCGTTTTCGTAGGTGTAAAAGCCCGTTCCGGTTTTGCGTCCGAGGATTCCCGCCGCCACACGCTGCGCGGCAATCGGCGAGGGGCGAAAACGCGGATCGTGATAGAAGCGCTCGTAGATCGACTCCATGGCGGGGTGCGACACGTCCAGCCCGGTCAGATCGAGCAGCTCGAACGGCCCCATCCTGAAACTGGCGCTTTGGCGCAGGATGTCGTCGAGCACGCCATGGGGCGCGATGTTCTCGCCGAGCAAGCGCAGGGATTCGGTCAGATAGGCGCGGCCGGCGTGATTGACGACGAAGCCCGGCGTGTCCTTGGCCCGCACGGCGGCGTGGCCCATTTTCACGGCGAGCGCGGCAAGCGTTTCGCCAACATCAGGCTGCGTCAGAAGCCCGTCGATGACTTCGACGATTTTCATCAGCGGAACGGGGCTGAAGAAGTGAAAGCCAGCGACCCGGCCGGGCCGCTGGCAGGCGGCGGCGATTGCGGTGACCGACAGCGACGAGGTATTGGTCGCCAGGATGCAGTGCTCGCCGACAATGCCTTCGAGCTGTTCTAGCAACGCGCGCTTGGCATCGAGATTTTCGACGATGGCTTCGACGACGACAGGGCAGGCGGCCAGCTCGTCGATGCTCGCGGCTACCTTGAGGCGCTCCAGCGCGGCGCTCGCCTGTGCTATATCCAGCTTCCCCTTGGCCACCAGTTGCTCGAAAATAACGCCAATGTCGTTTTTGGCCGTGGCAGCGGCATCCGGGCGGTTGTCGTGAAGCACGACCGGAATACCCGCTTGTACCGCGATCTGGGCGATGCCCTTACCCATCAGGCCGGCGCCGACCACGCCCAGGCACAGCGTTTCGATATTTGCTGCGCGCATGGTCACTGGCCCTTGAAAACCGGTTTGCGTTTCTCGAAGAAGGCGCGCGCGCCCTCCTTCTGATCCGCGCTGGAAAACAGCAATTGAAACGCCTTGCGCTCCAGCGTCAGCGCAGCATCGAGCGAAGCATCCTGCCCGGCCAGCAGCACTTCCTTGATCTGGGCGACGGCCAATGGCGGCAACGACGCGATGTGTTCGGCCAGTTCCAGCGCTGTTGCCTGTACGGCCCCGTCCGCCACGACTTCGCTGACCAGGCCCATCGCCAGCGCATCGGCGGCACTGACCGCCTGCCCCGTCAGCACCATCTTCATGGCCTTGAACTTACCGACGGCGCGCGTCAGACGCTGGGTTCCACCCGCTCCCGGCATCAGTCCGAGCTTGACCTCGGGCTGGGCGAACGACGCGCTGCTACCCGCGATGATGATGTCCGCATGCATCGCCAGCTCGCAACCGCCGCCCCAGGCATAACCGAGAACAGCGGCGATCACCGGTTTCGGGCAATCCTTGATGGCATTCCAGAGCCTTTCTGTGTGTCGCAGGTACATCTCGATCGACGATGCTTCCGCGAACTCGCGGATGTCGGCGCCAGCCACGAACGCACGGTCGCTGCCGCACAACACGATGCAGCGGATTGCCGGATCCAGGCCCAAAGTCCCGAAGTGCTCCGCCAGTTGCAGGCGAACGCTTTGATTCAAGGCATTACGCGCTTCCGGGCGGTTGATGCGGATGATGGCAACCCCCGAATCGGTTTTTTCGAGAACGACTTCGTTCATGACCCCCTCCTTTTTATTTGGTTCGCCATGCGAACCATGAGTTCGCTATGCGATCCATTGCGAAGTTAGACGATTCGGAGCGAACGGTGAATAGGTATGAATAACGTTCGGGTTTGTTCGGATTGACCGCACGTTGCGAGGCGTTCCGGCGGCGATCGCCGAGGCCGCCACGGTAAAAGCGCATTCGCCAGAACCTGTGGGAAGCTCCAGCTTTCATACCCGAGTCTTTATCGATCAGAACACGGCTTGAACCGCGCTACTTGTGATAATACGGGGCTTGCGCCAGTCGGAAATGGGCCGCGAATGGAACGGAACGGTCCAATTACGTCCAGGTAAGCCGGCAAAACCGCCAAAGGGACTGTTGATGTCAATCAATGAAAACGGAGATAAATCGGGGCGTTTCGACTACACGAGATACGCCGACGACCGGCAATTCGTCATCGCCCTGGCAAGGGGTCTGGAATTGCTGCGGACATTCAAACAGGGCGAGGAATATCTCGGCATCACCGAGCTGGCAAAACGCACCGATTTACCTAAGCCGACTGTCTCCCGCCTGGCGGGAACGCTGACCAAGCTCGGCTACCTGGAGCTTTCGTCCGAAACCGGCAAATACAGACTGGGCCCCGGCGTGCTGGCGCTCGGGTATGCCAAGTTATCGAATTTCGATGTCCGCCAGGTCGCAAGGCCCATGATGCAGGAACTGGCGGCCTATTCGCTCGCCTCCGTCTCGATCGCGATTCGCGATCGCTTGAGCATGGTCTACATCGAATCCATCCGCAGCAATGTCTCGATCACGCTGAACATGGGCGTCGGCGCGCGCTTATCGCTGGCCTCCTCGGCAATCGGGCGGGCGTATCTTGCCGGCATCACCCAGGCCGAAAGAGATTTCCTGATGAGCCAACTTGAGGAAAACGACAAGACAAACTGGCCGCGCATCAAGGCCGGCATCGAACAAACGCTGCGCGACTACGAAGAGTATGGATTCTGCATTTCCATCGGAGACTGGAATCAGAACATCCACGGCGTCGGCGTGCCCTTTATCGCCCCCGACGGAACCGTCATGGCATTCAACGTCGGCGGAACGACGCCGCCTCTCTTGACCGAAAATAGAATAAAAACCGATATCGGTCCGCGTTTGATTGAACTTGTCAGGCAGGTGGAGAGCATCATGGGGTGCGGTGGATGAATACGTGCCCGAATATTGCTCAAGACCAGTCACCGACCTTTCTGGGCGCCTCGAAAAACCCCGGTTCCTAAGCGAGCAACGCAGTATCGCGACGGAAACGGGAGTTTTTCGAGGTGTCCTTCTCGCTTTGGATTGAAACTATGCGGTTTTTTATTGCAGTAACACTGGTTTTTCTTGCTGTCGCCGGCTGCGCCCGTAAGGACGAACGCCCCGCGAATATGGCAGCGCCCGCCATGGCAGCGCCCGCCGCCCAGGAGCCCGCAGAAGCGCAGCACAGTCAATTGGCGTACGAGCATTCGATCCGCTTCGAAGTCGAGGACGACCGCGTCGCTCCATTGAGCGAAGCGGTTCGGGCCGCCTGCGATGCAGCGAGCATTGATGCCTGCGAAACTCTGGAGTCGCGCTTAACTGGCGGCGACAATGCCTCGGCGTCGCTCAAATTTCGGGCAACACCCAGCGGCAGCGCCAAACTGAGTGCCGTGCTGGATGCCGGCGGCAAGCTCGTCGATAAATCCGTTACCGCCGAAGATCTCGCCAAACCCATAGAAGATACGTCGAAGAAACTCGCGCTATTGACGCAATATCGCAATCGGCTCGAAACGCTCTTCGCGCGCGCCGGCGGCGACATCGACGCGCTGATCAAGATCAATCGCGAATTGGCGCAGGTCCAAAGCGATATCGAAACACTTGCCGGCGACAAGGCGCATCTCGTTCAGCGAGTGGAAACCGAGATCCTTTACGTCGCCATCGCTTCGACCCGCACGGATGCGTTCTGGCATCCGATCGCCCAAGCATTCTCGGGCTTCGGCAACTCGCTCTCCCACGCCACGGCGGCGGCCATCACGGCGGTGGCCTACCTGATCCCCTGGGGTCTTGTACTGGTGTTTGGCGTCTGGCTCGGACGTAAGCTTTGGCGGCGCGCAAGGAAAGCGAACGCCGCTTCATGAAGCGCTGCCTTCCTTAGCCTCGGAACAGGCGCAAACTCCCACCGGCCTGCTAGTCTGAACTCTGAGACGCTGCAGGGAGATCGCCATGATCGTCGTCGTTTTTCGCTCGCGACTGCGTGCCGATGTCGATATTCCTGCGCTCGAAGCCGCTGCCGCGCGGATGTTCGAACTTGCGAGCGCGATGCCCGGCTTCGTTTCGTACAAGGACTTCGCGGCCGAGGACGGCGAGTTTTTGTCGCTCGTCGAGTTCGCCGACGCAGCATCGGTCGCCGCCTGGGGCCGCCATCCCGAGCATGTAGCGGTGCAGGAGCGCGGGCGGCGCGAGTTCATGTCGGACTACCGCATTCAGGTTTGCATGCTGTTCGAGGCGCGGGCCTTTGCCGCCGGCCGCGAAGATGCCCGCATCGTCGCCGTGCTGCGCACGCCGCAAACCGACACTGGATCGCCAGAGGCAGCGCGCGGCATGCCGGGTTTTCTCTCCGACAAGGTTTTTACGGCTGCGGACGGCGAGCAGGCGCGGATCGTCGAATTCGCCGACGATGCCGCGCTCGCGGCGCTGCGCGAGCACGGGTTCGCGCCCGATTACCGTATCCAGATCTGTGCGCCGCTGCGCGAGCATGTGTTCCCCACTTAAGAACATCAAGGATAACGTCATGGACCCGATTACGCTCGCCACGGCCGCCGTCGCCGCGCTCGCCCCCTACCTCGGCAAGGCTGCCGAGAAATTCGTCGGCGCGGCCGGCGACGCAGCTTGGGAAAAAGCCGGCGAACTCTACAACGGGCTGAAGGCGCGGCTTACGGGACATCCTGCGGCCGCCGAGGCTTTGAGCGATCTCGCGCACGAACCCGCCGACGCCGACGCGCAGGCCGCGCTGCGGCAGGCGCTCAAGAAGCTCGCCGCGAGCGATGCGGATTTCGCACGCGAACTGGCCGCGCTGACTCCGGGTGCGGCGCCTGCGGGCGGTACAAACTTTCACAACGAGATCCAGGGCAACGTTACCAATCTGACCCAGGCCGGCAGTATCGGCGCGCTCCACATCGGCGGTAAAGAGTAGTCGCAGGGCATAAGGGCTGCGCCGTGACCGACTTTCGCAACCAGGCTCGCGATGTCGCAAGCATTACCCAGGCCGAGCACATCGATCAAGTCACGATCAATCAGTACGGCGTGCCGACGCAGCAGCCCAGCCGCGTCGTGCTGCTGCCGCCGTTCAAGCCGAACCTGCATCCCATAATCGGCCGTGCCGGGCTTATCGCCGACATCTGTGCCGCCCTGAGCGCTGGCGAGCGCGTGCTTGCACTCATCCACCTGCCGGGTGTCGGCACGACCACGCTGGCCGCGCAGATCGCGAAGAACGCCGAACTCGCGACGCTTTTCCCGGATGGCATACTCTGGGCGTATCTCGGGCTCAATCCGGATCTGCGCGGACAATTGCGCAAATGGGCCGACGCGCTCGGCGTGCCCGAACCGCGCATGAAGGATTTCGAGACATTGCAGCAATGGCGCGAGGCGGTGAATAGCGCAATCGGCGAACGCCGCCTGCTGCTCGTGATCGACGACGCCTGGGACAGCGAAACTGCCGCGCAATTCATGCTCGGCGGCGACGGCTGCGCCTGGTTGCTGACGACGCGTTATCCAGGTGTTGCCGCCGAGATCGCGCAGCATCTCTACGAGGTGCGCAAACTCGAAGCGCCGGACGGTCTGGCCCTGCTCGCCAGCCTTGCACCGGCCGCCGTCAAGGCCGAACCTGCCAACGCGGCCGAACTCGTGGCGGCGGTCGACGGCCTGCCGCTCGCGCTCGTGCTGATGGGGCGCTACCTGCGCCAGCAAAGCCATACGCAACAGCAAGGCCGCATCCGCGCCGCGCTAAAAGCCCTGCGCGACGTGGCCCTGCGCTACGAACTCACGCAACCGGCCGAATATCCGACCGACACGCCGCGCTCGCTTGCCAATGTCATCGAGTCGAGTTTCCTGGCGTTAGCGCCGGGCGAGACGTCGGCGCCCGACAGCATCGCGGGCGACGCCTTGCGCGAAGCCATCGTGCGGCTTGCCATCCTGCGGCCCGACCCCGCGCGCTTCACGCGCTCGCTGGCGGCCCACCTGACGGGGCTAGCGGGCGGCGCGCTGCACGAACTGTGCGACGCCGGGCTCGTCGAGGCCTTGCAGATCAAGGCGCGCGACGACGACCCCGCCGCTGGCGAACGCTTCACGATCCACCGCACGATAGGCGAATACCTGCGCCAGAAGCTCGAACCCGCAGAAGCGCGCGCGCTGCATCTGCGGGTCGCCGAGTATTACCGCGAACAACTGCGCGAGCGCGACGAAAAATACCAATCCTCGACTTCCGACTACCGGCGCTGGTACCGCTACGAAGACATCGACTGGCAGGACTGCAAGGACAACTGGTTATTCCACATGCAACGCGCGGGCGAATACGAGGCAGTCGTTTTCGCCTTCCTGATCGCTTGGTTCGATGCCTTCTGGTGGTGGGGCTGTTTTCTCGAATTCGGCTTCTGCGATCAATTGCTGCGCGAGTGGCGCTTGCGTGCGCAACGCCCCGAATCCGAACGCGGTCTGCGCCAGCTAGCCGAATTCAAGAACGCCTACCCGAAAGAAACCGAGAACCGGCGCGGCGGCGATTGGAAAACCGTAACCACGGTGCTGACCGAGGTGCGCCAGCGCATGGCGCTCGATGGCGAGCCTGCGGGTATCGAGGAAGCCTCAAAACGCCATCTGCGCGGACTCACGAGTCTCTTTCTTGCCGAAGCCGAACGCTTCGGCCGCACCGATCCCGCTGCCGCCCAAGCCTGGTACCGCGATGCGCTCGCGCTGTTCCAGCGCAACGGCGACGATTGGGATAGCGCCTGGACGCTCTACCACCTTGCCGATTGCCTCGCGGAAAACGGCCGCCACGCAGAAGCCGACGCGTTGTGCGCACAGGCAATCGTGCTTGCACAGCAAGAGGAAGACCCCGAAGTGCAGGCGCTGATCGCCTGCGTACAGGCCGATGCGGCGCTCGCGCGCTTCGATGACGCGGACGCCGCACGCCATTTGCATGAGGCGGTGTGCGACGCCTACCGCTTCCAGGTAGACCCGCAGAACCCCGACCCCTACACGATCCGCTTCTACCCGCTCGTCGCCGATCGGGTCGCCGCACGGCTGCTGCGGTTGCATGCGCAGGATGCGCGGCGCGCAACGACAATCGCCAGCACGCTGCATGCCGTCTGGCACCCGGGCGAAATTTCTCCGGACTTCGCCGCACGCTTCGCAAGCGATGGCTTCGATGCATTCGCCATGCATATCTTCGCGCCGGCGCTGACGGCGGATGCGCTTGCCGACGAAACCGCATGCGCAGCTTATGCCGCAAGCGTGCACGCGGCCTTGCCCCGGTTGCGGCAAGGCATAGCCCGGTAGAGCGATCAAGTATCTGCGCGCGCGGCCCTCACGCCCAGCCATACGCCGAACACGAGTAGCGCGATGCCGGCGAGCGCGGCGAAGGCCGGCGCCTCGCCGCGCCAGAGAAACGCATAGGCGAAGGCGGCGAGCGTTTCGAAGACGATCAATTGCCCCGAAAGCGCGGTCGGTAGACGCTGGCTTGCGCGGTTCCAGAGCAGTGTGCCTAGCCACGAGGCAAGCAGGCCTATCGTCAGCATGAGGCCGACAAAATACAGCGGGCGCGGTCCGAGCGGAAAGTTAAAATCCGGCTCCCCGCCAAAGAGGCCGAAGAGCACCAGACCGAGCAGTGCGGGCGGCAACGTCGCCAGCCCCTGCGCTGTCGCCCAGGTCGAGGATGCGATGCGCGGCCGGCGGCGGAGCCAGCGCGCATTGCGCATCGGGTACCAGGTCCAGCAGACGAGCGCGCCGCAGGCAAGTAAGGTGCCGATCAGGTAGTCGTTGCCGCGTCCGGCGTCGAGTCTTTGCAGTTCGTGGCGGTTGACGAGCGCGATGCCGCTCGCGATGACGATAAGCGCGGGAATTAATCTGCGCCAGGGCAGGCTGGCCTCGTGCAGATTCGAGGCAATCGCTATGACAAGCGGCAGCGTGCCGATGATCAGGGTTGGCAGCGGCGCGCCCGCGCGCTGGATCGCCGCCGCGAGGCAAAGGTAATAGAGGATATTGCCGATCAGCCCGAGTTCGAACGCGGCGCGCCAGTCGCAGCGTTCGAGCGCGACGAGCCGTCGCCGGTCGCGCCAGGCGAGCGGTAGCGCGATCAGCCCGAAGGCCGTATAGCGGCCGAACGCGAGCAGCGCCGGCGGATAGTCGGAGAGCATTAACGGTGCAACGAAGACCAGGCCCCAAACGAGGCCCGCGCCGAGCGCGCAGAGCACGCCTTCGGTAATGGGATGGCCGGATGTCATGCCCCGCAGTGTGCCGCAGATCGGCCACTGCTGCGCCAAACGCTGCGCGACACCCTCGTCTTTACGCCTTCTTGATGCTGCCCTCGCGCCTTTCTACGCCGACTTTATTCGGCTCCGCCTACGATTCATTGCGTGGCAAACCCCGAAGGAGTCCTGCAATGGATCTTGCATATCTGGCAGCGCTCGCGATCTTCGTTGCGCTGATCGCATGTCTGGCCTACGGCTGCGCAACGCTAGGAGAGCGGAAATGACATGGCTTTATATTCTGAGCGGCGGCGTGTCGCTCGGACTACTCGTGTACCTGATCGCTGCGCTGCTCCGGGCCGAGGATTTCTGATGAGCAGCCACGCCTGGATCAATCTCGCGCTCTATCTTGCCGTGCTGCTTTTGCTCGCGAAGCCGCTTGGCGCCTATATCGCAAAGGTCATGGAGGGTCAGCAGAACATTGCAAACCGGATAGGCGGGCCGCTCGAACGCACAATTTATCGCCTCTGCGGCATCCGCGCCGAGGTCGAGATGGGCGCTCTGACTTATGCGTTGGCGATCATCGGATTTAATGCGATTGGCGTTTTTTCCGTGTACGCGTTCCAGCGCTTGCAGGCCTGGCTGCCGCTGAACCCGGCGCAACTGCCCGGCGTAGCGCCCGATTCGTCCTTCAACACTGCGCTGTCCTTTGTTACCAACACCAACTGGCAAGCTTACGTGGGCGAGACGACGATGAGTTATCTGACGCAGATGTCGGCGCTCGCGGTGCAGAACTTCCTTTCGGCGGCGACCGGTATCGCCGTCGCGATTGCGCTGATTCGCGGCTTCGCGCGCCACGGCGCGAAGACGCTCGGTAACGCCTGGGTCGATCTCGTGCGCTGCACGCTCTACATCCTGCTGCCATTATCTGTCGTGCTGGCGCTCGTATTCGTCAGCCAGGGCGTGATCCAGAACTTCGACGCCTACCGGCAAGTGAAGACCTTGGAAACGACTACCTATCAGGAACCCGAAGCCGTCGGCCAAACAAAAATGGTCGAGCGCAAGACCTCAGTCCAGACCATCGCAATGGGTCCGGTCGCTTCGCAGGAAGCGATCAAAATGCTCGGCACGAACGGCGGCGGTTTCTTCAATGCAAATTCGGCTCACCCGTTCGAGAATCCGACGCCGTTCTCGAACTTCCTGCAGATTCTCGCGATCTTCCTCATCCCCGGCGCGCTCTGTTACAGCTTCGGCCACATGGTCAGCGATCCGCGCCAGGGCTGGGCCTTGCTCGCAGCGATGACGCTGCTGTTCGTGGCGCTCGCGATTCCGGCGACATATATGGAGCAAGGCGGCAACCCGGTCATCGCGGCACTCGGAGCCGATCAGTCGGCGAGCGCCGCACAAGCCGGCGGCAATATGGAAGGCAAGGAAACCCGCTTCGGTAGCGAAGGCTCGGCGCTGTTCGCGACGATTACGACTGCGGCTTCGTGCGGCGCGGTCAATGCGATGCATGACTCCTTCATGCCGCTTGGCGGCATCGTGCCGCTGGTAAACATGCAACTTGGCGAAGTCGTGTTCGGCGGCGTCGGCTCCGGTCTTTACGGCATGCTGATCTTCGCGATCCTCGCGGTGTTCATATCTGGCCTGATGATAGGCCGCACGCCGGAATATCTCGGCAAGAAGATCGAATCGCCGGAAATGAAACTGGCATCGATTGCGATTCTCGTCACGCCCTTGATCGTGCTTGCCGGTACGGCGATCGCGCTGATGACCGAGGCTGGCCGTGCGGGCATCGCAAACCCCGGCGCTCACGGATTTTCCGAAGTGCTCTACGCCTTCACCTCGGCCGCCAACAACAACGGCAGCGCCTTCGCGGGGCTTTCCGCCAACACGCCGTTCTACAACGTCATATTGGGTGCCGCCATGTGGCTGGGCCGCTTCGGCGTGATCGTGCCGGTGCTCGCGTTAGCCGGCGCTTTGGCGGCGAAGAAGCGCCTCCCCGCCACGAGCGGCACGCTGCCTACGCACGGTCCGCTCTTCATCGTGCTGCTGATAAGCACCGTGCTGGCAGTCGGCCTCTTGAACTATGTTCCGGCGCTCGCGCTGGGCCCGGTCATCGAGCATCTGCAAATATTCGGCGGCCGTTGAACGGGAGATCGTGGTCATGACACATAAATCGCTTTCGCTATACGACCCGGCGCTGGTGCGCCCGGCCATCCTCGATGCATTCAGGAAACTCGACCCGCGCGTACAGCTTCGCAACCCGGTGATGTGCGTCGTCTATGTCGGCAGCATTATGACGACGGTGATCTTCATCCAGTCGCTGCTGGGCCACGGGGAAGCGCCGCCTGGCTTCATCCTTGCGATCTCGCTGTGGCTCTGGTTCACCGTGCTTTTCGCCAACTTCGCCGAAGCGCTTGCCGAAGGCCGCAGCAAGGCCCAGGCGGCGTCGCTGCGCGGCATGAAAAAAGGCGTCGCTGCGCAACGCCTGAGCGAGCCGCGCCGCGACGCAAAAGCTTGGGCCGTGCCGGCCGCGATGCTGGAAAAGGGCAACTTCTACTATGTCGAAGCTGGTCAGACGGTACCCGCCGACGGCGAGGTCGTCGAAGGCGTGGCCTCGGTCGACGAGAGCGCGATCACCGGCGAATCGGCGCCGGTGATCCGCGAGGCCGGTGGCGATTTCTCGTCGCTGACGGGCGGCACGCGCGTGTTGTCGGATTGGCTCGTGGTGCGCGTGACGGCCAATCCCGGCGAATCTTTCCTCGACCGCATGATCGCGATGGTCGAAGGCGCAAAACGCCAGAAGACGCCGAACGAGATCGCGCTGACGATCCTGCTCGTCGCGCTGACCATCGTATTCCTGGTCGTCACGGTGAGCTTGCTGCCGTACTCGCTCTTTAGCGTTGCGACAAACCACGCCGGCAGCCCGGTGACGCTCACGGTACTGATCGCGCTGCTCGTCTGCCTGATTCCGACCACGATCGCCGGCCTGCTTTCGGCGATAGGCGTGGCCGGCATGAGTCGCATGATGCAGGCCAACGTCATTGCCACATCGGGTCGTGCGGTGGAGGCGGCGGGCGATGTCGATGTATTGCTGCTCGATAAAACCGGCACCATCACGCTGGGCAACCGCCAGGCGGCGGCCTTCTTGCCCGTGAAGGGCGTGAGCGAAGCGGAACTGGCCGATGCGGCGCAACTGGCTTCGCTGGCCGACGAGACGCCCGAGGGCCGTAGCATCGTGGTGCTCGCCAAGCAGCGTTTCGCCCTGCGCGCACGCGATGCGCAAAACCTGGACGCGCATTTCGTGCATTTTTCGGCCCACACGCGCATGAGCGGCGCCGACCTCGGCCGCCGCCAGATCCGCAAGGGCGCGCTCGACGCCGTGCGTGCGCATGTCATGGCCTTGGGCGGACAATTTCCGGAATCGGCCACGCGCGACGCCGAGGAAGTCGCCCGCCGCGGCAGCACGCCGCTTGTCGTATCGGATGACGCCCGCGTACTCGGCGTGATCGAACTCAAGGACATCGTAAAGGGCGGCATCAAGGAGCGCTTTGCCGAGCTGCGCCGCATGGGCATCAAGACCGTGATGATCACAGGCGACAACCGGCTCACCGCAGCGGCGATAGCGGCCGAGGCGGGTGTCGACGATTTTCTTGCCGAGGCCACGCCGGAAGCCAAACTCGCCTTGATCAGGAAGCATCAGGCCGAGGGCCGCCTCGTCGCGATGACGGGCGACGGCACCAACGACGCTCCGGCGCTCGCGCAGGCCGATGTTGCGGTGGCGATGAACAGCGGCACCCAGGCGGCGAAGGAGGCCGGCAACATGGTCGATCTCGATTCCAACCCGACCAAGTTGATCGAAGTCGTCGAAACCGGCAAGCAGATGCTGATGACGCGCGGCGCGCTCACCACGTTCTCGATTGCCAACGACATCGCCAAGTATTTCGCCATCATTCCGGCCGCCTTCGTCACGACCTATCCGCAGCTCGCCGCGCTCAACCTGATGAAACTCGCCAGCCCGGCTTCGGCGGTGCTGTCGGCGGTGATCTTCAATGCGCTGATCATCGTCTTCCTGATTCCGCTGGCCTTGAAAGGGGTCAAATACCGCGCCCTGGGCGCCGATGTGCTGCTGCGGAGGAACCTGGCTGTATACGGCCTGGGCGGAATCCTTGTGCCCTTCATCGGCATCAAGCTGATCGACATGGCGCTGACGCTGGTCGGTTTGGTTTAAAGCCAAAGGAATACTCGAAATGAAAACGCTGCTGCGTCCCGCGCTCTCGCTCTTCGTCGTGCTGAGCTTCATCACCGGCTTGCTCTACCCGCTGCTCGTCACCGGCGTCGCCCGGCTTGCCTTTCCCGCGCAGGCGGCCGGCTCGCTCATCGAACGCGCTGGCATACCGATTGGTTCGCGGTTGATCGGCCAAAGTTTTGCGAGCCCCGGATATTTCTGGGGCCGCCCTTCGGCCACCCTCCCGCAGGCGTACAACGCGGAGAATTCGGCAGGCTCCAATCTCGGCCCCGCGAATCCGGCGCTCGCCGATGCGGTGAAGGGCCGCATCGCGACGCTGAAGGCCGCCGATCCCGGCAATGCAAAGCCGATCCCGGTCGATCTCGTAACGGCCTCGGGCAGCGGACTCGATCCGCATATCAGCCCGGCCGCCGCCGACTACCAGCTCGCACGCGTGGCGCATGCGCGCGGCATCGACGCGGCAAGCCTGCGGACGCTTGTCGCACAGCACACCGAAGGCCGTCAGTTCGGCGTTTTCGGCGAGCCGCGCGTCAATGTGCTTGAGCTGAATCTTGCGCTCGACGCGCGCTCTCAAGCCGCTTCTGCCACGCCGCCAAGATAGAGCCGCAGCGCCTCGATGGCATGGCGCACCTTGGCCGGCTGCGCCTCGCGCTGCGGCGTCACGGCCCACACGCCGATCGGCGCAAAGGACCAGTCTGGCAATACGCGAACGAGGCGTCCGCTAGCCAGATCCTCGCGTACATCGGGCTCCACCTGGCGCGACAAACCCAGGCCCTCGCGCGTCAGGTGCAGCAATGACGCCTGGCTGTTGCTCGCCACGCGACCTGAGAGACGCACGCGGCGGCTCTCTTTCCCGCGTTGCAGCTCCAGGGTCTGCGGCTCGCCAAGCGGCGTCAGGATCAGCCAGGCCAACTGCGCCAGATCCTCGGGCGCGTGCAAAGTTTCGATCTGGCGCAGGTAGGCGGGCGCGGCACAAATGATTTCCTCCCAGCGCGCGAGCGGCCGCGCAACGAGGCTGGAATCGCTCGGCCGCCCGACGCGGAGCGCCAGATCGATACGCGATTCGATCAGATCGATACGCTCGTCGGCTGCGAAAATCCGCAGCACAAGCCGAGGGCTTGCACGCAGCAGCGGCGCCAAGGCTGGCGCGAGATACTGGCCGGCAAAACTCAAGGGTGCCGCGATGCGCAGTTCACCGACCGGCGCGTCGCGCTGCTCGGCAAGCCTTTGTTCGGCTCGTTGCGCAGCCGCGAGCATTTCGGCGCAGCCCTCGTGGAAACTTGCGCCGGCGGCAGTCAGCGACAGCCTGCGCGTCGAACGCAGCAGCAGGGCCACGCCGGTAGCGCTTTCCAGCGCGCGGATCTGCTGGCTGACAGCGGACGCGCTCATGCCAAGTTCGCGCGCGGCGGCACTCATCGAGCCGCAAGAGACCACGCGGGCGAAGATCGCCATCGCTCGAAGATGTTCCATATTGAAGCTGAACTTAACAAAGAATCCAGTTTAAGCGGTCTTATCGCCGAATTGTTAAGTGCGTATCGTTAGGCTCATGGCTTCGCATTTCGCAGCCTCCCCAACATACAAGGACAACACTATGAAAATCGCCCTGATCGGCGCCACCGGTTTCGTCGGCGCAGCCCTGCTGACCGAAGCCCTCGAACGTGGCCATGAAGTCGCCGCAATCGTACGCAATGTGGCCAAGCTGCCGCAGCATCCCAAACTCACGGCGCATGCGCTGGACGTGTTCGATGCAGCAGCGCTCACTGCGGCGCTCACCGGGCAGGACGCCGTTATCGCCGCCTACAATCCCGGTTGGGGCAAGCCGGACATCCGCGCGACGATGGCGCGCGGCGGCGCGGCAATCATCGCGGCAGCAAAAGCGGCCAAAGTGCGCTTGCTGGCTGTCGGCGGCGCAGGCAGCCTCGAAGTCGCACCCGGCCTGCAGGCGCTGGACACGCCCGATTTCCCGCCGCAATGGAAGGACGGCGCCGAAGGCACGCGCGACTTCCTCAATCGTTTGCGCAGCGAAAGCGCTCTTGCCTGGACCTGCCTCTCGCCCGCCTTCGAACTCTTCCCCGGTCCGCGCACCGGCAAGTACCGCACTGGCGGCGACCAAGCCTTCTTCGATGCCGGCGGCAAGAGCCGCATTGCAGCCGCCGATTATGCAGTGGCGATGCTAGACGAACTGGAAACGCCCAAGCACACGGGCCATCGCTTCGCGGTTGCTTACTGATCATTGATCGGAATGCCGCCGCACCGGGGATGTCGGAGCGGCGGCAAAGATAACGCTCGTAGATAGCTACGAAACATCCAGTTTGTATAGACGCGGATGCCGGCCCGATTGCGGCGCATCGAACTTGTCGCCGCGTCGCGATTCCAGCGCACGCACTTCGTGTTGCAATGCCTGCCGCGCGTTGTGGCGGCGAGCCTTCTCCGTTTTGTCGTGCGCCCCGGCCTTGCGCTGGCTCGCGGGCACGGCGAACGGGTTGCGCGGCACGATGGTTTTGCCATGTGTTTTCATGATCCTGTTTCCTTGTCTAACCCTTTATGCACAGCACTTGCCGCAAGGTATGCACGATCTCCACCAGATCGCTCTGATGCGCCATGACCGTATCGATGTCCTTGTAGGCTGCGGGGATTTCGTCGATCACTCCCTTATCCTTGCGACATTCGATGCCCAGCGTCTGTTCGACCAGATCGGCATCCGTGAAGCTGCGCGCCGCCTGGGTCCGGCTCATGCGTCGCCCGGCGCCATGCGAGCACGAGCAGAAGGATTGCGCGTTACCCAGGCCGCGCACGATATAGCTCTTGGCGCCCATCGAACCGGGAATGATGCCGAGTTCGCCCTGGCGCGCCGAGATGGCGCCCTTGCGCGTGATGTACAGCTTTTCGTCATAGTGCGTCTCGCGCGAGATGTAGTTGTGGTGGCAATTTATCGCCTCCTCTTCGATCTTGAACGAAGGCAGCAAGGGACGCAGCGTCTCCACGATCAGGCGCATCATTTCGCTGCGGTTGAGCATGGCGTAATCCTGCGCCCACTCCACTGCTTCGACATAGTCGTCGAACAGATCCGAGCCTTCCGACAGGTAGGCCAGATCCTTGTCCGGCAGATGGATCTGGTGGCGTTGCATGTCCTTGCGGGCGGCCGATATGAAATACCGTCCGAATACATTGCCGATGCCGCGACTCCCGGAGTGCAACATGATCCATACGCGCTCGGCTTCGTCCAGACACAGCTCGATGAAATGGTTGCCACCGCCCAGCGTGCCGATCTGGCACAGCCAGGTGCGCTGAAAACCGCGCAGCATCTTCATGACGCCAGCGTGTTTGCCGACGATTACGTCGAGCCGTTGATCGAGCTTGCGGCCGGCGCGTTCGAGCTGCGAACCGCGCACCTTGTCCCACTTGTGCTGATAAAAGCCCACGGGGATGGCGGCCTCGATCTGCGTGCGCGTTTTGTACAGACCATCGGGCAGATCGTTCGCCGTCAGCGACAGACGCAGCGCGTTCATGCCGCAACCGATGTCTACGCCGACCGCAGCCGGGATGACCGCCGATCGGGTCGCAATGACCGAACCGACCGTGGCACCGACACCGGCATGCACATCCGGCATTGCCGCGACGTGGCGATGCACGATGGGCAGGCTGGCTACGTTGATGAGCTGGCCGATGGCGGTGGCTTCGATCTCGTCGGTCCACACATGGACCGGGACACGGCCCTTATTGAAAGTTTTTTGAATCGGCATATGCCGCCTCTCCTGCAAGGCTGCTCGCAGCAAAAACGGCCATGAGAAATCATGGGCCTTGGCGCGGCGGCAGCCAGAATGAAAAAGCCCCGACACGTCGGGGCTTTTTTGCATGCCGGCGCGCGGATTTCGCCGCGCCGGAAACGAATTCTGGCTACGGCTTCTAGCGGGTAGTGGTTCCTGGGAATGCAGTCAATTCTGTTCTCCTTTCCTGTGCAACGCGGCCAAACCTGAACGCCGGCAAGGCGTTCGCTCGAACCCGTAAGGAGCACGGCTTATGCCGAGGGCTTTGCGGATTGCAATGAAGAACGCATTCTCGATATGAGCAAACGCGTGCGTCAACCGCCTTATGCGAATTTGCTACAAACTCGTGTTGTGCCTGTCGCAAATTTGCGACTCATGCACGCGAAGTCAGCGCGATCAGCGCAATCGCCGCAATCGCCAACACGATGGCGCCGCGATTGATCCAGGATAGCCGCTCGCCGAAACCGAGCGCGCCGACGAGCGTGCCCAGCGCCACGACGCCGATATTCATGCTGGCGAATACGAGCGCCGGCTGGCCCGGCAGCGCGCGATGTGCGGACACGTAGAAGACGATGTTGCCGAAGTTGGCCAAGCCGAGCAGCAGGCCGGCGCCAAGATTGCGCCAACTCGCTTGTGTGTCGCCGCGCCGGATGCGCAAGCCTTGCCACAAGGCCATGCCGACGAAGGCGAGCACGAAACTTATCTGTAACGACGCGGCGAACGGCGTACCGGCAGCGGCGATGTGCTTGAGCATGACGTCCACCGCCGCGAAGCCCGCCCATACAGTAAGCAAGGCCGGCCAGGCGCGCGCGCCGCGCCGGGTCGCCGCGTCCGGCCGCGCGAGGATGCCGAGAATCGCCAGCAGGCCCAGCGCCAGCCCGGCGAGTTTCATCGTGCCAGCCGGCTCGCCGAACAGAAAGAAGGCCGCGAAGAGCGATAACAATAGCGACAATCGCTGCGCGATATCGGTCCGCACGATCCCGGCAACCCGCACGCTCGCCGCCAGCACGAGAAATAGCGCAGGCAGCACGACGGCCAGCGTCAGTAGCGAAACCCACGGCGCTCCCGCTTGCCGCAGGCTGCCGAGCGCGGGTTGCAGGAGCAGGGCGCACAGCACGGATGCGGCGAGGTAGTTCCAGGTGACGGCTTGCATGATGTCGACATCGCGGCGGCCGGCGATCTTGAGCAGCACGGACACGAATACGCTGCATGCGGCACTGAGCAAAACGTAGAGCATCGGGTATCCGAAAAAAGCAAGGGCAGCCATTGTGCCGCAATGGTCGCGACGTTTATCCGCAATGCCGGGTGCGGGAAAAGTTTCTACAATAGGGGCCGGGCAATCGAATCGCTTTGGCATAAGGAGTGATTTTGTCGGGCATCATCGAATCGCAAGAATCGCCGGCGCATTTGCGGATACGCGCGTCATGAATCGCCGCATGCCATCGTTATGGATCTGCGTGGCGCTCGCAGCCTGCGGCGACAAACCGGGGACGAGCTTGCCCGGCTATGTCGAGGCGGATCTCGTACGCGTCGCCTCGCCGTATGCGGGCCGACTCGTGCAACTTGCTGCCGTCAAGGGTGCGGAAGTTGCGCCCGGCGCCCCGCTATTTGTGCTGGATCGCGACATCGAAACCGCCGAGCGCGACGAGGCCGCAGCCAAACTGACCCAGGCCGAGGCACAGGCGGCGGATCTCTCGAAAGGCCGGCGCGCCGACGAGATTGCGGTAAGCGCCGCCCAGCTCGATGCCGCGCGCGCGGCGCTCAAGTTAGCCGAGAGCGACCTCGCGCGCCAGCGTCAGCTTGCGGCGGCGAAGTTCATCAGCCCCTCGGGGCTCGACGCGCAAATCGAAAAAGTCCGCAGCAGTCGCGCCCAAATCGCGGAGGCCGAGGCGCAACTGCGCGTCGCGCATCTGGCCGGACGCAGCGACGAACGCGCTGCCGCCGACGCCGCGCGCGCAGCGGCAAGGGCGGTGCTTGCGCAGAACGATGTAAGGCTCGCGCAAAAAACGCTTGCCGCGCCGGTTGCCGCGCGCATCGAAGACACGCTCTACCGCATCGGCGAATGGGTGCCGGCCGGCTCACCGATCGTAAGCCTCTTGCCGCCGGGCAATATCAAACTACGCTTCTACTTGCCGCAGGCGCGCCTGTCCGAAGTTCGCCTGGGCGCCATCGTCAAGGTTGCATGCGACGGCTGCGGCGCGCCGCGCGATGCGCGCGTGGCTTTTATTGCCACCCAGGCGGAATTTACCCCGCCCGTCATCTACAGCAAGGAAAACCGCGCCAAGCTCGTTTTTCTCGTCGAAGCCTATCCTCTTGACATAAACGGCCTGCGGCCGGGACAGCCGGTCGATGTGAGCCTTGGAGCCGCGCCGTGAGCGACGCGGATGCGCCGGCCGTGGATGTGCAGGATTTAACTAAGCGCTACGGCGACAAGACGGTCGTGGATCGGCTCTCGATGCGCGTCGGGCGCGGCGAAGTATTTGGCTTCCTCGGCCCGAACGGCAGTGGCAAGACGACTTCGATCCGCATGATGTGCGGTTTGCTCACGCCCGATGGCGGCAGCGGCCACACGCTCGGTTACGACATCCTGCGCGAGTCGGCCGCAATCAAACGCGAGGTCGGCTATATGACGCAGCGATTCGGTCTGTACGAAGATCTGACGATCCGCGAAAACCTCGATTTCGTCGCGCGCGTCTATCGCATGGACCGCCGCGCCGCACGTGTGAGTGCGGCCATCGAACGGCTCGGCCTGAACAATCGCGCGACGCAGCTTGCGGGCAGTCTTTCGGGCGGCTGGAAGCAGCGACTCGCCCTGGCCGCCTGCATGCTGCACGAACCGCGCCTTCTCTTGCTCGACGAACCGACAGCCGGCGTCGACCCGAAAGCGCGGCGCGATTTCTGGGAAGAGATCCACACGCTCGCGGCCAGCGGCATCACGGTACTCGTCTCGACGCATTACATGGACGAGGCCGAGCGCTGCCACCGGCTCGGCTACATTGCCTACGGACGTCTGCTCGCGCTCGGCACGCCGGCCGAACTCGTTGCAGCGAGCGGTTTTGAAACATGGCGCGTCGCCGGCAGCGGCGTCAATACGCTCGTCGGCGAACTCACCGGCAGACCCGGCATCGATATGCTCACGCGTTTTGGCAATAACCTGCATGTGAGCGGCACGGACGGCGCAAGGCTTGAAGCCGCGCTCGCGCCGTTTCGCGAGCGGGCCGACTTGCAATGGGAGCACGCCGAGCCGCAGCTCGAAGACGTGTTCATTCATTTGATGAGCCAGTCGCGCGACAACTTCGCCGGAGACGCCAAGCGTGGATGAGCGTTTCTCGTTCGCGCGGCTTTACGCCGTGATGTTGAAAGAATTCATTCAACTCATGCGCGATCGCCTGACCTTCGCGATGATGGTCGGCATTCCGATCATCCAGCTCACGCTGTTCGGCTATGCGATCAATGGCGACCCGAAGCATCTTCCGACCGTAGTCGTCGCACACGAGCAAAGCGACTTCGCGCGCAGCATCGTCAGCGGCCTCGTCAATAGCGAATACTTCGACGTCATTGCAACGGATGCGCGCGACGCGGCTGCCGACGAGATGCTAAATATCGGGCAAGCGCAGTTCGCGCTGACGATCCCGGCCGATTTTTCGCGCCGCCTGATTCGCGGCGAACGGCCGCAATTGCTGCTTGCCGCCGATGCGACCGACCCCTCGGCCACCGGCAACGCAATCGCCGCCGTCCAGCAACTCGCGAATACCGTATTGAGCCACGACCTCAAGGGCCCGCTCGCGAACCTTGCGCCCGGCCAGCCGCCGTTCGATCTCGTGATCCAGCGCCGCTACAACCCGGATGGCATCACCTCCTACAACGTCGTACCGGGCCTCATGGGCGTGATTCTGACGATGACGATGATCATGATGACCGCGCTAGGCATCACGCGAGAGGTCGAGCGCGGCACGATGGAAAACCTGCTCGCCACGCCGGTGCGCCCGCTCGAAGTCATGGTCGGCAAGATCCTGCCCTACGTCGTTATCGGCGCCGTGCAGATCGTCGTCATCCTGACAGCCGCGCGCCTCTTGTTCAACGTGCCCTTCGTCGGCAATCCGGCTCTGCTCGTGCTCGGCGTGATGATCTTCATCAGCGCCAACCTCTTCGTCGGTATTACGGTATCCACGATTGCGCGCAGCCAGATGCAGGCCATGCAGATGACGTTTTTCTTCTTCCTGCCCTCTATTCTGCTCTCGGGCTTCATGTTCCCGTTTCGCGGCATGCCGGTATGGGCCCAGACGATAGGCGAGGCGCTACCGCTGACGCATTTCCTGCGCGTTGCGCGCGGCGTGATGCTCAAAGGCAACGGACTCGTCGAGATCTGGCCGCACCTGTGGCCGCTGTTTCTCTTCATTGCCGTGGTGCTTGCGATCGGGCTCAAGCGCTTCCGCAAAACGCTGGACTAATTCCACAATCATGCCTTTGCCGACTTCACCTTGCCGCGCCATTTGCTCTGGACGATCTCAAGAATCAAGTGCTGTACTCGATTCTTGAGACCGCCCATTCGGCGCTGATACAATGCAGCACAATTCCGGAGCACTCATGCCGTTCGGCCTTCATTCGCTCATCCTGACCCAGACCGATCTCGCAGGCTCCCTGGTCCCCGCGACGTTCTCGCTCTACGCGCCCTCCGCAAAGGAAGTCTTCCTGTTCGGCGATATGACGCATTGGCAGGATGGCAAGCTGCCGATGCAACGCGGCGAGAACGGCGTCTGGCAACTGAAGCTGCAACTGCGCAGCGGCCAATGGCATTACAAATTCGAGGTCGACACGCGGCGGATTCCCGATCCGCTCAACCCGCTCGTCGCCGAGGATGGCATGGGCATGGGCGAATGTCATTCCTACGTATTTCTCGGCGAGGAAGGCGACTGGCACGATAAGGCGCGTTCGCCCAAGGGTCAGTTGAGCGATGTCGTGATCCCGGCCGCGCGGCTCGGCGCCACGCTTCCGGGCCAGTTGTACCTGCCGCCCGGCACGGCGGAAACCGACCGTCTGCCACTGCTCACGCTGATGCATGGCCACCAGATGCGCGCGAACCAGTGGGCGACCAACGGACGGCTCAAGCAGTACATGGATAACCTGCTCGCGCAAGGCGCGATCCGGCCGTTCGCGATCTTCTTGCCCGGCGGCCATGCTGGCCACCCGATGCCGCGCTATGCGGAAGTCATTGCTCAGGTCGCGTTGCCCTGGCTTGCCAAGCACTATCCGGTCGCGAACGACGCAGCGCAGCGCGCAGTCGGCGGTATGTCGATCAGCGAATACGGGCCGCTCGCGCTCGCGCTCGCGCATCCGAAGGCTTTCAGTCTCGTCGTGCCGATGAACGAAACCTTCAGCAAGCATGTGATCTCGTCCGGCCTCGCGCGCCAACCCTTCCGCATTCACCTGTTCTGCACCACGGAAGGCTGCGCACCGCCGCAATACCGCCAGCTCATGGAACGTAGCCGCTCGCTCGGTCTTTCGCTACCCTTCATGCGTTACGACGGCGTGCCGACCTGGCGCAACTGGAACGACATGACGCCCGAATTGCTCGCGACGGTCTCGAACCATTTTCATCAGTCCGCGCAAGAGGCAAAGCGCGCCTGAGCTGCGGTCGTCTTATTTCGTTTCAAATCAATCAGACCACGACGACGAACTGCAGGAAGCCTGCAAGGCTCCGCCGCGATTTGTGCGCTACCGCAGGCGTTTGCGCAAATACCCGCTGATTCCATCGACGACGAGCGCCAGCACCAATGCGGCGCCGACGATCGTCGCGACTTGCGGGTAGTGCAATAGCGAAAGCTCGTAATAGAGCATCTGCCCGAGCCCGCCCGCACCGACGAAACCGAGCACGGCTGCCATGCGAATGTTGATTTCCCAGCGGTAGAGACCATAGGCGAGCCATTGCGGCGCGATTTGCGGCAGGGTGCCGTAGAGAAAGGCGAATGCGCGTGGCGTACCGGCTTCGCGCAACGCACAGCTTGCGGCGGACGGCGCGTTTTCCAGCGCTTCGGCATAAAGCCGGCCGAGCACGCCAGTTGTATGCAGAGCGAGGGCGAGCGTGCCGGCAAACGGGCCGAGGCCGACAGCAAGCACGGTCTGCGTGGCCCAGACGAGTTCGGGCACCGAGCGCAGCAGGTTCAGGACGGCGCGCGTGGCCTGGCGCGCCAAGACGCCGAAGCGGCCACTCGCAGATAGTGCGAGGACGGCTCCGGCTGCTGCGGCGAGCAAGGTGCCCAGCAGCGAGATCGCGAAGGTTTGCAGCGCGCCGTCGGCGGCGCGCACGAGTAAATCCGGCGAGAGATCGGCGGGGAAAAATTCGCCGAGGTAGCCGGAAAACTCCCGCCACGAGGTCTGGCGAGAGAGCGCCAACGGCGAGAGCCCGAGCGCGGCGAAGGCGGCGATGCTTGCAAGCAATGGCGCGGCAAGGCCCGCAAGCAATGCGTAGGGTTTTGCTGGCGGCAGGCTGGCGTCGCGCAGCGGACGGCGGCGGTCGAGCAAACGGCGCAATGCGTTCGAGAACGCATCGGCAAGCCAGACGAGCGCCAGGAAGGCGATCAGGATGCTCGCGGCTTCGGCGCCGTTGAGCATCTTCATCGCCTGATCCATCAACTGCCCGAGCCCGCCCGCGCCGACGAAACCCATGATGACTGAGGCGCGCACCGCGCATTCCCAGCGATACACGGTATAGGAAACGAGTTCGCCGGCAGCGTTCGGAATCAGGCCGAAAAACAGCGCATCAAGGCGCGAGGCGCCGGTTTCCAGCAGTGCCTGGGCGGCGCGCGCGTCGGTCGAATCGAGGATTTCGCTGTAGACCTTGCCAAGCATGCCACCGTAGGTCAATCCGAGCGCGAGCACGGCGGCGGCCGGACCCAGGCCGAAGAAGCGCACGAAAAGCAAGGCCCAGATGAGTTCCGGGATCCCGCGCAGCACCAGCAATGTCGTGCGCACGCCGGCGCGCAAGGCGCGCCCCGGCCAGCCGTTTGGCGCAAGACCACTTGCCGCGAGCGAGAGCCGACGCGTCGCCAGCGCACCCAAAGGGGCCGCGAGCAGAAATGCAAGCGCCATGCCGGCCGTGGCAATCGCCACGGTTTCGAATATCGCCTTGGCGAGCAGTTGCAGAAAGAAGCCGTCGCTCGCCGGCGGCAGGAAGCCCGCGAGATAGTTGCCCAACGGCGCAAGGTTGCCCGGATCGAAGAGCCGCTGCGGCGCGAAGTCCGCGCAGCGCAACAGCGGCCAGAGCAGGACGAGCGCGAGCAGCACGCCGGTGAGCCGGCCGCGCGCGGCCGGATCGCGCAAACTTTGGGTCGTATTCACACGCAGGGCGGGCCCAGGTCGAGTGCCGCGGGTGCGGCCAGAACGATTTCTTCGCGCGCTTCGTTCGCCAGCGTCGGCAAGGCCGCGCCCTCGCTTGCGTAGAGTTCGCGCAGCAGCGCTTCGCTGACCCGCGTGGCGGGAAGGTCGAAATGGATACGGCCATCGCGCACGCCGACGACACGCGGAAAATGCGCCAGCGCGAGATCGACTGCGTGAAGACTCGCGACGAGCGTGGCCGTGCGGCGCGCGGCGTCAGCGACGAGCAAGCGGATCGTGCGTTGCGCAAGCTCGGGGTCGAGTGCGGACACAGGCTCGTCGGCCAGAATCAGCGCCGCCCCCTGATAGAACACGCGGGCGATGCCGACACGCTGGAGCTGGCCGCCCGAAAGCTCGTCGCAGCGCACGTAGAGCTTTTCCGCAAGATCGAGCCGCGCGAGTTCGTCGCGCACGGCGGCCGCATCACTCGCATAGGCGAGCGCGGCGAGCGCCTTCCAGGCCGGCCACTGGCCGAGTCGCCCGGCCGTCACGGCGGTAACGACGCGCTGCCTGGGCGGCAAGGGCGGCGCCTGATGCACCATGCCGATCCGCGCACGCAGGCGCCGCAGCGGGCGGGAGGCGAGCGACCACGGCGCGTCCCCCAACAGACGCACCGCGCCCGAGCGCGGCTGCAACGCCGCGCCAAGGATGCGCAGCAACGTTGTCTTACCGGCGCCCGAGGGGCCGATCAGAGCGATCCGTTCGCCCTGAGCCGCCGCCAGACTGACGCCTTCGAGCGCGGGTTTGCCGCCGACGTAGGCGTGGCCGACTTCAGTCAGTTCGAAAGACATCGGATCGAACCGAAATTCACTTGATCAAGCCTGCCGAGCGGCCGGCCTCCTCGATGCCGGCGTAATTTTCCGGCTGTGTCGGCACGAACTTGCTGGCGCGCTGGAGATCCAGTATTTCCTTATCCTCGGGCTTGTTCGGGTCGAGCCTGAGGAACGCGTCGCGAATTTTCTGCTGCAGATCGGCCGGCAGATCGCCACGCACGGTCCAGTTGTAGTCGTAGTAAGGCGGCGTCGTGCTGAAGACGCGCACCCGGCTGGTGTCTACCTTCTTCGTTTCGACGAGCTTGTCCCACACCGATGCGTTGAGCACGCCGGCCGCAACCTTGCCGGCCGCGACGAAGGCAACCGTGGCGTCGTGCGCGCCCGAGAAGGCGACGGTCTTAAGATCCTTCTCCGGATTGATGCCGGCCTGGAGCATGAAGTAGCGCGGCATCAGGTGGCCCGAGGTCGAGGAAGCCGAGCCGAAGGCGAAGCTCTTGCCCTTGATGTCGGCGAGCGTCTTGATTGTGGGGTCGGCCGTGATGAAGCGCGAAGTGAATTTCGCGTCTTCCGCACGCTGCACCAGCGGTACGACGGCGCCATTGCTGCGCAGTTTCGCTTGTACATACGTGAAGCCGCCGAGCCAGGCCATGTCGAGCTTCTTGGCCGCTAGCGCTTCGACAACCGAGGCATAGTCGGTAACGGGTACGAACTGCACCGGCCGGCCTATCGACTTTTCCAGGTATTTGCCGAGCGGCGCGAACTTGCGCTGCAACTCGGTCGGCGCTTCGTCGGGAATCGCCGAGACGCGCAGCGGCTCGACGGCATAAACCTGGCTTGCGGGAAGAACGGCACCGACGAGCGTCAGCGCCGCCATGCCGCACACGAGGCGGCGACGGGAGGAGGAATTCATAGGGGCTCCAAGTGTTGCAAAAAGCCTGGGCGGGAGTCGTATCGCCCAAGCCGACATGGCGAGCGTGGCCTAAGCTACGGATCGCCGGAACTTCTATTAGGGCAGTACACAGACTGCTGCGGCGATTATAGGGGGCGCAGCGAGAGATCGAGCGGTACTGCGGCACGCAAGGGAACCTTATGTCGCAAAGCATGTCGTCGCTTGACTCGGAGAAGCGGAAAGGGCAGCGTAGCGGTCCGCACGCGCCGGAGCGCCTGCGGACGACTCGACCACGGGGGAAATCATGCAAGTCACACGACGGCAATTTTTCAGGGTCTGCTCCAGCGGTGTCGCTGGCAGCAGCTTGGCCCTGATGGGCTTTTCGCCGGGCGAGGTTCTGGCGGAAACGCGCAACTTCAAGCTCGCGCGCACCACTGAAACTCGCAACACTTGTCCATACTGCTCGGTCGGCTGCGGCCTGCTGATGTACAGCCTGGGCGACAAGTCGAAGAACGCGCGCGCGCGCATCATTCATATCGAAGGCGATCCGGATCATCCGGTCAATCGCGGCACGCTGTGCCCGAAGGGCGCCGGTCTGCTCGACTTCGTGCACAGCCCGAACCGGCTCAAGTACCCCGAGGTACGCGAAGCGGGTAGTAAAGAGTGGAAGCGCATCGGCTGGGACGAAACCTTCGACCGCATCGCCAAACTGGTGAAGGAAGATCGCGACGCGAATTTCATCGCCAAAACCGACGATGGGCTTACGGTCAACCGCTGGCTGACGACAGGCTTCCTGGCCGCATCGGCATCCTCCAACGAATCCGGCTACGTGACGCATAAGCTCGTCCGCGCGCTGGGAATGACTGCATTCGACAACCAAGCGCGTGTCTGACACGGCCCGACGGTGGCAAGTCTTGCCCCGACGTTTGGCCGTGGTGCGATGACGCAGCATTGGCAGGATATAAAGAACGCCGACCTCGTTCTGATCATGGGCGGCAATGCCGCCGAGGCGCACCCATGCGGTTTCAAATGGGTCACCGAAGCGAAGGCCCATCGCAAGGCAAAGCTCGTCGTCGTCGACCCGCGTTTCACGCGCTCGGCCTCGGTTGCGGATTTCTATGCACCGATCCGCACGGGTAGCGACATCGCCTTCCTCGGCGGCGTCATCAATTACCTGCTCGCGAACGACAAGATCCAGCACGAGTACGTGAAGGCCTATACCGACTTCACTTTCCTCGTCAAACCCGAGTTCGCGTTCAACGACGGTTTCTTCTCCGGCTACAACCCGGAAAAGCGCAACTACGACAAATCGAGTTGGGACTACCAGCTCGGCGAGGACGGCTTCGTCAAGATCGATCCGAGCTTGCAAGACCCGCACTGCGTCTATCAGCTCATGAAGGCGCACTACGCGCGCTACACGCCCGAGATGGTCACGACGATCTGCGGCACGCCGAAGGACAAGTTCCTCAAGGTGTGCGAACACATCGCAAGCTGCTCGACGCCCAACCGCACGATGACGATCATGTATGCGCTGGGCTGGACGCAGCATTCGGTCGGCGCGCAAATGATCCGCACCGGCGCGATGGTGCAGCTTCTGCTCGGCAACATCGGCGTACCGGGCGGCGGCATGAACGCGCTGCGCGGGCATTCGAACATCCAGGGGCTGACCGATCTGGGCCTGCTCTCGAATTCGCTGCCGGGTTACATGACCCTGCCTGGCGACAAGGAGCAGGACTACGCTGCGTATCTTGCCGCGCGCGCGCAAAAACCCTTGCGGCCCAACCAGATGTCGTACTGGCAGAACTACCCGAAGTTCTTCGTCAGCCTGATGAAAGCCTGGTATGGCGACGCGGCGACGAAGGACAACAACTTCTGCTACGACTGGCTGCCGAAGATCGACAAGCTGCACGACGTGCTACAGGTCTTCGAAGACATGGGCCAGGGCAAGATGAACGGCTACTTCTGCCAGGGCTTCAATCCGCTCGCCTCGTTCCCGAACAAGGCCAAGATCGGCGGCGCGCTGGCCAAGCTGAAGTACCTCGTCATCATCGATCCGCTGGCGACAGAAACCTCGGAGTTCTGGCAGAACTTCGGCGAGCATAACGATGTTGATCCGGCCAAGATCCAGACCACCGTATTCCGCCTGCCCTCCACGTGTTTTGCCGAGGAAGACGGCTCCATCGTCAATTCCGGCCGCTGGCTGCAATGGCACTGGAAAGGCGCCGAGCCGCCGGGCGAAGCGCTGCCCGATGCCGACATCATCGCCGGTTTGTTCATGCGGTTGCGCGCGATGTACGCAAAGGACGGCGGCGCCTTCCCCGATCCGCTGCTCAAAATGGCCTGGCGGCACAAGATCCCGCTGAGTCCGTCGCCCGAAGAACTGGCGAAGGAATATTCGGGCATGGCGCTGGCGGATCTTATCGACCCGAAAGATCCGACCAAGACGCTCGCCAAGGCCGGCGAACAACTGGCGGGTTTTGCGCAACTGCGCGACGACGGCAGCACCGCGAGCGGCTGCTGGATTTTCGCGGGCGCCTGGACGCAGGCCGGCAACCAGATGGCCCGGCGCGACAACGCCGATCCGTTCGGCGTCGGCCAGACACTTGGCTGGGCCTGGGCCTGGCCGGCCAACCGCCGCATCCTCTATAACCGCGCATCGGCCGACCCGGCCGGCAAGCCCTGGGACCCGAACCGCAAGCTCGTGTATTGGGACGGCGCGAAATGGGGCGGCGCGGACGTACCCGACATGCGGCCCGACGCAGCGCCCGAGGAAAACGTCGGCCCCTTCATCATGAACCCGGAAGGCGTGGCGCGTTTCTTCTCGCGCAACGGGCTCAACGAAGGACCGTTCCCCGAGCACTACGAACCGTTCGAATCGCCGCTCGACAACAATCCCTTGCATCCGCAGAACGCGGGGGCCAAGTCGAATCCGGCTGCGCGCGTGTTCAAAGGCGATATGGAAGCCTTCGGCAAGGCCAAGGAGTTTCCGTACGCAGCGACGACTTACCGGCTCACCGAGCACTTCCACTACTGGACCAAGCATGTGCGGACCAGCGCGATCATGCAGCCGGAACAGTTCGTCGAGATCGGCGAGGAACTCGCGAAGGAAAAAGGCATTGTCGCGGGCGACCGCGTCAAGGTGCGCAGCAACCGTGGCCATATCGTGGCGGTTGCGGTCGTAACGAAGCGGATAAAGGCGCTCGACGTGGCGGGCAAAAAAGTCCACACGGTCGGCATTCCGATTCACTGGGGCTTCAAGGGCCTGGCAAAGAACGGCTATCTGACGAACACGCTGACGCCCTATGTGGGTGACGGCAACACGCAGACGCCCGAGTTCAAGTCCTTCCTCGTCGACGTGGAAAAGGTGTAGCCATGCCACTCCAATCACTCGATATCAAAGCCCGCTCGGCCACCACCACGCCGTCGCCGGAGATCCGTCAGACGGTTGAGGTCGCCAAGCTCATCGACACTTCCAAGTGCATCGGCTGCAAGGCGTGCCAGGTAGCCTGCATGCAGTGGAACGACGTGCGCGACGAAATCGGCGCCAACCACGGCGTCTATGACAATCCGCTGGACCTCTCGCCGGCCTCGTGGACCGTCATGCGTTTCTCCGAATACGAGAACGAGCAAGGCAACCTCGAATGGCTGATCCGCAAGGACGGCTGCATGCACTGCGCCGATCCGGGCTGCCTCAAGGCTTGCCCGTCGCCCGGCGCAATCGTGCAGTACGCCAACGGCATCGTCGACTTCCACGAAGAAAACTGCATCGGTTGCGGCTACTGCGTCACAGGCTGCCCGTTCAACGTTCCGCGAATTTCGAAGAAGGACAACAAAGCCTATAAGTGCACGCTCTGCTCCGACCGGGTTTCGGTCGGGCAGGCGCCGGCCTGCGCGAAGGTCTGTCCAACCGGCGCGATCACCTTCGGCGCCAAGGAAGACATGATCGACTCGGCGCAGGAGCGGATCGCCGATCTGAAGGAACGCGGCTACAAGAACGCGGGGCTCTACGATCCGCAAGGCGTCGGCGGCACGCACGTGATGTACGTGCTGCACCACGCCGACCAGCCGGGGCTGTATCACGGCCTGCCGCAAGACCCGCAGATCAGTCCGATGGTGGGGCTCTGGAAGGGTTTTGCGAAACCGCTCGCGATGGCGGCGATGGGTGCGGTTGCGATCGGCAGCCTCTTCCACTACGTCATGAAGGGGCCGAACGAGGTTTCCAAGGAAACCGAGCGTGAAGTCGAAAGAGAGGACGAGCAATGATCCGCGATCCGAAAGACCTGCCGCGCTATACGGCGTCCGAACGCGCGAACCACTGGGCCGTGGGCATGTGCTTCATCCTGCTCGCGCTCTCCGGACTCGCGTTCTTCCATCCGGCCTTCTTCCCGCTGGCGACGCTGTTCGGCGGCGGCGTGTGGGCGCGCATCCTGCATCCGTTCATCGGCGTTGTGCTCGCCGTTTTCTTCACGATCATGACGCTGCGCTTCTGGCGCCTGAACGTGATGACGGCGACCGACCGGCAATGGCTCAAGCGCGCGCGAGAGATGATGGACGGCGACGACCACAACATGCCGATTCAAGGCAAGTATAACGGCGGGCAAAAAGCGCTGTTCTGGGCGCTCGTCGTGTGCGTGTTCGTATTGTTCCTGTCCGGCCTTGCGATGTGGCGCGAATACTTCAGCGCGCTGTTGCCGGTGGACGTCGTGCGGTTCGCCTCGGTGCTGCATGCGATCGTTGCGAGCATCATGATCGCCTTGATCACGGTGCACGTATATGCCGCAATCTGGGTGAAAGGCACGGTCCGCGCGATGTGGTACGGCACGGTCACGCGCCCCTGGGCAAGACAGCATCATGCCGCGTGGTATCGCGAAATGACGGGTCGGAAGCATTGATCCTTTTAATGACGAAGCATTGCAGATACATGGGAACCCGATGAGCGCACGCATTCTTGAACCCGGTGAAATCGAACAGCGCTCCGGAGCGATCCCCGAGTTGCAGCTACCGCAAATCGAAGGTCTGTTCTCGGGGCGCGCCGCGCGCTTGCGCACGCTCGCGCCCGGCAATCCCATCGGCGCTTATCTGGAATTCCTCGCGCAATTGTGCGACGTGCAGCAATGGGCGGCGGATGGGGTTCCGCTGCCCGCTGTCGCCAACGTCGCTGCACGCGGGCAAGCACGGCAGGCAGGCATGCCGCCCTTGCCCGCGTGCAGTGCGCGCCTGCCCGCCGGCTGGCAGGACGTGCTGCGCGCGATGCTCGAACGCCTGGCGCAAACAGATATGCCTTCGGCGTTGCGCGAACGCGTCGGCGCACTGAGCCGAAGCGAAGCCTCCTGGCTCGATCAGCAGGCGGCGCGCATCCTGTCCGGGCGCAGCGATGCTCTGGACCTGGCCGCAGCGCCGCTGCTCGCGGCTGCGCTGCAAGTAGTCTGGACCGCGGCGGCCGCGCGGCTGAATGTTGGCGATGTTGCACCCATCGTCGAACGCAGCCTTTGCCCGCTATGCGGGAGTCATCCTGTCGCAGGCATCGTACGGATCGGCGGCGAAGTCGCGGGGTATCGTTACCTGCATTGCACGCTCTGCAATACCGAATGGCATCTCGTGCGCGTCAAGTGCAGCAGTTGCGAAAGCACAGGCGGTATCGACTACCGCGAGATCGAAGGCGGCACAGGCGCGGTCAAGGCCGAATGCTGTAGCGAATGCCACGGCTACCTCAAACAGCTCTATCAGGAGAAAGCGCCGGACATCGACCCGGTTGCCGACGACCTTGCCAGCCTCGCGCTCGATCTTTTGCTCGACGAACAGGGCTTTACGCGCAGCGGCACGAACCTGATGCTGTTCCCGGCGCAAATTGAAACGTAACAGTTTTTCAAATACCCATTTCCGAGGTCGATCCATCGCCATCGGATAGGGTCAGGGCACGACAAGATGCCCGAGTCTGCACAATATGGTACTGCTGCAAACCGACAACATGCTGGCGGGCTTGATCAATATGGAAACCGGCGAACGCGGTTTTCTGCTGGCTGGCACGGACGATTTTCTCGAACCCTATCGGGATGGCCAGAAGATTTTTAGCGCGGCCTTGGCCGAAATACTCCAATTGACCAGCGACAACTCGACACGGCAAGACCAGCTAAAACGCCTGGGCGCGGTCATGCAGGATTGGGATGCCAAGGTATTGCAGCCGGAAATTGCGCTGCGTCGCGAAGCCAGCGCCGGAACCAAAAGCATGGACGATGTCGTCAAGGTAACCCAGGCTGCCAACGGCAAATCGCGCATGGACGGAATGCGCAAGATGATCGCGGAGGTGGCGAGTCTGCGCGTGCGGGCGAACAAGGACGCGGCTTTGCCGTGGTCGCCGATGAGGTGCGCAAACTGGCCGAAAGGACCATGACGGCCACCAAGGAAGTGCACGCGGCAATAGTCGGCATTCAGGACAACACCGGCAAGAACGCCGCCAACGTGGACGCCACCGTGGAACAGATCGTGGCCGTTGTGGACCGCGCCAAGCTGGCCGGGGAAAGCCTCCAGGAAGTGGTCTCGGACATCGTGACCGCCGCAGGGGAAGTGCAGAGTATTGCCGACGTTTCCGCCGAGCAGACCGAGAGCACGGATCAAATCGGCAGTCATATGGAAACCATCCGGAATATCTCCAGCGATACGGCTACTGCCATGCAGCACTCCGCAATGGCTGTATCCGACCTGATTTCCCAAATCAGAAACCTGGAAAGCCTGGCCGACCGTCTGAAAACAACGGCCTGAAAGCATAACCGCCGCAACTTAGAGCATTTAACGCCTGAAATAGTCGCTTAACGGCGAGCCAAGCTCGCCTACGCCTATTTCGCGGCAAGGATTTGCAGACAAATCCTTGCAGAGCAATTGACTCATTTCATTCGTAAATTGCTCTAAAATCGCCGCGCGACCTCCTTCCGAGGGACTGCGCGGCGGTTTTATTTATAAAAAACCCTCAAAAGACTAAAGTTGTTTTCAATTGCTCCGATATGGTTTAGGAACCAAGAAAACAGGAGCATATTATGGACACCATCGCAAACGGAGCGCCGTTCACATCCACGGATCTCATCTCCGACAAACTGAAAGATCGCCTGGGACAAACCGGCGATTCAACCAATACCCTCCTGGCCGAATCGATCAAAAAAGCGGCCGAGGAAGAAAGCGCCGGGACGCAGGCAGGCAAAACCGGAGACACGGTAACTATTTCCGAAGCGGCCCGCGCCATGCGGCAAGACGGCACGGAAGAAACCGGAACGGAGAAAAAAGCGGCCGGGGCCGGCGAAGAGGCGCAAAATGCCGCCGACCAGGCCAAAGCAAGCATCATGAAACAAATCAAGGAAGTAAAAGAAAAGCTGGCCGAGGCGCAGGAAC
>JAVBKC010000013.1:0-65197 GCA_031554255.1 Niveibacterium sp.
GTCGTCTTCACGCGCAAATTCACCGGCGGTGAAGGCGACATCGCGCTGGTCAGCGGCAAGACCTACAATATCGGTTTTGCAATCCATGACGATTACACGGCCGGGCGCTTCCACCAGGTGTCGCTCGGTTACACGCTTGGCCTCGACGCCCAGGCCGACATCACGGCCGCCAAGTAGTCATCGAATCGCGGCGGTCTTCGAGGAGAAACGTATGTTCGACCGTCGCGATTTCGTTCGTGTCTGCCTCGCGAGTCTGGTCTTCGCGGCTGGTTCGCAGGCGGTTTTCGCAGATCCGGCTTCCGTGGTCGCGGTGGAAATCCGCGACTACAAATTCACCCCCGGAACGCTGACGATCAAGCCTGGCGCCACGGTTCGCTGGACCAACGCGGAAAAACGCACTTCGCATTCGGTCCAGTTTTCGGAGGCCGGCTTTCACTCGGAACGACTGTTCCCCGAGGAAACTTGGGAGCATAAGTTCGATAAACCTGGCCGGTATCCCTACGTGTGCGATCCTCATGCCGAGATGACGGGTTTGATCATCGTCACGGAATGACGGATTAAATGGTACGTCCACAGTCGCGCTGCGGGAAAATGGACCGCCTGGACATGGTGTTCAGATGTCAATCAGGAGCAATCGCATGCATGTAATCAAAACAGTCGTGGTGGCCGCTCTCGCGGCATCGGTATCCTTTGCCGCTCAAGCGAGCCTTGACCTGGCAAAAAGCAAGGGTTGCCTGGGATGCCACACCGTCGACAAGAAGTTCGTCGGCCCTGGCTACAAGGACGTCGCAGCCAAGTACAAAGCCAACAAAAATGCCGAAAGCATGCTCGTTGGTTCGATTCTGAAAGGCAGTAGCGGAAAATGGGGCGCGACGCCGATGCCGCCGAACGCGGTGACAGAGGCCGAGGCGAAGACGTTGGCGAAGTGGGTTCTCACACTCTAAACACGCGCGCCAGGCTGCGCGCCGTTGTAGTTCTGACCACTCTGCTCGTTGTTGCGACGACTGCCCGCGCGGGGTCCGCACCCGAGCCCGCGCCGGCGCGGCGCGCGCAGTTGGCGCACTGGCTGCGCGACGACTGCGGCGCCTGTCACGGTATGACGCTCAAGGGCGGACTCGGTTCGCCCCTGACCGCCGAAGCCTTGGCGGACAAACCGCTGGAGGCGCTTGTCCAGACCGTTCTGCGCGGACGGCCTGGTACCGCAATGCCGCCTTGGGCGCCTTTCATGGCGGAAAGCGAAGCAACATGGTTGATCGAACGATTGCAGGCGGGCAAGCCGCCCGCCCCGTGACCGCGCCGCGCGGCGCGAGCATCTTGAGGCTTGCCGCGACGCTCGTCCTCATGAGTCTTGGCGCCTGTGCGTCGATAGGTTCCGACGCCCTGCGCGGCAGCGGCGATCTTGGCGTCGTCATCGAGCGTGCCAAGGGCCAGATACAGATCGTCGAGACGAGCGGCATGACGACGCTCGCGACGGTTGCCGGGCTCGGCGATCTCTCGCATGCCTCGGTCGTGTTCTCGCGCGACGGACGTTATGCCTATGTATTCGGCCGCGACGGTGGGATCACGCGCGTCGATCTCTTGCAGGCCAAGATCACGCACCGGATCATCCAGGCCGGCAACAGCATCGGCGGCGCAATTTCTCAGGACGGCCGCGTGGTCGCCGCGCAGAATTACGAACCCGGTGGCATCCGCCTGTTCGATGCGGCCACCTTGGAACCCCTTGCGGAGATCCCGGCAATCGGCGCCGATGGCCGTCGCTCCAAGGTCGTGGGTCTTGCCGACCTGCCCGGTAAGCGACTTGCGGCCAGTTTGTTCGAGGCCGGCGAAAGCTGGATCATCGATATCGCCGATCCACGCAAGCCCGTCGTCACCCGACTGAACGCCGGGCGCGAGCCTTACGACGGCCTCGTTACGCCGGACGGGCGCTGGTACATCGCAGGTCTGTTCGGCGAGGACGGACTTTCGCTCGTCGATCTCTGGAGGAGCCCGCTTGCAACTGAAAAAATTCTCGCTGGCTATGGCCGGGGCGAGGAAAAGTTGCCGGTATACAAAATGCCGCATCTGCGCGGTTGGGCAATGGCGCAAGGCGAAGCCTGGCTGCCCGCGATCGGCCGTCATGAATTGCTGATTGCCGATGCCGCGCGCGGCTGGAAGGAAAAAGGCCGCGTCGCGCTCGCCGGCCAGCCGGTCTTCGTGATGGCGCGGCCCGACGGTCGTCAGGTCTGGATAAACTTTGCTTTTCCCGACAACGGCAAGGTGCAGGTCGTCGACACGGCGACGCGTCAAGTCGTGCGTACGCTGACGCCGTGCCGTGGCGTGCTGCACATGGAATTCACGCCGAAGGGCGAGGCTGTCTGGCTCTCGTGCCGCGACGATAATCGCGTGGAGATCTACGATACCGCGACGCTGACCCCAATCAAGACCCTACCGGCCGACAATCCCAGTGGCATCTTCTTCACCGTGCGCGCGCAGCGTTTCGGAATGTAGGCGGCCCGGTATGTCGCACGAGCGAGCGCTTTACGATCGGGTTCAGCACGATTTTCCGTTGGTCGAACGGCCCTATGCACAAGTCGGCGCTGCGCTGAGCTATGACGAACGCGAAATTATCGAACTGTTCGCACGCGATCTGGAAGCGGGCCGGATCAGCCGCATCGGCGCGGTGTTCGCGCCGAACGTAATCGGCGCAAGTACGCTGGCGGCGCTGGCGGCGCCAGCAGCCAGGCTGGATACGGTCGCGGAGCAGGTCAGTGCGTATCCGGAAGTCAGTCACAACTACGCGCGCGACGGCCACCATTACAACCTGTGGTTCGTCGTCGGCGCGCGCGATCATGAAGCGCTGGCTGCGGTGCTCGCCGCGATTACGGTGGAAACAGGATTGCCGGTGCTGGACCTGCCGCTTGCACGCGAGTTTCATATCGATCTGGGCTTCGCGCTATCCGCGTCCGCAGCGCGTCCGAGACGTCGCGATCTGGCTAAAAAGCCTGCGCGCCAAACATTGGACGATACCGAATGGCGCCTGGTTGCCGCGCTCGAAGACGGACTGCAGCTGACGCCGCGTCCCTACCATGCGCTGGCCGACTACTGCGGCCTTACCTACGATGACGTCATTGCGCGCCTGGCGCAATGGCAGCGCGATGGCGTCATACGCCGCTTCGGTGTGGTTCTGCAGCACCGTCGCTTCGGCTTTACGCACAACGCGATGTGTGTCTGGAATATTCCCGACGCGGAGGTCGATGCGCTCGGTGCGCGGCTGGCCGAACTGGCGCCGGTGAACCTCTGCTACCGCAGAACGAGAAGCCTGCCTGACTGGCCATACAACCTGTTCGCGATGGTTCATGCGCGCGATGCCGCCGCGTTGGGGCAGGCATTAGCGCTTTTCGACCAGCAAGTCGGTGCGCCCGATGTGGTTCTGCGAAGCCTCGCTTGCTTCAAACAATGCGGCACCCGCTATGCGGGCGCGGCGATGGTGCCGGCATGAATGCGCCAGCCACAACGATTGCGCTCGATGACACCGACCGCACGATAATCAACGCATTGCAGCGAGGCTTTCCGCTCACGCCCAAACCCTATGCCGATGCAGCCCAGGCAATCGGCATAAACGAGACCGAGCTGCTGGCGCGTTTGCAGTCGTTGCTTGCGCGTGGCGTGCTCACGCGTTTCGGCCCGCTCTGGCAGATCGAGCGCGCGGGCGGCCGCTTCGTACTTTGCGCCTGTCATGCCGAGCAAGCCCGTTTGGACGACATCATCGCGGCGCTCAACGCGCGGCCCGAAATCGCGCATAACTACGAGCGCAGCCACCATCTGAATCTGTGGTTCGTCGTGGCGTTAGAACATGCCGACGATCTGGCCACGACGCTCGCACGCATCGAGCATGACGCAGACGTCCAAGTGCTGGCGTTTCCGAAGGACCGCGAGTTCTTCGTCAATCTCTATTTGCCGGCCTGATCGATGAACGCGCCCAAACTTTCTCTCGATGCGAAAGACCGCGCGTTGATCTTTGCGACGCAGGCTGGTTTGCCGCTCGTGGCGGCGCCGTATCAACAAATCGGCGATACGCTCGGCATGGCCGAGGAAGAAGTCATCGCACGCCTTATGGCCATGCAGGAAAGCGGTCTCTTGCGCCGCATCGGCGCGGTGCCAAATCACTATGCGCTCGGTTGGCGCGCCAATGGCATGACGGTGTGGGATGTCGCGGACGATGCGGTGGACCTGCTCGGCGAGCGCATCGGCGCGCTTTCGTTCGTGAGCCATTGCTACAAACGCCCGCGCCGGCTGCCCGACTGGCCCTACAATTTATTTGCAATGATTCATGCGCGCACGCGCGAGGAAGCCGCACCATTGGTGGCGCAAATCGCTACGGTGCTTGGCCCTGCCTGCCGCGCGCACGATGTGCTCTGGTCGTCGCGCATTCTGAAGAAAACCGGTCTGCGCATCGGACAAGGAAGGTTGGCCTGATATGTTCCGCCTCTCACGCTTCATGGAAGCCCTGCGCGATGGCGGCCCTGTGCCGCCTGCGCGCAAGCCGCCAGGTCCAGTAGTTATCTGGAATCTCGTGCGGCGTTGCAATCTCAATTGCAAGCACTGCTATTCGACTTCGGCCGATGTCGATTTCAAGGGCGAATTATCGACTGCCGAAGCGCTTGCCGTGCTCGATCAACTGCATGCCGCGCATGTGCCGGCGCTGATTCTTTCGGGCGGCGAGCCGCTGCTGCGGCCGGATCTTTACGACATCGCGGCGCGTGCGCGCGAATTGGGTTTTCACCTGTCGCTATCGTCGAACGGGACGCTGCTCGACGCCGCGCACGCACGACGCTTGCATGACACCGGTTTCGATTATGTCGGTGTGAGTCTCGATGGTTTGCAGCCCACACACGATGTTTTCCGCCGCCAGCCGAATGCGTTCCGCGATGCGCTCGCCGGCCTGCGCTGCGCGCACGACGCAGGGCTGCGCGTCGGCGTGCGCATGACGCTGACCGAGAGCAATGCCGCCCAGATGCCCGCCGTCGTCGCACTGACCGAGGCGGAAGGCATAGACAAGTTCTACCTCTCGCATTTCAATTACGCGGGCCGCGCGCGCAAACACCGGCGTGATCATCCGCAGCATCTTGCCGCACGCCACGCGCTCGATTGGTTGTTCGAGCATGTATGGGCGCGCGCACAGGCCGGTCATGCGGGCGATTTCGTGACCGGCAACAACTATGCCGATGGCGTGTATCTGTTGCAGTGGATCGCCGAGCGCTTTCCCGAGCGCGTCGCCGACATGCGGCAGCGGCTCGTCAATTGGGGCGGCAACGCGAGCGGCGTGAATGTCGCCAACATCGACAACCTGGGCAACGTGCATCCGGACACGATGTGGTGGCAAGTTGCGCTCGGCAATGTGCGCGAGCGCGCTTTCGGCGACATATGGGCCGAGCGCAGTCACCCGCTGATGGTTGGACTAAATGCCCCGACGCGCCCGCTCGAAGGCCGCTGCGGGGCTTGCGCGCAGCGCAACATCTGCAATGGCAACACGCGTTCGCGGGCTTTTTCCGTCAGCGGTAACTACTGGAGCGAGGATCCCGGCTGTTATCTCTCCGACGAAGAAATCGGCTTGGCCGAACTTGTGGCTTGAGCAGAGTGGAAACCATGCAATCGAATCGTCGAACAAAACTTGGGCTGTATTTTCTGTGCGGCCTGTTCGCGGCAGCGCTATTCGGTGCGGTGCCGGCCCTGGCGGCGAACGCCGCCGCCGATCCGGCCCTGGCCGCTGCGGCGCTGCGCCACTACCAGCAGATCTGTGCCCAGTGCCACGGTGCGGATCGCCTCGGCGGCATCGGACCGGCTCTGCTGCCCGAGAACCTCGAACGCCTGAAAAAGGCCGATGCGCGCGAAGTGATCGCCAAAGGTCGCCCGGCTACGCAGATGATCGGTTATGGCAATGTGCTCAAACCCGAGGAGATCGCCGCGATTGCCGACTGGATTTATACGAAGGTCGAGCCGGCGCCCGTCTGGGGCGAGCAAGAGATCGCAGCCTCGCGCGTCTTCGATATGACGGTGGCGAGCCTGCCGGCCAAGCGCGTGTTTGCCGCCGATCCGAAGAATCTTTTCATCGTCGTGGAAACCGGTGACAGCCATGTTTCGTTGCTCGACGGCGACAGGCTCGAACCGATTGCGCGCTTTAGCTCGCGCTATGCGCTGCACGGCGGCCCGAAGTATTCGCCCGATGGGCGCTATGTTTATTTCGCCTCGCGCGACGGCTGGATCACCAAATACGACATCTGGAACCTCAAGCAGGTCGGCGAGGTGCGCGCCGGCATCAATACGCGCAATCTTGCGGTGTCGGGCGACGGCAAGTGGATCATGGTCGCGAACTATCTGCCGAACAACCTCGTCTTGCTCGATGCGAACGATCTTGCGCTCAAGAAGATCATTCCCGCAGTGAGCCTGCGCGGCGAGAAGAAGCATTCGCGCGTCTCGGCTGTGTACGACGCGGCGCCGCGCCAGAGTTTCGTCGCGGCGATGAAGGATATTCCGGAGGTCTGGGAGATCAGCTACGACCCGAAGGCCGAGCCGGTCGCCGATGGCCTGGTGCACGACTACAAGCTCGGCGAGGGCGATTTCAAGCCGGGCCAGTTCACGCCGAGGCGGATCTACCTCGACGATTATCTGGACGATTTCTTCTTCACCCAGAGCTATGACGAACTGATGGGTACTTCGCGCGACACGGCGAAGGGCCAAGTCATCAATCTCGACGTAGGCCGCAAGATCGCGGATCTGGATATTTCCGGCATGCCGCACTTAGGCTCTGGTATCACCTGGCCGTGGCGTGACGCGCAAGGCCAGATGCATAGCGTGATGGCAAGCCCCAATCTGCGCGACGGGTTGATCACGGTCATCGATCTGGATACCTGGAAAGTGGTCGGGGAAATCAAGACGCCCGGCCCCGGTTTCTTCATACGCAGCCACGAGAATTCGCGCTACGCCTGGACCGATTCCATGATGAGCCGCGAAAACAGGAATACGCTGACGATCATCGATAAAGAGACGCTACAGGTCGTCACGAGCGTGAAGGCCAAACCCGGCCAGACGCTCGCACACATCGAGTTCACGCGCGACGGCCACTATGTGCTCGCGAGCCTCATGGAAACCGACGGCGCGATCATCGTTTATGACGCGGCGACCTTCCGCGAGATCAAGCGAATTCCGATGAGCAAACCCATCGGCAAATACAACGTATTCAATAAGACCACGCGTTCGGCGGGCACCAGCCATTGAAGGATAGCCAGATGAAGAACGCATCACCACGGACCGGAAAAGTGTGGCTCGTCGGCGCCGGTCCGGGCGACCCGGAGCTTATGACGATCAAGGCCGCGCGCGTGCTCGCCGCAGCCGATGTCTGGCTGGTCGACGATCTCGTGACGCCCGAAATCCGCGCTTACGCGCGCCGCGAAACCAAGATCGAAAATGTCGGCAAACGCGGCGGGCGATGCTCGACGAGCCAGCACGAGATCCTCGAACGCATGCTCGCGCATGCGCGGGCGGGCCGCTGCGTCGCGCGTGTGAAGGGCGGGGAGCCGCTTTTGTTCGGGCGCGGTGGCGAGGAAATGGAATTTTTGCGCGCGCATGACATCGAGGTCGAGGCGGTCAACGGCATTACGAGCGGCGCGGCGGCGGCGAACGCGCTCGGCGCGGCGCTTACGCACCGCGAGTATGGCCACGGCGTAACTTTTGTTACCGCACACATTGCGGACGATAGCGGGCCGGACTGGCGAGCGCTCGCTTGCGCGGGCACGACGCTCGTGATTTACATGGGCATGAGCCGGCTTGAGGCGATTCGCGATGGCCTGATGGCAGCGGGAATGCGCCCCGATATGCCCGCTGCCATCGTGATGAATGCGAGCCGCGAAGACGAACGTAGCTGGACTGGCACGCTTGCCACGCTGACCGATGCGCTCGCCGCAGGGCTTGCGAGTCCGGCCGTCGTGATCGTCGGCGGGGTCGTGGCGCAAGCCAGGCCAGCTGCGGCGCGGCTTGCACCAGGTGTCCACGATGCGGTTGCCAGTAGCCCTGAATGCTGCCATTTCGGAAAAGGGAAAACAGCGAATGCGCTGCCGACTTGATGCGTGCCGGCCTGCACAAAAGCAATTAAAGTGACAATTCGCGGATACAGCTCGCCATGCCGATGATGAGTTCCGCGCTATTGATCGTTCCGCTGCGCGAGGTGCATCGCCGCCTCTCGACGCGCATTATCTTTCTCTCGATGATTGCGCTGGCCGTCGTGCTCGCGATGGTTTCGGGCACCTTATGGCTATCGTGGCAACTCGAAGGCGCTGCGGCCGCGATCAACGACGCGGGCAGTCTGCGCATGCGCGCCAGCCGTGTCGCAATCGAACTCTTGCTGGCGCAAAACGGCCAGGAGCATCAGTTGGCGGCGCAGATCATCCGCATGGAACAAACGCTTGAGCGCTTGCGCAAGGGTAATCCCGCGCGCCCCTTGTTTCTGCCCGACGAGCCCGAGATTCGCGACCAGTTCGACAAAGTCAGTCAGGACTGGCTGCTCAACATGAAGCCTGTGGCATTGCGGAAGATTGCGGACGATGCCCCGGCCTCGACCTATCTTGCGATGCTGCCGGGTTTCATCGAAGAGGCTAATGAACTCGTACTGATGATAGAGCGCGACAACGAGGCGAAAACCCGTCTGTTGCGACTGTCCCAGTTCGGTGTGGCGATAATTGCCAGCCTCGGCACGGTGACTGTGATCTACCTGCTCTTCCTCTGGATCATCCGGCCGGTGTTGCGCTTGCAGGATGGTCTTCGCCGCATGGCGGCGCGCGAATTCTCGCTGCGCTTGCCCGTCGAGGGGCGCGACGAACTCGGCACGCTGGCCGAGGGCTTCAATCGTATGGCGAGCGAACTACAGGAGGTCTATCGGGATCTCGAAGCGCGCGTCTCGCAAAAGACAGCGGAAGTCGCCCGCCGCAACCGCGAACTCGAAGCCTTGTACGACATGACCGCGTTCCTGAATTTGCCTGGCGATGCGGAGGCGATCTGTAACGGTTTCGTACAGCGCGTGATGCAGCAGTTCGACGCCGACGGCGGCAGCGTGCGACTGCTCGATTCGCAGCACGACAAGCTGCATCTTCTGGCCGCCGATGGCTTGTCGGACGAGTTGATCGCGGCAGAACGCTGCCAGGACGTCGGCGAGTGTTTCAGCGGAAAAGCCACGAAAGGCGCGTCCATCGTGATCGACGATCTGCGCCATCTATACCGCATGGCGCCGCCGAAAACCGGTTGTTACCGCTGCATAGGCGAAGGCTTTTCGAGCATTGCGGTGATCCCGATCGAAACGCAAAGCGGTGTGCTTGGCTCCTTTTCGTTGCATTTTCGCGAGCAACGCTCGCTCGCCACCACCGACCGGCAATTGCTCGAAACGCTCGGCCAGCATCTGGGTATCACGCTTGAGCATCTGCGGCTTTCGGCCACCGCGCGCCAACTTGCGGTCGTTCAGGAGCGCACGCTCGTGGCCCAGGGTCTGCACGACAGCATCGCGCAGGCGCTTAACTTCATGAACCTGCAAATCCAATTGCTCGACGATGCGGTGACGCGCAACGATCTGGAGGAAACCCGCGAAATCGTTCCGCTGCTGCGCTGCGGCATCGAGGAGAGCTACCAGGACGTGCGCGAGCTGCTGCACAACTTTCGCGCCAAACTCAGGCATGGCGACGACATCCGCCAGGCAATCGAGGAAACCGTCGCGCGTTTCCAGCGCCAGTGCAATACGGCGCTGCAACTCGCGATCAGGGACTCGCGCGACGCGCCGCCATTGGGCCCTGAACAACAATTGCAGGTGCTGTTCATCCTGCAGGAAGCGCTATCCAACGTGCGCAAGCACGCACATGCCACGAACGTCGCCGTAACGGTCGAGATAGGACGCGACTTCCGCCTGATCGTCGAGGACGATGGCGAAGGTTTCGAGTCCGTCATCGTGGCCCAACATTCAGAAACCCATGTCGGGCTACATATCATGCGTGAGCGTGCGATGCGCCTGGCCGCGCAGCTATCGATCACAACCCGGCCGGGCACCGGCGTGAAGGTCGAGCTAGTCCTTCCGCGCGCCGACGAACTACGCCCTCATCTTGCAGCGAAAAGAGTAACCGAATGAGCATCCGTATCCTGCTGATCGACGATCACACCTTGTTCCGCGGCGGTATCCGCGCCCTGCTGCAACGGCAATCCGATTTCGAGGTCGTCGACGAAGCCGCCGATGGCGTAGAAGGCGTCAAGCGCGCCAAACAACATCGGCCCGATGTGATCCTGCTCGATCTGAACATGCCCGGCCTGTCGGGGCTGGAAACGTTGCATTTACTGGTACAGGATTTGCCTGAGTGCGCCGTGATCGTGCTTACCGTGTCTGAAGAAGCCGAAGAACTCGCCGCCGCGCTGCGTCACGGCGCGCGCGGATTCCTGCTCAAGAACATCGAAACCGATGCGCTGATTTCGGCGATCCGGCGCGCCGCCAGCGGCGAACCCGTCATCGCCGACCGCATGACCGCCAAGCTCGTCACCCAATTTTTGACGCCGGGCGTATCCTCTCAGCCATTTTCCGGCGCCCGCCAGCCGATTCCGGGTGTCCCCGGCTCTGGCGTGGGCCTCACTCCGCGCGAACGCGACATCGTGCGGGGTCTCACGCGCGGCAGAAGCAACAAGGAAATCGCCCGCGAACTCGGCGTCACCGAAAGCACCGTCAAGATCCATGTGCAGAGCATTCTGAAAAAGCTGCACCTGAACAGCCGTGTGCAAATCGCGGTGTATGCGGTCGAAAACGGCTTGACCTGAGGCGCTGAATCTCACGCGGCATAGCTTGTTGCCAACCACCGCGCCAGCCAGACGGCAATCACGATCCATGCTGTCAGCATGAGCGCGGCAAGCGGCTTTTGCGTCGTATGGCCGGCTGCCGGGGCATCCTTGCGGCGGCCGGTCAGCATGCTTAACGGTAAATTCTGGCGTTCGACAAAGCTCATGCCTATCGTTGCCGCGATATGCGCCCCCGCTAGCGCAAGCAGGCCGTTGGCCAGAGCCTCGTGCAGTTCTGCAAGCCATTCGCGCGTGTCGTCGGTATAGGCTAGCGCGCCCGTAACGGCTGTGGCCGATACCAGTCCGAGCATCGCCACCACCGCGCAACCGCCGAGCGCGGTATGGCTTGTCCGCGCATGGTGCCGGCCCTCTAGGTGGGCGCAAATTTCCTGCCAGATAGCCGAGGGTGATTTGAGGAAATGCGCGAAGCGCGCCGGCTGACTGCCGACAAAGCCCCAGAAAACACGGAAGACGACGACTGCCATTGCCGCCGCGCCGGCAGACAGATGCACGAGCCGCCATTGTTCCGATTCTGCGCTTGCCCAAGCAAGTCCTACCGCAAGCACAAGCGTCCAGTGGCCAATGCGCACCGGCAGATCCCAGATCAATTGGCGGCTCATTTCGATCTCTCGTGATCCTGCGCCGGGCCAAGCAACTCGCGTTCGCGGTACGACCCTTGCTCGGCGCGAGCGTGGCAGGCCGCACAGTTTGAAACCGAGCCGACCGCCTTGGTGCGAAAGGCCGTGGCAGGCAGTTCGGAGTGTTCTTTGAGAAACCAGCGTGTTTCGGAGATGCGGCCATTCGCACTGGAGAAGCGTTTGCCGTCGGTTGCGCCATACCGTTCGAGGAAAGCGAGAATCGCTGCCACGTCGGCCGGCGCAAGCTTCGCGTTGTCTCCGAAATGCTTGTCAAGGCCGCCCATCAGATGCCGCCAGGCGGGTTTTGCCAGCAGTTGCGGTGGATAGGCGATATGGCAACTGCTGCATTCGCTACGCCAGATCGCCGGTGCATCGCTTGGAACCGGAAAAACGTCGGCCTGCGCGGCTGTTGCAAAAAGGGCCGTGAAAAGCACGGGCAAGATGGATTTCATCGCGAATTTCCTCCCAGGTAAGCCAAAACATCCGCTTTTTCGCCCGCCGAGCATTCGCGCCCGACCACTTCGCGGCAATTTCTATGGAACCACTTCTCGACTTTGGCCTGATCGCTGAATCGGCTAAGCGTCAGGCGCGGACTCATTGGCGCGATCACGCGGCCAGTGATCGCATGCCTGCCAGCCTGCTCAGGCGAATCGGTATGGCAGGCAGTGCAGGCATCGAATGCCGGGCTGGCCGTGCGGCGTGCCGTAAAGAAAATCCGCCCGCGTACGGCGGAGGCGTGAAAGTCCGTGCCAGCCTGGGCTGCATAAGCGGCTTCGATAGCTGCGGGCGTCTCGGCGGGCGCGGTACCGGTGTAGAGTAAAAATAGAAGCGCGATTTGGCTTGGGCGCATGGTGATCTCCCGTTTGTGGATGCCTGCCATTGCAAACCCCATGCCTTAAGGAAGGCTTAAGCGCTCGCGTACAGGATTCCCGACAGAACGCAAAGGAGGATGCGATGCGTGTACTGCTCGTGGAAGACGATTTGCCGTTGGGTGCGGCGCTGTGCGAAGGGCTTGCGGATATCGGCGTGCGCTGCGAGTGGGTGGTCGATGGTGAGGCCGCCGAAGCGGCGCTCGCGACCGATGCCGCCGGGCTCGACGCGCTCGTGCTCGATCTCGGCCTGCCCAAGCGATCCGGCCTTGCGGTGCTCGCGTCGGCGAGAGCGCGCGGTGTTGTGCTGCCGGTATTGATCCTCACTGCCCGCGACGCGTCCGAGGACATCGTTGCAGGGCTCGATGCGGGTGCCGACGATTACCTCGTGAAACCTGCGGATCTGCGCGAGATCGGCGCCCGGCTGCGCGCGCTCGTACGACGCGCAGCCGGCCGTGCCGTCGCACGATTCGCCTGGCGCGGCATCGAACTCGAACCCGCCTCGCGCCGCGCCTGGAAAAACGGTGCGCCAGTCGAACTCTCCGGGCGCGAATTCGATCTGGCCGAACTGCTTTTGCGCCATACGGGTCTTGTGTTGTCGCGGGCGCAGATCGAGCAGCGGTTCTATGGCTGGGAGGGCGGTACCGAGAGCAACGCGCTCGAAGTCCATATTCACCACTTGCGGCGCAAACTCGGCGGCGATTTCGTGCGCACCTTGCGCGGCATCGGCTATATGGTGGAACGCGATGGCTGATGCGCGCGACGAAGGGCTCTCGCTGGTCGCGCGCGTCATGCTTGTGGTTACGCTGGCGCTGGTTTCGGGCGCGGCGGGCGTCGCCTGGCTCGTATTTCGCACGGTGTCGGAACAGACCGAACATGTGTTCGACGGGCAGTTGGCACAGACGGCCGGGATGCTGATCGCGCTGACCGGCAACGAGAATCCGCCCGAACGCAGCGACGAGACCGATGACGATGGCGGCAGGCATGTGCGTGCAAGCGTCGCCTCGGAGCCCCGCTTCAAGCAGCGGATCGTCTATCAGGTCTGGAGCCGGACGGGGCCCGCCCGGTTATTGGCACGTAGCGCCCGCGCGCCCGAGACGATGCTGCCGGTGCCGGAAGACGGTTTTTCCGATCTCGAATGGGACGAGCGTGACTGGCGTTTTTATCGGATCGAACAGGCGGGCCGCATCGTGATTGTCGGACAGGATGCGCGCGTGCGCAGCAAGCTCGCGCGCGAAGTCGGCGAACATGGTTTCGGGCCGCTCGTGGCGGGGTTTTTCTGCTCATTGTTGCTGGCCTGGGCCGCCATCGCGCTAGGGCTACGGCCACTTTCCCGCCTCGCCCGCGAGGTGCGGGCGCGCGCGCCGGAGCGGCTCGATCCGCTCGGTCACGGACGCAGGCCGCGCGAACTTGCGGTACTCGTCGGCGCGCTGGACGGCCTGTTTGCGAAAGTCGCGCGAGCGTTCGCGAACGAGCGGCGTTTTACCGCCGATGCGGCCCATGAACTGCGCACGCCGCTGGCGGCGCTGACGGCCCGCATCCAGTCGTTGCAGACCGCCTGCGATGCCGCAACGCGCGAGGCGCGACTGACGGAAAGCCTGCACGGTTTGCGCCGGATGGCGCGGCTCGTCGAACAACTGCTTGCCGTCGCCAGGCTCGATGCACTCGAAACCGCCAAGTGCGAGCCCATCGCTGCGTCCGAAAAGGTTCGGGAAATTGCCGCAGAACTCGCGCCAGCGGCATTGAAACGCGGCGTCGAACTTGCGCTCGATGCGCCGGAGCCGGTCGTTCCGCATGCCCAGCCCGATTTGCTGCGCGCGGCGCTGCGTAACCTGATCGACAACGCGATCCGCCACAGTCCGCCTGGCGCTGTCGTCGATATCCTGATCCGTGGTGGCGAAGGGATGTTCGTCTGCGAAGTTCGCGATAGCGGGTGCGGCGTAGCCGAACCGCTGCGGCAGCGGCTGGGCGAGCGCTTCCTGCGTGGCGACGGCGAGGAGGATGGCGGCGGTGCGGGGCTGGGGCTCTCCATCGTTCTGCGGGTCGCGGAGCTGCATGGCGGCTGTCTGGAGTTCGAGGCGAATCGGCCGCAGGGGCTCGTGGCGCGCTTGATTCTGCCGCTGCGAGGCTGAACGGACCGTGCCGTTTCTTCTATCCGCAGCGTTCGGATTTGTATTTCGTTTTAAGACGAAATATAATTCGTACGAATACGAAATTTGTTTCGTAAGATACGAATATACGATGGACCTAGACGAAATCATCAAGGCTTTGGCAAATCCTACGCGACGCGAAATTCTCGCCTGGCTCAAGACGCCCGAGGCCGAGTTCTGCGAGCAGGAGTTCCGGTTCGAGCATGGCGTGTGCTCGGGCAAGATCTTCGCGCGCGCCAAGCTATCGCAATCCACCGTCTCGGCCCACCTGGCCGTGCTGCAAAAAGCCGGCCTCGTGAGCACCACGAAAATCGGCCAATGGGTGTTTTACAAGCGCAACGAAGAGGCGATTGCCGCCTTCCTCGCGGCGATGCGGGATGCCCTCTGAAATTACCTGAAAGGAGTTCTCTCATGCATACCCTGTTCCAACCGCTGAAAGTCGGCGATCTCGTTCTGCCCAACCGCGTGATCATGGCGCCGCTGACGCGTTGCCGCGCCGACGCCGGCCGCGTGCCGAACGCGATGATGGCGCGCTACTACGCCCAGCGCGCCTCCGCAGGTTTGATCCTGTCCGAAGCGACCGCCGTCACGCCGATGGGCGTCGGTTATCCCGACACGCCGGGCATCTGGTCCGACGCGCAGGTCGAAGGCTGGCGGCAGGTAACCACCGCAGTGCACGCGGCGGGCGGGCGGATCTTCATGCAGCTCTGGCATGTCGGCCGCATTTCCGATCCGTTCTATCTCGACGGCGAATTGCCGGTTGCGCCGAGTGCTATTGCCGCAGCAGGCCACGTCAGCCTGCTGCGTCCGCAAAAAGCCTACGTTACGCCCCGCGCACTCGAAACCCACGAGATCCCCTCCATCGTCGAGGCTTACCGCAAGGGCGCCGAGAATGCGCAGAAGGCCGGCTTCGACGGCGTTGAACTTCACGGCGCCAATGGTTATCTGCTCGATCAGTTCCTGCAAGACAGCACGAACCATCGCAGCGATATCTACGGCGGTTCGGTCGAGAACCGCGCGCGCCTGATGCTGGAGGTCACGGATGCGGCGATCTCGGTCTGGGGCGCGGGACGTGTCGGCATGCACCTTGCGCCGCGCGGCGACTCGCATTCGATGGGCGATTCCGACCCGGCGCGGACCTTCGGTTACGTTGCGCGCGAACTCGGCCGGCGCAAGATCGCCTTCATCTGTGCGCGCGAACACAGCGGCAACGACTGGCTCGGTCCGCAGCTCAAGGATGCCTTCGGCGGCGTCTATATCGCCAACGAGAATTTCGATCTCGCAAGCGCCGAGCAAGCGCTCGCCAGCCGCGCAGCCGATGCCGTGGCCTGGGGCAAGCTCTTCATCGCCAACCCCGATCTGCCGCGTCGCCTGGCCGAGCAAGCCGCCCTGAATGCGCCCGACTTCGCGACGTTTTACGGCAAAGGCGAAGGCGGTTACATCGACTATCCCGCGCTGCCCGCCTGATCAGCTTGTCCAGACGCCCTGTTCGAGCAATTGCTTCGTCGCTGCCTCGGCCCAGCCCCGGTTTGCCGCCGGGCTGGCCGGGCTCGGATGGAGCACGCGACCGAATTTGAGCGGCAGATCGCCAAGCGCCGTGCGGCCGCGTTGCTCGGCCCAGGCGCCGACGCCGATCAGCCATGTCGGCGCCAATGTTTCGACCAGCGCGCGTAGATGCGCGTCGCAGGCCGCGAGCAAGGGCGTTTGTTCGGCCAGGGGCAGCTTGTCGGGCGTGGCGTTGCGGCTGCCTTCGAAAAAAGCGAGTGGGCAGTAATTCGCGACGAAATGCTCGGCGAAAAAGGCGTCCGCCGTGCCGAATTTCTCCGCGAACAAGCCCCACAGCCGCCGTCCGCTGACTTCCGAGCGCGCGCAGGCAAAGCCTTCGATCGGCCGCTTCGGATTTTCCTCGGCTGGTTTGACCACGCCCTCCGTGATCCCCATCCAGCCCTTCACCGCGGCAATCTCGCCGAAGGGCACGCCGGTCTGCACCATGCCGAACGGTCCGGGGTTCATGCCAAGGAAGACGACGCGCTTCTGCGTCGCCCCGAAACGCGTGAGATACGTGCGATGCGCCTCGAAGGCGTAGTCGAGCGGGTTATAGACATGGCTGATCGGCGCGGCAAAGGCGAGCGCGTCGCAGGCCTGCGCGAGTTCGCGGGCGGCGGCGATCAGGCGGTTCGAGCGTTGTGGCATGGCGTGAATGCAGAAAGCGAAAGCCGCGATGCTACGCGATTGGAAGCGTAATTTAAGCCCGCGCCAGCTCGGCCGAATCGCGCCACGGAGCGACCTTGGCGAGCATCAGGATGCCGGGGATCGCGAGTGCAAAACAGAGCCAGAAATAATCGAACCAGCCTAATGCCTCGACGAGTACGCCGGCGAATGCGTTGATGACCGTGCGCGGGACAGCCATCAGGCTGGAAAACAGCGCGAACTGGGTTGCCGCGAAAGCTGGATTCGTCGTGTGCGCCATGAAAGCGGTGAAGGCTGTCGTGCCGAGGCCGACCGAGCAGAACGATTCGATTGCATAGACCGCACCGAGCTGAATCAGGCGCAGCGTATCGGTCGGCGCGGTGCCTAGGTGCGCGAGCCAGGCGAAACCGAGGATGGTTGCCGTCTGCGCGATACCGAAAATCCACAGCGCGCGATTGATTCCGAGCTTGATCATCCAGAGCCCGCCGACGAGCCCGCCGACAATGCCGGCCCAGAGCCCGGCGTTTTTCGCGACGAGCCCGATCTCGGTCTTGGAAAAACCCAGTTCGAGATAGAACGGCGTCGCGAGTGTCGTTGCCATCGCTTCGCCGAGCTTGAAAAACAGCATGAAGGCCAATACCCAGAGCGCATTGGTGACGCCGTGGCGGCCGAAGAACTCCTGGAAAGGCTCGACGATGGCCTCGCGCAATGTGCGCGGCGCGCCGGGCATGCGGGCCGGCTCGGCGATCAGCAGCGAAAGGATCGCGCCGGGAACGAGAAACGCGGCGGTGACCGCAAAGACCTGGAACCACGGCAGATGATCGGCGAGGATCAGCGACAGCGCGCCGGGCACAAGTGCGGCGAGTTTGTAAGCATTGACGAAAACGGCGTTGCCGAGTCCCAGCTCTGTCTCGGTTAACAGTTCGCGCCGATAGGCGTCGATGGCGATGTCCTGCGAGGCAGAAAGAAAGGCGATCAGCGTAGAAATTGCGATCACAGCGACGAGATCCGCTGTGGGACTCAGGCTGCCGAGGGCCAGCACGCCGGCGATCAAGGCGATCTGCGAGACGAACATCCAGCCGCGTCGCCGCCCGAGTCCGGGCAGGCCGAAACGGTCGGCAAGCGGCGCCCAGACGAATTTCCATGTGTAGGGAAACTGGACCAACGCGAAAGCGCCGATAGCCTTGAGCGACAGCCCCTCGGTCTTGAGCCAGGCCGGCAGCAGGTTGAAGAGCAGGAAAAGCGGCAAGCCGGAGGTGAAACCGGTGACGACGCAGATCAGCATCCTGCGTGTCATCAGCGTTTGCCAGACGGAGGGTTGGGAGGCGGTCATGGCCAGATTAGACCATAGCGTGAAAAAAGCATTGCCCGGACAACGCCCGAAAGAAGTAGGTCAAAAGGAGGGGCGGGGCCAACCCAATTAAAGCGTGTGTATCCGTCGGACAAAAATTCGGATCGGATACACGGGCAGCGACAATTTGCAATCGACCGTGAGAAATTTCATTGCAAATTGAGCGTACACGGTATTGATAATCGATGGTCGTTGCATACTTGCGTATCGTATCCGCTATCGGGCGACCGCGAGAGGCGCCGGGTTTATCTATATTTTGCGGATCGCATGAAAGTGGCAGTTTTCAGAGACGTTCCAGAGAACGGTTAGTGCAGGAGCAAAACAGCAGCGATGCAGCAAAATTCCGATCAAGATCGACCGGTGTCCGCCGCCGCCGTGTCGCAGGAAGGCGGATTCCCTAAGGGAAACAACGACGAGGATTCGTCAGCGAATGCATTCGCCGATGCGGACGAACGCACGCGCATCATGCTCGATGCCATGCCCATTGGCTGTGCGTTCTGGGACGAGTCGCACGGCTGCGTCGACTGCAACCAGGCTGCGGTCGAATTGTTTGGGCTTTCGAGCAAGCAGGAATACCTGGAGCGCTTCTTCGACCTGTCGCCCAAATATCAGCCCTCTGGCCGACTTTCCGCCGACATGGCGTATGAGGTGATTGCGCGGGCATTTGCCACGGGCTTTCAGCGCTTCGAGTGGTTGCACCAGAAGCTCGATGGCGAACCGATTCCGGCCGAAGTCACTCTCGTTCGCGTCAAACGAGGCAGTAGCTACGTCATCGCCAGTTACATCCGCGACATGCGGGAATTGAGGCGGCAACTTGCGCAAATCGAAGCCGCAAACGAGCGCACCCGCATCATGCTCGACGCCACGCCCCTGTGCTGCAACATCTGGGATGAACATCACAACAACATCGACTGCAACCAGGAGGCAGTCAATCTCTTCGAGTTGAAGAACAAACAGGAATACCTCGATCGTTTTTTCGAGTTGTCGCCGGAATATCAGCCCTCCGGGCGGACATCGAAGGAAATGGCGCACGAGCATATAACCCGGGCATTCGAGAGCGGTCGCACGCGCTTCGAGTGGATGCACCAGAAGCTCAATGGCGACCCTGTTCCAGCCGAGATCACCCTGGTTCGCGTCGAACGCGGCGATACATATAACGTGGCCGGTTATACGCGCGATCTGCGGGAACTGAAGTCAACACTGGCAGAAATACAGGAGGTCAACGAGCGCACGCAGATCATGCTCGACGCGACGCCCCTATGCTGCAACTTCTGGGACGAGGATTTCCGGAACATCGATTGCAACCAGGAGGCGGTTCATCTCTTCGACCTGTCGTCCAAACAGGAATACCTGGATCGCTTTTTCGATCTGTCGCCGAAATACCAGCCGGTTGGCCGCCTTTCCAGCGAACTTGCTGCGGAATATATCGGCAAGGCATTCGAAACAGGACGCGTGCGTTTCGAGTGGATGCACCAGAAGCTGGACGGAGAAGCGATTCCTGCCGAAATTACGCTGGTTCGGGTTAAACGCCGCGACAAATTCATCGTTGCCGGATACACGCGCGATCTGCGGGAGCTCAAGGAAACCGTAGGGTTACTCAATAATCTCGAAAAATTGGCCTTCACAGATAGTCTGACGGGCGCTTTCAATCGTCATTACTTCATGGAGCACGCATCAAGGGCGTTCATACAGAGCGAAAGCCGCAACGAGCGCGCATGTATTGTCTTGTTCGACCTCGATCACTTCAAGAGCGTCAATGACACCTTTGGCCACAGTGCGGGCGACGCCATCCTGCGCGGCGTGGCCCAGAAAGTGCAGGGCGCGCTGCGCAGCGATGATCTATTTGCCCGTTACGGAGGAGAGGAATTCGTCGTTTATGCGCCGAAAGCCTCGCTCGATGCGGCGCGGCGGTTGGCCGAACGCATGCGCAGGGCAGTTGCCGGCGCCAAATTCGTGTATGGCGGCAACGAAATCCGGGTAACGCTCAGCCTTGGCGTCGCGGAACGCTCGATGGCTGGCGGTTCGTTCGAGAACTTCATCAACAAGGCGGACGCAGCGCTTTACCGCGCGAAGGCCAACGGGCGTAACCGGGTCGAGAGTTGAGGGCGCCTCGAAAACCCCCTGCTTCCGTCGCGATATTGCGTCACTCGCAAAAAACTACTCCTTACATATCAAATATATGCGTCGTCGAAATTTTTTACTCGCACCTTGTCTCGCTTGGAAATCGGGGTTTTCGAGGCGCCCTTGAGCTTGCTCCAGGCTTTCTATTCCCGCGCGATCAGTAGCGCGGCGGCGAGAATCAGCGTGCCGCCGGCAATGCTGCCGAATCCGAGCGGTTGGCCGAGCAGGACCGCTCCGGCTGCTGCCGTGAGTACGGGTTCAACGGTCGATAAGGTTGCGGCGTTCGACGCACCGAGCCGGGCCAGACCCGCAAGAAAAGCCGAAACGGCGACGACCGTGCCGATGAAGGCCAAGGCAAGCGCCGCGCCCCATCCGAGCAGCGTTTGCGGCGTGTGCGGGCCTTCTGGCAGCGTTAGCAAGCTTGTCGCTATGGCGGCGGCGCTGCATACGATTGCTGCCTGCACCAAGGCAGGCACGCCGCGCGACACACTGCGCCCGGCAATGATGTAGATCGCGTAAATCAGGGCGGCGCTCGCGGCGATGACCAAGCCCAGCGGCTGTGCGCCGCTTGCATAGCCCGCTGTCAGCACGCAGCCGCTCAATGCGAGCAGCAGGGCGACGAGCTTACGCCGGTCGATATGCTCCTTGAGCACGCTTGCGGCAAGGACGGTGACGAAAGCCGGGTAGAGATAGAGCAGCAAGGCCACGACGGCAGCAGGCGCGAGCCTGAGTGCCGAGAAGTAACAAAGCGCCTGGCCGGTATAACCGATGCCGCCCATCGCGACCAGTACCCACAGCGCACGCCCGCGCGGCAGCGCCAATCCCTGTCTGAATACGATGCCCCAGAGCAAAAGGGCCGCGAAGCCAAAACGCATGGCGAGCAGATCGACCGGGCGCAAGCCTTCAGCATAGAGCCGCATGCCGAATACCGGCATTACGGCGAAGCAGGCAGCCGAGAGCATGATGAAACCGACGCCCGCAAGGCGGGCCGGATTGGGTGTGCGAGGCATGGCGGGGCGAGCGGAGCGATTGAAAAGTCCGCATTCTGCGCGAGCCATGCCATCGTTACCATTTGACGCATTGCAGATGGCATGCTCCAATTACCGACCGGTTAGTCATTAACCACTTGACAGACGGTCGATCATTATTCTCCATGAGTATCCAGCAGCCCACGCCGCGCGGCGAAGCGCCACGCCAGCGTCGCAAAGAGGCACGGCCGGCGGAGCTTGCCGAGGCCGCGCTCGCGCTTTTCGTCGAAAAAGGCTTCGCCGCCACGCGGCTCGATGAGATCGCAGCCCGCGCGGGCGTTTCCAAGGGTACGCTCTATCTTTATTACGACGGCAAAGAAGCGCTATTCAAGGCTGTAATTCGCGACAACATCCTGCCGCTGATCGACGAGGGCGAAGCCTTGCTCGATTCGCTGGCCGAAGATCCGGAGCAGATGTTGGGCGAACTCCTGATGACATTCTGGAACAGGGTCGGCGCGACAAAGCTTGGCGGCATCCCCAAGCTCATGCTGGCCGAGGCGATGAATTTCCCCGAAGTCGCCCGTTTTTACCATGACAACGTAATCTTGCGCAGCCAGCGCCTGGTGCGCATTGCGCTCGAACGCGGGATCGCGGCCAAGCGATTCCGTCCGCTCGACATCGGGCTCTGCGTCGATCTCTTCTTCGTGCCCGTCCTGCACGCGGCGAGCTGGAAGTATTCGTTCGCGGCATGCAAAGCAGGCGCAGTCGATCCCCAGGCTTTTCTCGAAAACTATCTCGACATTTATCTGCGCGGCATCCGCGCCGAGACGAAAGGAATCTCCGGATGAGAACCCGCTTGTTCTGGACTGCGATGCTGGCCGCAGCAGTCGGCGCTTGTTCTAAGGAAGCGCCCGAGGCCGAGGCGCCGCGTCCGGCGCTCGTGCGCAAGATCCAGCTTGGCGCGACCGAGCGCGCCTTCGTCTATTCCGGCGAGATTCGCGCGCGCCACGAGGCGGATCTGGGCTTTCGCGTCGGCGGCAAGGTGCTCGAACGCCGCGTCAATCTTGGCGAGTCGGTCAAGCGCGGACAGGTGCTCGCAAAACTCGATCCTAAGGATGTCGAACTCTCGGCAAGCGCGGCGCGCGCCCAGGTGGCTGCGGCAGAGGCCGACGAGAAGCTCGCGCAGGTCGAGTACGAGCGGACGCGTTCGCTCGCCGCCAAGAATTTCGTCTCCGGCTCGGTTGTGGATCAGCGTCATAGCGCTCTGCTCGCGGCTCAGGCGCGGCTCAAGCAGGCGCGCTCGCAGGCGGACATCGCGCTCAACCAAAGCGATTATGCGAATCTCATCGCCGACCGCGATGGCGTGGTGACGCAGGTGGCGGTCGATGCCGGTCAGGTTGTCGGGGTGGGGCAGGCTGTCGTGCGGCTTGCCGATTCGAACGAGCGCGAAGTGCTGATTTATGTGCCCGAGCGCCGCATCGCCGGCCTCAAGCCCGGTGCGCCGGCGCTTGTCCGTCCGTGGGCGAATCAGGAGCGGACTTTCGCGGGTCGGGTGCGCGAGGTTGGCGCGGCGGCCGATACGGCGACGCGCACCTTCCCGGTGCGCGTGAAGATCGACGCCGGCATCGATAAATTCGCACTCGGCTCGACGGCTGCGGTCGCCTTCCCTAGCGTCATATCGAAGAGTGTCGTACTGCCGCATGGCGCCGTCGTGCAGCGGGACGGCAAGGCCGAGGTCTGGATCGTCGCGGGCGATGGCAAGGTGGCGCCGCGCAATGTCGAGCTTGGCGCGTTCCGCGAGGATGGAACGGTCGTCAAATCCGGACTTGTCGATGGCGAGCAGGTCGTTGTCGTCGGCGCGCACAAACTCGTGTCGGGGCAGAAGGTCCGGCCGATGGCCGAATCCGCGCCCGCAGCCCTGGATGCCACGCGATGAAGCGCTTCAACATTTCCGATTGGGGTCTGCGGCATCAGTCGCTCGTGCTCTATCTGATGGCGATCCTCACGCTCGTGGGGCTCTTTTCCTACACGCGACTCGGCCAGTCCGAAGATCCACCCTTTACGTTTCGGGCGATGTTCATCCGCACGAATTGGCCAGGGGCTTCCGCGCACGAGGTCGAACTTCAGATCACCGACAAGATCGAGCGCAAGATCCAGGAACTCGGTGCAACCGATTACATCCGCAGCTATTCGCGGCCCGGCGAATCGCTGGTTTTCCTGGTTATCCGCGACAACCTGCCGGCCGCGCAAATGCCGGAGTATTTCTATCAGGTGCGCAAGCGCATCGGCGATATCCGCTACCAGTTGCCGAGCGGCGCGATGGGGCCGTTCTTCAACGACGAATTTGGCGACACCTATGGCAATGTCTTCGCGCTCGTCGGCGAGGGCATGAACTACGCCGACCTCAAGAGCTATGCCGAATCGGTACGCGGTGAATTGCTCCGGCTCTCCGATGTGGCGAAGATCGATTTCTTCGGCGTGCAGGATCAGCGCATCTGGATCGAGTTCTCGAACCTCAAGCTCGCCACGCTCGGGCTCGATGTGCGCACGCTTGTGCAGGCGGTGGCGGGCCAAAACGCGGTTGCGGCGGCGGGATTCTACGAGCTGCGCGACGAGCGCATTTTTTTGCGGCCCTCGGGCAAGTTCGATAGTCTGGACGCGATCCGCGCGGTGCCGGTGCGCGCAGGCGGCCGCACGTTCCGGCTCGGCGACATCGCCGAGGTCAAGCGCGGCTATGCCGAGCCGACCGAGAACAAGATCCGCTTCATGGGCCGCGAAGCGATCGGCATCGGCGTCGTGATGCGCAGCGGCGGCGATATCGTTGCGCTGGGCCGCCAGCTTGACGCGGTGATGAAGCGGCTCGACCAGCAGTTGCCGCTCGGCGTGAAGCTCGAACGCGTGGCCGATCAGCCGCGCGCGGTAACGCGCGGCGTGCAGGAGTTCGTGCATTCGCTGGCCGAAGCCGTTGTCATCGTGCTCGCGGTCAGCCTGCTTTCGCTGGGCTTTCGTACCGGCATCGTCGTCGCGATTTCGATTCCGGTCGTGCTGGCGATCACCTTCGTCTGCATGTATGAATTCGGCATCGGTCTGCATAAAATTTCGCTCGGCGCCCTGATTCTCGCGCTAGGCCTGCTCGTCGATGACGCCATCATTGCCGTCGAGATGATGGCGACGAAGATGGAGCAGGGCTGGGAGCGCATGCGCGCGGCCAGCTTCGCCTATACCTCGACGGCAATGCCGATGCTCTCCGGCACGCTCGTCACCGCCGCCGGATTCTTGCCGATCGCGACCGCGCAATCCTCGACCGGCGAATACACGCGCTCGATCTTCCAGGTTACGGTGATTGCGCTGCTGATTTCGTGGGTGGCTGCCGTGCTTTTTGTGCCCTACCTTGGCTATCACTTGTTGCCTGATTTTGCCGACAACAATAAAAAGCCTTCGCGTCTTGCGCGCGGATTAGCGCGATTTTTTCCGCGCGCAGCGGCCAGGATGCAAGCGCGGGCAGCCGTAGCGTCGGCCGCGCATGAGCATGAAACAGGCGTCTACGAGACGGGGTTCTACAAGCGCTTCCGCAGCCTCGTCGAGTGGTGCGTAAGCCATCGCTGGCTTACGATAGGCGCGACGTTCGGCATCTTCGTCGTTGCCATGTGGGGCTTCAAATTTGTGCCGCAGCAGTTCTTCCCCGATTCGACGCGGCCCGAGTTGATGGTCGATTTGCGCCTCGCGCAGGGCGCGTCCTACAGCGCGGCAGAAAATGCGACGAAACGCCTGGAGGCGATCCTCGCGCGCGAACCCGGCATCGAAAACTATGTCGCCTACATCGGTACTGGTAGCCCGCGTTTTTATCTGCCGCTGGATCAGCAGTTGCAGCAGCCGAACTTCGCCCAATTCGTCGTACTGACCCGAGGTTCGTCCGAGCGCGAGGCGCTGCGCGAGCGTTTGATCAAATTGTTCGAGCACGATTTTCAGGAGTTGCGCGCTTCGATCACGCGCCTCGAAAATGGTCCGCCAGTCGGCTTCCCGGTGCAGTACCGCGTCAGCGGGCCGGAGATTCCGGTTATCCAGCGGCTTGCAAGCGAAGTCCAGCTCGTCATGGCGAAGGACAAGCGCCTATCGAACGTGCATAAGGATTGGGAGGAGTCCTCGAAGGTCGTCAAGGTGCATATAGATGCCGAGAAGGCGCGCCTGCTCGGGCTTTCGGTTCAGGACGTTGCAGACTTTCTCAATGTGTCGCTCAACGGCACGACGGTCAGCCAGTACCGCGAGGGCATCGATACGATAGACGTCGTTGTGCGCGGCGCGCCCGAGGAGCGGCAACATCTGTCGTTGTTACCCGAGTTGATTATTCCGACCGGGCAGGGACGCGGCGTGCCGCTGACTCAGGTGGCGACGCTCGAATACGCTTTCGAGCCCGGCATGATCTGGCGCCGCGACCGCGAGCCTTCGGTCACGGTGCGCGCCAATCTTTATGGCGCAACGCAGCCGGCAACGATAGTCGCCGAGCTTGGCTCCCAGATCGACGCCATGCGCGCCAAGTTGCCGCTCGGATATCGCATCGACATAGGGGGTTCGGTCGAGGAAAGCGCGAAGGGTGGCAAGTCGGTTGCTACCGGCATACCTCTGTTCGTGATCGTCGTGTTGACCGTGCTGATGGTGCAACTGCAAAGCTTCTCGCGCGTCGCGATGGTCGTGCTGACCGCGCCGCTGGGCATGATAGGCGTGACGATCTTCCTGCTCGCATTCAACAAGCCCTTCGGCTTCGTTGCGATGCTCGGCACGATTGCGCTCTCGGGCATGATCATGCGCAACTCGGTGATTCTCGTCGATCAGATCCGCCAGGATCTGCTGGCCGGGCGCACCGCCTGGGAAGCGATCATCGAATCGACGGTGCGCCGCTTCCGCCCGATCATGCTGACCGCGGCGGCGGCGATCCTCGCCATGATCCCGCTCACGCGTAGCGCCTTCTTCGGGCCGATGGCCGTGGCGATCATGGGCGGACTCTTCGTCGCCACGCTGCTGACCCTGCTTTTCCTGCCGGCGCTCTATGCCGCCTGGTACCGGGTGCCCAAGCCGGAAAAGGAACTGGCGGGTTAAAATCGCGAGCTTCCGGTATTCGGCGCAAATTAAGTCTTCGAGGGAGTGGATGATGGATTTCGAGCTGGCGCGTTTCAACATGGTGGAACAACAGATTCGTCCCTGGGGCGTGCTCAACATCGAGGTGCTGGACACGCTGATGGCCATTCGGCGCGAGCTTTTCGTGCCCGATGCCTATCGCAGTCTCGCCTTCACCGATGTAAGCATTCCGCTGGCGAACGGCCAAACCATGCTCGAACCGAAGATCGAGGCCCGTGTGCTGCAAGCGCTTGCGCTGCGCAAGACCGATCAGGTGCTCGAAATCGGCACCGGCTCGGGCTACATGGCGGCGCTGCTCGCGGCGCACGCCGATTGGGTCCGCACGTTGGAACGCGAACGCGAACTGGCTGCCACGGCTGCTGCGAATCTCGCGCGCGCTGGCGTCGAAAACGTGATCGTCGAAGAAGGCGACGGCGCTGCCGGCTGGGCCGCGCGCGCGCCATATGACGTGATCGTCGTCTCGGGCGGTCTGCGCGAAGTGCCGCGTGCCATGCTCGAACAGCTCAAACCCGGCGGCCGTCTGATCGCCTTCGTCGGGCAGGAGCCCATGATGAGCTGCGAGCTGACGACCTGCGTCGCCGAAGGGCGGTTCGAGACCGTCAAACTCTTCGAAACCCTGGTGCCGATGCTCGTTGTGCCCGCGACGGAACGGTTTTCGTTCTGATGCGTCAGATCGCCGCGCGGGAACTGTCGGAGTGGCTGGCCGACGCCGCACGCGCGCAGCCGCAGCTCGTCGACGTGCGCGAACCCTGGGAGGCCGACATATGCCGGATACAGGATTCGCTTCTGATGCCGCTGGCAAGCCTTCCGGCGCGCGCCGCCGAACTCGATGCCACGCGTCCGCTCGTCGCGATCTGCCACCATGGCGCGCGTAGCATGCAAGCGGCGTACTTCCTCGAACGCAACGGTTTTGCCGAGGTATGCAACCTGACGGGCGGCGTGGCGGCGTGGGCCGAGCAGGTCGAGCCGGCGATGGCGCGATATTGAAAAACAATGGAGAGCGTTTAATGAAGCGATTGGTGATGAGCCTTGCGCTGACGGGCCTTTTTGCGATGAATGCGCAGGCGGCCGATCTGCTGCAGGTATATCGCGATGCGCTGGAATTCGATGCTCAGTATGCGTCGGCGCGCGCGCAGTCGGCGGCCGACCGCGAGAGGAAATCGCAGGGTTTCGCGGGTCTCTTGCCGCAATTGGGCGCCACGGCTGCTACGCAGTACAACGATGTCAGCATCGACCAGCCCGTTCCGGGGAGCGGGCGCTACAACAGCAACAACTGGGGTGTGCAACTGACCCAGCCGCTGTTCCGCCTGCAGAACTGGGAACAGTTCAAGCAGGGCGAACTCGTGGCGGCGATTGCGGATCTGCAATCCGCCAGCGCGCAGCAGGATCTGATGCTGCGCTCGGCGATTGCCTACTTCAACTTGCTCAATTCGCAGGAAACGCTCGCCAGCATCCTGGCGCAGAAGGGCGCGGCGGGACAGCAGCTCGAACTGGCGAAGAAGAGTTTCGAAGTCGGCACCACGACGATCACCGACGTACACGAAGCCCAGTCGCGCTACGACCTCGCGGTGGCGAGCGAAGCGGCGGCGCAGGCCGATGTCGAGGTCAAGCGCCAAACCTTGCGCCAGCTCGCCGGCAAGGACTACGGCCCGCTCGCCCCCTTGCGCGAAGGCGTCCGCTTCGCGCGGCCGGTGCCCGACGACATGCAGCAATGGGCGAAGACGGCCGAGGGCGATAACCTCGGCGTCCAGACGGCCAAGCTCAACTACGACATCGCCGACCGCCAGGTCACGAGCAGCCGGGCCGGACATCTGCCGACTGCCGATATCGTGGCCAACTACGGTTATCAGCACAGCCTGACCATCGGCGGTTTCGTCCCGCTCGAAAACAAGTACAACGCCGGCGCGGTCGGTTTGCAGGTTCAGTTGCCGATCTTCGCCGGCGGTTATACGCAGTCCAAGGTCCGCGAAGCGCTCGCGTTGCGCGACCGCGCGCGCGCCGATTACGAGAACGCGCAACGCGGCGCCTCGCTTGGCGCCCAGCAGGCCTATCTGGGCCTGACCTCGGGCATTGCCCAGGTCGCCGGCTACGAGGCGGCGCTGGTGTCCTCGCGCAGCGCGGTCGAATCGAACAAGCTCGGCTACCAGGTTGGCGTGCGCATCAATATCGACGTACTGAACGCCGAAACGCAGTTCTACGACACCTTCCGCCAGCTTGCGCGCGCCCGCTACGACACCTTGCTCGCGCAATTGCGGCTCAAGAACGCGACCGGTAATCTGGCCGAACAGGATTTGCAGACAGTCAATGGCCTGCTCGATCCGGCCTCGGCGGGCAAACCGATCAAACTGCCCGACACCACGCCGGCCGCGCTCGAAACCGAGGCGCCCGCCAAATCGGCCGTGCCGCCGCCGCAGAAAAAAACGCCGCGCAAGCCGACGCCAGAGCAATCGAAGTAGGCGACAAACCCTGGTGCGCTTATGCCGGAGCCTCTATGAGGGGGACGAGGCATTGCATGGTCTTCGCGAGCGCGCCGCGATGCGCGCTCGCGAAGCCGCGACCCGCATCGCCCATCGCCGCGCGCGCGGCGGCGTCGCCGAGTAGTTGCAAGGCTGCGAGAATGCCCGCCCCGGCATCGGCGCAGCGTTGCGCCGCGCCGGCCGCGATTGCCTGCTCGGTCGCCTGGGCGAAATTGAAGGTATGTGGGCCGACGAGCACTGGCGTGCCGACGGCACAGGCTTCGATCAGATTCTGTCCGCCGAGCGGCGCCCAGCTCCCACCTATCAGCGCAATATCGGCCGCCGCGTAATAAGCGAACATCTCGCCCATGCTGTCGCCCAGCCAAACGCGGGTTGTCGGCGCGACTGCGTGATGTTCCGAACGCCGCTGCAAGGGAAGCTTGCGTGCGCGCACAAGCTCGGCAACTGCGTCGAAGCGCTGCGGGTGACGCGGTACGAGCACCAGCAACACATCGGGCGTGGCATGCCGAGCGAATGCATCGAGCAGGTCCGCCTCTTCGCCTTCGCGCGAACTCGCAATTAGCAGCAGCGGCCGGGCGCCGCAGCGTTCGCGGAACTGGCGGCCGCGTTCGAGCATCTCGGCCGAGGGTGCAATCTCGAACTTGAGATTGCCCGTGACGATGGGATCTTTGGCACCCAGTGCTTGGAGCCGCTGGGCATCGGCCTCGGTCTGCGCGGCAACGCAGGAGAGGCCACCGAACATGCCGCGCGCAAAGCCGCCCAGCCTTGTGTAACCGCGCGCCGAACGTTCCGAGAGCCGTGCATTGACGAGCGCGATAGGCGTTTTCGCGCGGCCTGCGCCGGCGATCAGATTCGGCCAGACCTCGGTTTCCATCAGGATGCCGAGCGTGGGCCGGAAATGTCGCATGAAGCGCGCGACACAGCCTGGTGTGTCGTAGGGCAGGTAGGCTACGCGTATCCGTACGTCATTGCCGTACAGTTCCAGCGCCGTCGCGCGACCCGTCGGTGTCATCTGGGTGAGCAATAGCATGTGCTGCGGGAAGCGTGCGAGCAAGGCATGCACGAGCGGTTGCGCGGCGCGGGTTTCGCCGACCGACACCGCATGCAGCCAGATTAGCGGAGCCGTGCCGGCACGCGCGGGGTAACGGCCGACGCGCTCGCCAAGATGCTGTAGATATTCGGGCTGACGGCGTGCGCGCCAAGCCAGGCGCAACGCGATTAGCGGTGCGCCAAGGTACCAGAGCGCCGTATAGGCTGCGCGCGCGATCATCCGCACCACGCGCGCAGTTTTTGCAGCACCTCGGCCACGCTGGGGCAGTGCCCCGCGCCGCCGAGATTGATGGCGCTCGCATCGCCGGCAACGCCATTGGCGCCCGGCTCGGTCGCCACATAGAGCGCAACGATGGGTACGCCCAGCGCTGCCGCCAGGTGCGAGAGTCCGGTGTCCACGCCAACCGCGCACTGCGCCCGTTCTATGACGCTGGCAAGCGCCGCGAGTCCCATTGGCGGGAGCAGCTCGGCGTGCGGCAGTTGTTGCGCGACGCGTTGCGCGCGCGCGCGCTCGGTTGCGTTGCCGGCTGGCAGAACACAGATGAGGCCCTTACGGTTCAGGGCGCGGCCAAGTGCTATCCAGTTCGGCTCGGGCCAGAGTTTTTCGTCGCGCGCCGTCGCGGTGAATAACAGCGCATAAGCCTTGTTCGACCGCCACGCCTCGGCGGCCGGCTCGGGCGCATGGATGCCGTAGTCGATTGCCGTATTGGCGACATAGCCGAGCGCGGCGGCGGTCAAGAGGCGGTTGCGCTCGATTGCATGGCGGCCCCAGGACACCGCGAAACGTTCGGCGTAAAACCGCGTCGCAATTCCTTCGCGCGCGCTGCCGCGCGCATAGCCGCTGATCGGCGCGCGCGCCAGCCGGGCCAGCAGCGCGCTCTTGAACAGCCCCTGCGCGTCGATCACGCGGTCGTAACCGGCAGTTGCAAGCCGCGTGCGCAGGGCGAACATCTCTTTCCAGGTGGACGGCAGCAAAAGGCGTCTGCGCCAACTGCGCAGCGCAACCGGAATCACATCGCGCACAGCAGGGTGAAGACGCGCGAGGGGCGCGAACGGTGCCTCGACAAGCCAGTCGATGCGGGCCTCGGGAAAGTGCGTGCGCAGGTCGGTCACCGCGGGCAGATACTGGATGACGTCGCCCATCGACGTCGTCTTGACGATCAGGATCGTGTGCATGGGCCGGGATTATCCGCGCTGCACCCGGCGGGGCAAATTTCCTGCGTGCAAAGCCGGGATTTGCCCCCGCCGGCAGGCCCTATAATCCGTCGATGACTCGCCGCAAGCTTTCCGCTGTTCTGATCACGCGCGACTGCGCGAATACCCTGCCCGAAACGCTCGCGGCGCTGGCTTTTTGCGACGAAATCCTCGTTGTCGATTCGGGCAGCTCCGATGGCACCCTCGAACTTGCGTGCGATGCGGGCGCCCGCGTTGTCCATCAAGACTGGCTCGGTTTCGGTCCGCAGAAGCAGTTTGCCGTCGAGCAAGCGGCAAACGACTGGGTACTCTGCATCGATGGAGACGAGATCGTATCCCCTGCCCTGCGCGAATCGATCGAGCGCGAACTCGTCGAACCGCATCACCGCGCCTTCGAATTTCCGCGCTGCAATCGCTTCCTCGGCCGCTACCTGCGCCACGGCGAGGGCTATCCGGATCTGTCGCTACGCTTCTTCGACCGCCGCCATGCGCGCTGGTCGGACGATCTCGTGCACGAAAAAGTCGTGGCGCTCGGCGATGTGGGCCAGCTCAAGGGCGACTTGCTGCACCACAGCGAAGAAACGCTTGCCCGCTATCTCGCGAAACAAAACCTTTACACGACGCTGGCGGCCGAGGCGCTTGTCGCGGAAGGCTATCGGCCCTCGTCGCTGAAGTTCGCGACCAGTCCGCTCTTCCGTTTTCTCAAGTTCTATGTATTCCGGCTCGGTTTTCTCGATGGCGCGCCAGGTTTGATTCATATCGGAATCGGGTGTTTTAATAGCTTTATTAAATATACGAAGGTGCATGAATTGCACCAGAGTGCGTCCCGAGCCGAAGAAAAATAGTCCGCGAGGTAAAATTTCCAGACATTTCTGCGCGATAAACGTTTAAATCTGTCTGGATGGCGCGCCGCAACGAGACTGGGCGAGCTTCAGAGCAAAGCTGTCCCGCCAGGTTTTAGCGCGGGCAGTCCTGAATCCGAACCCCTCTTGAGTCGATTTATGAAAGCACTCGTTACCGGTGCGGCCGGCTTTATCGGCATGCATGTTGCAGAACGCCTGCTTGCGCGTGGCGATGAAGTGGTCGGTCTGGATAATCTCAACGATTACTACGACCCGCAGCTCAAGCTGGCCCGGCTCGCGCGTCTTGAGCCGTTCGAGCGCTTTCGCTTCGTCAAGCTCGACGTTGCCGACCGCAGCGGCATCGAAAAACTCTTTGCCGAAGAGCGCTTCGACCGCGTGGTCCATCTGGCGGCTCAGGCTGGCGTGCGTTACTCGCTGATCAACCCGCATTCCTACATCGAATCCAATATCGTCGGATTCATGAATATCCTGGAAGCTTGCCGTCACAATCCGGTTCAGCACCTGGTCTATGCGAGCAGTTCTTCGGTCTATGGCGGCAACGAAAAGATGCCGTTCTCCGAAAAGGACAGCGTAGACCATCCCGCGAGCCTCTACGCTGCGACGAAGAAAGCCAACGAATTGATGGCGCATACCTACAGCCATCTTTACGGCCTGCCGACGACGGGACTGCGCTTTTTCACGGTCTATGGCCCTTGGGGCAGGCCCGACATGGCGCTTTTCCTGTTCACCAAGGCGATCCTCGAAGAGCGCCCGATCGATGTCTTCAACTACGGGAAAATGCAGCGCGATTTCACCTATATCGACGATATCGTCGAAGGCGTGATCCGCACACTGGACCGCCCGGCCGAGCCCGACCCCGATTTCGATCCGCAAAACCCCAATCCCGGCACCTCGCGCGCGCCCTACCGTATCTTCAATATCGGCAATCAGGGGCCGGTGGAATTAATGGCGTTCATCGGAGCCATCGAAAGCGCTCTGGGCAAAAAAGCGGAGAAGAATTTGATGCCTATCCAGCCGGGAGACGTACCGGCAACCTTTGCGGACGTGCAGGCGCTAACCGAATGGACCGGGCGCAAGCCCAGAACATCGGCAGAGATTGGCGTCGCCAATTTCGTCGATTGGTATCGCGGTTACTACGGGGTTCAATAACCCATCAGTTCCCGCCGATTTCGGCGGCGCGGCGGAAGTGGCGCGTCGCGAGATCTTCGCGGCCGATCCGTTCGCCCAGGCGGGCCAGTTCGAGGTGCGCGGCGCGCGACGGGGCGATAGAGAGCGAGGCTTCGAGATAGCTTTGCGCCTTGCCCCAAAGCTGTTGTTGGATGCAGAGCCGGCCGAGCGTGAGCAGCAGGCGCTCGTCGGCGCGCTGGCTACGCAGCCAGCGCTCGGCGTTGGCGATGCGTTCGACGACCGTGCCGCCTTCGATGTGGCCGAAGAGTTCGGCAAGTTGCGAATCCCATTGCGCATCGAGCGCGTGGGCGATGGCCTCGGCGCCCAGGTCGGCCTCGCCAACGGCCGCGAGCAGGGGCGCTGCACCGCGCACGAGGCCGCCGTCCTCGCGTTCGGATTTCGGAATTGCTTTCCAGTAGCGCGGCAAGGCACTCGCGTCGCCTTCGCGCTCGCGTAGGCTTTCCAGATGGGCGCGGCGCACCAGCGGTGCGGCCTGATCGGTAGTCAGCGCGCGATGGCTCGCAAGCTGGCGCGCCAGGCGCAAGACTTCGGCCCAATCGGCGCGGGCGGCGGCAACCTGTAGCGACAGGCGCAGCGCGGCAATTTGGCGCGCACCGCCGCTGCGCAGGGTTTCCAGCCGGTCGGCGGCGATGTCGTATTGGCGGTCGGCAAGCGCGAATTCGGCTTCGGTCATGAGGCGTGCGGCGCGCACCTCGTTGTCATGAAGCGCCGCCTTGGCGAGCCATTCGTCGCAGCGCTTGAGTTCGCGCATGGCGTGCGCTGCCCGCGCCGCGAGCAGCGCGGCAAGCCCCGGCGAGGCACCGGCGTTGTGCGCCGCGATGGCCTGTGCGAAAGCGCGACCGTAGCGGCCTTCGAGCATGAAGCGCTGCGCATCCTTGAAAGCCTGCGCCGCGCGCTCGATCTTCTGACGTTCGCGGAAGGCCGCGACCGCAGCCGGCAGCGCGAGCGTGCGCGCGACGATTCGCGTTGCCACATAAAGCAGCGCGAACAGCGCGACGAAGACGATGACGAAGAGATTCAGCGAAACATGCACGCGCCAGGGCGCCCAGACGAAGAGCGCGTAGGCTTCGTTGTAGCGGGCAGCGATCGCCAGCGCGACCGCGCAAGCGAAGATTCCGACGAGCCAGAGCAATGCGCGCATCGGATTCCTAGCGGCTACCCGCAGACCTGACGTTGCGCAGCGCGGCCAGGGTGTCGTTGAGCGTCGGCAGTTCGAGCGAGAGCCGCACGTTCTGCATCTTTTTGAGTTCCGCCAGACGTTGCGCAAGATCGCGATCGGCCGTATCGAAATAACGGTCCATCCAGACGGCCGCCTGCTTCGTGTCGTCGCGGAACACGCGACCGTCGCGCTGCAAGAGCGCCAGACGCGCGGAGAGCAGCCGCAGCCGCAGGTTTTCGCGCAGGAAGACGGCTTGCGACGGCGACAGCAGCGCTGGGTCCGGACGGTCGAGCCGTTCGACGCGGATGACCTGTTTAATCTCCGACCAGAAATCGCTGGCGAGCGCGGCGAACCAGTTCGGCGCATCCACTGCCGGCGCGGATTGCTGCGCCGGTCCCGCGTTGCGTGCCCGGTTGCGCGCGGGTTTGTCGGTCTGCGGCATGTGTTCGAAGGCCAGCGGTAGCATGTCGATGCGGTCGATCAGGTTTTCGAGGGACAGCCCAAGCGAGGAGATATCGGCCATCGGCAGCGCCTTGAGTCGGTCGATATCGCGCGCAATCGACTTGCGCAGCGGCAGGAGCTGCGGCCGATCGAAGCCCGCGAGTCGTTGATCGGCCGACTGTAGCGCGATCAGCGCCGCCTGCACGTTGCCGGCCAGCTGCAACTGCTGTTGAGCGATACCCAAGGCCTGTTCGACTTCCGCCAGCACCCATTCGTCGCGCGAACGCGATAGATCTTGATAGAGCGCATCGAGCGCGGCCTGCTGGCCCTGCGCTTGGGCGAGCTGCGCTTCGAGCACGGCCACGCGATTGGCCTGCGTGTTCATGCGTTCCTGCACGTCGCGCGCCTGCGACTTGGCTTCGCGTGCCACCGCGTCGGATTCGCCCAGCCTTTGCGCGACCTGCTGCTGCAAAAGATCAAGCCGTGCTCGGGTTTCGATCCACTGCCAGGCAAGCAGGGCCAGGCCCACGAGCATCACGATGACGAGTGGATTGCCGGCCAGCACGCGCCAGGACCTGCGATGCGGCGCGGTGGGTGGAGTGGCGGCGGGAGTGGCGTGGGAATCCATGAGCGCGATGATAACCGAGGCTGGTCTAGCCGAAGTAGCGTAAGAGCGCCTGCATCACGCCGGCGTCGCTGCCCGCCGTTTCATGCACCGCAAGAAAACCCTCTGCACGCGCCGTGGCGGCGATTCTCGCATGCGGTGCGAACACCGGTTTGGCGAAGAGCTTGGCCTGCTGCGCGCGCAATTGATTGGCCAGATGGCGCACGGCCTCGCTGCTCGTGAGCGTCAGCGCATCGGCTGCGTGCAGCAATTCGAATGAGATTGGCGGGAAGCGCCGGCGGTAACAAGCGAACAATTCGACCGCCGCACCGCGCGTAGAGAGTTGCTCGGCGAGAAATTCGCGCCCGTTTTCGCCACGCATAATCAGTACGCGTTTGCCAGCAATATGCTCGGCCGAGAACTCGGGCAGTTCGAGCACGCCTTCGCTGTCGAAGCGCGTGGCGGGCACGAGTGGGGTGTTAAAGCCTGTTTCGTGCAGGGCTTGCGCGCTGCCCGGCCCGACTGTCGCGACGGAAGGCCCCGGTGGCCAGGCGCGCAGCGCACGGATCGCCGCGATACCGTGTTCCACGGCGTTTGCGCTGACGAAAAAAACATAATCGAAGGCGTCCAGTCGTGCTGCGAGCGCAGCGGCATCGGCAGCATTCGGCAGCGCTTCGATTTCGATCAACGGTAATGCCAGTGCCGTGCCACCCGCCGCCGCAATGGCGTTCGAGAGGCTGGCGGCCTGGGCTGCCGGCCGCGTGACGAGGATGCGACGGCCGGCCAGCGCGGCTTCAGGCATATCCGGTAGCAAGCGCCGCGAGAATCTCGTCGGCGCCCTCGGCGCGTAAGGCTGCGGCGACGGAAAGACCAATCGCGGCAGCGTCGGCGACGGCGCCGCGCAGTTCGGCGCGCGCAAAACGAATGCCATCCGGTGTGGCAACGAAGGCGCGTAGCCAGAGTTCGCCGTCTTCGATCCGTGCATGTGCGCCGATAGGCACTTCGCAGCCACCGCCCAGGGCGCATGTCAGGGCGCGCTCGGCCGTTACGCAGGCTGTTGCCTCCGCATCGACGAGCGGTGCGAGCCAGGTCGCGACTTCGTGTCGGTCCGCGAGCGCTTCGATGGCGAGCGCGCCTTGTCCGGCTGCCGGCAGCGACACGCTATCGGGCAGCCGGGCGCGAATCCGCTCGCCCATGCCGAGGCGCAAAAGCCCGGCGGCGGCGAGCACAATGGCGTCGTACTGGCCTTCGTCGAGCTTGCGCAGCCGCGTGCCGAGATTGCCGCGCAAGGGCGCGACCGCAAGATACGGATAATGCGCATGGATCTGCGCCTCGCGCCGCAGGCTTGAGGTGCCAACGACCGCGCCGGGCGGCATCTCGTCCAGGTTGGCGTATTTCGACGAGACGAAGGCGTCGAGCGGATCCTCGCGTTCGAGGATCGCAGCGATGCAAAATGGATCGACAAGCTCGGCCGGCACATCCTTCATCGAATGCACCGCGATGTCGGCGCGACCGTCGAGCAGGGCGGCTTCGAGTTCCTTGACGAAGAGCCCCTTGCCGCCGACTTTCGACAACGTGCGGTCGAGAATCTGATCGCCGCGCGTCGTCATGCCGAGCAGTTCCACGCGGCAAGCGGGATACAGCTCGGCGAGCCGCGCCTTCACGTATTCGGCCTGCCACAGCGCGAGCGGGCTTTCGCGCGTCGCGATGACGATGCGCTCGGGTGCGGGTGAGATCGGGATCATCGTTGCTGGCGCGGCACAAAATTGGAGAGCCGCGATCTTACCACCACGCCAATTACGAAAATTCCGTGCAGCAAAGCACTGATAAAATGCGTGCTGCACCGCAGAACGCGGCCACGAAAAGCTTCGCGCAAAGGCCATCCCCCCGTTAGCTTCTTTGCCGCGAACTCTCCCACCCCACGAAAAATAGCGAAAGCATGAGCGATCAAGACAAGGATCTTCCCCTGAAAGAAGATATCCGGCTGCTGGGCCGGATTCTCGGCGACACGGTACGCGCGCAGGAGGGCGAAGCCGTTTTCGATCTGATCGAGAGCATCCGGCAGACCTCGATCCGCTTCCGTCGCGACGAGGACTTCGCCGCCCGTCGCGAACTCGAAGCCATGCTCGACTCGCTCTCGCGCGAACAGACGGGCCAGGTTGTGCGCGCGTTCAGCTATTTTTCACACTTGGCGAACATCGCCGAGGACCAGCATCACATACGCCGTTCGCGGGCACATGCAATCGCCGGTTCCGCGCCACGCGAAGGCACGCTGGCGGCGGCCGTCGCCAGCGCACTGGCTGCCGGCGTGACCCCGCAGCAGATCACCGATTTCTTCCAGGACGCCTTCGTCGGCCCGGTACTGACTGCGCATCCGACCGAGGTCTCGCGCAAGAGCATCCTGAATTGCCAGATGCAGATCGCGAATTTGCTCGACGCGCGCGACCGCATCCAGATGACGCCGTCCGAGGTCGAGGAAAGCGATATCGAACTGCGCCGCTCGGTACTCACGATGTGGCAGACGCGCCTGCTGCGGCCGACCAAGCTGTCGGTGCTCGACGAGATCAAGAACGGCCTGTCGTATTACGACTACACCTTCCTGCGCGAACTGCCGAAACTCTACGTTGCGCTCGAAGACCTGCTGGCCAAGCACGACGCAGCCTGGCGCACATTGGAGCTGCCGCCTTTCCTGCGGCTAGGCAGCTGGATCGGCGGCGACCGCGATGGCAATCCCTTCGTCACGGCCGAGGTGCTGCGCGAAGCCCTGCGCATGCATGCGACCGTAGCCTTCGAGTTCTACCTTGGCGAACTCCATACGCTAGGTACCGAACTCTCGCTCGGGCAGCCGCATGTGTCGGCGTCCGACGCGCTGATCGACCTCGCGGAAGCCTCGCCGGACCAATCGCCGCATCGTGGCGACGAGCCGTATCGGCGCGCGCTGACGGGTATTTATGCGCACACCCACGCGACGGCCGAGAGGCTGCTCGGACAACGGCTCGGCCGTCCGCCGGTCGGCTCGGTCGCGCCGTATGCAAACGTCGAACAACTCGCCGCCGCGCTCGACATCGTGCATCGCTCGCTCGTCGCGAACGGTTCCGCCACGATCGCGAGCGGCCGGCTGCGGCGACTGCGCCGCGCAGTCAAGGTTTTCGGCTTTCATTTGTCGGCGATCGATCTGCGGCAGAACTCGGACGTTCATGAGCGCACGGTCGCCGAACTTCTGGCCGCCGCGAATCCCGCGCTGGATTACCTCGCGCTCGACGAAGAAGCCCGCATTGCGGTGCTGATCGAAGAACTATCGAGCTCGCGCCCGCTGGCCTCACCCTTCGTCGATTATTCGGAAGGCTGCGTCGGCGAACTCGCGATCTTCCGTACCGCCGCCGAAGCGCACCGGCTCTATGGCCCGGCCTGCGTGCCGAATGCGATCATCTCGAAGACCGACGGCGTCTCCGACATGCTCGAACTGGCCGTGCTGCTCAAGGAAGTCGGCCTCTTGCGTCCACACGAGCAGGCGCTGGCCGTAAACATCGTTCCGCTGTTCGAGACCATCGGCGATTTGCAGGCCGCGAGCGGCACGATGGACCGCATCTTCTCGCTGCCCGTCTATCGCAATCTGCTCGCCGCGCGCGGGCAGGCGCAGGAAGTCATGCTCGGTTATTCCGACAGCAACAAGGATGGCGGTTTCATGACCTCGGGCTGGGAACTCTACAAGGCCGAGATTCAGTTGATCGACGTATTCCGCAAGCATGGCATCAAGATGCGGCTGTTTCACGGCCGTGGCGGTTCGGTCGGACGCGGCGGCGGTCCGAGCTACCAGGCCATCCTGGCGCAACCGGGCGGCGCGGTGCAGGGCCAGATCCGTCTGACCGAGCAGGGCGAAGTCATCTCGTCGAAATACGCCAATCCGGAAGTCGGGCACCGTAATCTCGAAGTGCTCGCGGCGGCGACCTTCGAAGCCACGCTGCTGGCCCGCCCGGCCGCCGCGCCACGCGCCGAATACCTCGCAATCATGGACCAGCTCTCGGATGCGGCCTTCAAGGCCTACCGTGGCCTCGTCTATGAAACCGAGGGTTTCGAGCGCTATTTTTGGGAATCGACCGTGATCTCCGAGATTGCCAACCTGAACATCGGTTCGCGCCCGGCATCGCGCAAGAAAACGACCGCAATCGAGGATCTGCGTGCGATTCCCTGGGTGTTTTCGTGGGCGCAGTGCCGCCTCATGCTGCCAGGCTGGTTCGGCTTCGGCTCGGCCGTGCGCGCCTTTCTCGACCAGCGCCCGGACGGACTCGGAGCGCTCCAGCAGATGCACAAGGAATGGTCGTTCTTCACGTCGATGCTCTCGAACATGGACATGGTGCTGGCCAAGAGCGACATCGCAATCGCCTCGCGTTATGCCGAACTTGTGCACGACGAAGCGCTACGCGATGCGATTTTCCCGCGCATTCGCGCCGAGCATCAGGCATCGATAGAAACCCTGCTCGCGATCACCGGCCAAGAAGCGCTGCTCGAAGGCAACCCGCTGCTCATGCGTTCCATTCGCAACCGTTTCCCGTACCTCGACCCGCTCAACCATGTCCAGATCGAACTTCTGCATCGCTATCGCGAAGGCCATCAGGACGAGCGTTTGAAGCGCAACATCCATTTGTCGATCAACGGCATTGCGGCGGGGCTGCGCAATTCGGGTTGATAACCCGTGCATGATCTTGTGTGCCGTTGGCGGGATGCATGCGCAGCCCCGCTAACGCGCTCGCATAGTCATCAGCGGACCCCTGCGACATAAGGTACATAAAATTTGATATGTCGCATAGATTTGATTCACAGGAAAGAATCTTCAGTTAGTGCCGCTAGTATCTCTTAAAGGCAGCAAAAAATTTTCGAGATACCCGCACGTGTTAACAAAAATCTTTTTTGGAGAAGATGCGAATGGAAGTCACCGGCAATGCATTAACTGGCCCCGAACTTGATGCATTCCTAGATCGCCTGGAAGCAGACCTCGAAGAAAGCGGATCAGGCAAAGCGGCAAACCTATTGGCAAGGCTACGCGCCAACGCTTTGCGTGCTACCACCATCGAAGCGGTAGACCGTTTGCACACGCTGTGGGTGCGCGCTGGTGATACCTCTATGGCGTATGCGGTGGTGGATAATGATGGCGGGGCAATCGTGGCGGCATCAGCGCAAGCACAGCGCGCGGACATGGAAATGCGCCTCGCGCTCTTTCGCCTGCAGTTGGCTCACTTTCAGGGCGATGCTGAAAAAGCCTTGCATGCGCTATCGCAAATGCATGGTATTGCGAGTGCTCCGCAGGGATTTAATGCGGAGGGCTACAACCAACTACATATTCTTGACAGGCTGGAGCAGTGGCTGTCAGATATCGCCTTGTCCTCAATCGAACTGCGCCATGCGGTGCGCCGGGCTACCGCTTCACGCACTGAGCTGCGGGCGTGGGACGAGGCGGATCGCCAGCGTCGGCGCGCCATGGTGCTTTCCCGTAGCCAAGAAGAGCAGCAGGCGCGCGAGGCCGCTAAAGCAGCCATTTTCGCCCTGCATTCTGCCCAACCTGGCCAGAATATCGATGAGAACGATTGGCTTTGGCTTGGCGACAGCTTGGTGGATATCGTACCCGAACAGCTCGCGCAATTTAGCGAACCAGTATTGGCATTGACTCGCACATGGTCGCTGCCGCAACAGCGTGAAACTGCCGTGCGTCTAGCCCGTCTTGCGGCCCGCGCTACCTACGCCAAGGGTGATCTCGTGGGGGCTTTGGTCGCATGCGTCGACGCGCGCTACAGCCTTTCCAGCGACGGTAGCGACGATTTCGTGACGTATGAATTGCCATGGCTTTTCGAGGCAGGGCAGATCGAAAACGCAGGACGCCGCGCGTTCTTTCATATCTATCAGCTCGAAACCAATATGTGGCCCGGTGTTCCACAATGGGTGAGCCAGCGGTTAGCCGACGCAAGCGATGATGCGGTCTGGTGGCCCTTGTGCGTTATGCGAGCCTGTCATACCCCGGAGACACTGCAGAGCTTCGTCGCGGCCCTTCCGCCGGAGCTGAGCAAGCTCTCGCCTGCACATGCAGTACTGTTCGATGGCCCGGCGCAGGAGCTGGACGTAGTGGCGGTCTTTGATGCAGCACGGAGAATGGCTGAACAGCGTGCGCCAGGCCACCCCTGGATCGAACGCCTCGCCGTAGTGCGTGATGGTGATGCCAACATAATCGGCGGCGAAGAAGCCGTTGCCCGCCTACAGGCAGCAGCAACCAGTGGGGCTATGCAAGACAACCGCACGGCGCTCAGTCTGCTCTTGGCCCAGGTTCGCGCTCATGGTGTGGTAAAGGCGCTTAAGGCATCGCCACCGGTACTGCCTAGCGGGTTATGGGCTTACAACTTCGGTGTGGACGTTAGCGACGTACTCGACGATGTAATCGGTGTGCTGCCCGCCGAACAGCAAGACGAGGCGAACGCGCGCCTCGCGCAATTGCAGCAGGCGGTCTACGAGCAGGGCAGAATTTGCCTGGAGCACTACTTCGAAACAGGTAGCGGCCATCCCTATGACGCCTGTGCCCACCTCTACTCGATGCTGTGCAACAACTTGGCCATTCTTTACCGTTACGACAAAAATGATCGGTATGAAGAAGCGATAGCACTGCATCGGCGCGGTATTGCCGCGAGTCCCTTTGCCGAACACTACGACGGCATCATGCGTGCGCGTATATGTCAAGGCGACGAGGCTGGGATTGTCGACGCTGCCGAGCAGCTATGGCATTTCGCGGCCGAGTATGGTTACAGCCGCCACGATCCAAACGGTTACATTGGATATGTAACGAAAGCGCTCTACGACCTGGATCGTGATCAGGAGATTCCGATTTGGCTTGAGCGTTTGGTAGGCTGGCAGCATTCCGAGGGCATGGAGGACCGCAATCTTCCTACCGAGGCTTTGAGTATGCGCCTACGTGTGGGCATGTACATGAGTTTCGCATACCCTGCCGAAGTCTCCGCCTTGTGGGAGAGCGTCGAGCCACAAGTACGGATCAATAACGATTTGCAAATGCTGATTAGGGCTGCAGATCTTCTGTATTCAATCAAGCGTTATGCCGAGGCCGCATCGATGTACGGGCGAGCTTTGGCGCACAATCCCCTCCGGAACGAAGCGGAGAATGACAATACCGCCTGGATAGCGGAACGCCTCACGCGTTGCGCCGAGGCCATGAATCCGCCTGGCTCTAGCGCAAAATCTTGGTGGCAATTCTGGAAATGAGCACGGCAGGGAAGTGTAGTTATGCACCGCGTAATGCACTCAACGCGGACGTATTAAAGGCTGGCATCGCCGTGCGCAGCCAAGCGCGCGACGACGATCCGGCAGTGCGCGACTGGCTACTCAATCACTTCTATCGTCACGTGGTTGCCAATTTCCAGCCGGTGCGCAGCATAAGCTCGTTGGAAGAGGCGCGCGAGGTCTTAGGAAATGCGCCTGTGCCGGCCTGGGTCATGGCTCGTTTCAAAGCGCCGCACACATCCCTCTCCAACGAGAGGGAGGCCTCGGTCGCTCCACTAGTTTGGGTGAGTCCGACCGAGCCCACCCTCTTGGCACTGGAAACACGCCTCGTGGAGTTTTTGCAATCGCGCCGAGGTACTGCCTTGCAAGGTAAGCTCGAACGCATCAATTGCCCGCAAGCCATTGCATTATGGAAACGCGAGCATGAAGAAATGGCCACGCGTATCGAACGGGGTTGGCGGTTAAGTCAGCCCGACGCCCTGCGTAAGCTGCTCGCCACGCCCAATGGCTGCGTTGTAGAGTTCCTTGCCAATAGTGCGATGCTACGTTCGGAAATGGCTTTTGAAAGCTATGTCATGCGACATTGCTTGGGACAGTTCGCCAACCGACAAACATTGTGCGGTGGCTATGGCGAGCATTACGCCGAGGCTATTGCGCAGGGCCGCTTGCGGTTGCTGAGTTTTCGTGACAGAAGCGGCCAGCCGCATATTACGATCAGCTCGGTTGTCCAAGCCGACGGTAGCCTTACAGTCGATCAGGTCAAAGGTAAACAGAATCGTCCGCCCGCCGAGCGCTATGTTGACGATTTGCTGGTATGCCTCAATGCGCTGGTGACGGACGGACAGACCCCCGATGACTGTTTGACGATCGGTGTTGTCCGCACTCCAACCCAGTGGTGCAGGATCGAAGACATCACCGACGCGCTGACCCAGACACAACTTGCCGCGCGTTACCCTCGTCTTTTTCCCCGCCTGAAACAACCCGCGCCGATGGTGGAATGGCTGGTAGCGGGCCGCCAAAAGGAATTAATGGGCGTACGGCGACCGCAATCGCCCGCTGTGGCGTATGCCGTCCGTAATATTATCGGCGGATCTTCTGCGCCATTGACGGAGCAAAAATCGGCAGCCTTTGCAACAGAAGGTGTGTTGTGGCCTGGCTTCGACGGCGTACGCGGGCAAGGTAAGCGCGAGGCGACAACATGACCTGGTGGGTCGCGTTGGGCGGGTATTTGATCTGGCGTATCGCGCGTTCTATGTATCGTAATTACGCGCGCTCTGTCATGACGCGCCGACAGTGGGCATTGATCCTTGCTCAGCCGATGATAGACGCGGTTGGAATGAGCGGTTTCTTCGATCCAGATACACCAAATCTTGGTAAGGAGGCACAGGCTTTATTTCGCATACCCCTGCTGCACCAGTTGGGCTGCCATACACATGCAGGCGATGGCGAAGTGCGCCAATATCTTGTCGGAGAATTGGAGCCAAATTGGTTTTGCATGGATCTGCAAGGGCTGACAGCGACGGACGACCCACGAGCTGCACTGGCATTCGCCTGCGTCCGAACAACATTCCTGATCCGCAACGTTATGCTGATGGGATGGGTCGAGCCAGCGGTAGCCTGGCGCGTCCTATTGCTCAATGCCCAGCGTGCGCAGGACTGCTTTGACGGATGGGAGGATCTCGGGCGAGCCTACATGCAGGGGCGCAGTCAATGGGTGAAAGCACTTCGAGCCGATCCGCTGGGGCGATCCTTCGATGAAAGTCATCTGCGTGCGCTACTTTCCTCCCCCGCCGGCGCGTGGAGTGTGCCGCCATGGCCGGGGCTGCCAGCATTCGATCCGCAAGCCACAGGACCGCGAGTTCCCGGTGCTTGAGGGCGCCTTGCAAAACGCCTGCTTTCGCTGTCCAGTAGCGGAGCCTAAACGGTAGAGATCGCTTGGACGATCGGGCTTTTACCCTATACTTTCAGCGTTTCGGGCGCTGACGACGCCTTTTTCTTTGCGGTCTTACGGTCGCGACCCATCATTCGAAAGATTATGACAGAGCGTTCACCGACGTCGCAGCCAAGCGGCGATACAAAGGCCTGGTCCGGCCGTTTCAACGAACCCGTTTCCGATTTGGTGAAGCGCTTCACCGCGTCCGTTTTCTTCGACTGCCGCATGGCCGAACAGGATATTCGCGGCTCGCTCGCGCATGCAAGGATGCTGACGCGGCAGGGCATCATCGATGAGCAGGATCTGGCCGACATCGAACGTGGCATGACGCAGATTCAGGACGAAATCCGCGCGGGCCATTTCGAATGGAGCCTCGATCTCGAAGACGTGCATCTGAACATCGAACGCCGCCTGACCACGCTCGTCGGCGACGCAGGCAAGCGCCTGCATACGGGCCGCTCGCGCAACGATCAGGTCGCGACCGACATCCGGCTCTGGCTACGCGATGCGAGCGATTCGATCATCGCCCGGCTCGGCGACTTTCAGCGCGCGCTCTGCGATCTGGCCGAACAGCATGCGGCCACGCCGATGCCGGGCTTTACGCATCTACAGGTCGCCCAGCCGGTGACTTTCGGCCACCATCTGATGGCCTATGTGGAAATGGCGCGGCGCGATGCCGAACGCTTTGCCGATGCGCGCCGCCGCATCAATCGTCTGCCGCTGGGCGCTTCGGCGCTTGCCGGCACGAGCTATCCGATCGATCGCGAATTCGTCGCGCGCGAACTCGGTTTCGAAGGTGTTTGCGAGAATTCGCTCGATGCGGTGTCCGACCGCGACTTTGCAATCGAATTCACGTCGGCTGCGGCGCTGGCGATGATGCATCTGTCGCGCCTGTCGGAAGAACTGATTCTGTGGATGAGCCCGCGCGTTGGCTTTATCGACCTCGCGGATCGCTTTTGCACCGGCAGCTCCATCATGCCGCAGAAGAAAAACCCCGACGTGCCCGAACTCGTGCGCGGCAAGACCGGGCGGGTCAACGGCCACCTTGTCGGACTGCTTACGCTGATGAAAGGCCAGCCGCTGGCCTACAACAAGGATAATCAAGAGGATAAAGAGCCCTTGTTCGACACGGCCGATACGCTGGAGGACAGCCTGCGCATCTTTGCCGACATGATCGGCGGCATCCGCGTCAAGGCGGACGCAATGCGCAGCGCGCTCAAGCAGGGTTTCGCGACGGCGACCGAACTGGCCGACTATCTCGTCAAGCGCGGCCTGCCGTTCCGCGATGCGCACGAAGCCGTCGCGCGCGCGGTGCGCGAGGCCGAAACGCGTGGCTGCGACCTGCCCGATCTGCCGCTCGATGTGCTCAAGCGTTTTTCGGATCTTGTCGCCGAGGACGTTTATCAGGTGCTGACCGTCGAAGGCGCTCTCGCCGGGCGCAACCATGTCGGCGGTACCGCGCCCGAACAGGTCCGTGCGGCGATTGCGCGTACGCGAGCGCGTTTGGCCTGAGCGGCAAGACGCCCGGCCGCATTTTGCGCTGCCACAGGACACTCTGTTCGGCAGCGCCTATCTGCGGTAGATCGCACGGATGACTGTAAACGTAGCTACGAACCGGGACATTGATTCCCTCGGAGGGCGTCGACGCATTTGACAATCGCGCAGTCTGTCCACCGCCCCTTATCGCAGCGCTTGTCATAAGGTGCTGATTAAAAAAAGATTTTCCATAAAATAATCGGGTGCACATTTCTTGCTTCAGACCCTGCGATTGGTTCGGCCTATTTGCCCGTGTGATGGAGTTGCATGCCAGTCGGGCCGCATCTGGCCAAAATCGTGGGACCACGAACGGAAATCCACACTATGCGAGACCAGGACCAGATTTCGAGCGAACCCGCAGACGACCGCCAGGACATTCAGTCTGCGGCGCGCAGACGGTGGATTTTGCGCAGCGGCATCGCGATCGCGCCCGTCGTCCTGACGCTCACGAGCCGCCCGGTTCTCGGCGGTATGGCGCCAAACGCCTGCATCGCGCCGTCGATCACGCTGTCGGGCGCGCTCAGTCATACGACGAAGCAACTTGGCACTTGCTCTGGCAAGAGCAGCACTTACTGGCAGAGCCAGGGTTCGTGGCCTGGAATCGGCAAGAGCGGGAGTTTCCACAGCATTTTCGCGGTCGGCAACCGCAGCGGCTGCCGTTTTTTCACGACGGCGGCGACTTCGCTGACGCTCGGCCAAGTCATGAGCCTCGGTGCGACCTCGGGCGCGGCCGATTCGGCCGGCAACTTCGACCAGGACAAGATCGCGGCCAATATCATCGCGGCCTACCTGAACATTTTGAGCGGCAGCGTAGACGCCAAGGCGATGACGCTCGATCGGTTGCAGGCGTTGTGGCGCGAATGGGCGCTGAACGGCAATTACACGCCGTATGCCGGCGCTACGCCCTGGACTAGCGCGGCTATCAAGAGCTATCTGTCAAACAACAAGATCTCGCCGTAAGCATCCGTGCAGCTCGAACTAGGTGCGCGCTGGCTCGTGCGCGAATGGGCGGACGGCGCCGTCCTTTACGACCGCGAGACTGGCGATACCCACGCGGTCGATCCGTTCGCGATCGAATTGCTTTGCCTGCCGGAATCCGCGCGCTACGATACCGGCCTGGCGTGCGAGCTGCTCCAGCAAAGGCTGGGCGCGGCAGTCGACGCCGCTACCCTGCGCGTCGCAACAGACGCAGCCGTCGAACAACTCCGTCGCATCGGATTGCTTTGACCCAGACATTGCGCGTTAGCGATCTTTCGCACCAGGAACTGCGGCGCCGTCTTCATGGCAAGGGCCTTGCGTTGCGCGCAGGGCCCTTGACCTTCGAGATCCGCAGCCGCGCGCCCGAGATCGCGCAGAACCTGCCGCTGCTTTATGCCGACGCCTGCTTGGGCGATGCGGCTTTCGCCGATTTCCATGTCGAAGTCCGCCGCGCGCGCGGCTTGCGCGGCTGGCTGCGTCCGCAGGTCGAATTCCTCTTCGACGACCATAGCCCGTTTGCGCCGCTACCCAGCCCGCAAGCCTTCGCGATGCTCGAATGGGGTATGAACTGGTGCGTGGCGAATCACTGTCACCAATATCTCGTCATCCATGCGGCCGTCATCGAAAGGAACGGTTTTGCGGCAATCCTTCCGGCCCCGCCCGGTTCGGGCAAAAGCACGCTTTGCGCGGCGCTGATCCATGCGGGCTGGCGGCTTTGCTCGGACGAACTCACCCTGCTCGATCCGGCCAACGGTAGCGTCGTCGCGCTCGCGCGGCCGGTCAGCCTCAAGAATGGCTCGATCGAGGTGATCCGCGCTTTCGCGCCGCAAGCGCTTTTCGGCGGCGAGATTCCGGACACCAAAAAGGGGCGCGTCACCCATCTGAAGCCACCGACGATGAGCGTCGAACATGTCGAAACCCGCGCGCAGCCGCGTTGGGTGATCTTCCCGCAATGGGAGGCCGGCGCGGCCCTGAGCCTTTGCAGCCAGCCCAAGTCTCACGCCTTCATCGAACTGGCCGAAAACGCTTTTAATTACAGCATGCTCGGTGAAACCGGTTTCGAGCTGCTGGGGCGCGTCATCGACGCCGCCGACTGTCTTGCCTTGCGTTACAGCCGGCTCGATGAAGCTATCGCCTGGTTCGAGCGCATCGCCGACGAGGCCGCGCAATGATCCGCGACGCCGTGCTGCCCGTAATCCGCGCGCCGCGCCATGCGCTGGGGCTGGATCTGGCGGGCTGGGATCGGCTGCTACGCGAAGCGCGCGTCGCGAATCTCTCCGCCCGCATCGCCGAAGACCTTACCGTGCTGGACGCTGCGCAAACACTGCCCGAGCCAGTCCGCCCGCATTTGCTCGGCGCGCGGCGCGTGGCGCAAAGACAGCGCGTCGCAACGCTGGCCGAGGTCGAACGCGTCCGCGCGGCGCTTGCCGACGGCGGCATCCGGCTCGTGCTCCTGAAGGGCGCGGCCTATCTTGCGGCCGACTTGCCGGTCGCGCGCGGACGCGTGTTCGGCGACATCGATCTGATCGTGCCGCGCGCCGAGCTTGTCGAAGCCGAAGCCATGCTGCTCAAGCACGGCTGGATCAGCACGCACCACGACGCCTACGATCAGCACTACTACCGCGAATGGATGCACGAACTGCCGCCCTTGCACCATGTCGTGCGCGAGTCCACGCTGGATCTCCATCACAACATTCTGCCGGCCACCGCGCGGCATCCGCCGGACCCGGCGCTGCTGCTCGCGAATGCGGTGGAAACGGACGTTCCAGGCGTCTTTGTGCTGGCACCACCCGACATGGTGCTGCACAGCGCCTGCCATCTGTTTCACGAAGGCGAACTTAATAACGGGCTGCGCGATCTGGTCGATCTCGATGGTCTGCTGCGGCATTTCGGCAGCGAAGCGGCGTTCTGGGATCGCCTCGCCGTGCGCGCCGAAGCCCTGCATCTGGAACGTCCGCTACGCTATGCGCTGCGCATGTGCGAACTGCTGCTCGCCACGCCCATCCCAAAATTTCCGCTCGCCGGCAGCGTGCGCTGGCCGGCCGATCTGCGCGAGCGCCTGCTCGAACAACTCTACCTGCGCGGTCTGCGGCCGAACCACCGGCTCGCCGGCGACCGCTGGACACCGCTCGCGCGCTGGCTGCTCTTTGTGCGCGGCCACTGGCTCAGGATGCCGCCGCATCGCTTGGCGACGCATTTGGCGCGCAAGGCGTGGCGCCGCTGGAGCGGTCTGGAGTTTCGCTCCGAGGATAGCTCTTAGAATCCGGCCGGAATACGCGCAGCCCATTCGATCCGGTAGCCCGCGCGCGCCTCGCTCTGGGCGGCTCCGGCGTACCAGACGGGTTTGCCGTCGTGCCAGATCAACGGGATCGCGTCGCGCCACCATGGTGGAATGTGCAGCTCGCGGGCCAGGGTCTTGATGTCGCGTGCGGGGCGGCGCGGATCGGGGCGGATGCGTTCGCCGCCAGCGCGCGGGCGTAGCTCGCTGCGGCCAGGGATCAGTGCGAGCCCGTCGCCTGCTGCGACCGGCACGAAACGCAACCGCGCGAGGCCCCAGTCGAGTTCGGATTCGCCTTGCCAAACCAGGGTGCCTGCTGGCGGGGGAAGGTCGGCCGGCTCGAACCACACGTCGTCGTCCTGCCGGCACAGCGCCCAATGTTCGAAACGTGCGCGCCACGGGCTGTGCGCCGTACGCAACTGACGGATGGCTTCGTCGAGCTGGCGTGCGTCGGGCGGTGCATGCTTGCCGGCGGCGAGCCGGTGGCGCAGCAAGTAGGCGAGGCGAGCGTCGGAGAGTTGGAGGAGCGCGGCGTGGCTGGCTTTGTCGCTGCGGGCGACCTTGAGCATATCGGCGGCAGCGAGTTCGTCGAGCAGTTCGAGCGCCTCGGCGAAATGCGCGGCGGCGCGCGCGAAGGCGGCCTCGGCGCCGGGAAAGCGCTGATTCAATGGGGCCAGGATGGTGTGGCGCAGGAAGTTGCGGCTGTAGGCGGTATCGCGATTGCTCGGATCTTCTATCCAGGCGAGTTTTTGCTCGTGCGCCCAGGCTTGGAGTTCGGCGCGCGGCTCGTCGAGCAAAGGCCGTAGTAGATGCGGGGTGCCAAGCCGCGTGTCGGCGCAACGCATCGCCGCCGCGCCGGCAATGCCGGTGCCGCGCGTCAGCCGATGCAGCAGAGTTTCGGCCTGATCGCCCCGGTGATGGGCGAGCGCCAGCCAGTTGCCGCCGAGCGCGCGCAGCGCCGCGTAGCGTGCTGCGCGTGCTGCCGCTTCGAGACCTTGCGGATGTGCGCTGTCGACGGCGACGCGCAGCGTGGAAAACGGCACGCCGAGCGCTTTGCAGACGGCTTCGCAGTGCGCAGGCCAGTCGTCGGCTGCGGCTTGCAGACCGTGGTGGACATGGGCGGCGCGCAGATCGAAACCCATGCCGGGTGCAAGCCGCGCGAGCAGATGCAGGAGGACGCTCGAATCGAGGCCGCCGGAGAACCCGAGCGTGATGCGTTCGCCGGCCTTGATATGGCGGGCCAGCGTGGCACCGACTCTGGCGAGAAGATCAGGCGAGGGCCTGCTCCTTGAAGCGCCCATAGCTCATCAGGCGTTCGAAACGTTTTTCGAGGAGTTCGCTCGTCGAGTATTCGGAAAGCTGGCGCAGCGAGTCGTTCAGTGCGCGCTTGAGCGATTGCGCTGTTGCGCGGTGATCGCGGTGCGCGCCGCCGATAGGCTCGTTGATGATGCGGTCGACCAAGCCCAGCGATTTGAGGCGGGAGGCGATGATGCCCATGGTTTCGGCCGCTTCGGGCGCTTTTTCGGCGCTCTTCCACAGAATGGAGGCGCAGCCTTCGGGCGAGATGACCGAGTAGGTTGCGTATTGCAGCATCAGCAGCTGGTCGCCGACGGCGATTGCGAGCGCGCCGCCCGAGCCGCCTTCGCCGATGATCGTGCAGATCAACGGCACCTTGAGTTCGGTCATGACGTACAGGTTGCGGCCGATGGCTTCGGACTGGCCGCGCTCCTCGGCATCGATGCCCGGATAGGCGCCCGGAGTATCGACGAAGGTGAAGATCGGGAGTCCGAATTTTTCCGCCAGGCGCATCAGGCGTTCGGCTTTGCGGTAGCCCTCGGGCCGTGGCATGCCGAAATTACGCAGGATCTTTTCCTTGGTGTCGCGGCCCTTTTGATGGCCGATTACCATGCAGGACTGGCCGTTGAAGCGCGCGAGGCCGCCGACGATCGCGCGGTCGTCGGCAAACGAACGGTCGCCATGCAGTTCCTCGAAATCGGTGAAGAGGTGTTTGACGTAGTCGAGCGTGTAGGGACGCTGCGGATGGCGCGCGACGAGTGCGATCTGCCACGGCGTGAGCTTGGCGTAGATTTCCTTGGTCAGAGCCTGACGCTTGACTTCCAGCCGCGAGATCTCTTCTGAGATGTCGACGGCCGAATCATCCTGAACATAGCGCAGATCTTCGATCTTGCTTTCAAGTTCGACGATAGGTTGTTCGAAGTCGAGGGCGGTGGTTTTCATGCAAGCCCGCTTATCTGAAGGGTGGGCGATTGTACACGATGCGGTTTTGCCGGGTTTTGTCGTGTCTAGGCAGTTATTCGGCGCTTTCGGTTTGTCGCAACCGGTAGCTGCGAATTTCGTAGTCGCGCGCATGCGCGAGCAGTTCTACCGGCGCAAGCTCGACGGTTTCGCCTTGGTCGAGCAGGCGTAAATGCGCGTTGTCGCGCGGCGTGCCAAGCGGCAGCGCGACACGCAGGGTCGCGGCTTTGTGCAGCATATCGAGCAGCAGGGCGCGGACCTCCCGCGTGCCATCGGACGCGCGCACGACGGCCGGCCGCCAGCTCAGGAATTCGACGCCGATGAAGGCGCGCGCGTTGGTGATCCGCATCATGCGGCGCACGACGCCGACCAGCCATTGACCGCTGTCTTCGCGCAGCAAGGCCACCATCATGCCGACGCGCAGCGGCTGTGCGTCGGTAAGCTCGGCACGCGCGCCGATGCCGTGCAGATTTGCGTCGAGCTGATCCCAGCTTGCAAAGGGCAGATCGCTTGCGCCGGAAAGGCATTCGACGACGTTTTCCATGCCCGCTACGACACGGAGTTTGGCCGGCATCGGGTGGCGCCTGCGACCGCGCACGGGCGGTTCCGCCGACCAGTATTGGAGCAGGTGATGCAGCATCGGGGCGAAGCGGATGGCGGCCTCGGGCGCGGGGACATCGAGAAGCGGCGGCAAGGCGCCCGCATGTAGCGCTTGTTCGAGTTCCTTGAAGGTCGCGGCCACGCCCGGCGCGGCGAAATAACGGCGGCTTCGGCTATCAGGGGCAGTGCTGTCACCGCGAAGCGGAGGCTGGCCTTCCTCAGGGTCGATGCTGTAGAGCGTGTCGGGGCCGCGCGTCCGCCGTAGTTCCAGCAGCGGGAGCAAATAGTGGATCAGGCGCCAGGCTTGCTCGATTTGAACTTCATCGAGCGCTCCCGGCACGCAGAGCGAAAACGCGATTGCGCGCAGATATTCGCGCTCGACGCTGGTGTCGCTCGCCCAATCGGCGCGCAGCCTGACTATATGCTGGCCGACCTCGGTGGCTGCAAGCCAGGCGCGACCCACGCGCGCCCAGTGTTGAGGCGCGAAGGGGCCGTAATGCAAGGCGCCCCAGCGCTGGTCTTCGGTGCTTGCGCGGATCAGCCGCGCGCAAAGTTCGCTGCGTGCTTCGTCGGAGAAAGTCTTTGCGGCCGGTAACAGCTCGGCGAAGCTTTCGGCAAGCCGGCTCCAGAAGCCGCGGGCAAGCTCGAACAGATCGTTGCGGCCGGGCTGCGGTCGCTCGTCGATATAGCTATTGCAGAGTTCGCGCAGATGCGGGGAACACGCATCGTCCAGGGCTACCAGCAGCCGCAGCGCGACCGGCGGATCGGCAGCGATTTGCGGACTTAGCGCGCGCAGCGAAACCGCAGCTTCGCGGATCGCATCGCGTGGCGCGAGATTCGCGATTTCTCCCAAAAGCATCCGTACTTCCCGGTCGTCGCGCATAGGCTGGTCCCGTTCGATTTGCAGACAATTCTACTCGCCCGCGAGGCTCGTCGCGTTTATCCGAGGCGAGACTGCCGAACAGGTCCGGTCGGCCCCGTTACAATGGTCGTCTGTTTCTACTGCCCCCGATCAACATGCGCCAGTACCACGAACTCATGCAATACGTGCTTGCGCACGGCCACCGCAAGGCCGACCGTACCGGGACGGGCACGCTCTCGGTGTTCGGCTGGCAGATGCGTTTCGACCTTGGCGAGGGTTTTCCGCTCGTTACGACAAAGAAGCTGCATTTGCGCTCGATCATCCATGAGCTACTCTGGTTTTTGCGCGGCGACACGAATATTCGTTACTTGAAGGACAACGGTGTTTCGATCTGGAACGAATGGGCCGACGCCGAGGGCGAACTCGGCCCGGTCTACGGCCATCAGTGGCGTCACTGGCAGACCGCCGACGCTCGCGAGGTGGACCAGATCGCCCAACTCGTCGAGGGGCTCCGGAACAATCCGGATTCGCGCCGCCATATCGTGTCGGCCTGGAATCCGGGGGATGTGAGCCGCATGGCGCTGCCGCCGTGCCATGCGCTGTTCCAGTTTTATGTCGCCGACGGCAAGCTGTCGTGCCAGCTCTACCAGCGCAGCGCCGATATATTCCTTGGCGTGCCGTTCAATATCGCGAGCTATGCCCTGCTGACCCTGATGTTGGCCCAGGTATGCGGCTACCAGCCCGGCGACTTCGTGCATACGCTCGGCGACGCGCACCTGTATTTGAACCATCTCGATCAGGCGAGGCTTCAGCTCTCGCGCGAAGCGTACGCGCTGCCGCAGATGCATCTGAACCCGGACGTGAGGGATCTCTTTGCCTTCCGTTTCGAGGATTTCCGCCTCGACGGCTATGCGCCGCATCCGCATATTCCCGCGCCAGTGGCGGTTTGATGGCGCGGCCTGAGCTTTGCCTGATCGCGGCGGTTGCGCGCAATGGCACGATTGGCCAGGACAACGCGCTGCCCTGGCGGCTGCGCGAGGATATGCGCCATTTCAAGGCGATAACGCTAGGCAGCCCGGTACTGATGGGCCGCAAAACCTGGGATTCGCTCGGCCGGCCGCTGCCCCTGCGACGCAATCTCGTGGTAAGCCGGCAATCGGGCCTCGCGCTCGAAGGCGCCGAGGTTTTTGCCTCGCTCGCTACGGCGCTTGCGTCCTGCAAAGAGGTTGCGCGCGTCTTCGTGATCGGAGGCGGGCAGCTGTATGCCGAAACCCTGGCGCGGGCCGATCGCCTGTTTCTCTCCGAGATCCAGGCCGACATACCCGGCGATACGCGCTTCCCCTCGCTCGCAGGTTTGCCCTTACGCGAAGTCTCGCGCCGTCATGTCGCGGCCGACGTATTCAACGACCATGCCTTCGACATCGTTGAGTACGTGCGTGAGCCTTAAAGTGCGCTGTTTCAATGCGCTTTCGGTACCAGGCTTTCGATGATCTCGGCGAGTCCGCCTATCATGATTTCGATCCCGATGCAGAGCAGCACGAAGGCCATCAGCCGCAGCATGACGGTCGTGCCGGTCTCGCCGAGCAGCTTGACGATCCGGTCGGCGAAACGAAAGCTCAGATAGACCACGAGCGCGATGACCGCGATCGCGAACAAGGCCGAAAGCGGGGCCGCGAGCGGTTGGCTGCCGCCTTTATAGACACTGGCGCCCAAGGTCAGCGCAACGGCAATCGAGCCCGGTCCGACCGTCAGCGGAAAAGTCAGCGGATAAAACGCTCGCCGCTCGGCGATTTTGCGGCTCCAGTCGGCCGCCGCTGTCAGCGAGTCGTCATGGCTCTGATCGTCGGCCTGCAACACTTTCCAGGCGATGGAGGCAACGAGCAGTCCGCCCGCGACCTTGATTGTGCGGCCCGAGATGCCGAAGTAATCGAGCACGTACGAGCCGATGAACATCGCGGCGAGCAGCAGGATCGTCGAATTCAGCGCGATCTTGCGCGCCAGAAAATGACGCGTGTCGGGCGAGGCGCCTTGCGTGAGCAGCAGGAAGATCGGCGCTACGCCGGGCGGATTGAGGATGGGCAGCAAGGCGGCGACGATCAACAGGGCGTTCGTGAAGGCGGAGATCAAAGTCGAAAAAAACGGGGTCATCAGGGGCTTCCTGGGAGATCAGTGGCGCAGCCTGGTTGTTGTTCTGGCTCCGGACGCAAGTCTAACGGCACAGATTCAGGCGTGTGGTGAGGAGGAGCCGAAGTGTAGAGCGCGACGCAAGGTAGTGCTCGCGTTTGGACGACGGGGTATGCGCAAACACGGTACATATCGCGCGCGGCCGCTTGCCGGAGCGACGCCAATGGCATCCATGCGGATTCGCAACGGAACATGCTGAAATCTGCTTGATGCAAATCAAATTGTCTCTAGTCAGGGTCTAGCCTACCTGCCACGTGTCGTAAAAAGCTGGATTGGCAGGTGTTTAGCCCCAAAGGCGAGCATGCAGGAGGCCAAAAGATTCCTCGAATCGAATATAGAGATTGGTTAGAGATGATCGCAGCACGGTTTTACAAATGCGAGCCCCGGCAACATGCCTCCATGAGGCCGCATCGGAGATCTGGGTCGATACGTTCTCTGGCTTGTGCGGCGGAGATGGCTTGGGCATGAACACTGGTTTCGGCTCGACAGAAACGAAGGGATGGGTCGCCCGATCCGGTCCGGGATCGAACAACCGCGATCCACGACAACATCTTCAGCCGCAGGTACTGCGCTTGATCTGGCCGCTCGTCTGCGTCGCACTGCTGCAAATGGCGCTGATGTTCGTGAGTCTCGAAATGTTGTCCGCGGTTCGCACCTATGTGAATGGCGAAAGCCTTTGGAGCAAGGGAATCAAGGACGCGGTTCGCTTTCTCGACCTCTACACGGAGAGTCGCGACGAAAATTTTTATCGGCGCTATCAGAAAGCGGTCGCTATGCCGCTCGGCGACCGCCTGGCGCGTATCGCGATGGAGCAGCCTCGCCTGGACTACACGACGGCCTATACCGGCTTGCTCGCGGGCGGCTCTCATCCGCAGGATATCGACAGCGCGATCTGGCTGTTCCGTTATGGTCATAAATACAGCTACATGAAGCGGGCAATCGATTACTGGCGAGCGACGGACGAAGGCTTGCTCGAACTACGCCATCTCGGCGACACGATCCGGGTTGCCTCCCGTTCGGGCCCACCCTCGCAAACACAGCTTGCTGCCTGGCAGGTGCAACTCTTTGCAATCGATGAAAAGCTGGCGCCGAAAGCCTGGGCTTTTTCCAATGCGCTGGGCGATGCCTCGCGCGCGGTCACTCGCATGCTGATCTGGCTGAATTTGGGTGCAGGTGCGATCTTGATCCTGCTCGGCTTCTTCGGCACGCGCAAACTGCTGCGCGAGCGTCAGCGTGCCGAATCGGCTCTTGCGCACGAGCAGAAGCGTGCGCAGACCACGCTTGCCTCGATCGGCGATGCCGTACTCACGATCAATGGCGGCGGCGCTATCGACTACATGAATCCCGCAGCGGAAAAACTGCTCGGTTGGCACGGTGATGAAGCGAATGGAAAACCGCTCGAATCGCTATTCCGGCTTTTCGACGAACAGATCGAGGATGACAGGCTCGATCTTGCCAAAGCGCTACTGCATGGAAAGGCCGATGCTTCGTTTGGGGGTACGCACCAGCTTGAGCGCACCGATGGTTCGCGCGTTCCGGTTTCGCTCGTCGGCACGCCGCTTGCGACGGACGAAACCGTTTCGGGTGCCGTCGTCGTGCTGCACGATATGACGCGCGAACGTCAGTATGTCGCCAAGCTTTCCTGGCAGGCCAGCCATGATGCGCTGACCAGCCTGTTCAATCGCCGCGAATTCGACCGCCGCCTCGAACGTCTGCTTACCCGGCTCGAAGAGCAGGGCGGCCAGCATGGCTTGATTTATGTCGACCTCGATCAGTTCAAAATCGTAAACGACACCTGTGGGCATGCCGCCGGTGACCAATTGCTCTGCCAGGTCGCGAATCAACTGCAGACGTGCCTGCGCGATAGCGACACGCTGGCGCGATTGGGCGGCGACGAGTTCGGCGTTCTGCTCGAAAACTGCCCCATCGAGCCAGCCATAATAATTGCGGAGAAGCTGCGTCAGGTCGTCGAAGAACTGCATTTCACCGCCGTCGATGGGCGCCATTTCACGATTGGCGCATCGATCGGTCTGGTTTGTCTTGAGCCTTCGCAATTCGGACTTGTCGAGGCCCTGCGCGCGGCCGACATGGCTTGTTATCTGGCAAAGGAAAAGGGGCGTAATCGCGTCCAGGTGTACAACGCGGAAGATTCCGATTTATCGTCGCGTTTCGGCGAAATGGTGTGGGTGCAGCGGATCAACCAGGCGCTCAAGGAAGAGCAGTTCTGCCTCTACGCACAAGAATTCGTACGCATCAATGCGCGCGAAGCCGAAGGCGTATGCGTCGAACTGCTGCTGCGCTTGCGCGACGAATCGGGTCGGATCGTGCTGCCCGACGAGTTCATGCCGGCGGCGGAGCGCTTTGGCCTGATGCCGCAAATCGACCGCTGGGTCGTGCAGAACGCTTTTGCGACGCTCGTGCAACGCAAGCGCTGTGGCGCTCCGCCGATCGCGAACTGCGCGATCAACCTGTCGGGTGCAACGATAGGCGACGAGGGTTTCCTGATCTTTCTGCGCAACCAATTCGCGGAGCATGAAATCCCGCCGCAATCGATCAGTTTCGAGGTGACCGAAACGATTGCAATCGCTAATCTCGATAGCGCCATCCGCTTCATCCGCGAATTGCAGGCGCTCGGCTGTCGTTTTGCGCTCGACGATTTCGGCTCCGGCATGTCTTCGTTCGGCTATCTGAAACATCTGCCAGTGGATCTGCTCAAGATCGACGGCAGCTTCGTCAAGGGCATGCTCGAAGACCCGATCGATTATGCAATGGTGGAAATGATTTCGCGCCTTGCGCATCTGATGGGAAAGGAGACTGTTGCGGAGGCTATCGAAACCAGGGAGGTATTCGAGGCGCTCGGCAAAATTGGCGTGGACTTCGCGCAGGGTTATGCAATTGCGAAACCCGTGCCATTTTTCGTTCCGTCCGTAGATCAGGCCGAATGAAAAAAGCCCGGACTGTAGTCCGGGCTTTTAAAAATGCGCTTGCTGCTCAGTGCGATTCGGCGACGTAGATCTCGACGCGACGATTCTTCGCACGGCCGCTGACCGTATCGTTCGAGGCGATGGGCTCGCGAGCACCACGGCCATCGATTGCGATCCGGCTGGTGGCAACGCCGCGGTCGGCCAGATAGTTGCGCGTATTTGCGGCGCGGTTGACCGAAAGCGGACTATTGATCGCATCGGAGCCGCTGCTGTCGGTGTGGCCGATGATACGCACCGTCGTCGCCGCATTGCTGTTGAGCGTCTGTGCGAAGCGGTCGAGGATGGGGCGGAAGTTCGAGCGGATATCGGCGCGATTGACGTCGAATGAAATGTCGCTTGGAATATCGAGTTTGAGCTGGTTGTCGGTCGTTCGCGTCACGCCGACGCCGGTGCCGGCGGTGGCTTGCTCCATAGCCTTTTTCTGTTCTTCCATGTGCTTGGACCAGATGTAGCCGCCAAGCGCGCCTACACCCGCGCCGATTGCGGCATCGCGGCCGACCTTATGGCTGCCCGTGACTGCGCCGATGATCGCACCGGCTGCTGCGCCGCCAGCGCCGCCGATTGCGGTATTGCGCTGTGTATCACTCAGCGTTTCGCAACCGCTTAACATGAGCGCAACCATGCTCACCGCACAAATCATTCGTTCCATTCGCATTGGAACTCCTTTCTCAAAGGGTTAGCGAACCCAAGCCCGCGCTTAAATACAGAAAACGTTTGATGGGCCAGGGTTCCAATAATATTCTGTCGACTTGCGCTGGATCAGTTTTGCTTCACGCAGTCCACAAAGTAGCGCTTTTGGGTGTCGGTGAGTTCCACGACGAGGCCATGCACGTCGGTTTCGAAGCCCGAAAAACGCTCATTGAAACCACGCACGAAGCGCAGGTAGCGCACGATCGTTGCGTTGAAGCGCTCGCCCGGAATCAAAAGCGGAATACCGGGCGGATAGGGTGTGACAAGCATCGCAGTGATACGGCCTTCGAGTTCGTCGATCGGTACGCGTTCGATTTCGCGGTGCGCCATCATCGACCAGGCTTCGTGTGGACGCATCGCCGGCTCCATGTCGGATAGATACATCTCGGTGGTCAGGCGCGCGACGTCGTGTTCCTTGTAGAAACCGTGGATCTGGTGGCAGAGATCCTTAAGGCCGATTTTCTCGTAGCGCGGCTGTTTGGCGATAAACTCCGGCATGATCCGCCACAGCGGTTGGTTCGAATCAAAAGCGTCCTTGAATTGCTGCAACTCGGTCAACATCGTGTTCCAGCGACCCTTCGTGATGCCGATCGTGAACATGATGAAGAACGAATAAAGGCCGGTCTTCTCGACGATGATGCCGTGCTCGGAAAGATATTTCGTCAGCACACCGGCCGGGATGCCCCAGTCGGCGAAATCGCCGTCTACATCGAGTCCCGGCGTGATCAGCGTGGCCTTGATCGGGTCGAGCATGTTAAAGCCCGGCGCCAGATCGCCAAAACCGTGCCAGCGTTCGCCGGCCTTGAGTACCCAGTCTTCGCGCTCGGCCATGCCGTCGTCCGACAGGTAATCCGGGCCCCAGACCCTGAACCACCAGTCGCTGCCCCATTCCTCGTCCACCTTGCGCATCGCGCGGCGGAAATCGAGCGCCTCGGCAATCGATTCCTCGACGAGCGCGGTGCCGCCGGGCGGCTCCATCATCGCGGCGGCGACGTCGCAGCTCGCAATGATCGCGTACTGCGGCGAAGTCGATGTGTGCATCAGATAGGCTTCGTTGAAGGTGTGCCGGTCGAGTGCCCGCGTCTCGGAATCCTGCACGAGAATCTGCGAAGCTTGCGAGAGCCCGGCGAGCAATTTGTGGGTCGACTGCGTCGAGAACATCATCGAACTCTTGCAGCGCGGCCGGTCGGCGCCGATTGCGTGGTAATCGCCGTAGAACTCGTGGAAAGCCGCGTGCGGCAGCCAGGCTTCGTCGAAATGCAGCGTGTCGATCTTGCCGTCGAGTTCTTCCTTGATCTCCTCGACGTTATAAATTACACCGTCATACGTGCTCTGGGTGATCGTGAGCACACGCGGCATCGCGGTCTTATCCTTGATGAACGGGTTCCTGGCGATCTTCTTCTGGATGTTTTCCCACGCGAACTCGCTCTTCGGAATCGGGCCGATGATGCCGTAGTGATTGCGCGTGGGCATCAGGAAGACCGGGATCGCGCCGGTCATGATGATCGCATGGAGGATCGATTTGTGGCAGTTGCGGTCGACGACAACGATGTCACCTGGGGCGACGGTCGAATTCCAGACGATCTTGTTCGAGGTCGAGGTGCCGTTGGTGACGAAGAACAGGTGGTCGGCGTTGAAAATCCGCGCCGCATTGCGCTCAGAGGCCGCCACGGGGCCGGTGTGGTCGAGCAGCTGGCCGAGTTCGTCCACCGCATTGCAAACGTCGGCGCGCAGCATGTTCTCGCCGAAAAACTGATGGAACATCTGGCCCACCGGGCTCTTCAGGAAGGCCACACCGCCCGAGTGGCCGGGGCAGTGCCAGGAATACGAACCGTCGGCCGCGTAATGCGTCAGCGCGCGGAAGAACGGCGGCGGCAACGAATCGAGATAGGACTTGGCCTCGCGCACGACGTAGCGCGCGATGAACTCGGGCGTGTCCTCGAACATATGGATGAAGCCGTGCAGCTCGCGCAGCACATCGTTCGGGATATGGCGGCTGGTGCGTGTCTCGCCGTGCAGAAAGATCGGGATGTCCGGGTTGCGGTGGCGGATTTCCTGCACGAAGGCGCGCAGTTCGGCGATCGTCGCCTCGGCTTCGTCGGAGACGAGTTCTTCGTCATCGATCGAGAGGATGAAGGCCGAGCCACGGCTTTGCTGCTGCGCGAAGGAGCTTAAGTCGCCGTAGCTCGTGACGCCGAGCACTTCCATGCCTTCCTTGCCGATCGCCTCGGCGAGCACCCGGATGCCGAGCCCCGAGGCGTTTTCCGAACGGAAGTCCTCGTCGATGATGATGATCGGGAAATGGAAGCGCATCGCGACTCCTGCAGCCAAAAAGATAAAGGGGAGCAGTGCCTGCGGCACGCCCCCACGGTGAGTCGCGGATGATAGCAGGGCGCTTCGAAAAACCCCGATTTCTCAGCAAAACAAGGCGCGAGCAAAAAATCTCGACGCCGCATGTATTTGATATGTAAGGAGAATTTTTTTGCGAGCAACGCAGTATTGCGACGAAAGCGGGAGTTTTTCGAGTGCCCGACAGCCTTGCCCGAAAGCGATATTGCAAATAGCAAAATGCTGGCGGGCTGTTCGCCAGGGTCTAAATCCGCCAACGTACCTTCTGGTGCATCTGCTGCGCGAAGGCCGCAACGCTCGCTTCGTCGGTGCCGACGATTGCGTAATAGCCCAGACCGCCGGGCAGGGCGCGGGCGACGAAACCTTTCATGACCTTTTCGGAAGGCAATTGGGCCTTGTCGCCAGGGATCAGGAATAACGAGACAAGGCCGCGCTCGGTTCCGAGCACCACATGCCAGCCGGTGCCTTCCGGACCGGTGCACAACTTCATGTAGCGGACGCGGCCGAGCGGGCCGATCAGGTCGGCGCCGAAGTGCGCCATCACCGCGCGAAATTCGTCGGCGGAGGCGAGCCGGGCCGTGGAAAAGGACTCCGGCTCGTGAGCCACATGCTCGATTGCGAAACGCGCGGGATCGTAATGAGCAGGGTCGCGCAGGTTCAACATGCCGCCCGCGAGCGAGGCGACGAGCGTGGCCGCGAGCGCCCAGACCCGCCAGGGCTGGGGACTGCGCTGGCCGCGCAGCGCGAGGCTCAGGCGTTCGTTGAGCCCGTCCGGAATCGGCACAGCGAGCACGCGCGCGATTCTTTGCTCGTTCTGATCGATCCGCCGCGTGAAGCTTTGGCACTGCGGGCAATCGACCATGTGGGCGCGCGCTTGCGTGGACAGGCGCGCCGGGTCGGCGAGTTTTTCGCGGCGGAAGGCGAGACAGTTGAAGTCCGGCGCGGTCATGATGCGCGTTCCGTTCGCGTGGGTAGCGGCGCGTCGCCGAGTAGTTTGCGCAGCGCCTGGCGCGCGCGCGTGAGCCGCACCATCACGGCGCCTTCGGTCGTTTCGACCATGCGGGCGATTTCGGCACAGGAAAAGCCGCCTAGCACCTGCAATAAAAAAGGTTCGCGCAGCGAGAGCGGCAGGTTGCCGATTGTTTCTTCGAGCTCCCAAAGTTCGATCGGCGAATGCGCAGCTGCGATGTCGAGTTCCTCGGGAGACTCGTCGGTGTAGTCCAAGCGCTTGCGCTCGTAGAGCCGCGCGTGTTCGTGGCGCAATATCGTCAGCAGCCAGGGCTTGGGGTTGTCCTTGTCGCGTAGCGAATCCCAGGCGTTCCAGCCGCGCACGCAGGTTTCCTGCACCAGTTCCTCGGCCACGAAGCGGTCGCGGCAAAGCCAGAATGCAAAGCGGTACAGGTCCGCGCTGTAGGCGCGGACCACGCGTTCGAAATGACGTTGTCGAAGACTCTGAAGCATGCGGAGGCGATTGCCGGGGCTTTACATATGATCCTGCCGCAGAAGACCATCGTGGGCACCAAAAGCTTACGCGTGCCCGCAGGCAATTTTATTTGTCAGCACCTTCAGAGCGGCGCCGTGCGTAGACGATTTCAATGTCTACGCGCTGGTTTTGGTAACGGCCGGCCGGCGTCGAATTGTCGGCCACGAAATCGGCGGCCGAAGCGAAACCCACCATGATCTTGAGCGGCGATACGCCACGCGCCACGAGGTAGGACCGCGCCGAGAGTGCGCGTCGCAGCGCCAGCGCTTCGTCGCCGGCGCTAGGCTTGGCCGTACTGGTGCGACCGCTGATGTAGACCACCGAGGCATCTTTCGCATCGGCCAGCATCGCCGCCGTGTCGGCATTAGGGTGGAAGCTTGCGCTGCTGTCGGCGAACGGGACCGATAGTTCGGTCGAAATCGGGTGACCGAAGTTGTCCGCAGAGGAAGCGTCGGCAGTCGCATCCTGCGCAACGGACAGGCACATCATGGAAAGCGCCAGGAGGAATGACTTATGCATCCGCGAACTCCGATTGGAAAATAAACGATTGGCTTATCAAAAAAGCCTTGCATATAGCACATCATAGATTTGCGGGGTTTGTCCATTATTCGCTGCTAAATCGAACGTCTTCCGCCAATCTTTACTTGCCGGCGAGGCCACCATGCGCTTGCCTGTCCGAACAAATACGACAGCATTTGACGCAGAACCGAGCGCCGCGGGGACGCGATAGGTTAGTGTCCGCAAGATATCGATAACGGCCTGCCCTGCGTGAAATCCAGTTTCCCGAGTATTAATTGCCTGCGGCCGCTGGCGCGAGGGCATATCGGCGCCAAGGGGAGACGTTTTTGAGCGCCGAGGACACCCTGCGCCGCTGGCGCCTGATTCTTGGCCGCTACGCGGCGCAACCGCTGGCTCAGGGGGCGTTCTCGTCCGCCGACTGGAAGCTCGATCAGACGCTCGAATATCTCTACGGGCGCGAATATGAAGGCCGTGGGCTTGCGCGGACAAGCGGCGGCGGGGGCTCGCTCGATGCCAGCCAGTTACGCGCGATCGATTGGCTGGCCAATTCGCGCAAGCTTTTTCCGCGCGAGGTGTTCGAACGCATGCAGACGCAGGCAATCGAACGCTACGCCTTGAGCGATTTGCTCCGAGACCCGGCCGTGCTGGGCTCGCTCGACGCCACGCCCGAACTGGCCAAGGCGCTGCTGCGTATGCGGGGCCGCTTATCGGGTGAGATGCGCGATGCGGTGCGCTGCGTGATTCGCAAAACGGTGGACGAGATCACGCGCCGGCTCAAGAACGATTTCATAAACGCCCTCGTCGGCCGACGCAACCGCATGCGCCGTTCGCAGCTCAAGAGCGCACAAAACTTTGATTGGCGCGCCACGATCGCGGCCAACCTCAAGAACTACGACGTTAAGCGCCGCCAGCTCGTGATCGAACGGCCGCGTTTTAATGCGCGCGTCAAACGCAATCTACCGTGGGAAGTGGTGTTGTGCGTCGATCAAAGCGGTTCGATGACGGATTCGGTAATTTATAGCGCCGTCATCGCCGGCATCATGAGCGCGCTGCCGAGCGTGCGCGTCAAACTCGTGGTTTTCGATACCAGCGTGGTCGATCTGACGCATCTTGCGCACGATCCGGTCGAGGTGCTGCTGACGGTTCAGCTTGGCGGGGGCACCGACATCGGGCGCGCCGTGCGCTATTGCGAATCGCTTATCGGCAATCCGCGCCGCACGGTTTTTGCGCTGATCAGCGATTTCGAGGAGGGTGCGCCGCCCGCCGCCCTGCTCGCGGCCGTGCAGCGCATGGCTGAGGCGCGCGTGACGCTGCTCGGGCTCGCGGCGCTCGACGCAAGCGCCAGTCCGGTCTATGACCTGCGCATGGCGCAGCGGCTGGCCGACAAGGGTATGCATGTGGCGGCCCTGACGCCCACGCATTTTGCGCAGTGGCTGGCTGAAGTGATGAACTGAGCGAAACCCGATATGTCCTGGTTCGACGCCTACCGCGCTTACGACGATGCAACGCTCACCACGCTAGCCAATACCGGTCTCCTGCGGCGGGCGGCCAAGGATGTCGAAGCCGGCAAGCTCGAATGGGCGGAGCAAGGTGCAGACGATGGCGTGATCGCGGCCGATGGCCAGCGCGTGCATTTGGATGCGCGCGGTCCGCAACAAGCGCGTTGCGATTGCCCCGCACCGGGCATCTGCAAGCATATTCTGGCTGCCGTCTTGTGGCTGCGCGATCTAACGCCCGAGGCTGCGCCAGCCAACAGTGCGTTCGCCGAAGTGCTGGCACTCAGTCCTGCCGCCTTATTTAAAGCAGCGGGCGCGGCGGCGGTGCGTCGCGCGGCGGCCACGCCGCTCGAAACACTTATTTGGCATGACGAGGGCGCGGTGCTCGTGCTCGAATTGCCAGAACTCGGCGCGCTATGCAGATGGATTGCGGGCGGCGGGTTTGCGGGCATGATCTCGGAGGTGCCCGCCAGCGAGCGCCGTGCGGTGCACCTGATGGCGCTGGCCGCATTACGGCGCGAGCAAGGCTGTCCGCTCGCCTGGCC
>JAVBKC010000011.1:0-21913 GCA_031554255.1 Niveibacterium sp.
CTGGGTGGCTTTCTTGGGCGCAAAAGCGACGGCGAACCCGGCGCCAAGACGATCTGGATCGGCATGCAACGAACCATGGACGCTGCCTCCATGATTCTGGCGCTCCGGGAGGATTCGTGAGTTCTGTATAACGAGATGAGAGAAGAGGGCACCTCGAAAAACCACCGTCCAAAACAATCAAATCTCTGTAACTCATTGATTTAATTGATGACTGTTCTTAAAAAAGGGTTTCTGCGTGAGCCAACACGAGCTGCGCCGATAAGGACGCTATCGGCTGCGAGCGTGGAGCCCTTACCCTAGAGTTGCCACACCTAAATATCATGCAGACCGTCAACCAATTTCGATAAAAATCAATCGTTTGCATGCACGCATGTAGAGAAAATCAAGACCTACTAACGGTGTGGATACGACACTCGGCAATTTCGGCGATTTCAATTTTCCCGACGAGAATTTGGTAAGACAAGAAAAACCAGTCGTGGACTATATTCTCAGGTTCAGATATGTATGCAATTTAGGTGCGCTGGCCCTGGAGCTATGGCGCGGAGGCTGCCTCCGGAAAGTGCAGTGATTGCTAGAGAGCTGGCGATATCGCCAGCCACATTGGAATGCTGGCGAGCCAGTAAGCGAGCGAAGTTGGACTGCGCCAGCACAGCAAAGTCTCGATGAGTCCGCCCAAAGCGCCTGGTGTCGCAAATACGGCATCTATTCGCAGCAGTTGCGAATACGCTTCCCCAGAGCTTCCCCCGCGATCAAGCCGTCCCCCCCACCGTCAGCCCATCTATGCGCAGCGTCGGCTGGCCGACGCCGACCGGTACGCTCTGCCCTTCCTTGCCGCATACGCCGACGCCGGGGTCGAAGGCCATGTCGTTGCCTATCATCGAGACGTGCGTCAGCGCGTCCGGCCCGTTGCCGATCAGCGTTGCGCCCTTGACCGGGTCGCCGATCTTGCCGTTTTCTATCAGGTAAGCCTCGGCGGCCGAGAACACGAACTTGCCCGAGGTGATGTCTACCTGGCCGCCGCCGAAATTCACCGCGTAGATGCCGCGCTTGACCGAGGCGATGATGTCGCGCGGGTCGTGCTCGCCGTTTTGCATCAGCGTGTTGGTCATGCGCGGCAGCGGCAGATGCGAGTACGACTCGCGCCGCCCGTTGCCGGTTGGAGCAACGCCCATGAGGCGCGCATTCGTCATGTCCTGCATGTAGGCGACGAGGATGCCGTCTTCGATCAGCACGGTGCGCTGCGTCGGGTTGCCTTCGTCGTCGATTGTGAGCGAACCGCGCCGGCCCGCCAGCGTGCCGTCGTCGACGACGGTGACGCCCTTGGCAGCAACGCGCTCGCCGATGCGGCCGGCGAAGGCCGAGCTGCCCTTGCGGTTGAAGTCGCCTTCGAGGCCGTGGCCGATGGCCTCGTGCAGCAGGATGCCGGGCCAGCCGTTGCCGAGCACGATACTCATCGTGCCGGCCGGGGCGGGCCGGGCTAGCAGATTCGTGCGCGCCTGATGGACTGCGCGCTTGGCATAATCTTCGAGCAGCGTGTCGGTGAAAATGGCGTAATCGTGACGCCCGCCGCCGCCGGCCGAGCCCTGTTCGCGGCGGCCGTTCTCTTCCATGATGACGGAGATCGACACGCGCACGAGCGGTCGCACATCGGCCGCAAGATGGCCGTCGGAACGCGCGATGAGCACGACTTCCCAGCTTCCGGCCAACGAAGCCATGACTTCGACGACGCGCGGGTCGGCGTCGCGCGCCATTTTTTCGATGCGTTCGAGCAGCCGCACTTTTTCGGTGTCGGGCAGCGAATTGAGCGGATCGTCCGCCGGATAGAGCGGTGCGATGCGCGTGGCCGCGCGCACCGGCACGATGGGCGACGAACCGCTTGCGGCAATCGCGCGCGTGGCCTTGGCGGCGGCTTCGAGCGCCGGGGCGCTGATTTCGTCCGAATAGGCGAAAGCCGTTTTTTCGCCGGCGACGGCACGCACGCCAACGCCCTGCTCGATGTTGAAGCTGCCCGATTTGACGATGCCTTCTTCAAGGCTCCAGCCTTCGCATCGCTGGTACTGGAAGTACAGATCGGCATAGTCGAGGCGGTGCGCCATCAGGCTGCCGAAGGCGCGTTCGAGCCCAACACGGCCGAGCCGGTAGGGTTCGAGCAGCAGGCTTTCGGCGCGGGTGATCAGGCTTGTTTCGTTCGATGGATTCATGGATTCGGCTTTTCAAAGACGTCGGTGTTGGAGCGCGGGCAGGCTCTCGCGCACGCTCGCGATACGTTCGGGGTCGATATCGCCGACGACGACACCGGGGCCGCGCGGCAGGCGGGCAAGAATTTCGCCCCAGGGGTCCACCAGCATCGAGTCGCCCCAGGTTCGCCTGCCGGTCGGATGTTCACCGCCCTGGGCGGCGGCAAGCACATAGCATTGGTTTTCGATGGCACGCGCGCGCAGCAAAATTTCCCAATGCGCGCGTCCCGTGGTTTCGGTGAAGGCCGCCGGCAGAATCGTCAGCGATACGTCGCCGATGGCGCGGAAGAGTTCGGGAAAGCGCAGGTCGTAGCAGATCGCGACGCCGACGCGGCCGCAGGGCGCAGCAAAACTTGCGACATGCTCGCCAGCCTCTATCGTGCGCGCTTCGGCGTAGTGCTCAACCCCCTTGCGAAAACCGAAGAGGTGGATTTTGTCGTAACGCGCTACGCGCTGGCCCGTGGCGTCGAACACAAGTGTGGTGTTGCGGACTTTGCCGTCGGTTTGCGCCACCAGCGGCACGCTGCCACCGACGAGCCAGACGCCGTAGCGCGCCGCCATTGTCGAGAGGAAATCCTGCAAGGGGCCGGCGCCGTCTTCTTCGCCCAGCGCCAGCTTGGCGGTCTCGTCGGCGCTGATGAGCGCGAAGTATTCGGGCAGCGCAAGGAGGCGCGCGCCCTGGGCGACGGCATCAATAATCAGCCGCTCGGCCTCGGCGAGATTGGCCGCCACATCGGGGCCGGAGACCATCTGCAATGCGGCAACGCGAAAGGCTTCTGCATTCACTTGGACGGCTCTCCTTCGATCTTGCCGATGGGCCCCATTGCGGCGGACCGATGCTCTACCTTGGGATCGGACCATTTACCCGACACGAGGTATTCGTAAGTGAAGAATTTTTCCACCGGATCGCGCATTGCCTTCTGCGCGAAGTAGGCGACGACGCCGACGAGCGGGTTCAGGCTGCCTATCGCAGGACCGAGCGCCGCGCCAATCGCGACGGTTTCGGACAACGTAGGCTGCACCCTGACGTTAAGATTCTGTGTCTCGGCCACCAGATCCGCCGAGCCGTTCATGAACACCTTCGCCGCCGGGCCGACAATGGTCAGATTATCGGTTTGCATAAGACCACGGTCGATTTTCATGCTACCGGAAATCGTGTCGAAGGCGAATCCTTCGGCGAATACGTCGCCGAAATCCAGCGTCAGCCGGCGTGGCAACGATTGCAAACTGAGGATGCCCAGCAGCCGGCCCACGCCAGGGTCGATCTTGGAAAACTGTCCCTTGCTCGCATCGAGTTTGACGATTCCGCCAAGCCCGGCGTAGGCAAAGCGCCCCGGCGGCCCCTTCCAGTCGAGTATGCCGGAGGCTTCGACGCCGCCGCGCCGCAGCACGCCCGGATAGCCCAGGCGGGCGAGCATCTTGCCGGCGTCCGGCGCGTCGAGCGCAAAGCGTAGCTTCGTCGCGCCGCCACCCGCGCCCGCCTCGTAACCGCCCCAGGCTTCGAGCTGACCGTCGTTGTTCTCGATTGCGAAGCGGTCGAGCCGCCAGTCGTCGCCTTGCGGTGCGCCGCGCAGCGACACCGCGCCGAGTTCGCGCCCGGCATAGGCAAAGCTCGCGACGGCGATGTCTAGCGCCGGCGTACGGCGGGATTCGTCCGCCTTCTCGGTCGCCGTCATCGCGGTGCGCCCCGCCGGCATTTTTGCCAGCGCCAGGCGCGACAAATGCGCGGCAAGGCTGCCCGCATTCGCGCCGTCCCAACTGAAATCGCCCGCCAGCGCCGGCCCGTTAAGTTTGCCGTCCCAGCGCACGCCCTTGCGCTGTACGACGATGCGCTGATTGGCAAAACGCAGGCCGCGCGCGGCGATTTCGCCGAATTTCAGATCCAGCCTATCCAGCGGCGGCGCTTGCACGCCTGTACCGCTGCCTGACACGCGCTCCCACGCATCGAAATCGAAGCTCGGCAAATCGGCCGCCAGCGTCATGCCCTCGCGCGGCAGCGCCATGGTCGCCGCGCCGAGCGCAATGCCACCGCGCAGAAAGTCGCGCGTATCGCGTCCTGCGGCATCGGTCGTCGTTGCGAATTCGAATTCGGCGCGGCCTGCGCCGGCCAGATCGGTGCGGATGTTCTCGAAGAGTCGCGCCGCTTCGCCACGCCACAGCCAGGCCAGATGCAGCGGGCGCACCGCAGCGGCCGGTTTGTTGAACGGCTCGGGCAGACCGAGCGCGATGCCCGCCAGATCGGATTCGACAAGCAGCGTCACTTCGCGCGGCTTGATCCGTACAGTGGCATTCACGGCCGCCTCGCCCGACGCATGATCGAGCACCGGCAGCGCGATGCGCGAGGCCAGTTTGCGCACCGAAACCTCGCCGTGCGCCTGGATTTCGACCGTGCCGTCGGCCTTCGTGTTGCCGCTGACGCGTACGGGAGCGCCGAGAAAGTTCGTTGTGGCCTCGGGAATCTGCAACCCGTTTTCGGTAAAACGCAGGCGACCGCTACTGTCGGCAAACTCGGGCAATTCGGGCAGGATTTGGAGGCGATTTTTCGCGAAGCTGTATTCGCCCTCGACTTTGGTCTCCTCGACACGGGCCAGCGGAATGGCCAACCGCAGCCCCAGCCGGCCCTCGCCTTGCGCATGCGCCTGACGCAGCATGTCGCCAACGGCCTGGCTGACCGGGGACTCGTTCACAAAGCGCAGAAAATCGCTGGTCGCGCCGCTGGCCTCGCCCTCGACGACAAGCTGGCCCTGTTCGAGATCTTCGATTGTCGCGCGCACCTTATGCAGTGGATTGCGATAAATCTGGCCGCGTTCGGCATGGATTTCCATGCGCGCGCGCTCGAACAACAGCGTGCCGTCTATGCCATCGATCGCGGGCCAGCCCTGCGCGTAGGCCAGTTGCACGCCATGCACGCGCGCACCGATACGAAATTCGCCGCCCCCGCGCCGGAACGGAAATGCGTCCAGCGGGCCCCGCAGCGTCAGTTCGGCCGCCTCCGCACGGCCAGATCGGATCGAGTCGCGCAGCCATTCGCGCACGGCCGGGTCGATCAGCTTGGGCATGTAGCGCCAGACACGCGCGCCGTCGGCCTGCGCAATCCGCGCTGAGAGATCAATCTCGCCGGCGCCCTGCCCGCTCCAGACATAACTGCCGGACGCCTCGCCCTCGGCGTCGGCATTGCCAAAACGCGCTGTCTTGAGCCGGACAGCCACTGTCTTGGCATTACGCGTCCAGTCGCCTTCAAAACGACCTTTGGCAAGCGGCAACTCGGCTTCGTCGAAAACGGCCGGGAAGGCGAGCCCGCCACTGTCGACATCGAGCGCGAAGCGGCCGCCGCGCTCATTCGCCGCGACTTCGCCCGAGCAGCCGGAAATACCCGGCACGATGCCGCGCGGCGCAAACCCGAGCCCGCTGAAACGGGCGTCGAGCTTGTACGCCTCGGCGCCGCTCCAGGCCAGATTCATGCGCTCGAAGCGGCCGCGCGGTTTGAGTTCGAGCAAGGTGTCGCGCAAGGCTTGCGGCAGCGGAAAGTACGCGGCAAGCGCTGCCAGCGGGGCGAGCTCGAACGCCTTGGCCGCGAAACTGCCGCTTGCCGGCTTGCCCGGTGGCGCCACGCGCTCGAAGCGGAATTCGCCAGCGCTGAGCGCGCCCTGGTTTATTGCGAGCGCGATATCGCGCGCACTCGCGATGAGGCGATCGCCGCTCGTCGCGAGTGCGAAATGCCCGCTCAGGCCGGGCAGATCGAGTTCGGGCAGATTGCTTGCAACGCGTAGGCCGACGCCGCGCAATGCAAGATCGGCCGTCGCCTCGACGTGGCCTTCGCGCTTTTTCGCGAGCCAGATCCGCATTCCGCCCTGGCCACGGCTCAGCGCGAGCGGGTAATCGATCCAGCGTTGCCAAACCGACAGATCGACATAATCGAGACTGGCGTAGAAATTGCCGCGCAAATTGGCGAGCGACGCGTCCGGCTGGCCGTCGAATTCGCCACGCACATCGAGTGGCGAGGCAAAGGCCGCCGGCGGCGTTGCCTGAAGGCCGAAACGATGCGAATGGCCACGGTTTTCGAGGCGTAAGCCGACGCGTTCGAGTGCAAGCGTTGGTGCGCCGCGCTGACGATCGGTCCAGCTCACGCGCGCCTCGCGCACGACGATGGTCGGCTGGTCGAAGATCCAGTCGGCAAGGCGATTTTCACCCGTCGCCTGATGCGCCACCGCGAGGCCCGCGACGAAGATGCGGCCATCGGCCTCGCGCCGGATATCCAGGTCGGGCCGCTCGATCACCAGCCGGTTCAGGCGCAGGCGCCCGAGCAGCAAGGAACTCCAGCCGAGCGAGGCGTCGACATGCGAGAGTTCGAGCGCGGCAGCGCCCGAAGGCCCGCGCAGCACGAGGCCATCGATGCGCAGGCGCGGACGCAGGCCATCCCAATCGGCGTCGAGTTTGGCGATTGTCGCCGCCAGACCGAGCGAGCGCCCAAGCTCGTTCGCGATCTCTTCGCGGTACTGGCCGACGCCTGGCAGTACGAAGTAACGCACGCTCAAGAGCACGCCGGCGCAGACGAAATAAATGCCAAGCAGGGCAAGCCCGACGAAGCGCGCAGCACGCGCGGTAAAACCCGCGAATCGCAGGCTGCGCAGAGATTTCAGCAGGGAAAATGCTCGCATACGGACAGGCAGAAGGTGGGCACGCATACAATCCAAGCCGGAACAGGGCGTTCCGCCTGTCGCAAGCCGCAATTCTATTTGAAATCCAGGGCCCGGCCCGGAGCAAAACTTCGATGGATACTCTCGCACATATCGATCCCGCATTTTTGGATCGCTTGGGTCCGGCGCTTGCCGCGAGCCGTTTTCTCAAACGCGAACTGGCGGCGCGCGCCTGGCTCGCGCCGCTGCTGGCGCAAACCCTGGACGCACCGATCCCGGCCGCTGCGATGGCGGACTTCCTCGCGCGCGAGGCGGCCGACGAGGCAAGCCTGAAAACGGGGCTGCGGCGGCTGCGCAGTTGGGTCGTCTGCCACGCGGCAGCGCGCGATCTGCTTGGGCTCGCACCGCTCGCGGAAGTCATGGAAGCGATGACGCGGCTGGCCGAGGTCACGGTCGGCCACGCGCACGCGCAGCTTCACGCCCAGCTCGTCGCCCGTCACGGCGAGCCGCGCGACGCGGCGGGGCTGCCGCTGCAAATGATCATCGTCGGCATGGGCAAGCTCGGCGGGCGCGAACTCAACGTTTCGTCCGACATCGACCTGATCTTCGTCTATCCCGAGGACGGCGATACCGACGGCCCGCGCCCCTTGAGCCATTTCGATTTCTTCACGCGGCTGGGCCGCCAGTTGATCAACGCAATCGGCGAAGCCACGGCCGACGGCTTTGTTTTCCGCGTCGACATGCGGCTGCGACCGAACGGCGATTCCGGACCGCTGGTATCGAGCTTCGATGCGCTAGAAAACTACTTCATTGCACAGGGCCGCGAATGGGAACGCTTCGCCTGGATCAAGGCGCGCGCGCTCACCGGCGAGCGACTCACCGAACTCGCCGCGATCGTGCGGCCTTTCGTCTTCCGCAAGTACCTCGATTTCGGCGCCATCAATGCGCTGCGTGCGCTGCATGCGCAGATCCGCGCCCAGGTCGCGCGCCGTGACATGGCCGACAACATCAAGCTGGGGCCCGGCGGCATCCGCGAGATCGAATTTACCGCCCAGGTCTTCCAGATCATCCGGGGCGGCCGCGACACCGGGCTGCAAGTCAAACCCACCGTCGCCGTGCTACGCGAACTCGCCGCGCTCGGCCAGCTCGAAGCGGGCACGGCCGAGGGTCTGATCGCAGCCTACGACTGGCTGCGCCGGCTCGAACACCGATTGCAATATCTCGACGACGCGCAAACCCACGATCTGCCGAACGATCCGGCCGACCGCGCGCGAATCGCCCGCGCAATGGGCTATGCCGACGAGGACGCCTTGCTCGCCCGACTCGCACAGCACCGCGAACGAGTATCGGCCTGCTTTGCTGCCGCCTGTGGCGATCCCAACGAAGGCGGTCACACACTCGACGATTGCTGGCTGGCGGCGGACGATCGCGAACAAACCGGCGAAAAGCTTGCCAGTTTGGGTTTTAGCGACGCCCCCGCCGCCGCCGAACGGCTCGCCCAGCTGCGCGAGAGCAATCGCTATCGCCAGATGCCCGACGCCATCCGCGAACGCTTCGATGCGCTGATGCCGCGCATCCTCGCGGCCTGCGGCGAATTGCCGAACCCCGACGAGACACTGGCCCGCACGCTCGATCTCCTGGAGACGATCAGCAAACGCGCCGCTTATCTCGCCCTGCTCCAGCAATATCCACAAGCGCTGCGCCGACTGCTCGCCTTGTGTTCGGCCTCGCCCTGGGCAGCAGGCTACCTAGGCCGCCACCCCTTGCTGCTCGACGAACTGCTCGACGGCCGCGAACTCGACATGGCGCCCGACGCCACAGCTTTCGCCAGCGAGCTTCACGCGCAGCTCGCACGCGAGGGCAGCGACGTCGAGCGCCAGATGGATTTGATGCGCGAACAGCATCACACCCAGGTATTTCGCTTGCTGCATCAGGATCTGGCCGGCCACTGGGAGGTCGAGGCAATCGGCGATCATCTCTCGCTGCTCGCCGACATCGTGCTCGAAGAAACCTTGAGCCTGTGCTGGAGCCGGCTCGCCTCGCGCCATCGCGACGCACCCGCCTTCGCCGTGATCGGCTACGGCAAACTTGGCGGCAAGGAGCTGGGCTATGCCTCGGATCTGGACATCATCTTCCTCTTCGACGACGACGCGCCCGACGCGGGCACGCGCTACGCGCGGCTTGCCCAGCGTTGTGTGACCTGGCTGTCGAGCCGCACGCCAGCCGGTTTTCTGTTCGAGACCGATACGCGGCTGCGGCCAAACGGCGAAGCCGGCCTACTGGTGAGTTCGATGGACGCCTTCCGCCGCTACCAGGCCGAATCCGCCTGGGTCTGGGAACACCAGGCGCTGACGCGCGCGCGCTTCGTAGCCGGCGACAAGGCGGTCGGCGCGGCCTTCGAGGCGGAACGCGAAAAAATCCTGTGCCAGAGGCGCGATCCTTTGAAACTTGCCGAAGAAGTGCTCGCGATGCGCCGCCGCATGCTCGATCAGCATGCGAGCAAGACGAGCGAGCGTTTCAGCATCAAGAACGACGTTGGCGGCCTCGTCGATCTTGAATTCATCATCCAGTACCTCGTGCTTGCCCATGCGCACAAGCATCCGCGCCTGGTCGGTAATCTGGGCAATATCGCACTGGCAAAAATCGCGGCCGAACTTGGCCTGATCGGTGTCGTACGCGCGCAAGAAGCCGCCGACGCCTATCGTGCGCTGCGCCGGCTGCAACATCGCGTGCGTCTGGCGGGCGAGAGCAGTCGCCGCGTTCAGCCCGCCGAAGTCGCGTCGCAACGCGCGGCAATCGGTGCGCTGTGGATGGAGGTTTTCGGCCAACCGGCCTGACTTACCCCGCCTTTATGTGGAGTAAGCATGCAACAGAACTAGGCCTGAACGCTTACAGGGCGCACCCTCAAACTAGCGGGAAGCCCCACCATTTATTCTGATGCTGTTCTCCTCGCGCGAATCCGCACAGGCATTGCCGCAATCGAAGCCTTGCGCCGGAGATGAAACAAACCGCCTTCCGCATCGCAATATATTCTGCGTGCATAATGCAGCCTTGGAGCAACAAAGATATCCAGATGCTCGACGACATTAAGAAAACACTCTGGGCTGCGGCCGACAAGCTGCGCGCCAATATGGACGCGGCCGAGTACAAGCACCTCGTGCTCGGCCTTATCTTCCTCAAGTACATCTCCGACAGCTTTGCTTCCCGTCGCGCCGAGCTGACACGCCGCTTCGCCGACGAGAGCGACGAATACTTCCTGCACGAGTGCGACGACGAGATGCTCGCCGAAGAACTCGAAGACCGCGACTACTACAAGGCAGTCAACGTCTTCTGGGTGCCGGAAGCCGCCCGCTGGGAAAAACTGCGCGGCGCCGCCAAACAAACGACGATAGGCAAGCGGATCGATGAAGCGCTTGCCGACATCGAGGCGGAAAACCCCGAACTCAAAGGCATCCTCGACAAGCGCTATGCGCGGGCGCAATTGCCCGACGGCAAACTCGGGGAGCTTGTCGATCTGATTTCCTCGGTCGGATTTTCCGAGGATATAAGCCAGGCGCGCGACATTCTCGGTCAGGTGTATGAATACTTCCTCGGCCAGTTCGCTCGCGCCGAAGGCAAAAAGGGCGGGCAGTTCTACACCCCGGCATCCATCGTCAAAACACTGGTGGCCGTGCTCGCACCGCATCACGGCAAGGTCTACGATCCTTGCTGCGGCTCGGGCGGCATGTTCGTGCAGTCGGAAAAATTCATCGAAGCACACGGCGGCAAACTCGGCGACGTGTCGATCTACGGCCAGGAATCGAACCCGACGACATGGCGCCTGGCGGCGATGAATCTAGCCATTCGGGGTATCGACTACAACTTCGGGCGCGAACCCGCAGATACTTTCGTGCGCAACCAGCACCCGGACCTGCGCGCCGACTTCGTACTTGCCAATCCACCGTTCAACGTCAGCGACTGGTGGCATGGCAGCCTCGAAGGCGACCCGCGCTGGGTTTATGGCACGCCGCCGCAGGGCAATGCCAACTACGCCTGGTTGCAGCACATGCTGTACCACTTGAAGCCCAGGGGCCGCGCCGCCATCGTGCTGGCCAACGGCTCGATGAGTTCGAGCCAGAACAGCGAAGGCGATATCCGCCGTAACCTGATCGAGGCCGACGTGGTGGAAGTCATGGTGGCGCTGCCGTCGCAACTTTTCTTCAATACGCAGATTCCGGCCTGCCTGTGGTTTCTCTCGAAACATAAATCGGCCCGTCATGGCGAAGTGCTGTTCATCGACGCGCGCAAGCTCGGCGGCATGATCACCCGGGTGCGCGCCGAACTGTCCGACGAAACCATCGACCGGATTGCCGCTACCGTCGCGGCCTGGCGCGGCGAAGCCGACCCCGGCAGCAACGAATACGCGGACATTCCCGGCTATTGCCGCAGCGTAAAGCTGGCGGAAATCGCCGAGCATGGCCATGTGCTGACGCCGGGCCGCTATGTCGGCGCCGAAGACATCGAAGACGACGACGATACCTTTGCCGAGAAAATGCAAAGGCTCACGGAAACGCTCGGCGAGCAGATAGCCAAAGGCACGGAACTGGATCGGTTTATTCGCGGCAAGCTAAGTGGGTTGGGGTATGAATTCTGATTGGGAAAAACTTGCTCTGGAGCAGGTGGTCAGTATCAGAACCGGTAAGCTCGATTCGAATGCAGCAGAGGAAAACGGACGTTTCCCGTTTTTTACCTGTTCGCCCCAAACGCTGTCCATCAATCAGCACGCTTTCGATACGGAAGCTGTCATTCTTGCCGGCAACAATGCCAACGGCACTTTTTGCTGTAAATACTATGCGGGGAAATTTAATGCCTATCAAAGAACATACGTCATCGAACCGCTCGACAGCAGTATTGCCAATTGCAAATATCTGTATTTCTACGTTAGTCACAGCGTCAATCACCTGAAGGAATTGTCGCTTGGCTCCGCGACGCGATTTCTGACGAAAACGATATTGAGTTCGCTGCCCATTCAACTGCCCCCAAAGCACGAACAGGACCGAATCGCAGAACTGCTATCCTCGCTCGACGAACGCGTAGCCCTTCTACGCGCAACCAGCACTACGCTGGAAGCCATTGCGCAGTCCATCTTCAAATCCTGGTTCGTCGATTTCGATCCCGTTTTCGCCAAACAGGACGGCCGTATTCCGGCAGGCATGGACGAAGCCACTGCGGCGCTGTTTCCGGATACGTTCGAGGAATCGGAGTTGGGCCTGACGCCAAGAGGATGGCAGGTCGGCGCACTCGAAGATTTGCTCGTGTTGCAACGCGGATTCGATCTCCCGGCCTCCGCGCGCGTGCCGGGCGACTATCCGATCATTGCGGCAAGCGGTCCGAGCGGCACGCATTACATACCGATGGCAAAAGCGCCGGGAGTCGTTACAGGACGCTCCGGCGTGCTCGGCCGGGTTTTTCTGGAATTGGAAGACTACTGGCCGCATAACACGACGCTGTGGGTCAAGGACTTTCGCGCCGCCTCGCCGTGCTATGCCTACGAAACCCTGCGCCGCATGGATTTCGCATCGTTCAATGCCGGGTCGGCGGTGCCTACGCTGAATCGGAACCATATCCATTCGCTACGCTATGTAATTCCGCCGAAAGCGTGCGTCGACGCATTCGAGACCCTGGCGATGACTTTACATCGCCGCGCACGTGAAAATCAGAACCAAGCCCTCACCCTTATAACCCTACGCGACACGCTGCTTCCCCGCCTGATTTCTGGCCAGCTCCGCATTTCTGAGGCAGAAGCCCTCGTGGACTGAACTCACCATGAACAAGGATCATCTGGAGCAGCAAACGTTAAAGTGGCTGACCGATGTCGGCTACACCCACGTTTTCGGCCCCGACCTCGCAACGGACAACGCGCATACCGGTTCCCACCGCAATCAGGTCGTGTTGATTGAACATCTGCGCGAAGCCATCGCGCGCCTCAATCCAGCCGTTCCGCAGGCCGCGCAGGCCGACGCACTGCGCCAGATTCTGAACCTGGCCACCCCGGTCACGCTGATGGCGAACCAGCGCTTCCATCGGCTGCTGACCGGCGGCGTTCCGGTCGCATACCAGAAAGACGGCGAAACGCGCGGCGACTTCGTCCGACTGATGGACTGGGTAGATCCGGCCGCCAACGCGTGGTTGGCGGTCAACCGGTTCGAGATCGAGGGTCCGCACCACACGCGGCGGCCAGATGTAATCCTGTTCGTCAATGGCTTGCCGCTGGTGTTGATGGAACTGAACGACCCCGCTGACGACCGCATCGACATCTGGCACGCCTACGCGCAGATCCAAACCTACAAAGAACAGATTCCGGAAGTCTTCCGGTACAACGAAATCCTCGTCATCGCCGACGGCAAACAGGCGCGCATGGGCTCGCTTTCGGCCAAAACCGAGCGTTACATGCAATGGCGCACCATCGATGGCGTCACGCTCGACCCTCTCGGCCCGCTCAACGAGCTGGAAACCCTCGTGCGCGGCATGCTGGCGCCAACCTATTTATTGGATTACCTGCGTTTTTTCGTGCTGTTCGAGGACGATGGCGTCCTGGTCAAGAAAATCGCCGGCTACCACCAATTCCACGCCGTACGCGCGGCGCTCCAGCAGGTTTTGCTGGCGTCCCGTCCTGGCGGCCGCAGTAAAGGCGGCGTGGTCTGGCACACGCAGGGCAGCGGCAAGAGCATCACGATGACCTGCTTCGCCGCCCGCGCAATACAGGAAACGGCCCTGGAGAATCCGACCATCGTCGTCATCACCGATCGCAACGACCTCGACGGGCAACTCTTCGGCGTGTTTTCGCTGGCGCAAGATCTCTTGCACGAACAGCCGGTACAGGCGGAAACGCGACAGGATCTGTACGCCAAGCTCGCCAATCGGCCCTCCGGCGGCATCGTCTTCACCACGATCCAGAAATTCATGCCGGGCGACGACGAAACCCGCTTCCCGATGCTCTCGAACCGGCGCAACATCGTCGTCATCGCCGACGAGGCTCACCGCACCCAATATGGCTTCGGAGCCAAGCTCAAGACGCTCAAGACGCCACGCCCCACGGCCGAGAACACCGGCACGCCAGGCTTGTCGGCGGCTTCTTCGCGGCTGGCATACCGGGTCGGCTACGCTCACCATCTGCGCGACGCCCTGCCCAACGCAACCTTCATCGCCTTTACCGGCACGCCGGTATCGAGCGAGGACCGCGATACGCGCGCCGTGTTCGGCGACTACATCCACGTCTATGACATTCAGCAGGCCAAGGAAGACGGCGCCACGGTGGCCATCTACTTCGAATCGCGCCTGGCCAAACTGTCGCTCAAGACCGAGGAACTGCCACACCTGGATGAAGAAGATGCCGACGAACTGAGCGAGGACGAAGAGGAGAACCAGCTGGCGCAGCTTAAACGGCCCTGGGTGGTGCTCGAAGAAAAGGTCGGCATGGCCTCCCGCGTGGCAGTGGTTGCGGCCGACATCATGGCCCATTTCGAGGAGCGCAACAAAGCGCAGAACGGCAAGGCGATGGTGGTCGCCATGAGTCGCAAGATCTGCGTGCGCCTCTACGACAAAATCGTCGCGCTACGTCCCGACTGGCACGATCCGGACCCTGCCAGGGGCGCCATCAAGATTGTGATGACGGGCTCGGCCAGCGACGCGGCGCTGCTGCGGCCGCACATCCATAGCAGTCACGTCAAAAAACGCCTCGAAAAACGCTTCAAGGACCCGGCCGATCCGCTGCGCATCGTTATCGTGCGCGACATGTGGCTGACCGGTTTCGACGTACCCTGCGCGCACACGCTGTATGTCGACAAGCCTATGCGGGGCCACAACCTGATGCAGGCAATCGCCCGCGTCAATCGCGTCTTCCAGGACAAACAGGGCGGCTTGGTGGTCGATTACATCGGCATCGCCAACGAGCTGAAAAAAGCCCTCAGGGAATATTCGGCAAGCATGGGACGCGGCCGGCCGGTCATCGATGCCGCGGAAGCCTATGGCGTGCTCGAAGAAAAACTCGACATCCTGCGCAGCATGTTGCATGGCTACGATTACAGCGATTTCCCGAGCGGCTGCCAAAAACGCCTTGCGGGCGCGGCCAATCATGTGCTGGGCCTCTACAACGGTATGCAGCGCTTTGCCGACGCGGCGCTCGCAATGAGCCATGCATTCACGCTTTGCTGCACGCTCGACGAAGCCCGTGCCATGCGCGAGGAGGTCGCTTTCATGCAAGCCGTGAAGCTTCTTCTGACCAAGCGGGAGTTCGGCGAGAGCAAACGTATCGACGAAGAACTGGCAATCCGCCAGATCATCGGCTCGGCGGTCGTGTCCGAGCACGTGGTGGACATCTTCGAAGCCGTGGGCCTGGACAAGCCGAACATCAATATTTTCGACGATGCCTTCCTCGCCGAGGTACGCGATCTACCGCAACGCAATCTTGCCATCGAACTGCTGGAACGGCTGCTGGAAGGCGAAATCAAGAGCCGCTTCGCCGGCAACATCGCGCAGGAAAAACGATTCTACGAAATACTGGCGAGTCTCATGACGCGCCATCACGAGCGAACGATAGCGACGGACGAGGTCATCGAGGAACTCATCGAGATGGCCAAAAAATTCCGTGCCGCCACTGAGCGCAGCAACGCGCTGGGCCTCTCCGAGGACGAAATCCGCTTTTACGACGCCCTGGCCGATAACGAATCGGCAGCGCGCGCGTTGAGCGACGAAACCTTCAAAAAGATTGCGCACGAACTCACCGAAACCTTGCGCAAGAATCTTTCGGTGGACTGGGCGACGCGCGACAGCGTGCGCGCGCAATTACGCCTGATGGTCAAACGCATTCTGCGCAAATACAAATACCCGCCGGATCACCAGGAGGGCGCGATAGAGCTCGTGTTGCGGCAGGCCGAAGCGCTCGGAGAAAGCTGGGCCGACCGCTACCGCACTTGAGCGGTGGCGCACGATCCTTGACGCCCGCACCAATTGGAACTAACATCGGCTCGTTGCGGTCTGGGTCGCTATGCTATCTGACCCTGCTGCCTACACAAGCCCCGAAAGGGGCTTTTACTTATCCTAAACCCGAAAGGATCGCCTCTTATGGATCGCTACGCACTCTTCGTCGACGCAGGTTATTTTTTCGCCGCCGGCGCACAAGCCGCATCAGGCAGCCAAACACCTCCTCCGCGCAAACTGACGACCATAAAATCGCCACGGGCGATGCTCAAGGCGCTTTGTGACAAAGCCTCTTATATCGCCAGCAACATGCCATTCGACGTGGCCGACGAGATACCGCCTGACATAGCCGGCAGCATGCCTTTGCTGCGTATCTACTGGTACGACGCGATACCCGGATCACGGCTGTCGTTGGAGCAATCCACGCTCGCGCTGCTATCTGGCGTCAAGCTACGCCTGGGGGCCTTGAATGGCATCGGCGAACAAAAAGGCGTCGACTCCCTGATCGTTACCGACATCATCGATCTGGCGCGCAACCGCGCCATTGCCGATGCGGTCGTGGTGTCCGGCGACGACGATCTGCGCATCGCAGTCCAGGTGGCCCAGTCTTTCGGTGTGCGCGTGCACATCCTTGCCGCCGGCGACTTCTCGATCAATGTCAGCACATCCTTGCGGATGGAGGCCGATTCAGTCACAGCGCTGGAAGCCTCGTGGTTCGAGAAACACCTGGAACTGGCCCAGCCGGAGCCCAAGGAAGCCGCACCGGCGATCACCACACCGATCGCCCTGCCGCACCCAGGCGTGAGCCTGGATGAAATATCGAAAACCGCAGAACTCGTCATTGAGGAATTGCTGAATCCCATCGCGGAAGAGCAACTCGATCAGTTGATCCGCCATTTCGAAACACAGACATCGATTCCCCCCGAATACGACCGCCGCCTTGTGGCCAAGGTTTCAAACCTGCTCGCCGGGCGCATGCTTGTCGGCAACGAACCGCGTCATATTCGAGGCTTGTTCGTGCGGGCCGTTAAAGCGCGCGGCGCCAGTCGTGCATAATTTTTTGCCTTATTCCACGTCGCGCAAACCGACCGAAAACCCCACAGTCACCCAGCCATCCGCGTAACGCGCAAAAACTTTGCCGCGATGCATCAATGCGATTGCCTTGACGATCGCAAGGCCCAGCCCGTGGCTCTCGCCGCTGTTGCGGCGAGAGGTATCTCCACGATAGAAACGGTCGAACAGGCGGGCCAGTTGTTCCTTTTCCAGTGGCGCGCCCGGATTGGCGAAGGCGACCGTTGCGCAGTCGGCCTCCAGCACAATGCGCGCTTCGATCCGCGCGCCTGGCTGCGAATGCTGGATCGCGTTCTGGAGCAAATTGGTCAGCGCGCGGCGGAACAGCGAGGTTTCGATTGGCGCAATCGCATCGCCGCTCACATCGATCGCAAGGCCGGCCTCGTCGAGCAGTAGTTCCAGAAATTCCACTGTCTTGGCGACCTCGCCGGCCAGCGACGCGTCGACAAGCTTGTGCGCCCGCTCGCCCTGCTCGGCGCGAGCGAGAAACAGCATGTCGGCGACTATCGCGCGCAGGCGTTCGAGCTCTTCGAGATTCGATTGCAGCACCTCGCGCATTTGATCGGCATTGCGCTCGCGCGCGAGTGTCACCTGGGTCTGACCGATCAGGTTCGCGAGCGGCGTACGCAATTCATGGGCAACGTCGGCATTGAAGCTTTCGAGCTGGCGGTACGCAGCGTCGAGCCGGTCGAGCGCAGCGTTGAAAGAATCGCCGAGCCGGAACAATTCGCGCGGCAGCGCTGGCAGGCGCAAGCGCTGGCCCGGATTGCGCGGACCGATCTGGCGCGCCTCGTCCGACATCTGCACGAGCGGACGCAGACCCAGCCGCGCGATCCAGTAACCGAGGGCGGCCACGATTGCAGCGCCGGCGAGTGTGAAGAGCACCAGCGCAATCTCGAACTTATGCACCGTCTGCGCGAACGAATAGGCGTCGACGCCGACGATCAAGCGCAGCGCCGGATGCACATCGTTGGCTGGCACATCGGCCCCGAGCACTGCCATCGAGCGCCCCTGGGGCCCGAGCGGAAGATCCACGACATTGCGATGCGCGCGCGTCAGCGCGGCCACGCGTTCGGCATCGTCGCCGTAGCGAAAGGCCGGGTCCGCGCTCCACATCCAGAAGCGCGTGCGCTCGTCGGTATCGGTAAGCACCTTGATCTTTTCGCGCGCGCGCTGGGCGATTTCCGGCGAGCGGCCGTGCACCAACATGTAGCGCACATCCTCAAGCCGACTCTGCACTTCCTCGCGCCGATGCCGCGCCAGCTCCGCGCCTAGCACCTGATGCAGCGCCACACCGATCAATGCAAAACCGCCCACGGCCGCGAGCGCGAACATCAAGGCCAGGCGCAGCGCGATCGAGTTACGCATCGGAGCGCCTCGAAAAATTCCGTATTCCTTCGCAAGCCAGGCCGACGCTACGCGGATTGGGTATCTCGACCATTCTGCTCACCCTTCCATATTGAACTGAAAATCGAATATTGGAGACGCTTCACTGGCAAAATCCGTAAAGGCTGCGTACCCCTGCTTCGTGGAATTGAACACATAAATGAACTTCGAAATCCACCCCATCCGCCCCGACGAATTATCGGATTTACTACGCCTCGTACGCGGGCTCGCCGCGTACGAACATCTCGAACATCTCGTGCAGGCGACCGAAGACGATTATCGCGAAGCGCTATTCGGGACGCATGCAGGCGTGGAGGCGCTGATCACACGACGCACAGGCCGTGCGGTCGGGTTCGCGCTGTTCTTCCACAATTTCTCGACCTTCCTCGGCCGCTCGGGCATCTATCTCGAAGATTTGTTCGTCGAAGCCGATTCGCGCGGGTTAGGCATCGGCACGGCGCTGATCCGACGCATCGCGAAGATCGCCGGCGAGCGCAATTGTGGACGTTTCGAGTGGAGTGTGCTCGACTGGAACGCACCCGCGATCCGCTTTTACGAAAAATTGGGCGGGACAGTCCTGCCTGAGTGGCGCATCGTAAGAACGACGGGCGAGTCGCTTCGCCGGCTTGCCGAAGCGGATTAACGACCCAATTTAGCCGCGCAAAACCTTGCGCGCCCAGAACAAACCGGTGACAGTTTTGGCGTCGGTGATTTCGCCGCGCAGCACAGCGTCTTCGGCCTCTTCCAAAGTCATTTCTATGACTTCGAGATATTCGCCATGATCGAAGGCATTGCCTTCATGAGTCAGCGATTGCGCGAGGAAGAGTTCGATCCGTTCGTCCGAGTAGCCGACGGCCGGGTGCATGCAACCCAGATGGCGCAACTCGCCCGCGCGATAGCCGGTTTCCTCTATCAGTTCGCGCTGCGCGCAGGCGGCGGGCGTTTCATCCGGATCGAGCTTGCCAGCTGGCAGTTCGATCAGCACTTGGCCGAGCGCGTAGCGGAACTGGCGTTCGAGCAGGAGCTTGCCTTCGCTTGTCACCGCAATGACCGCAACAGCGCCCTTATGGCGGACGATTTCGCGCGTCCATTCGCCGGCCTCGGTTTCGCGCCGTACGCGGTCGCGAAAGAAGCGCAGCACCTTGCCGTCGAATATCAATTCGCTGGTAACCGTGTGTTCGACGAAGGGATCTCGCGCATCGCTCATGCTCGGGCACTCCGGTGATGGCGCCAGAGATAACGCCAGACAAAACCAGGATAGGCCAGCACGACGAAAAGCGCAGCCGTGATCGCGTAAAACTCCCAGCCCTGTTTGTAGAGCGAGCCGTGCAGATGCGATTCGAGTAAGCGCGCGATAAGGCCGAGCACGCAATACGCAACGACGACTTCGAGCAGGCGTAGCGCGAGCCCCTTGCGTTTGAGCGCGATAACGCCGAACAGGCGCTGGCTCAGAAAGGGTAAATTGGCAAGGACCAGCGAGAGCGCAAGCAACACCGTGGCGCCGAGTGTCGGATTCATCTCGCTGGAACTCCTTGCACTCAGTGCAGCAATGTGAAGGCGCAGATCTGCATCAGGCCGTCGGGGCGCAGGCCAAAAACCACGATTGCAAGGGTGTTGATCGACAGCAGCACCTTGAAACCCGTAGTGGCCTGCAACGGCAGGGCTTCCGCACCAATATCGTCGAAGTACATCAGCTTGACGACGCGCAGGTAGTAAAACGCGCCGATCACCGACATCACGACGGCAAGCGTGGCAAGCTTGAAGTAGCCCGCCGCGATGACAGCTTGCAGCACCGACAACTTGGCAAAGAAGCCAACGAAGAACGGGATGCCGGCCATCGAGAACATGACGACGAGCATCATGCCGGCGAACCAGGGGCTGCGCTGGTTCAGACCCTTGAAGTCCTCGATATTCTCGGCTTCGAAACCCGCACGCGAGAGCAGGATGACCATGCCGAACGATGCCAACGTCATCATTAAGTAGGCGACCGAATAGAACATCGCCGAACTGTAGGCGTTGATCGCGTAGTTGCCGCCCTGCCCTTGCACGACGCCCGAGAGCAGGCCAAGCAACACGAACCCCATGTGCGAGATGCCCGAGTAGGCGAGCATGCGCTTGATGTTGCTCTGCGCGATGGCGGCCAGATTGCCAAGTACGATGGATGCGCCGGCGATCAGCATCAACATGGTCTGCCATTGCTCGGCCAGGTCGAAGAGCCCCAACACGAGGACGCGGAAGGCGAAGGCGAAGGCCGCAAGCTTGGGTGCGCTCGAAACCAGCACGGTCACGGCCGTGGGCGCGCCCTGATAAACGTCGGGCACCCACATGTGGAACGGTACGACACCAAGCTTGAACGCAATGCCGACAAGCATGAAGACAAGACCGAAGATGACGACGAGATCGGTCGCGCTGTGCTCGTAAAGACGCTGCGCAATCTCGTGGATCTGCAGGCTGCCGGTCGCGCCGTAGAGCATCGACATGCCGTAGAGCAACATCCCGCTGGCGAGCGCGCCGAGCACGAAATACTTCATGCCGGCTTCGGTCGAACGCACGTTGTCGCGGTCGACGGCAACGAGGCCGTAGAGTGAGAGCGACATCAGTTCGAGACCGAGGTACATCGTCAGGAAATGGCTCGCGGAGATCAGGACCATCATGCCCAGCGCAGCAAACAGCACCATCAGGTAATACTCGGGACTGTCGAGCTTGCGCTCGGCCATATAGGCGCGACCGTATTGCAACATCATACCGACCGAAACGCAGACGAGCGCCTTGAGCGCAGCCCCGAACAGATCGGCGATATACATCCCGCTAAAGGTCACGGTGCGCGCCGAGCCCCCCGCGAACATGAGCAAGAGAAATGCACCGACCAGCGTCAGCTCGGAGAGCCAGAAAGCTGCGCTACGTGCGCGCTGTTTCGGGCTGAAGGTGGTCACCATAAGAATGACCAGCGACATGCCAGCGACGAAGAGTTCCGGTAGTGCAGGCCGGAAGTCCGGAATCATGAAGTCCATCATCTGATCCTGGATGTTGTTCGGTCAGAGCTTGCTGGCAGCGACATGCTGCAGCAACTGGTTGACGCTTGCGTGCATAACGTCCGTGATTGGCTTAGGGAACAGCCCCATCGCGAGAACGCAGAGCGCAAGCACGGCCAGGAAGAAGAATTCCCGGGAATTGATGTCCTTGAGTTTGGCGACATGCTCGTTCGCCACCTCGCCAAAGACGACGCGCTTGTACATCCAGAGCGTGTAGGCCGCGCCGACGATCAGTGTCGTAGCGGCAATAAACGCAGTCCAGAAATTGAATTGCACCGCGCCGAGAATGACCATGAACTCGCCGACGAAACCGCTCGTCGCAGGCAAACCGGCATTGGCCATTGCAAATAGCATAAAGAAGGCGGCGAACTTGGGCATCGTATTGACGACGCCGCCGTAATCGGCGATCTGGCGACTATGCATGCGGTCGTAAAGAACACCGATGCAAAGGAACATCGCACCCGACACGAAACCGTGCGAGATCATCTGAACCAACGCGCCCTCAATGCCAACAGCATTGAACATAAAGAAGCCGAGCGTCACGAAACCCATGTGCGCGATGGAGGAATAGGCGACAAGCTTCTTGATGTCG
>JAVBKC010000059.1:0-28491 GCA_031554255.1 Niveibacterium sp.
TATCGCGCCATTTTTTCCTCTTTATCGCCCCCGCTTACTTTGGTCTATCGAGGCGACAACTAGTCTGACACAGGGGGCCCTATCGATCCGCTTCTGTTCCGGGCTCAACTGCTTGGCCATTGGACCACCCGCCGCTGGCGCCTTCCAGCCGGTTAGCTCGGCATAGCGCGCCTGCGCATAGTGGTGCCGCAACCCGTGGACACGGTCGATACCGGCATGTGCGGTCTGCGCCTTGAAGCGGTTGAGTTGGTCGCGGTACGACATCTCAACCGGGATCAAGCTCCCTGCCCCGGCGAACTGCTTGGCCTCATCCATCAGCGCGCGCTGTACCTCGTTTGAAATCGGGATGTCGCGCTCTTTGCCGCCCTTGGTCCAACTGGCCTTGAGGTGCAGCACATCGCCCCAATCCGCCCAGGTCGGGCGCAGCTTGATGCTCTCTTCGCGCCGCAGCCCAAAAGCCTCTTGCAAGCGCAGCGACAAGGCCGTGTACGGGTCGGTGATGGCCGCCAACTTGTCGGCATCCAGCGCGTGCGCCTTGGACACGTTGGTAACGTAGCGCCGCTCGGCGATGCCGTAGTCGGCGTTCTCGCGGACCACGATGTTTTGCTTGTCGATCTTCTCGGCCAGCCAACGCAAGGCCGACATGCGGTTCTTGAAGGTGCCGGTGGCGATCTCTTCGGCGTGCCAGCGCGAGACGAGGTACTCGACATGCTTGGCCCGCACACCAGGCGCACGCAGGTGCCGAAACCCGCCTTCATCAAGCTGATTGGCAATCAGGCTCAGAATGCTTTCACGGTCATGCTGCGTGGCCAGCGAACCGTCGCGGTTACGCTGGCACAGGCGCTTGAAGTCATGGTTGAGGTCGCGCATGGGCGGGCTCCCTTCATCGACACTGGCTTGTTGGCTTGATCAATCGTTGGGTACTACGCGGTGTGTTGAGGTGGGTAAGTGTTTCTGTCCATCCCGCGCGCCGCAGCGCGGCAGGAATCACAAGAGACTCGGGACACCACTCCCGTTTGTGCAAAGGTTGATACAGCTCGCCCGCGTTGCACGCGCTATTGGCGCCGCACGCCGTGTCTGTTGACACCGAAGCGCACGGGGACCATTGACCCAGGGTCCAAGGAGTGTGCGTCGCACACGTTCGGGGGTGATCCGTTGACGGGGATCAGGCGGCGCTGCGGCGGTCGGGCCGTGGCAGCGCTTGCAGGTGCGGTTCTGGACCGCACCGCTCGGGACGGGCTCAAGGCCCGGCGCAGCCATCGAAGGTCAGGCCTTCGATGTGCTCATCACTTCGATCCGTCACGTCGCGAAGCACGCCCGTTGACAAAGCGCCATGCGGTGCTACAGCGTCGTCACTGTCAGCAAGCTGCCAGTGACGACGCATGGCGTTTGACAGCCGGTCTCGTGATGGCCATGGCCCATGCACGCAGACATGGGCTCGGCATCGTGATGATCGTGGTTGGCGTCAAGCGCCAGCACGGGATCTGCTCAGATGGGGACAACTATGGAGGCAGGTAACGACTGCGACGCCTTTTGGCACCCACGATGGGCGCAAGGTCAAGGAGCCTTGGAAGAGGCTTCAGTTGACTGCAGAGAGATCAGCATGTCAAGAGGATCGGCGCATTTCATCGAGCCTCCACATCGATTTCGTATGGCAATTTAACCAAACTCAACAACAGACACTGATCGACGAGCATCACTAAGCTGAATGCCTCATCGCTGAGCAACTAACGAGATTTATTCGACTGAGACAGGACAGACGCCGCAAGCTCTTTTGTTGCATCGGCATATTTATCGCTTCCAAGCACCTTCGATGCAATGCTTTCCATTTCAGCCCCAGTTTGCTTTGCGCCGCTTCTTTGCGCCAATGCCGAAGCGGCAAGACTTCGCGCAATTTGCGATGACTGCTTATCCTGCAACGTTTCTGATGCAAGGGTACCAATACGAGAAGAAGTTTGCTTGGTATTTTTACTCACGATTTTCCCCAAAAAAATAAGATGAAAATATTAAACCCTGGCTGTGGCGGTAGCAATTTTTTGCTCGAACTCTTCAACCTCTGCAATAACCCACGCAAGATGGTGACTTGTGTCAATCGCAATCCATATAGTTGCGTTTCCTGGGCCCGTTTTTATCTGACTACACGCCAAAATTTGTGCATCGCCCCAGCTAAAATCCTCACCCATATAATGCACAGAATCTACGACCGTCTTAGCCAGCCGGTACATCTGGGCCCCTTTATCACCCTCCTGAACTGAGTGGCCTCGTACAATAAAATAATTCTGACTAATAGTGTGCCGAATTTTCCCATTTGTATGAGGAGAAATAATGTCCTCTGTCGTACCTGGCCCCCGAACACCATAATCACCAAATATCCACTTTAATTTTGGATATCCGAGGCGCATTGCCTGCCAAAGAAGCATCTCCTTGCGCATGACCTTGCCTGTTGAGTTTGGCTTCTTCACTGCCCCATTAATGGTTGGAGCCAAAGAGCATCCAGCCGTAGCGAAGAATTTAAAATCAACCGATGCCAAAACGCTCATTACTCGCTCTGACCGACCAATCAAATCTTCAATTGACAAAGCAGTCACATCACCGAAGTCAAGGAGTACCGCACAGCGTTCAGGCTCGATATTCAAAACATCCAGAATCTCCATTACACGCTCCTCAAAGAACTCCGGATCCTCTGCATCCTCAATAGCGTGTGAGTCCAATCTTAAGCAATAATACCCGCTCGATGAAACCTCAAATCCCTGCATCGCATTACGATAAGTAGCGCTATCCCAACGATCGTACCCAATGACAGGAACAACACCAACGCCGAGCGATTCCAGCTTTGACCAAATATATGGAAGAATGTGCTCACCGGTTTCCGTAAGCGAACCAGCATCCCACTGAAATGCATCCACCAAGACATTTTTGCCTTGCCGAATTTCTGCAATCTTTTGCGCAGTTTCTTCCAAATATGTACATGTAACCGTACTGCAGTCTCTAAACTTTTTAGACTTACGCGCCGCCTCCCCGATCTTGCATACTTCAAAAAATGGAAGCATCTTACGGTCATGTGCCTTCTTGGCCTTGGAGAGCGCTTGGAACTCACCAGGCTTTGCTTTGTAGATGGGAAGGTAATTGGCAATCATTTCAGGCCTCACTATCAACAATAGACTGATGGAACATTGCTCGAACTTGGTTGTGACCAACAAAATCACTGAACATATGATAATTACCGGTTTCCTTACGCAACCTACCAGCAATAATGGCAGGATGTATTTTGAGTTCTCGGGAAAGCCGATCTATTGATTCCTTACTAGGAGCTATGAATGCATCACTGCGCTTCCATATCAACCTAGGTATAAACGCCTCTCGAGCAAGACGATTCGCCTCTGCCTCTCGCCTATCCTCGGATGAAGCATCCAAATCATCCAAGAAAGCATCTTGCTCGTTTACATGCTTCCATAGATGTGCGACCTCATGTAGAAGAGTGAACCAAAAGTTATCTACGCGATCATGCCGTAAGGTTATCCCAATAATCGGCGTTCCATCGGAGTCTTTTAGTGCCGCGCCATCCAACAATGTACCTTTAAGATGCGGCTCCACGACCACAGCGATTCCATGTTTTTCCAGATACTCAACAGCGAGTAACGGCCCGCGATCCGACCAACTCAATTGAGCAAGTTCTTTCAAAAAGCCTGCATTTAAAATATCTTGCTCAAAAAAACCAAGCTTTGGCTTTCTTTCCCTTGCGGTTTGTATCACCCTTGCCAACCACGCATATAAGGCATACCGGGTACTAGGGGATTGAGCCTCACCTAGAATTGTTCGCCGGAAAGAAGCCGCACCAAAATGCAACCCAGCATCTGATATAAAACCCTTAACGACATCCTCGACGGCAGCCTTTGTGTTGCCCGTAATGCTCTCCAACCATCCGCGCTTGGCCATTTCTTTAATAGGGAATTTAGACCAATCTACATCATCAGCCTTCGACACCTCGTCTGAGGTGGACAAACCTACCAAAGTGTCCGCAGACAATCCAAGCCCAATAGACAATGCCCGAATCATTTGAACCGTTAGCGGGCGCTTTCGGTGAAGAACCTCAGAAACGCGGCTGCTCGTCCCAAAATATGGAACAAGATCTGCTTGCTTTAACCCTTTTTCTTGCATTCTGAACAAGATGGCGTCAATCGGATCGGGACTCTCAACAGGATACTTTGTATTTTCGTAAACCTCCAAAAGAACAGTGAGAAGCTCAAGCCTATCGCTATCACTGGTATTCAACGAAGGCCCCTTGGCCATCAATGCTTGAATTTCCTCTAAATAGGAATCGTACTGTTCCCTAGTACGAATAACTTTAGCTTCCATGATGCTCATCTTCTACTTTTAAATCCGTAATAAGGGCTACGCCTTGGGGGAAAACAATTAGCAAACAAATTGCACAGTTGCAGTCACCCACAGGAAACATAAAGCGGCCCTCACCTTGATGGCGTGCGTTCGGAAACTGGTCCCGAACATCTGACGGGTGCTTCCAATGCGCCGCCACGACCTCGGATACCCAACTTCTTACCCATTTTTCAACCTGCTCACTCCTACCTCGCATGAGGTGAAGTCGTTCTCGTCCCAGCAATCGCATGTAACGCTCCCATCTTGGGATGATTATGCACAGATCACAATCACGCGTCAATATCCCAAATTGGGAACTTAAAAGATTTCTCCACCAAGAGACATCAGCATGCATCGCGACCAGAGATGGGCGTGCTCAACATTCGATCTTCGGTGATCTTAGTGACGCGGCCCTTCTGTCGCGCTCCACCGACTCCTACGGCGCGCTGCCTCTGTTAACACTAGCGATGCCCTGGTTAACTGTGCGTTTGAGGAACCTCCCCGGCGGGTACCGCTACACAACACTTCTAGGGGCAACCTTGATTGGCACGACCTTCGCCCCCTGCCGCAACGCCGCCAGATGATCAGCCCAAGCCTGCATCATCACCCGCCGCTCGGGCAAATACGTCGCGTGGTTGTACGCCGCACTGACCGCATTCCGCTCCTGGTGCGCCAACTGCAACTCGATCACATCGTGCCGAAAACTCAGTTCATGCAGCATGGTGGACGCGATGCTGCGAAAGCCATGCCCTGTCATCCGGTGCTTGAAACCCATGCGCTCCAGCGCTTGCAAGATGGTGTTGTTCGACATCGGCTGCTCATGGTTGCGCTGGCCCGGAAACACCAAATCGCTCAAGCCCCGCAGTTCATGCAAGGTGGCCAGCACCTCCACCGCCTGCGTTGACAAGGGCACGATGTGCGGCGTGCGCATCTTCATGCGCTCAGCCGGTATCCGCCACTCGGCGGCCTCGAGATCAAACTCGCCCCAGCGCGCCGCAATCAACTCGCCCGTGCGCACAAAGGTCAAGGCCATCAATTGCATCGCCAGCCGCGTGTGCGGCGTGCCCTGGTAGGAGTCGATCTTGCGCGCGTCCCCTGGCTTCACGTCAGCCCCTGGGTTGCGTTCGATGATGCCGTGGGCCACGGCGTATCGGAACACCTGATTGCAGGTCTGAAACGCCCGCTTGGCAATGTCCAAAGCCCCACGGCTTTCAATCGCCTTGGCCATTGCCAGCAGTTGCGGCGCCGTGATGTCGGCAATGGGTTTGTTGCCCAGCGCCGGGAACACATCGGCCTCCAGGCGCCGCATCACGTACTCGGCATGGCGCGCCGTCTTCGGGCCGCGCCAGTGCTCAAACCAGACCCGTGTCACGGCTTCAAAGGTCGTGCCCATGCGCACACGCACGGCCAACCTGGCATCGAGCTTGGACTGAACAGGGTCCACGCCATCAAGCAGCTTCTTGCGGGCCTCGTCGCGGGCTTGGCGGGCCTGTGCCAGGGTGACCGCCGGATAGGTGCCAATGGCCAAGCGCTTTTCTTTGCCGCCGATGCGGTACTTCCAGCGCCAATGCTTGCCCCCGGCGGGCAAGGCCTCCAGGTAGAGGCCGCCGCTGTCGGCATAGCGCTCGCGGGCCTTGCCTTCAGGGCAACGCGCATTCTTGCAAGTGGCGTCGGCCAGGGGCATCTGGGGGACTTTTGGCTGGCACAGCTGGGGGACTGCGAATAAGTCCCCCAATTTGCCCGGGCTGTCAAAGGACGCCATGGGACGCCAAAACGCAAAAAGCCCCGTGGTGACGGGGCTTTCGCGTGGTAACTGGGGGTCTTTATGGGACGCTGTGAAACCTGATTCTGGCGGAGAGGGCGGGATTCGAACCCGCTTTACTTTATTCACCTAAACACGCATTCCAGGCGAGCGACTTAAACCGCACATCCACCTCTCCAAGGTGAGCCGAAGATTATATCGAAAATATTTTCAACACGCCAAATCATGGCAGTTGTCGAGATTCGGTCCGGTTGCGGATGATGCTGCGAGGCAGGCTAGAAAAGTGCCGGCCCCGGAATGTGGTGCAAGGCATTTCGGACTCAGCCCTGCCGAAGTCATCCCCGAGGGGATGGGCGAAACATAGGCTGCAATGTTTGCACGAACATGACAATGCCCGACCCGCGCGCGGCCCGGCTAAGATGCGTCGAATGGCCCGCCAGGGGCTTTCCTCAGAGGGCGCTTCATGAACGATCGGATAAGAATCGCAAGCTTGCACGACACTCCCGAGGCGGCACTTTCGCATGTCGCGGAAATCTATGCCGAAAGCATTGCTGCGCTACGCGCTGCGCTCGAACGCTATTTGGCGGGCGATACGCTCGAAGCGCATGTGCGGGCATGCTATCCGTATGCGCGCGTGCGGACCGACACGGTGGCGCGCGCGGATTCGCGCCTTTCCTACGGTTTCGTGGATGGCCCCGGCGTGTTCGAAACCACGCTGACGCGGCCCGATCTGTTTCGCGATTACTATCTCGAACAGTTCCGCCTGTTGTTGCGCAATCACCATGTCGGCATCGAAGTCGGCGTGAGTCGCCAACCGATTCCTTTGCATTTCGCGCTCGCCGCCGAGCACGAGTACCTCGAAGGCTCTCTCGATGCGATGCGCCGCCTGTTGATGCGCGACCGCTTCGATCTGCCTGATCTTGCGGCGATGGACGACAGCATCGCCAACGGCACTTTCGAACCTGGCCCAGACGGCGTGCAGCCCTTGTCGCTGTTCACCGCGCCGCGTGTCGACTATTCCTTGCATCGGCTGCGCCATTACACGGGGACTGCGCCGGAGCATTTCCAGAATTTCGTGCTCTTCACGAATTATCAATTCTACGTCGACGAATTCGCCCGGCTCGGGCGCGAATCGATGGCCAGCGGCAATGCCGCGCAGGATTACATTGCCTTTGTCGAGCCCGGCAATCTGGTCACGCGTCGCGCGGGTCTGCCGCCCGAGCCGGGCGACGCGCTTGGTGCGGCATTGTCGCGGATGCCGCAGATGCCGGCTTATCACCTCGTGCGCGGCGATGGCGGCGGCATTACGTTGGTAAATATCGGTGTCGGCCCCGCGAATGCCAAAACGATTACCGATCACATCGCCGTGCTGCGGCCGCATGCCTGGGTGATGCTCGGCCACTGCGCCGGGCTGCGCAATACGCAGGCGCTCGGCGACTATGTTCTGGCGCACGGCTATGTGCGCGAGGATCATGTGCTGGACGAGGATCTGCCGCTCTGGGTGCCGATTCCGCCGCTGGCTGAAGTGCAGGTCGCGCTCGAAGCCGCAGTTGCCGAAGTGACCCAACTCCAGGGCTACGAGTTAAAGCACATCATGCGCACCGGGACGGTTGCGAGCACCGACAACCGCAACTGGGAGCTTTTGCCGTCGCGCCAGCAGCAGACCTCGCCCGAGCGGCGTTTTTCGCAAAGCCGTGCAATTGCGCTGGACATGGAAAGCGCGACGATCGCCGCAAACGGTTTCCGCTTCCGCGTGCCTTACGGCACGCTGCTTTGCGTGAGCGACAAACCTCTGCATGGCGAGATCAAATTGCCCGGCATGGCCGATCACTTCTACCGCGAACGCGTCGACCAACATTTGCGGATCGGAATCCGTGCGCTCGAATTGCTGCGGGAGCAAGGCGTGGATCGTTTGCATAGCCGTAAGCTGAGAAGCTTCGCGGAGGTCGCGTTCCAGTGAGCGTGCTTCGGATCCGGCGCGCGAGCAAGGCTGTCCGTGCGCAAAGCACGCAGGCAGGGCACACACACGAAGGCTTTCGTGAAAAAAACTTCGCTGCGGAAAGAAACCGCCGGTTTTACCTTCCGCGCCATGCCACCAGAATCTGCACGGATGCTGGCTACGTTCGGGAAAGCCGCGCTGGGACTGGTTTTGCGGCCGGCGCAGCAAGACCGCATCGGTACGTGCCTGGCGCTCGCGGATGCGCCAAATTCGCGGCGGCGATGGCTCCGATTGCGCATTTCCCTGACGCGATCATTTGCATGTCGGCGCGAAGCATGGTTCGATGTGGGCTGAGGGGCGCGGACCCCTCTGTCCTTTTGGGAGAAAGCATGAAAACGAAAAAAGAGTTGATCGACGCGCTATCCGAGCAGACCGGTCAAGCCAAGAACGTCACGGAAGCCTTCATCGACGCGCTTGGTCCGACTGTTCAAGGTGCCCTGGCCCAGGGTAACGAAGTTGTTCTACCCGGTTTGGGCAAGCTGACGGTCAAGGCGCGCGCCGCCAAGGCCGGCCGCAATCCGAAGACCGGAGAGCCGATCACGATCGCCGCTCGCAATGTTCCGGCCTTCTCGGCTGCCAAGGTCCTCAAGGACGCCGTGGAATGAGTGGGCTTACGCCCTGGTTCGATGTCGACATGAAACCGGTTCGCGAGGGTTTCTACGACGTGAGAACCGGAGACGGCCGCGAGTTCCGTGCGGACTACCGCAAACTCGGGCGCCGTTCTGGCTGGTGGCAGGTCGGCGATGGCGAAGCAGGGCCCAAACCGCTCTCCGACGTCATCGAGTGGCGTGGCCTCGCATCGCCCCCCGATGCGGTATCGGCTGCCTGAGAGCCAGATGCAGGCGGGGACGCGAGAAGTTTGACGCTTCCCCGCATGGATTTTGTTTGCCGTGACCGAATATGTCACGGCAAACCTCGTTTTATATCGCCCCTAGCGCCATGCCGATCGAACGCAAATCGGTCCGTCGCGGCGGCATTCGCTCCGCCGGCTACGACAAAAACACCGCGTGCTGGAGATCGAATTCGACACGGGCAGGGTGCTGCAATACACCGGTGTCGGTGAAGAAATCGCGCGGCGTTTTATCGCCAGCAGTTCCCCTGCAAGCTATTACCGCGACAACATCGAGGAAGAATTTCCCAGCAAGCGCATAAAGTAGGCGCATCTTCGGGCGGCCCATTGCAGACCGCCGTCGCTGATTCGCATTACCGATGCAAGCCTGGCGAATCCACGCTTGTAGCCGACGCAGGCTGATCGACATCCACCGTGGCGACGAAACCGTTACCCGGCGTGACATCCGCATAATAGAGTTCGCCGTCCAGCGTGGCGACGCCGTCCGGCGGCGTCGGTTCGTAGGACGGCACGCCGTCGAGCGCGCGGCCCATGTAACCGACCCAGACAGGGAGCGCGAGCTGGGCGCCGAATTCGCGGCTACCCAGGCTGCGCGGCTTATCGTAGCCGAGCCAGGCAACTGCGACGAGCGAATGCTGGTAGCCGGCGAACCAGCCGTCGCGCGCCTCGTTCGTCGTGCCGGTCTTGCCGGCAAGGTCGGAGCGACGCAGCACATTACTCCCCGCGCCAGTACCGCGCTGGGCAACACTCCTGAGCAGGCTGTCCATGATGTAAGCATTGCGCGGATCGATCGCCTGCGGTGCGTTCTGGCCGGCGATCTCCGGCGCGGTCTTCGAGAGCACCTGGCCGCGCGCATCGCGGATTTCGCTGACGAGATAGGGGGCGACGCGATAGCCGCCGTTGGCGAACACGGCGTACGCGCCGGCAAGCTGCATCGGCGTGACCTGGCCGGCGCCGAGCGCCATCGGCAGATAAGGCGGGTGCTTGTCGGCGTCGAAGCCGAACTTGGTGATGTAATCCTGCGCGTATTGCGGGCCGATGTTGTTGAGGACGCGAATCGCGACGAGGTTTTTCGATTTCTGCAAACCCAGCCGCAGCGGGATTGGGCCATCGGGCTGGTCGTCGTCCTTCGGGTCCCAGGCTTGCCCACCGGTCTTGGCTTCGAAATTCAAGGGTGCATCGTTGACCAGTGTGGCCGGTCCCAGGCCTTTTTCGAGCGCCGCCGAGTAGATGAAGGGTTTGAAGCTCGACCCCGGCTGACGCCAGGCTTGCGTGACATGGTTGAACTTGTTTTCGCCGAAGTCGAAACCGCCGACGAGCGCGCGAATTGCACCGTCCTCGGGCGAGAGCGAAACCAGCGCGCCTTCGACCTGCGGCAATTGCGCGATCTGCCATTGGTTCTTGTTGTCGCGACTGACCCGGATGATGGAGCCGGGGCGGATTCTCAGTTCCGGCTTTGCGCCGGCCGCGATCGCGAACTTCAGTGCCTCGCCCTCGACTGTCACGCTTTCGCCGCTGCGGGTTTCTGCCAGGATTCCCTTTTTATCGGTCGCAATCACTACGGCCGCGATGAGTTCGTCGTCGTCGGGTCGCGCATCGAGCGCGTCGGCAATGGCCTGCGTGCGCGCTTTCTCGTCGGGCGGCAGCACGATCGAGGCTTCCGGGCCGCGATAGCCGTGGCGCCGGTCGTAGGCGAGGAGGCCCCGGCGTAGCGCCGTGTAGGCGGCAGCCTGATCGTGCGCGCGTATCGTCGTCGTGACCTCGAAGCCGCGCGTGTAGGTGTCTTCCTTGTATTGCGCATAAATCTGCTGGCGCACCATTTCCGCAATGTATTCGGCGTGCACGCCGAAGTCGTTCGCGTCGCCGTTGATGTGCATGGCCTGGGCCAGCGCGGCTGCCCGCTCGGCCGCGTCTATCATGCCAAGTTCCTGCATTCGCTGGAGGATGTATTCCTGGCGAATCCGCGCGCGCTTGTAGTTCGTCACCGGGTTGTTGGCCGACGGCGCTTTGGGCAGGCCGGCGAGCATTGCGGCTTCGGCCAGCGTGATGTCCTTGATGTCCTTGCCGAAGTAGATGCGCGTCGCGCTTGCAAAGCCGTAAGAGTGGCGGCCGAGGTTGATCTGATTCATGTAAAGCTCAAGCACCTGATCCTTCGTCAGTTCTTGCTCGATGCGGTACGAGAGCAGGATTTCGCGCAGCTTGCGCGACATTGTTTGCTCGTTGGTGAGGAAGAAATTGCGCGCGACCTGTTGCGTGATCGTCGAGGCGCCGCTGCGCACGCGGCCGGAAAAAACGCCCGTCACCATTGCGCGCGCGATCCCGATCGGATCGACTGCGCCATGCGCGTAGAAACGGTAATCCTCGATCGCGAGCACCGCCTTTTTCATGACATCCGGCATCTTGGCGATAGGCACGAATTGCCTGCGCTCCTCGCCGAATTCGCCGATCAGCACATGATCGGCGGTGTAGATCCGCAGTGGCAACTTCGGTTCGAAGCGGGTCAGCGCCTCGACCGAGGGCAGGCCCGGCATGATCGCTAAACGGACGTAAGCGATGCCGCCTATGGCGATCAGGGCCAACAGGCATAACGTAAAGAACGCAGCCTTGAGCCATGAAGGAACGAGCGGTGGAGCAGGGGCGCGCTTGGGTTTTGAATACATGCGGGGGATTTCGTGAAAGGAAAGGGAGCGGGAGCGGAGGACGCGCGGGAAGGTCGAATCGGCGGCATCGGCCGCGATCTTACCGGAGACAGTACGGCTACAAATCGGCCAGCCTCGCGCCCAGCCCCGAACGCCGCCGCGTGGAGTGCGCGCAAGCGTGCTCGAAGACCTCGGCGCGGCCCGAAATCTCCACGGCCTGGGCCGCGCGCGTGACGCCCGTATAGACGAGTTCGCGCGTGAGCACGGGGCTGACGCGTTCGGGCAGCACGAGATGCACGCGCTCGAATTCCGAGCCCTGCGATTTGTGCACCGTCATCGCGAAGGCGTCGCCGTGTTCCGGCAGACGGCTGGGCGCGAGATGACGCCAGCCGCCCGCAGGATCGGGGAAGGCGACGACGGCGGCGCCGTCAGCATCCGGGACGCAGATGCCGATGTCGCCGTTGAATACGCGCAGCGCGTAATCGTTGCGCAGGACCATGACGGCGCGGCCGCGATACCAGGGCGAGGCGCTCGCGCTGCTCGTGAGCTGGCGCACGCGTTGGCCGACGAAGGCGTTGAGCGCGACGACGCCGCGCGGCCCGTTCTGGACCGCGCAGAGGATGCGGTAACGCGACAAGGCCTCGTTCAGCGCTTGCGGATCGGCGCTGTGCGTGGTGTCGGCGAGCAGTGCGAAATAGGGTGCGTAACCGGCGAGCATCGCGGCGCGGGCCTCGTCGCCCGGCGTATCGCGGGCGTCGGCAATCCAGCGCAGCGCAGTGTCGCCCCCGGCGGCGAGATGGGTCAGCGCTGTGTCGCCGCGCCCGGCCCGGATCTCGGCGGCGAGCCGGCCGATGCCCGAATCCTTGTCGAAACGGCGACTCTCGGTCAGCCAGACGACCGAATCGGGCAGGACGCTGGCAGCGTCTTCGGGTGTGGCGATTTCGCTTGTGGAGAATCCGCCAAGCGTGGCGAGCCCGGCCACGCAGGCGGGCGTAAAACGCTGGCCTGCCGAAAGCTCGGCGAAAACGGCGCCAGCTTCGACGGCCGCGAGCTGGTCCTTATCGCCGAGCAGAATCAGCCGTGCGCCCGCCGGAATTGCCTCAAGAAGCTGTGTGGCGAGCGCGAGATCGAGCATCGAAGCCTCGTCGACGACGAGCGCATCGATGGCCAGCGGATTCTCGCGGTCGTGGCGAAAACGCCCGGCTTCGCTCGTCGCGCCGAGCAGGCGGTGTACCGTCGAAGCTTCGCGCGGGAGGCGTTTGCGGATCGTCTCGGGCAGATGTTCGATGCGCTCGCGTAACGCATCCATCATGCGCGCGGCGGCCTTGCCGGTTGGCGCGGCGAGCGCGACGCGCGTAGCGGGAGCGGCGGCGAGCAGGGCTGCGAGCAGAGCGGCTACCGTGTGCGTCTTGCCCGTGCCGGGGCCGCCCGAAATCACGCAGAGCCCGCGTTGCAGCGCCAATGCAGCGGCAAGCTTCTGCCGATCCGGCCCCTTGCCGTTTGCGTGCGGCGGGAATAGCGCGGCGAGCGCGCGGGCAAGCTCGTCGCTTTGTACGGTGGCTAGCGCGATGGGTTGCGCGAGCTGGATTAGGGCTGTGGCCAGGCGTCGTTCGTAGTCGAAATAGCGCCAGAGGTAGAGCCGGCCGTCACTATCCGCGACGAGCGGGGTCGGCGCGCCGCTACCGTCGCCGACGATACCGGTTGCATGCAGGGCCGCGTGCAGTGCGTCGGGCGGCATTGCCTGCCAGGGTGCGGGCAGCATGTCGATGTGGGCGCAGACATGGCCGGCGAGCGTTTCTTCACTGACCAGCGTGGCGGCGGCCTCGGCCAGCGCGATGCCTGCTGCGTCGGCGCCAGCAAGTCCTGCCCAGCGCGCCGCGTGGCGGGCAAAACCTTCGGCAAGCGTCGAGATCGGTTTCATGCGGTTTCTCCGGTGCGGCCATACCCGATTAGCGCATCGAGACTTTCGATGTCGGCGCGCGTCGGACGGCGGAAATAAACGCCGGTCGGTTTCCCATCGGCATCGCGCCAAGCTGGCCGCAGGCCGCGCACGAACAGGTAGAGCGCACCGCCGATATGGCGCTCGTAGTTGTAATCGGGCAGCCGCAGGCGCAAATGGCGATGCAGGGCCAGCGTGTAGAGCAGATATTGCAGGTGGTAGCCGTGGGCGCGCATAACGGTTGCCAGCGACGCCTCGCGGTAGTCGTCCGGGGCAAAGCCGAGTAGGTTTGATTTCCAGTCGAGCAGCCAATAGCGCCCGTCGTGTTCGAACACGAGGTCGATGAAGCCTGCGAGATAGCCGGAGAGGCTCTTGAAACCGAGCGGCGGTATGGCGTAGTCGTGTTCGGCAAGCCAGGCGTTGAGCCGCTTGGCCGTCAGCGGCCCGTTCGCAAGATGAAAACCCAGTTCGGTCAGACGTCGCGCGGGAGGCAGGCTGGCGAGACGAAAACCGGGCAGCAATTCGCTGGCGCAGACGTTGCCGATCAGCTTCACTATCTGCGCGATGAGTCGTTCCTCGGCGCGCGAAGCGGCTTCGACGCCGCGCTGAGGGTGCGCGCGCAGAGCCGCGCGTGCGGCGCTCTCCCAGCTTTCCGGCGCATCGAAAACCGCCTGTTCGAAGGCCGCGTGCAGACAGTCGCCAGCTTGGGCGCCGCGCGGAAAATGCAGGATGTCGTCGGCGGCAATCATGGCCGGCGTCGGGCCGAGCGGCGCGGGCAGGGCGAGTGTGTCGTGATCCTGGCTCGCGTCGGTATCATAACTGCCTTGGACGAGCCGGCTGAAGCTGGCGATTCTCCAGGCTTCCGGGATGCATTCTGGTGCGGGCCGGGCGGCCAGGGCATCGCGCGGTGGCAGCGGTAGATCGGCCGGCGCGGTCGATACGGGCGGCAGCGATGTCAGCGCGAGGCCCTCGGGCGCCTGCTCGGCGATTTTTTGCCAGCCAGCGGAGATCGCCGCTGCGGGCGTTTCGCCCTTGCGCCAGTCGTCGAACGCCGTACCCTTGCCGGCGGCAAGCCAGTTCAGGACGCTGCGTGCCGACTCCTTGCCCGACATGCTCTTGCCGGCCGGCGCGACATAGTTGCCGACGACGACATAGCTGCGGAACACGGCGCGCGTGAGTGCGACATAGATAAGCCGTACGTCCTCGGCCACGGCTTCTAGCATGCGGCGACGTTGCAGCGCTTCATCGTCGTACGCGCCGGGACGGAAGTCGAGCACGCTCTGGCCTGTGTCGTCGTGATATTCGACGCCGAGCTGGCGCGTCTCTGCGCGGCGACGGCCGTCCCAGAGAAAGGGCGCGAAGCAGATCGGGTATTCGAGGCCCTTCGATTTGTGGATCGTCACGATCTGCACGAGCTTGCGGTCCGATTCGAGCCGTAGCTGGGCGATTTCGTCCTGCGCTTCGCTGTGCAAGCGCTCCGCGAACCAGCGCAGCAGCGCTTCGGGCGAGGGATGTTCCGCGTCTGCCTGTTGCAGCAATTCGGCCAAGTGCAACAAGTTCGTCATCCGCCGCTCGCCATCGGCCTGCGCGAGCAGGCGGCCGGCAAGCCCCGGCGTGCCTTCGTCGCCGGTAATCCAGCGCCGCAGCATCATGCCGACGCCGCGCGCGTTCCAGAGTTCGCGCCGCTCGGCGAAGCGCGCGACCTCGGCTTGCAAGCGGGTTTCGTCCTGTTCGAGCGCGGCGAGCGAGGCGGCCGTTTCGCCGATCAGGCTGGTCGCGAGCGCGGCGCGCAGGACGCCGCTATGCGCGGGTTCGCGCACCGCATGCAGCAGGCGCGCAAGCTCGCTCGCTTCGAAGCTCTGAAATACGCCGCCTTGCGAGATTTCGACCGCCGCGACGCCGACGCGCGCCAGCGCGGCTTTCATCATTGCCGCCTGCCTGTGGCTGCGCACGAGCACCGCGATGTCGGATGCGGCAAGCGGACGCGCGTCGATGCGCATCGCATCGCGCTGGCCGGCAGCGATCAGGCGTGCGATCTCGTCCGCGCAGGCGCTTGCCGCGTGCATTTGCGCATGCGCGCGCGACATCGGCGTGCCGTTTTCGTCGGGTGGCAGCTCCCACAACTGGAGCGCGCCGCGATCCTGGCCGGATGCGTCGCCAAAAACGGGGCGCGGCTTGGCACCGAAACGCACAGTCTCATAGCCGAGCCCGTCGAGGACGAATCCCTCCGGATTGGCACCGAACAAGGCGTTGAGCCCATCCACCAGGGCTTGCGTCGCGCGCTGGTTGTCGCGCAGCGTGTAGCGCCGCGCGGCGGCTGCGCGCGCGGCGAGGTAGGTGTGCAGATCGGCATTGCGGAAGCTGTAGATTGCCTGCTTGGGGTCGCCGACGAGAAACAGCGGGCCGCCTGATGCGTAAATGCGCGAGAACACATCGAACTGGAGCGGGTCGGTGTCCTGGAATTCGTCGATCAGCGCGGCTGGATACTTCGCGCGCAGGCGCTCGGCAAGCTGCGGGTTCTCGCCCGCGGTAAGCGCGCGATGCAGATTCGCGAGCATGTCGTCGTAGGCGACGCGCCGGGCGCTGCGCTTGGCTGCGCGCAGGCTTTCGCTGGCGCTCGCAAGCATGCGCCGGATGAGGGCAAGGCGGTCGTGTGCGAGCGCCGCATCGGTTTCTTCGCGCAATGCCATGAGTTCGTCGGCGACCGCGAAGAAGGGATGCGTGGGGGGCGTTTTACCGGTTTTCGTCGCGGTGGCAAGAAAACTCGCCCGGAAAAAACGCAAAGGGCTTTTATCGTCGTTTCCCACGCCGGGCCACAATGGCTCCGCTGCCAGCCACTGCCGCCAATGTTCGGCCGCGCGCATTGGGGCGTCGGCGCGAACCTTGATGCCGTTTAAATCTTTGCGCGCGGCTTCGAGCAGTGCAAGCGGCGCGGGCGCGGCAGCGAACGCCGCGTTCGCGGCGTCGAACGCGCGCTGCAAGGCGCCCGGCGCACAGGCGGTTTTGGGTGCGTCGGGCCATTCGATGCGTGCGAGCGGATGCGCGAGTACGCGGCGCAGCAACTGTGCCCAGGCTTCCGGCGTATCGCGGCACTCGATCAGGTGTGCGGCAAGTTCCGGCGCGAGCGTATCGGTCGCGACTTCGCGACGCCAGAAATCGGCGACCGCTTCGCGCATGAGGGCGCTATCGTCGGGTGCGACGTCGAGCCGAAACGGCAGACCCGCCGCAAATGGCGCATCGGAGAGCGCGCGCTGGCAGAAACCATGGATCGTGTGGATCGCCGCGTCGTCGAAATGTTGTAGCGCCGCGTCCAGCCTTGCGCGCAACTGCGCTTCGTCGTGTGTCGGACGCTCGCGCAACGTGGCGAGCAGTTGCGCGACGAAGCGGTCGCCGCTGCCCGGCCGTCCATCGATCTGGGCCAGCGTGTCGGCGATGCGCGAGCGGATGCGCTCGCGCAGTTCGGCTGTCGCGGCCTTCGTGAAGGTGACGACGAGGATTTTGTCGACAGCGAGCTCGGATTCGATCAAGAGCCGCAGATAGATGCCGCAGATGTTCCAGGTCTTGCCGGTGCCGGCCGAGGCTTCGATCAGGTTGGTGCCGGCGAGCGGGCAGCTCAGGAGGTCGAGGGCTTGCATGTCGCTCATGTTGCGGCCTTGGCGGGTAGATACGGCCAGAACACGGCTTTTGCGACCTCTTCGAATTCCGCGTCGAGCGGATCGCCTGCGCCGCGCAGCGCAAGCGCGTAATAGGGGTTCGCGTTTTCGCCCGCATGGCGTTCGCCCTCCCACTTCGCGCGCGCCTGGGCCAGCGAAAAACCCTGCTCGACGTAGGCCCAGGCGCTGCGCGGGAAAAAGCGCAGCGGTCGCGTGAGTCCTGCACGGTAATAAGCCAGCAACTCCGCCAGGCGGGCGCGTGCTTCATCCGAGGCAATTGTCGCGAGTTGCAGGCTTTGATCGCTCGCGATATGCGTGGTAACCCGTTCGACGCCATCGGGCTGCGCGGCGCAGAGCACGAGATGGCGCAAGGCTGCGTCGATCCGGTCGCTTGCGCGCAAGGCGTCGAGCCGCCAGAGCGTTTGGCCGCCGGGCCAGAGTTGCGCAAGATTGCCGCTAAGGCGCCAGGGCTCGCCGTCGAGTTCGAATGCCAGAGAAACCGCGTGCGGCGGCAGCGGCGGTGCGTCGCGCAATTGCGCAAGGGCATTTGCGACAGTGGCCAGTTCCGCGACGCGCCGCTCGCGCTGGCGTGCGCCGATAGCGCCCGCCGGATATTCGTTGCCGCTTTGTGCGAGCGCGGCGAGCGCCTCGAACGAGCCGCCCGCGAGTACGGCGGTTTCCAGTCGTCGCGTGAGCGCCTGTTTTTCCTCGAAGCCGGCAATGAAGGGCTCGTCGTCGGTCAGTGCTGCATCGGCCGCGACGAGGTTGATACCCAGCCGTTCGCGCAGCAAGGCGCGCGAGGGATTGCGAAAGAAGCGCAGGAAGGCGGCCAGCGGGACTTCGCGTAGTTCCACTGCGAGCGGCAGGATGGCGGTAAAGAAAGGCGGAGCCTGGCGCATGCCGGAAATTGCTTCGTCGTCCGCAGGCAGGTTCGGAAATTTGCCGACATGCCGGCGCGTGCGCGCAACGCCTGACAAAGTTCGGCGTTGTGACTGCGAATCCGCGCATCGCCGTCGCTGCGGAAGAGTTCGACCGAGAAAGCTTGCAGCGGATGTTCGACGACGAACTTTGCGCGCGCTCGTGCAGTCGCCATGGCATCGTCCGGTTCGCTTGCCGCTGCCGTGGCGAGCAAATCGATAAGTTCGGTCGCGAGCAGCGAGGGCGGCAGCGGCGCGTTGTCGCGCAGACCGCGACCGCTGTGCGACATATAAAAGTAGTCGCGCGCAGAAAGTAGCAAGTCGAGGAACAGGTTGCGCTCATCGTTACGCCGCTGGCGGTCGCCGCGCTGTGGATGGTGCGCGAGCAGATCGAATTCGGCCGCCCGGTCGATGCCTGGAAAAGCGCCGTCGTCCAGACCCAGCACGCAGATCATCCGGTAAGTCAGCGGGCGCAGGCTCGCCATCGCGGCGAAAGTGAGGCCACCGGTCGGTACGCCGCCGCGCGCCGGTTGTTCGAGCGCGTCGGCCAGTGCGCGGATGACGACATCGGGCGCCAGCGGTGCGTCGGCGGCCGCTTGCATCTGGCGTGCAAGCTCGTCGACTGTCTGGCGCGTGGCGCGCAGATCCTCGGCCCAGTCGAAGCCAGGCGGGATATAACGTTCGAGTAAGGCTTCGATCTCGTTGTGCCAAATTTCGGCCGTGCGCGTGCTGCGCCAGCGCCGGCGCGTCTCGGACAGATCCTGGACGAAGCGCCAGAGCGCACCGAGCGCCTGCGCGGCAAGGCCCTCCGGGTTGCCGGCGCCGCTCTTTACGCCAAATTGCGCCGCATCGCCGATTGCGTAGGCCAGAAACAGTCGCTCGATGCCGTCGGCGAAACTGTGGAAGTCGCTGGCGGGCAGGTCGAGTTCGCCGCGCTGCGCGGCATCTAAGCCCCAGCGGATGCCGGCCTCGGCAATCCAGGTGCGCAGAGTTTCCAGCCTGGCGGCGTCGAGTTCGTAGCAGGCCGCAATCGGCGCCAGTTGCAGCAGATCGAAGACGGCGCTGCCCGGAAAGCGGCCAGGCAAGAGGGCGATCAGGGTGGCAAGCGCCCGTGCGACCGGATTTTCGCGCGTGAGGCCGCGCCCTGTAATCGTGTAGGGGATTCGGCGCGCGGGCGGCGCGGTGCCGAAAACCGCATCGATCGAGGGCGCGGCTGCCGCCAGATCGGGCAGCACGACGAGCACGTCCTCGGGCCGCAGGGCCGTGGGTTCGGTGAGTAAGCCCAGCAGGCGATCCTGCAAGGCTTCGAGCTGACGCGTCAGCGAATGGCAAACGTGCAGCTCGATGCTGCGATCCGCGTTCTGCAGGGCAAGGCTGCCGGGTTCGAGTTCGTGCAGATCGAGGATTGCGTCTTGCAATTGGCCGAGCGCATGCGTCGATTCGCTCTCAAAAAAAGCGCTGCCGTCTTCGACAAGATCCGCGTCGTTTTCGAACAAAAGATCGATATGGTCGCGGGTTTGGCGGCCCCAATTGGCGAGCAGGCGATTGCCGACTTCGTGGTGGCCGGCGTCTCCGCCCGCAGCCAGATAGGAAAGCCGCTTGGTCGGAACGATATCGAACCAGTACTGGCGACAAGGGTTCAGCGTGTGGATGTGCACGGCGCGATAGCTGGCGAACTTATGCAGTAATTCCAGATGCAAAGGCGCTAGCGCCGGCAGGGCGAAGACGTGGACCGGCAAAGCCTGTGCGATGCGTGCGGCAGGCAGCGCGTCGGGTGCCAACAGGCGCAGGAATGGGTGCTGCCGCGCCAGACCGAAGGCCTGCGTGACGCGGCGCCAAAGTTCGCCAAGCCAGCGTGCGGTCTCGCTCTCGCCCGCTCCGTCGAGTTTGACGTTTGGCAGCCGTTCGTTTGCGCGCCAGGCTTCGGCCCACGGCGCGCGGTAGGTCAGCACGTCGTCGAATACGCGCGCGATCCGCTCGGCGAGTTCGAAGCGCATCGCGACATCGGCTCGGGCCAGGTAGTTGGAGAGTTGCGCGAATGCGCCGACGAAGGCGCTGTCGCCGAGCACCGCATAGATGCCCCAGGCCAGCCGTCCGTGGTCTAGCGGCGAGCGCTCGGGAGTTTCCATCCAGCGCGCGGTTTCCTGCCAGAGCCACTGGCCCAGGAACGGGAACTCGATCCGCGCGCAGACGCCGAAGCGGTCGGCCACGGCCAGTTCGATACGCCGTCGCACGGCGATATTCGGGACGATTACGGTCTGTGCGTCGAAGGCGCCGGGTGTCTCGGCGGCCAGGCGTAGCAACAGAGCTTCGAGCAGGTATTCGAAGCGGTTGGAAAACGTAATCTTCATAGGCATGGGACGGGAGTTTAATAGGCCGGGGCCGGTGGCGCGCCAGGCTCCGTTATCGGAAGCGCAATTCGCGCGACAATCCGCGCTTACGTCTTGCGGACACCATTCATGGCACGAATCATTCCCGACGGCTGGCAGCGTTCGCCCGATGCGATAAGCCTTCCGGCGCAGGCGCGCGCACGCGATACGCTGGCGCTGTTCGAGCGCGCATTGCCCGATGGCTTCACGGTTTTCCACGGATTGCACTGGAATCGCGTCGAGGCGGGGCATTCGATCTTCGGCGAGGTGGATTTCGTGGTGATGGGGCCGGGCGGGGCGCTCGCGGTCATCGAGCAGCGCACCGGTTTTGTGAGCGAGACGCCGCAAGGCATCGTTAAGCTGCAGGCTGGCCGTCCGCTCAATTTTGCGCACCGGCTCGGGCGCAGCGTAGCGACGCTGCATGCCAAGCTCGAACGCGCGCTGGGCGGTATGCCGCCGCCAATCGAGCCCTTGCTGTTCCTGCCCGATTACCAAGTGCGCCAGCCCGAGACAGCCGGGCTGGACGCAGCCCGTATAGTCGATGCGAAGCGGCGCGCGGATCTGGTGACGATCCTGCAAAGCCTGCTCGCCGGCCAAATCGACCCGAAAACCAATCTTGTCGTACAGCAGGTGTTAGCCGACGAACTCGAACTGCAACCCGATGTCGGCGCGGTCGCGGATGCCGCGCGCACGCTTTATCTGCGCCTTGCGGGCGGGCTTGCCGACTGGGCACGACGAATCGAGATGAACCCGCACCGGCTGCGCGTGATTGGCACGGCCGGCTCGGGCAAAACGCAGCTCGCGCTGGCGGTTTATCGCGAAGCGCTCGCTGCTGGCCGCCGACCGCTCTTCGTCTGTCTGAATCGGCCGCTGGCCGATCATTTCGCGAAGCTTGTACCCGAAGGTGGCGAAGTCGCTTCCTATCACCAGCTTTGCAACCGCGTGCTGCGTTCGACCGGACTCAATCCGGATTTCCGCCAGCCCGATGCCTTCTCGCGCATCGAGAACGCCTTCGCGAGCATGGCCTTGCCGGCCGACTGGCTGTTCGACGAACTAATCGTCGACGAAGGGCAGGATTTTTCGGCCGCCTGGCGGGATTCGGTGCTGCGGCTGCTCAAGCCCGAGGGCCGCGGCTGGTGGCTCGAAGATCCGTGGCAGAACCTCTACGGCAAGGAGCCCGTGGCGCTGCCGGGTTGGGTCGGCCTGCGTTCTGAGACGAACCATCGCAGCCCGCGCGAAATTGTCGCGGTCATCAACCGTCTGCTCGCCGAGGGAACGATTGCGGCCGGCAGTCCGATTCTCGGTAGTCCGGTCGTCATCGAAACCTTCAGCGACCGCGAAAACCTCGTCGAACGCACGCGGCGCGCGGTGACGGCTGCGATCGGGCAAGGGTTTTCGCGCGAGCAGATCGTGCTGCTCTCGTACCACGGTCGCGAGCGCTCGGTCTTCTCCGGCCTGGACAAACTTGGCCCGATTCCACTGCGCCACTTTACCGGCGAGTACGACGATCACGGATCGCCGCGCTTTTCCGCAGGCGACGTGCTTTGCGAAACCGTCTACCGCTTCAAGGGCCAGAGTGCGCCCTGCGTGATCATGAGCGAAATCGATTTCGAAACACTCGACGAAACCGCCCGCCGCAAGCTCTTCGTCGGCGCCACGCGAGCGACGCTCCATTTGGTTCTCGTAATGTCGGAACGGGCGCGGCTGGCGCTCGAAAATGCTGCAGCGCCCTAAAGTCTGTCGTGCTGCCGCCGTTAGCTGGTTACAAGGGTGCAGTAATGACTGCGCAATAAACCGGACAAATAGGCGTTCGCAACAGCAGGGGAAGCGATTGGATGCATGGCGAGGATGAGCGGGGGATGGCGATTCCAGTACAAAACGACGGAAGCGCGCGGCTAGTGCTTTCGGAACTACGCATACGCGCGGCGCCGAAGAGGTTCCGGTCGAGGGCGAGGGCAAGTATCATACGGAGTTCGACGGCACGGCCGGCGAAATTTTCCCTACGACACGGATGAAATGATGCACGATATTTCGGCCCGACCCAAACCAGAAATGGGCCGACACAAGGGCGGCTCGCGGGTCGATTGCCGCATCAGAAGCGGTTTCCGGCCGCTTTTCCCGCTCAAGTTGTGCGGGTTCGTGCCGTAAGCTGCAGCATATCCTCAAGCTCTGACGCAATATCCCGCTGGAGAGAAGCATGTCCGAACTGCTCAAGAACGTCGATGCGCGTACCCGCCTTGCGGGTACAAACAAGCTCGAAATCCTGCTTTTCACGTTGGGTGAGAACCTGCGGACCGGGCGGCGCGAAAGCTTTGGTATCAACGTTTTCAAGGTCCGCGAAGTTATGCGCACGCCGCCCATCACCGAAGCCCCGGATATGCCGGCGGCCGTCGAGGGCATGGTGTCGTTGCGCGGACAACTCGTGCCCGTCATCGACTTGGGCAAGTACAGCGGAATCGAAAGTAACGGTAAGCGCGAAATCATGATCGTGACCGAGTACAACGGTCACACTCAGGGTTTCCTGGTCGAGGCGGTCGATACGATCCTGCGCCTGGATTGGGCGCAGATGCGCGTGCCGCCCGAAATGATGACGAATCGAATGGGCGGTCTCGTGACTGCGGTTACCGAGCTGACCGACAAACGCCTGATTATGTTGCTCGACGTCGAAAAGGTGCTCGCTGAGGTTACCCGCTACGACGACGAATTCATGTTTAAAGACATTCAGCCGGTCAAGCACAAAGAGGCTACGGTGTTCTTTGCCGACGATTCAGCGGTCGCGCGCAAGCAGATCGAGCGCACGCTGCAACAGATCGGCGTGAAGGCGATCGGCTCCATCAACGGTCGCGCGGCATGGGAAGAGCTCCAGCGCATCGCGCAGCATGCCCAAACGAGTAATCGCAAGGTGTCCGATCTGATCACGTTAATACTCACGGACATCGAGATGCCCGAGATGGACGGCTATATCCTGACCAAGACGGTCAAGTCCGACCCGCGTTTCGAAGGCATCCCCATTCTGATGCACTCGTCTCTTTCGGGCATGTCGAATCAGACGCTGGGAAAATCGGTCGGTGTTGATGCTTATGTTTCTAAATTCGAACCGCGCCGCTTGGCCGAAGCCTTGCGCACTTATATCGATGGCGCGCCCGAAGGCGCGGCCGCTTGAAGGAGTACCCGGGAAATGGATCGCGCTGAAGGCAATCTGTTTGATGCAGTGGATGCCCGCACCTCGTTGGCCGGCTCCAACCGCATGGAAATTTTGTTGTTCTCGCTCGGCACAGGCGAGACCTTCGGAATCAATGTGTTCAAGGTTCGCGAAGTTTCCAAAACGCCGTTTATCACGCGTGCACCGAACATGCCGGGCGGCGTCGAGGGCCTGATTTCTTTGCGCGGCAACGTAATTCCGGTGCTCTCTCTGGGCCGCACGCTCGGCTTGCAAAAACGCGACGAACCGCTAGGCGGTTCGATGATGGTTACCGAATACAGTAAGCGCACGCTGGGTTTCCTGGTCCATGACGTCGACCGGATCATTCGGGTCGAATGGGACAAGGTGCGCCAGCCCGAAAACGTACAATCGGCGACGAGCAATTTCATCACCGCGATCACCGAGTTGCCCGACGGGCGCTTGGTATCGATTCTTGATGTCGAATCCATTCTCGCCGAAACCTTCGGCGAGGCGCCGATCGGGCAGATCATTGCGCTCGACGACCAAATCGAAGCCAATATTTTCTTCGTTGATGATTCCTCGGTTGCTCGCAGGAAAATCACCGAAGTGCTCGACAAAATGGGCATACACCACAAACATGCGCTCAATGGCCTGGAAGCCTGGACTCGGCTCGAGAGCATGGCCTCGCATGCTCAGTTGCAGAAACGCAGGCTCTCCGACGAACTCGACGTGATTCTTGTCGATGCCGAGATGCCGGAAATGGATGGTTACGTGTTGACGCGGCATATCAAATCGGATTCCCGTTTCAATGGAATTCCCGTGATCATGCACTCGTCATTGTCGTCCGAAGCCAACCGCGCGATGGGTAAATCCGTAGGGGTCGATGCCTATGTCGCGAAGTTCGATGCAGAAGTTCTTTCCGAGACGCTGCGTCCGTATTTGCTAATGAAACAAAACAGGGACTAAGCCCGGAGCGCAACAATATGTCCGATCCCAAAATGAGATTCCTGGTAGTCGATGATTTTTCGACGATGCGACGCATCGTGCGAAACCTACTCAAGGAACTCGGCTACACCAACGTCGAGGAGGCTGAAGACGGCGCTGTAGCGCTACAGAAGCTCCAGGCCGGAGGTTTCGATTTCGTCGTAACAGACTGGAATATGCCGAACATGACTGGCATTGAGTTGCTCCAGGCGATTCGCGCCAGCGCACAACTCAAGGAACTCCCCGTGTTGATGATCACGGCCGAAGCAAAGAAAGAAAACATCATCCAGGCGGCCCAGGCCGGAGCGAACGGTTACATCGTCAAGCCCTTCACGGCAGCGACCATGTCTGAAAAGCTCGGCAAGATCTTCGAAAAAATGGGTAAATAAACATGGCCGGGTGCGCGGGTTGGCGTGCCGACGATGTTGCAGCAAACAGAACTACGGGAGCCAGACATGGCAAGCATGCCGACCAATCAGGGATCCGGTGATAACGACGACCTCCAGGCGCTTTTCGACAACATTGTGAATGCGGCAACAACGCCTAAATCCGCTGCGGTCGGTAACGTGAATGGGGGGCAGGCATCCGAAATTCGCAATGACCCTCCCTTGACGGCGGAAGAGCGTCAAGAGTCGATCTTCAACAAGATTGGCCAAATGACGCGGATGCTGCACGATTCGCTACGCGAATTTGGCTACGATCGCAAGCTGCAGGAAACGGCGCGTGCGATTCCTGACGCACGCGAGCGGCTCAATTACATCGCGACGATGACCGAGCAGGCCGCCAGTCGCGTACTTAATGCGACCGATGTGGCTCAACCGCTACAGGAAAGCATGGAAGCCGATGCAAACGCATTGGATTCGCGTTGGAAGCGGCTTTATGCACGAGAACTTTCGGTCACTGAATTCAAGGATCTTGCCGGCGAAACGCACCAGTTCATGGGACGAGTCGCCAATGATACCAAGCTGACAAATGCGCAGTTGATGGAAATCATGATGGCGCAGGATTTTCAGGATTTGACGGGCCAGGTCATCAAGAAAATCGTCGATATGGCCGCAAGCATGGAATCGGAATTGCTGCGCGTTTTGCTCGACGTTATGCCGGAGAGCCGCCGCAATCCAGCCAACGATGGCCTGCTCAACGGCCCGGTCATCAGCGCTGGCGACGATGTCGTGACCGACCAGGCCCAGGTTGACGATTTGCTCGATAGTCTGGGTTTCTGATCCGGTTCGACCACATAAAGAACAGTATTACGGAGCGCACCATGAGCGATTTCGGTGGAATGGAAGATCTGCTGCAGGACTTTCTGATCGAGGCGGGCGACCTATTGTCCGGCGTGGACAACAAACTTGTCGATCTGGAGCGCGCACCCAACGACACTGCCCTGCTCAACGAGATCTTCCGCGGTTTCCATACGATCAAGGGCGGGGCGGGTTTCCTGAATGCGACGGAACTGGTCACGCTTTGCCATCTGACCGAGAATCTGTTCGACAAGCTGCGTAATGCGGAATTGCCGGTCACTTCGGAAATGATGGACGTCATCATGGCCGCGACCGGTTCGGTGCGTGACATGTTCGGCGCGCTCGAGCACGGCATGCAGCCGGCGGCCGCTGATTCGAATCTGATCGAAAGACTCAAACTCGCGATTGCAGGCGAGTTGAAAGCAAATATGCCGCGCACAGAAACCGCGCTCGTTCCGGTAGCCGCCACGCGCGCGGTTCAGAAGGGCGAAGACGATCTCGACTGGAGCGCACTCTATGTGGCGGTGGCCGGTGGTGGGCCGCTTGTCGAAGCTAATAATAATCTCGTCGATAAGGACGTGGATGTGGATGCCACCGTCCAGGCCGCGACAGGTCGCCGAGCAAGCGACAAGCCTGGCAGCGGTGCCCCGGTTGGGCGTCGTGACAGCGAACGCCAGCGCGATAATTCGATCCGAGTCGACACATCGCGCCTCGATCAGGTTCTAAATCTTTCGGGCGAAATCGGCCTGACCAAGAACCGCCTCAACGCGCTGCGTTCGGACATCATCAACGGGCTATCGGACTCCGAGACGCTGCATGCGCTCGACGCAGCCGTTAGCCAGCTTGATCTGCTCGTCTCCGACCTCCAGAACGCGGTCATGAAGACGCGGATGCAGCCGATAGGCAGGCTATTCCAGAAGTATCCACGCATCGCACGCGACCTTGCTCGCAGCCTGGGCAAGGATGTCGATCTCGTGCTGTTGGGCGAGGAAACCGAAATCGATAAAACGATGATCGAGGATCTGTCCGATCCCATCATTCACTTGATCCGCAATGCGGTCGATCATGGCGTGGAACAGCCCGAAGAGCGGATCGCTGCGGGTAAGCCAGAGAAGTCGAAGGTCCGCCTCGAAGCGCGCCAGGAAGGCGATCATATCGTGATCGTCGTCGCCGACGACGGTCGTGGCATGAATGCGGAAAAACTGCGTGCAAAGGCGCTCGAACGTGGCTTGATCACCAGCGAAGAAGCCAACCTGATGGACGAGCGGCAGAGTTACAACCTCGTCTTCCTACCGGGCTTCTCAATGGCTGCCCAGATTTCTGATGTCTCGGGTCGTGGCGTCGGCATGGATGTCGTTCGCACGAACATTCTGAAGCTCAATGGCACGATCGACATCCGCTCGGCCCAGGGTTCGGGCACGAGTTTCCTGATCTCGTTGCCGCTGACGCTGGCGATTCTGCCAGTACTCGTCGTGCGTTTGGCCGATCAGCCTTTCGCGGTACCGCTGTCAATGGTGCGCGAAATCCTGCCGATCGAGAGCGAACATGTACAGGAAGTCGGCGGTCGCGCAACGATGGTCGTGCGCGGCGAAGTCTTACCGATTCACACGCTTTCCGATCTGCTCGGATGGCCGCGCGAACAGGCTCCCGAATACGGTGTGCTGATGCAGACGGCCGAGCGCAATTACGTGCTCGCGATCGATTCCTTTGCTGGCCGGGAAGATGCGGTGATCAAATCGCTCGACACCTTCAGGCCGAAGGGCGTAGCCGGCGTGACAACGCTGTCGAACGGTCAGATCGTGCTGATCCTCGATATGAAGGAACTGCTGGGCTCTTCTGCCGAACAGGGTGGTACGACGCGCCAGGCCATGCTGCAAAGGGCATTGCCCGCCGCCGCCTGATTTCCGTGCAATTTTCGGGACACGTGCCGGTATGTCCGGCGCTTGCCCGGAGTCGCCCGACCGCGCGTTGCAGCAGGCCCCGGCATTTATGCCGGGGTTTTTCACAGCCTGTCTATTTTTCGGAAAAAATCGATTGTTGTAGTCCGTCGTGCGGGCGTAGCATCCACCTCTAGTTGCCGATTCCAACGGCTTGACTCGTTCAAGGAGGGCAGATGGGAGGCCTTAGTTTCGATGAGTGGCGTCGCTTGTCTGAAAGCGATCCGGTAGCCTTTGTCGCCACGCGTCGTGCCGCAATCGACGCGCATATCGAGTCAACATCGCCTGATCGGCGTTTGGATCTGCGAGTCCTCCAGGACGAAATCGACCTGATCCGTGCCAGAACTCAAAGCGCCAATGCCATGATGCGTTTGATTTCGGACATGATGGTCGAGCGCGTTGGTGCGCTTGAAAAGGCATCGCGACAACTGAGTAATGTCTCGCACAGCAGCGGCAATTCCGGAGATAAGCATTGTTCGTGAGCGTATGCATACACGCCTGAAATATATTGCTTTAGCTGACGCGCAATAAAAAAGCTCCTTTATGGAGCTTTTTTTGTTCCGCCCAGTCGTCAGCGGGTCATTGCCCCGCTACAAATGCGCGGATGAACTAGTAGCGAACCCGGCTATTGTTTGTCGAGGTGGGCACGGTGTCGTCCACAAGC
>JAVBKC010000112.1:0-2676 GCA_031554255.1 Niveibacterium sp.
AACCTGGGTAACATCATGCGATAATTGAGAGTATAATTCCATATCACCTTTCATTACTTTGGCTTGTGGACAAAGTTTCATCGCCATGTGAATAGGCATCGCAGAACGCACTCCAAAGTAACGTGCTTCATACGAACAAGAGGCTACAACACCGCGATCGCCACCACCAATAATCAACGGAATACCGTTTAATTCTGAGTTAGTTAGCCTTTCGCAGGATACAAAAAAGGTATCCAAATCCATGTGTACAATCGCCCTTGCCATTTCCTTTGTTTTTGTACAACAAAATTAGCACAGATAAGAACATTTTTTTGTATATTTGATGTTCCAAATTATAACAAATTAATTATGTCCTTATTTTCAGACAATATCAGAGCATTGAGGGTTAAGCATAAAATATCACAAGAGAAATTAGCTGAAAACCTAAAAATTACCAGAGGTAGATACGTTAAATACGAAGACGGAACTTCAGAAGCACCGTATGATATTTTAAAGCAGATCGCTTTATATTTTCATATGAGTATTGATTTGATACTGTCTGTCGATATACGCAAAATTGATGTGGAAAATTTGATAAAATTAGAAGGAAACCGACTCATTTTACCTATACAAGTCGATCGATTCGGAGAAAATTTTATCGAAATTGTAAGTCAAAAAGCAAAAGCAGGTTATCTAAATGGCTATGCCGATCCAGAATATATTGAAAGTTTGCAGCAGGTTTCACTTCCGTTTTTGGGTCCGGGCAAACATCGCGGATTTCCGGTAGAAGGCGATTCGATGCCACCACACGAAGACGGTTCGATTATTATTGGGCGTTATGTAGAAAGGCTGGGCGAGGTTATGGATGGCAAAACCTATATCCTGATTACCAAAAATGAAGGTATGGTTTACAAACGTCTCAATAAAAATAAAAAGAATGCCTTGGTTCTGGAATCAGATAATCGCTTTTATCCGAATTACGAAGTGAAAGCTTCAGATATTTTAGAGATTTGGGAATACGAATGTAATATTGGAAGAAGCGATAGACGTCATGAACAGACGGAATCGCAAAGTATGAAGGATCTGCTTTTGGAAGTGAAACGAGAGGTTATGGAGATTAAAAATAATACTTCGAATACGTAATTTTTCAATTTCAAATTTCAATTTCAATTGCAATATAAAGTAAGTCCCAGCGGGACGATATGTTTATAGAAAAATTTCATTACATTTTAATAACCCCATCGGGGTGGCATGTTTGTAATCACGATGAATGTCGCTCCGTTGGAGCTTTATTTTGAGAATCTATATAATTGCTATAAACATTACGCTCCGCTGGAGCTTTTTTTGAAAATTTTTATCCTAATGTTACATACTTTGTCTGAACTGGACTGAAGTCCAGCCCTACAATATAGTTTGAGCCTATGGCTCTTTTTTAAACTTTTAATGAGAACCAGAACGTACTTCCCAGGCCTAAATTACTTTCTACGCCAACGCTTCCGTTTTGCGCTTCAATAAATTCTTTGCTGATTGCTAAACCCAATCCGGTTCCTGATTTTTGACTTCCGGGAACCTGGAAATATTTATCAAAAACTTTGTCTTTATATCTGGCGTCAATTCCTTTTCCGGTGTCGATAACCTGAAATACGATTTGATTGTTTTCTTTTTTTAATTGGATGATAATCGTACTTTTTTCAGAAGAATATCGTATGGCATTCGACAAATAATTAATCAAAACCCAGCCTGTTTTTTCGCTGTCTGCTTTTACGGCTGAAAGGTTTTCATCAGCATGAATAACCAATTTAATCTGTTTTTGATCCGCCTGAACTTTTACAGCTTCTACAGCATAATTTACAATTTCGTGCGGATTGCTTTTTTCGATATTCAGCTGAATATTTCCTGTTTCAAGTTGCGATAAATTCAGCAATTCGCCAGTGATTTTTAATAATCTTTGACTATCATCTTTTATACTTTCAACCAATTGTTTCTGATCGTGGTTCATGTTGCCGGTTTTTGCATTTTCAAGCAATTGAAGACTTAGTTTTATAGACGCAATTGGCGTTTTTAATTCGTGCGAAACGGTTGCAATAAAATTGGTTTTAGCAAAATCAAGTTCTTTAAAAAGAGTAATATTTCGCAGAATAATCACATCGCCAATATTGATTTCTTTTTCTTCTCCTGTTGGAATTATAGTAATATTTAGAATTTCTTTTTCGAAATAACTTTCTTTTCCGTGTGCGTAAATTTTAAGCGGTTGTTTTTTCGGAGAATCAATCTCTTCTTTTACAATCAAAGACCGAATTAAATCATTCGACAAGGCTAGGGTAGAAGCCGATTTCCCTACAACATCTTCCCATTTTAAACCAATAATTTTCAGTGCTTCATCATTCACAAATAAAATAATTCCGTCATTATCCAATCCAATAATAGGATCATTCATATTATTGATAAGCGTTTCAAGTCGTTTCTTTTCGAAGAACAACTTATACAAATTACTATCGTTGTATTCCTGAAGTTTTTGCGCCATCGTATTAAACGATTTTGCCAAATCTCCATATTCGCTGTGGCTGGTAAAATGTACCCGCTCCGAATAGTTTTTATTCGCAATTTCCCTGATACTTTGTGTTAGTTCTTTAATCGGATTGGCAATGTTATTCGGTAAATTAACCAATAAGTTAAAAGCGATCAAAAAGCATAAAC